>NZ_JBIAUR010000025.1:0-167577 GCF_042893105.1 Streptomyces sp. NPDC001663 | reverse complement strand
TCCCCTCGGAGCAGGCCGCGCTGAAGGTGCTCTACCTCGCCGTCCGCGAGCTGATCACCCCCAAGGCCCGCGATGTCAACCACGTCGCGGCACACTGGAAGAAGGCGCTGAACCAGTTCTCACTCTTCTTCGAGGACCGGCTCAACACCAGGTGAACCCCAAGGACTTACACAAAGCTACTGACACGCCCCGGCATTGGGCCCAGATGTGAATCCCGAGACCCCGGGCGCCTGCGATCGTCCATCGGTTGATGAAGGAGGGCGGGTCGTCCACCTTCTCGGCCTGCAGCATACGTGCACGGCGTGTCCACCCGGAGCGTGGACGACCTGGTCAAAGCACGCGGATGTGAGGCCGGTTGCGTCGTGTGGTGCGTCCCGGTGCGGTGGGTTGTTGCGGCATTCCGATCCAGGGGGCAACGGTCGGGTGGGTTCGGCAGTCGAACGGGGTGGCCTTTCATCCGTTTGTTGTGCCCGTCGCCGACTGCCGTTGTTGGGGGGCGTGTGGGTGCGTTGTCTTGTGGAGGATTCATGAGCCGTTTCGCCGCACCATTCGGCGTCAGACGAGGCGGCGGGCGCGGACACGCCGGGTCCGCGGCCGTCGTACGCGCTGTGTGGCGCATCCCTCGCGGTGTCGTGGTGGGGGCCGTCGCTGTGATGCTGGTAGGAGTTGGAGCACGGGCCGATGCCGCGGCCGATACCGGGCTCGGCGAGCCGACGGTCGGCGATGCCGTCATCAACTCCGGGCAGGACGTCATCGTGGGGATCACCCGCAACGTGGTGTTCCCGGTGACGGTCACAGGATCGGATGACTCCGGACTGTCTTTCGTCGACGTGGATCTGAAGGGACCGCACGGCGGCTTCTACACCACCGACGCATTCTGCGAGACCGCGACGGCCTGCACCACCTCGTTCACCGTCAACGCCCACCCCGCCCCGGGCAGTGACGATCCGGTGGATCTGGCCAACGCCAACGCGGGAACCTGGTCGGTGGACGCCTTGGTCGACGCCAACGACGGCGATTCCGTTTTCGCTCCCGGCGTGGGGTCGTTCGGCCTCAAGCGGGCCGCGCGTGTCACGGTGAACGCGTCACCGGAACCCGTGGCCAAGGGCGCCCGCATCACCGTCACCGGCAAGCTGGTGCGGGCCAACTGGGACACCTACCGGTACGCGGGATATGCGGGCCGGGCGGTAAAGCTGCAGTTTCGTCCGAAGGACAGCAGCACCTACACCACGATCGCCACGGTGAACACCAACAGCACCGGCACCCTGCACACCACCGTCAAGGCAGTCCAGGACGGCTACTGGCGATGGCATTTCACCGGCACCACCACCACCGGGCCGGCCACGGCCTCCGGCGACTACGTCGAGGTGCGCCCCTGAACCGGCGAACGCACGGCACATGCGGCTCGCGGTAGGCAGCAGGCGATTGTCTTCGTCGCTTCCTTCCCCCGGTTGTGGCGCGGCGGCCTGGGCCAGGGCCTGCCGCCCGCGATCGCCCTGCTGACGGCGGCCCTGCTCTGAGCCGGCTGCAGCCGGCGTGCGGCCACCGGGTATGCACCACACGCCGACGGAGGCCACCCTGCTGCGAATTCACTCCCTGCCAGCCCGCCACCACCCCACGCAGCACGGCATCGACACCCAGCATCCGAGCACAACCGGGCACGGCACGCGCCGGGCAACCGGGCGACACCCCAGACCCCGGCAGGCGACTGCAGACCATGCGAAGGGAACAAGACTGCTCGGACCGGCGGGGCGCACAGGACGGGCAGCGCGGCGCGGGGCCGTGACCGGTCTCCCGTCCCGGTCACGGCCTCGCCGGTGTGGAGGTTGGTCATCGGCGGATCAGCAGCAGCCGCCCGCGACGGCCGGTTCCTTCGAGCCGGTGTCGGCCTCGGCCGGGCCGGCGCAGCAGGTGCTGCCCTGCTGCTTGGCCAGGGTGTCGGCGTCGGCCTTGACGACGTACACCTCCCAGGGTTCCTGGCCGGGACCGTGGACCCAGACCTTGTCCTGGAGGGCGTAGCAGCAGGTGGTGTCGTCTTCCACGTCGGTGGCCAGTCCGGCCTCGTTCAGGCGAGAGGTGGCGGCGTGGACGGCCTCCGTGCTGTCGACCTCGACGCCGAGGTGGTCCATGCGGGTTACCTCACCTGCGGGGCCTTCGATGAGGACGAGCTTGAGCGGGGGCTCGGTGACGGCGAAGTTGGCGTAGCCGTCGCGTAGTTTGGCGGGCTCGGTGCCGAACAGCTTGCTGTAGAAGGCGACGGACGCGTTCAGGTCGGGTACGCGCAGGGCGAGCTGTACGCGGGACATGGCGAACCTCCTTGGGTGGATGGGGAGTTCAGCAGCCGCCAGAGGCGGCCGGGGCGCCGATTCCGATCTGCACAGTGGCCGGGGCGGCGCAGCAGCCGCCGCTCTCACTGCTCTGGGCGGCGTCGGGGTCGTCGAACAGGCCTGCGCCGCCGCACACGCCGGTTTCCGGCAGGGTCAGCTCGACGCGTTCGGCCGCCTCCCGGTCGCCCGCGATCGCGGCGGTGATGGAGCGGACCTGCTCGTAGCCGGTCATCGCGAGGAACGTGGGCGCGCGGCCGTAGGACTTCATGCCCACCAGGTAGACGCCCTGTTCGGGGTGGGACAACTCGTTCACGCCGTGCGGGTAGACCGTGCCGCAGGAATGCACGTTCGGGTCGATGAGTGGAGCCAGCGCGGTCGGGGCCTGGAGGCGCTCGTCGAGGCCGAGACGGAGCTCAGAAAGAAAGGACAGGTCGGGGCGGAAGCCGGTCAGGACGATGACCTCGTCGACCGGGTCCAGGCGGCGCCCGTCCTCGGCAATGAGGACCAGCCGGTCGCCATCGCGTTCCACGGACTGGGCACGGAAGCCGGTGACCGCGCTCGCGTGGCCGGCCTCGACGGCTGCCTTGGCGCGCAGGCCCAGGGCGCCACGGGCGGGGAGTTGGTCGGCCTCGCCGCCGCCGTAGGTGTTCGCGCCGATTCCGCGGCGCAGGATCCACACCGCATGGGTCCCGCCCTCCTCCTTGGCCAGGTCGGCGAGGTACGCGAGGGCGGTGAACGCGGAGGCTCCTGAGCCGATCACAGCGGTGCGCTTGCCCGCGTACCGGGCGCGTACGGCCGGGTCCTTCAGGTCGGGGACGCGGTAGGAGATGCGGTTGGCGGCGGTCTTCTCGCCGAGGGCGGGCAGGCCGTCGGCGCCCAGCGGGCTGGGGGTGGACCAGGTGCCGGAGGCGTCGATGACGGCGCGGGCGGTGAGCCGCTCCTCACGGCCGTCGGCGGACTGGATGTGGACGGTGAAGGGCTGCTCGTCGCGGCCGGAGTCGACGATGCGGTCGCGGCCGGCGCGGGCCACGCCGGTGACCGTGGTGCCGTAGCGGACCTGGTTGCCCAGGACGTCGGCGAGTGGCTGCAGGTAGTGCTCGGCCCAGTCGCCGCCGGTCGGGTAGGCGGAGGCATTGGGTCGGACCCAGCCGGTCGGGGCCAGCAGCTTCTCAGCGGCCGGGTCGGTGACCTCGCCCCAGGGGGAGAACAGCCGCACGTGCGACCAGGCCCGTACGGCGGTGCCCGCGGACGGCCCCGCCTCCAGAACCAGCGGCTCCAGACCTCGCTCGACAAGGTGGGCGGCGGCGGCCAGGCCGACCGGGCCGGCGCCGACGACCACGACGGGCAGCTGGTCGTTGGTAGGTGCGTTCACGGGACTCCCCTTTGTTTCGACGTCTGTCGATGTCTTGCGCGGCCAGGATGGCACCTGATTCGACAAGCGTCAACATAGACATTTGTCGAATCTGAAGATCCAGTTAGAGCCGGAGGGTTCACGCGCGGTCGCCGCGGACGAGCATCGCGGCAGTCCCCAGCGCCGTCACCGCGACGATGACGGCGACCGCCCCATAGCCGAAAGCATCGGCAACGGGGCCGCCGAGCAGAGGGGCGAACAGGTAGCCCAGGATGCCGAGCTGGGACCACAGCACCATGGCGGTCACGATGCGCGGTGCGGGCACGGCGTCCACGAGGACGCCGGTCCCTCCAGTGTTGGCCAGGCCGATACCGGCCCCCGCAAGGGCGAGTGCCGCGATCCACACGGGTACAACAGAACTGGCTCCGGCGACCGCGAAGCCGGCGACCACCAGCACGGTGGAGACCAGCAGCACCCTGCGCGGCCGCCATCGGGCCGCCACCACCCCGGCGACCGCCACCACTACGGACGTCGCCGCGTACAGCACACCGATCCGGGACTGGTCCAGCTTGGTGCCGAAGTGAAGCGGCAGCACCCCCTCAAACATGCCGAGCGACAGTACGGCGACGACGATTGCGACAGCGGCCGCCCGGAACCCGGGCGAGCGCAGAGCGCCCCGGTCGGCGCTGAACGCACCGACCCCGGAAGGAAGCCGGAGCATCAGCGCGGGTACGACGGCGAGGAGGACGAGGGTGAGGTAGGCGGCGAAGGGGCCGCGCACCCCATGGATCGCCCCGAGCAGCGGACCGAGGAGGCCGCCTGCGGAGTAGGCGGCGTAGATGCGGCTCACGCACCGGTACTCCTGGCCGGGCCAGGCGGCCAGGGCGGCGAAAGTGATCCCCAGCCACAGACACCCGGAGCCCACCCCCATCACCAGGCGGGAGGCGGCGAAGACGACCAGATCCATACCGAGGGCGAACCCGTGGCTACCCGCGGCGATCAGCGACAGCCCCGCCAGGACCAGCCGTGCCGGGCTAGCGCGCTGGACCATGGCTCCGCCCACGGTGAACCCGGCGACCATCCCGAGCGGGAACGTGGCGCCCAGCAGTCCCGCCGTCGGCCCCGGTCTGTGCGGCCAGGCCAGGAAGCACCGGTGCGATCAGGCTGTACCCGCCGGCGTCCAGCGCGCCCAGCCCCAGCAGCAGCGCGTAGAGCGCCCGGGAACGCATCGGCGCCCGCTCGGCCTGCCCGGCGGCGATGCTCATGGGCCGCTTTGCCGGCGCCCGCGCGCCGCGCTGCCTGCATCCTGGGCAGGCGCGGGGCGCCCCATGACGACATCGGCAGCCGAAGGGAAGGCGGCCACGCAGCGCTCGTTCAGCCGGTACCAACCGAACGAGCCCTTCCGCTCGACCAGCACGAAGCCCACCTCCGCCAGTCCCTTCAGGTGGTGCGAGACCGTCGACTGCCCCACTCCCACGGCCTCGACGATCTGCCCCACCGTCAGTGGCTCACCACTGCGCGCCAGCAGCGTGACGATCTGAATGCGGGTGGCGTCGGCCAGCGCCTTGAACCAGCTGGCGTACTCCTCCGCCTCGGCGCGTTCCAGGAAATCTCTCATCGGTAATCGACGATAATCGATGAGGAGAGGAGAGGGTAGCCCTGCCGCCCCTCGCCCACTGGTTCGACGTGTGTCAACATAGATGCATGTCGAATACGAGGGCGCTGCCGCTGCTGGAACCCGAGGTCCCCGAGGCCGTGGCGCCGTGCTGTCCTCCGCTCACCGAGCGCCCCCTGACTGCCGACGAAGCCGAGAAGACGGCCCGGATGTTCAAGGCGCTGGGCGACCCGGTGCGGTTGCGCCTGTTTTCCGCGGTGGCCTCGCACGAGGGCGGCGAGGCCTGCGTGTGCGACATCTCCGACGTCGGGGTCTCCCAGCCGACCGTCTCCCACCATCTGAAGAAGCTCAAGGAGGCCGGCCTGCTCGCCTCCGAGCGGCGCGGCACATGGGTGTACTACCGGGTGGAGCCGTCGGTGGTCGCCGCGATGGGAAAGATGCTCGGCTCCCTCGGCTGAGCCGGCAGCACGGGCCGCGCAGGGAGTGGGTGAGTCCGATCGAGGAGCCGCCGGTGGACCGTCAGGCGATCCACGCAGAGCTGGAGGGCGCCCGTACGGCATTCCATCGGCTCCTCGACGACGCGACCGAGGCGGATCTGCGCCGGCCCACCGACGGCCGCTGCTGGTCCTGATGCGCGTCTTCAAACGGCTGCCGCGCGGTGCCAGCCGGTCCTTTGCCCGACTCCTCAACGCCGGGACCAGGCCCTTCGATGTCGTCAACTACCTCGGCCCGCTCGGCGGCGCGAAGCTTCTCGGACGCCGACGGATGGGATCCGCGTTCGACCGCATGATCGCCTACCTGCACCGCCGTCTGGACGCCGAACGGGACGCCGGCCTCGCTGTGGGCATGCACTTCCCGACCCGCTGGGACCCGTACTTCTGCGACGTCATGACCGTCGCCGACCTCTACCGCTACCCGACCCAGCACTTCGACTTCCACCGCCAGCAGCTCACCCTGGCCGACGAGGACCGCTGACAGGGAATGGCGCCGTTCCGCAGCTATTGCGTCCCGGTTGAAACAAGCGCGCTGATCTCGCGGGCGGCGTCGCGGGCGGGGCGTCCGACTCCGATGAGGGTGGCGGAGGCAGGCCCGGTCCAGTCGCCGTAGCCGAGCAGATGCAGGCGCGGCTCGCCGACCGCGCGGGTGCCGGCGGTGGCGATGTGGCCGCACCGGCCGCGGAGTTGGAGCGGGGCGAGATGGGCCAGGGCGGGCCGGAACCCGGTACACCAGATGATCGCGTCGGCCTCGGCGCGGGTGCCGTCCGCCCACTCGACGCCGCCGGGGACAAGGCGGGTGAACATCGGGCTCGTCTTGAGCATTCCGCTGTCGCGGGCCTCGCGGACGGGCGGGACGGCGACGATGTCGCCGAGCGAGGCGACGCCGCCGGTATCCGTACGCCCTTCGTCGAGGGCGCGGCGGCGGGCGGTGGCCACGTCGAACAGGGCTCGGCCGTCGATGTCATCGGCCAGGAAGCGAGGCGGGCGCTGGGTGACCCAGGTCAGTCGGGTGTCGTAGGCGAGGTCGGCGGCGATCTGCGCGCCGGAGTTGCCGCCGCCCACGACCAGGACTCGCTGACCTGCGAAGTCTGCAGGACTGCCGTACTCCACCGTGTGCAGCTGGCGTCCGTTGAAGTCCGCGTGGCCCGGGACGGAGGGCAGGAAGGGCCGCCACCAGGTGCCGGTCGCGCTGATCGCCGCCCGGGCATGCCAGGTGCCGGAGTCCGTCTCCACGCGCAGGAGCTCGCCGTCCCGGTGGACGCCGAGAACGCGTACGGACCGTTCGACGGGAAGCTCGTAGCGCTTCTCGTAGTCGGCGAGGTACTCCACCACGTGCTGGGCGTCCGGGTAGGTCTCGCCGGCCTGTGACGGCATGAGGCGTCCGGGCAGCGAGGAGTACGCGGCCGGGGAGAACAGGTGCAGCGAGTCCCAGGCGTGCTGCCAGGCTCCGCCCGGCGTGGTCTGGGCATCGAGGATGACGAAGTCCACGCCGAGCCGGCGCAGGTGGTAGCCCGCAGCGAGCCCGGCCTGGCCGCCGCCGATCACCACCACCTGCGTGCTGTGGCTCATTCGGCCGATCGCCCAGGCACGAAGACGAGCGCGACCAGGGCCAGCCCGATCACCGCGCCGACGAGCTGCATGCCGATGAAGCCCAGAACCGACCCGGGCGCGATACCTGCGAAGGTGTCGGTGAAGGCACGGCCGATCGTCACCGCCGGATTGGCGAACGACGTCGACGAGGTGAACCAGTAGGCGGCACCGATGTACGAGGCGACCGCGACGGGGGCAAACCGCAGGCGGTCGGTGCGGGCCAGGCCGAAGATCAGCAGGATGAGACCGGCCGTCGCGACCACCTCGCCGAGCAGCAGATGGCCGGCGGACCGGTCATGGGTGGACCACTTCACGAGCGGCTCGCCGAACATCGCATCCGCCAGGATCGCGCCCGCGATCGCGCCCACGATCTGGGCGGGGACGTAGACGGCCGCCTCACGGAGGGAGACACCCGCGCCGCCGCGGCGGGCACTCCACCACTCGGCGAGGGTGACGGCGGGGTTGAAGTGCGCGCCGGAGACCGGGCCGAGCAAAAGGATCAGGACGCCGAGGCCGAAGACGGTGGCTGTGGAGTTGGCCAGTAGTTGCAGGCCGACGTCCTTGGTCAGTTCGGTGGCCTGGATGCCGGAGCCCACGACAACCGCGACCAGGGCGGCGGTGCCGGTCAGTTCGGCGGCGGCCTTGGCGAGCAGCGGGGGTGCCTGGGGCGGGGTGGCGCCCGGGGCGGGCTGCCGCGCGGTACCGCTCGCTGCGGGGGCTATGGCGGTTTCCTCGGCTCTGTCGTGCTCGGTGGCCTCGGTGGCGGTCAACAGGACTCCTCGGTGCAGGTCGCCGCAGGGGGCGGGGATCAGGGGCAGGACCGCTTGATGTTGTTCTCGGCGGTGGCGCGCGCGGTCTCTGCCAGGTCGGCGAACTGGCCCGCGAGGGTGGCGATGACGTCGGGCTTGAGCCGGTAGTAGGTGAACCGGCCGCAGGGTTCGGTCTCCACGACCCCGGCCTCGCGCAGCACCTTCAGATGGTTGGAGAGGTTGGTCTGTCTGGCCCCGGTCTCCTCGATCAGGTGCGTGCTGCAGAGCGTCTCCTTGGCGAGCAGGGTGACGATCTGGAGCCGGAGCGGGTCCGCGAGAACCCGCATCAGATCAGTGTCGACTGACTTCAGCATGGGCTGATACTGTCACATCACTCCGGGCTGATACCAGCCTGGGGTGATACTTGGGACCCGCATCCCTGCAGCCCGTGGGGACCCGTGCCTCGAAGGGGGATCCCATGACCGCACCCCCGCCCCCTGTCCTGCCCGACGAGCGCCTCGCGTCCGGCACCGCCCGCCTGGCCCTGCGCTACCGCGGGCGCTTCTCCGCCGAGACCATTCAGCGCCTGGTCATCGACTCCTACGAGCGCCTCGCCGAGCACGCCCGCGTCCGCACCCACCTGGTCGTGCTGGCCGAACACCTGGCCACCGAGCGCCTGGACGCACTCGCGCACATCGAGGGGGCGCCGGGCAGCCGCCTGCCGTGCGTGCTGTTCGTGTGCAGCCACAACGCCGGCCGATCCCAGATGGCCGCCACCCTCCTCGCGCACCGTGCGGGCGGACACGTGGTCGTCTCGTCCGCGGGCACGCATCCTGCCGGGGAGGTCGAGCCGGTGGTTGCGCAGGTGCTGACGGAGACCGGCGTGGACCCTATGGACGCGTTCCCCAAGCCGCTGACCGACGAGGTGGTGCAGGCCGCCGACATCGTCATCACCATGGGCTGCGGGGACGCCTGCCCCGTACTCCCGGGCCGCCGTTACCTGGACTGGCCGGTCACCGACCCCGAGGGCGCCCCGCTCGCCGTCGTCCGCGGCATCCGCGACGAGATCGACGCCCCCATCACCCGACTGCTCGCCTCCCTGCCGAGCACCTGAACTCGACTGCCGCACAAGCACCTTGATCCACTTACGAAGGAAGAACCGATGTCCTCCAGCCCGCTCGCCTCCGTGCTGTTCGTCTGCGTCCACAACGCCGGCCGGTCGCAGATGGCCGCCGGATTCCTCAACCACCTCGCAGGCGACCGGATCGAGGTCCGCTCCGCCGGCTCCATCCCGGGCGACCAAGTCAACCCCGCTGCGGTCGAGGCCATGAAGGAGGTCGGCGTCGACATCGCCGACGCCAAGCCGAAGATCCTCACCACTGAGGCCGTCCAGGCATCGGACTACGTCATCACCATGGGCTGCGGCGACGCCTGCCCGATCTTCCCCGGCAAGAAGTACCTCGACTGGGCCCTCGAAGACCCGGCGGGCAAGGGCGTCGAGGCCGTCCGCCCGATCCGCGACGAGATCAAGACCCGCATCGAGGCCCTGATCGCCGAGATCGACGCCAAGCAGGAGGCGTGACCCCTGTGACCGATACCGGCATATGCGAGGTCATCGTCATCGGCTCCGGCCCAGCCGGATACACCGCCGCCTTCTACACCGCCCGCGCCGAACTCAAGCCGCTCGTCTTCGGCGGCGCGATCTTCGTCGGCGGCGCTCTGACGACGACCACCGAGGTCGAGAACTTCCCCGGCTTCCCCGAGGGCATCGACGGCCCGGTTCTCATGGAGAACATGCGGGCCCAGGCTGAACGCTTCGGCGCCGAGATGGTCGACGACGACATCGTCGAGGTCGACCTGACCGGGGACATCAAGACGGTCACCGACACCGCGGGCACCGCTTCGTCTTGTCAATAGGACTCGAAGGTCCGGGCATACTCAAAGGCTCGCTCCGCGCCCCGAAGGACGGCGAGGCCATCGCCCAAGAACGGGGCTTAGTACCGACCTTCGGGTCCCATTAGGCGTACTGCTCTCGCCGCAACAGGCGCTGATATTGATCTTGCTGGGGTTCCGCTACTCCGCAGGGGTTCGGGCTTGCTGGGCCCGGGGCAGCGTTCCCTTCTTCGGACTCCGCCGGGTCGGACCGGGGGCCCGAAGGGACCGTGTTATCCGTCCGGCGGCGCCGAGGACGTTGGAGCCCTTCCAGCGGTGCGGCAGCATGGGGATCACTGGGAGTATGCGTTCCGGGCCTGCGCGAGCAACTGGGCCACCACGTCGTCGGTTGCTGCGCGCACCGAACTCGGCCCGGTCGGCGAACGGCACCCCGAGCAACTCGCAGATCACCAGTGAAGGCACCGGTAACGCGAACGCGAAAACCAGATCGGCGGGCGGACCGGCGGCCTACCTCACCGACGCGCGTCGCCCGGCGTAAGCAGACTACTGACGTCGGCTCGTTAACTCCCTCTCCCCTCCGGCGATCTCACTCACTCGGTCGACTCCTGGCCGATGAGCAGGTCGAGCAGGCTGGCGGGGGCGTTGTCTCCGAAGATGAGCTGGTGATTCTTGTCGGATTCGGCGGCGAACTGGGAACTGCGGGGGAAAAGGGCCTGCTCGTACTCCGCAAGGGCGGCTTCGATGTCGTCGGGATGTGCGGCGATGGCTTTGCCGAGTTCGGCGCCGTCGAACATGGCGAGGTTGGCGCCCTCCCCGGCAAACGGTGACATGAGGTGGGCGGCGTCGCCCAGCAGCGTCACTCCGGGGACGCGGTCCCAGCGGTGGCCGATCGGCAGGGCGTTGATCGGGCGCGGGGCGAGGGCGGTTTCCCCGTCAGTGATGAGTGCGGTGAGTTCAGGCGCCCATCCGGTGAATTCTGCCGCGACCCGGGCCGCCGCCGTTTCGGGGCTGGCGAGGGTGGCGGTGATCCAGTCCTGCGGCTTGTTGAGCGCGACATAGGTGTGAAGAACGGCGTCGGCCTCTCGGTGGCCAAGGATCCCCTTGCCGGCTGTGACGGCGAACAGGGAACCGTCGCCGGCGGCCTTGGCCGCTGCGGGGTGGCGCTGGTCGGCGTCATACAGGTAGGTCTCGATGAACGACGTGCCGACGTACTCGGGCTTCGCGTCGGAGAGCAGCGGCCGGATCCTCGACCAGGCGCCGTCCGCGCCGACGAGGAGGCCGGTCGTCACGGTTGGCCCGTCGGCGAAGGTCAGCTCGTGCCTGCCGTCTCCTAGGGGGCGGACACTGGTGACCTTGTGTCCCCACTGGATCATCTCGTCGGGCAGCGAGTTGATCAGTATCCGACGCAGGTCTCCGCGGAGCACCTCAGGGCGACCGCCCGTGCCGTCGTCGGGCTGGTCGAGCAGTACCGCGCCGTGCTGGTCGAGCACGCGCAGGGCCTCGCCGCCTTCGTGGACGATCGCGCGGAACTCGTCGGTGAGGCCGGCCGCTTCGAGGGCGAGCTGCCCGTTGTACTCGTGGATGTCGAGCTGACCGCCCTGCGTGCGGGCGTCCGCCGATATCTCGGCTTCGTAGATGGTCGCGGGGATGCCGTGCAGGTTCAGGACCCGTGCGAGGGTCAGGCCGCCGAGTCCGGCGCCGACGATCGTGACGGGAGTGGTCATGGTGGTTTCCCTTTCGGCTGGACACGCTCCACTCGGATACAGTGTTCGCAGTACCGGCGCCACGATAACATTACTGCGAACAGTGAGCGCAGTAACGAGGAGGAAAACCGATGGACGACGCTCACACGGTGATCTGGAACCGGCCGGAGCGGGCCGCGAAAGGCCCCGCGCCGTCACGCACGCGGGCGGAGATCACCAGCGCTGCTATCGCGATCGCCGACGCCGAGGGCATCGAGGCGCTGTCCATGCGGCGCGTCGCCAAGGAGCTGGGAACGGGCACAGCCTCGCTCTACCGCTACCTGGCGTCCAAAGACGACCTGCTCGACCTCATGCTCGACGCCGTAGCGGCCGAAGACGGCGGCCCGCCTGCCCCCACCGGCGACTGGCGCAGCGACCTGCGAGGCCTGGCCCATCGTTCCCGGGCCGCCTTCCACCGGCATCCCTGGATGACCTCCCTCGCAGCAGGGCGCCCATCGCTTGGACCGAACTCCCTCGATGCCATCGAACACACACTCGCCGCCCTCGATCCCCTCGGCTTCGATATCGACGTCATGATCACCGTCGTCGACACGCTGCAGGCCTTCGTCCGCGGCTACGCCATCGGCGAGCTCGCCCAACAGGAAGCCGTCCGACGCTCCGGAGTCGGCATCCAGCAATGGATGGACGCCCATGCCCCCTACCTCGACAAAGTGGTCAAGAGCGGGCGCCATCCACTCCTCGCCCGGGTCATTCGTGACGCCGAGCTTCCCCACGCGCCCGACCGCGCCGAGCGCGGGTTCGAACTCGGACTCGAGCGACTCCTCGACGGCTGGGAGGCCAACCTCCCGGTCCGACCCTGACGGTCCGGCAGCGTCAACCGAGGGTTCGTCGGGGAACTCCACACCCCGACGCCGGCCTCCGCGGGCCGAACCCCCGACGCAACGCGGTTCCCCGAAACGACCCGCCAGGGCTTGCACCCATCGGCGGACGCCTCGTCGTATCTGCTTTTGGGCCAGCTCGGCGACCAGCCCCGGGGGAAGTCGATCCGCTACCTCAAGCCCACTCCCGAGGCGATCTCGGAGCTGACCAGACTCCTCGCGCCCGGCGATACGCGGCGCTGACTCACCTATCTGGGTCAAACGAGCGAGCGGGGCCCGGTGACCGCGTCGTCTTGGGGGCGGCGGCATTGACCCGGGTATGGAGCCGGGAATCGCGGAGTCGCCCGTCACGATCAAGACGCACGCCGCCTCGCCGCAGCCATACGAGAACAGACCCGGTGCGGAGACATCCAGAAGCGGCGTCCCGCCCAGCGCGTTCCCGACTCCGTCCTCACGCGGGTACGGAGCCCGTTCCTAGCAGGCGGCGTACGCGCGGATGAACGCGTTGGCTCCGTCGTCCATGGTCTGGCGGACCTTTTCCGGGTCGGCGGTGGCGGAGGATCAGTTGCCGTTCGTAGGCCAGCAGGACGGTCAGGGCGCTGAAGTGGTCGGCGGCCAGGCGTGGGTTGTCCGTGTCCAGGAGTCCGGCGCCGGCGAAGTGGGCGATACGGTCCGCCAGGTCCTGCGACGCCGCGTCCGTCGCGACATCGTCCGTGGTCGTCGGCGTCTGCAAGCGCTGCTGGGCGACGAGGGCGAAGGCGGCGGCGCCCGACCCGCTCCACCTCGCCGAGGTGTTTGGGCTCGACGAGAAGACCGCGATGCGCTCCGCGGACTCAGCACGAGCCCTGCTGGAACAGGCCGCTGAACAGCGACTTCGATGAAACCGGCTCGACCGCGACGCACCATGAACGGAATCATGGGCGAGTGACGTCGACCGAAGCAGCAGCACTCGCCCTACAGGACCATGCCGCCCTCTGGAGCATGGGTGAGATCCGGGCAACCGATGTCGTCACGGGTGCCTGTAATGCGCTCGTCGCCGGCCTCGACAGTCCCGCCCTGCGGATGCTGGCCGCGTGCACACGCGCGGAGGCGGATTACGACGTCCCCGATCTCCTTCCCCCAGCACTCGACGAACTGGGCGTCACCTTCTACCCAGTGGACAGCGTTGCCGGACAGGAAGCCGCCGCACGAGCACTTGCCGCCCGGATGCTGGCCGGCGAGCTGACGCCACGCGAGCTGGTCTTCCGGATCCACCAGCGTTTCGGGCACGAGCTGCCCTTGGCCGAACGACTCGCCAACCTGGACGACGAGTACGACATCCTCGAATACGGCGAAAGGACGCCGGCACAGGTCGACGCCGACGTTCTGGCCGAGGCTCTTCGGCTCACTCAGCATCCTTGTGTTACCTCCGAACCCACGGATCCACTGACCGGCGATCCGCGATTGTGAGCCGCAGGCGTCGGTCTGGCCGCCTCCACGGCCAGCACCCGCACGGACAAGCCGCTGCTGGCCTTCAAGCAGATCGCCGTGGTGGTCGTGTGGACCGTGGACGTATGGGTGAAGCGGCCGGACGGCGCCGACTACGACGCTGCGCACATGGCCAGCGCGGTTCGCGCCAGCCCGCGCAGCCAGGCGTGGGCGTGGTCGGTGTCGTAGCGCTGATGCCACGACAGATATATCGGTGCCGACGGCAGTTCGAGCGGGAGGGGAAGCACGACCAGGCCGAGGTCGGCGACCGCTGACCGCGTGGTGGCTTCGGGGACGCTGATCAGGAGATCGGAGCCGCGCGCGAACTCCAGCGCGGCCGCTTCCGTGGGCGCGGTCGCCACCACGCGGCGGGTGAGGCCGAGCCGCGCGAGGGCCTCGTCGAGGGCATTGCTGAGGTTTCCACGTCGCGAGACGGTGACGTGCTCAGCGGCGGCGTACTGCTTTGCGGTGACGGTCCTGACGCGGGTGAGGGGATGCCCCTGCCTCACGACGATGACGAGGCGGGTCTCGCCCACGTTCTCGGCACGGATGTCCGGTGCGCCCGGGCGGCTGGCGTTCGCCTCCAGGTCGACCTCGCCGCGCCGCAACTCGGGGGTGTCGATGCTCGATTCCGCGACGAAGCGCAGTCGCACGCCCGGCGCCTGTCCGCGCACGGCCGCGAGCAGCGCGGGACCGCTCAAGGCGACCAGGGAATCGTGCCAGCGGAGTGTGAAAGTGCGCTCCAACGTTGCCAGATCGAGTTCACGGCTCGGTGCCAGCACCCCCTGGACCTGGTGCAGCAGCTCATGCACCTGTTCCCGGACGGCGATCGCATACGGCGTCGGGGTCATCGTGCGGCCGGTGCGCACCAGGATCTGATCCCCGGTCGTGCGCCGAATCCGGCCCAGACTCCGGCTCATCGCGGGGGCGGTGACATGCAGGCGCGCCGCCGCCCCGGCCACACTCCCCTCCTCCAGCAGCGCGTCGAGCGCGGCGAGCAAGTTCAAATCCAATTGCATGCGAGTAATCCTAGGCGTGCCTGACATGCATTTGAAGTTAATTACGGGGCTGCATACCGTTGAGGCGAAAGCGCAAGAAGTAACGCGCAGTTCGGCCCTCGACCGGCCTCAGCACCCCTCCTCAGACGGGAATACCGCCATGTCCGAAACGCCTCAGACCAGCGCAGTCGCCGCCTCCGACGCCGACCTGCTCGCCCAGACCGCGAACGCCGTGCGTGAGGCGGGTTCGGCGCTGCGCGAGCGCTTCGGCGAGGTGGTCCGCTACCAGACCCGCGAAGAGCTGATGCGCGCGCTCGCCGCCAATGACGACACGGCCCTCGATATCCTGCGCCCCCGCCTCACGCGCCTGCGCCCGGACGCCGGCTGGGTGGAGGACGAACTGGACGGCGGGGCGCTGCCGCCCGGCGAATGGTGGGTCGTGGATCCGGCCGAAGGCAACGTCAACCACCTGCACGCCCTGCCGGAGTGGGCGGTGACCGCCACCCTCGTGCGTGAGAACCAGCCGGTGCTCACCGCGGTCCACCTGCCGTTGACCGGCGAGACCTACACCGCGCTCACCGGCGCGGGCGCCCACCTCGACGGTCGGCCGCTGCACGTCTCCCCCACTTCGGACCTCGGCCTGAGCATCGTGGCCACCAGCCAGGCCCGGCCGGACGAGGACGAAAAGGTCGTGCGGCGCGTCGGCTCCTCGATCACCGCGATGCTCTTCGACGCACTCGTCGTCCGCGCCGCCGTGCCCGCGACCCTGCACCTGCTGAACGTGGCCGCCGGCCGGATCGACGCCTTCTGGCAGTTCGCCGGCGCCCGCGCGGACCTGCTTCCCGGAGCGCTGCTCGTCACCGAGGCCGGCGGACGGATCTCCGATGCCGAGGGCCGCCCCTGGACCCCACAGAGCCAGAGCTTCCTGGCCGCCGCGCCCGGCGTCCACGCCGAGGCCGTCGCCACGCTCTCGCGCTGACCGCGCACCACAACCCGCACGCACGGAAGGACCAGATCCCATGACCACGATCGCAGTTCTCGGAAACGGCCGCGTCGGCGGCAACCTGGCCACAGCCCTCGCCCGGGCAGGACACGAAGTGACCGTGGCGGACCGCACGCCGGGCGCCGCCGCCGACGCCGCCCGGACTGCCCGGATCGTCATCAACGCCACCCCGGGTGCCGGCTCGCTGGACCGGCTCGCCGCTCTGCGCGAAGAACTCCGGGACAAGACCCTCGTCGACGTCTCCAACGCCACCACCGACGGACCGGACGGACTGCCCGCCGATCTGATCTACCCCGGCTCGAGCCTGGCCGAACAACTCCAGGAAGCGCTCCCCGAAACGCGCGTCGTCAAGACACTCAACACCATGCTCTTCCCGGTGATGACCGCGCCAGCCACACTCACCCAGGCCCCGACCGCCTTCCTCTCCGGCGAGGACCCGCAGGCCAAGCAGACCGTCCGCGAACTGCTCACCGACCTCGGCTGGCAAAAAGAATGGATCACCGACCTCGGCGGGATCCAGACCGCCCGCGCCACAGAGGCCGCGATCCTCTTCGTCCCGCACGTCATCCGGTCCACCGGATTCACACCCTTCGCGATCTCAATCGCCCGCTGACTGTCGAGCTGCGCCGGCTGGAGGTAGCCGGAGCCGGCGCGTGGGCACGACGGGCGGAATCGCACCGGAGAATCGTCCATGAGCCAGTAGGCACCGAGCAGCGCGGCCGGGCCGGCGTTCTCCTCCGATTCCATGACCTGGGCAACGAATCCCGCCCCCGCCAGGAAACGTCCGCCGTCCGTCCGCCCTCACATCCGTCTGCTCCATGAGGAGGGCGCCTCAGCCGGAGTCTGCGCCGTCTTGCAGGTCAGGCCGCCTGGGTGAGTTCGGCGCGGCCGAACAGCAGGGCGTAGCCGGAGGGAAGTTGGGCGAGGATGCGGGAGAGGAGTGTCTCGCCGGCGAGCTGGGCCACGACGCGGAAGACGGTGCCGGTGTCCCAGCGGGTGGTGGCCGGGCTGCCGCCGATGCGGGCCGCCAGGTCCTTGACGAAGCCCCAGCCGGTGAGGGGTTCGGTGGCGGGGACCTGGGAGGTGAAGGTGACGGCGGCCTCGTACGGCAGCCGGGCGGCGAGCTCTACCCGCTCCTCGCCGGTGACCTGGCGCCCGAAGGCCGCCAGCACGGCGCGCACGGCCTCCTCGGCCTGCGCGCGGGTGGCATAGGCGCCTTCGTAGCGCACCTGTTCCAGCATCTGGTCGAACGTCATGCCCGCGGTGGACCGGAACGGCTGCTGCTGGTGATTCATCGCTGACGCGGTTGCCTTTCTCGTGTGCGGTGGTCGCGGCACCGGTGGCGGGAGTCTTGCGCCGGCCACCGGTGCCGCCCGGGGTCCGGGAAACGGGGTGTGGCCGCCTGTGGGCCGGACGGCGGTCAGACGGGCTGGGGATGGCCGAACAGCAGGTCGTAGCCCGCCGGGAGCTGGAGCAGGATGCGGCCGGTGAGCTCCTCGCCTGCCGCGTCTGCGGCCACGCTGAGCACCGCGCTCACGTCCCAGGCGGCGGTCTGTTCGGTGGCTCCGTCGATCCATGCCGCGGTGGCCCGTACGAACCGCTCGGGAGAGAGCGGCTCGCGCGCCTGGAGCGGATTGAGCAGGACGAGCGCCAGGTCCTCCGGCAGACGGGCGGCCAGGTCCGCCCGCACCTCGCCCACCAGGTGCGCGCCCAGCAGCGCCAGCACCGTGCGGGCCGCCCGCTCGGCTTCCTGGGTGGTTTCGTAGTCGCCGCGTTCCTTGACCTGCTCAAGGAACGCTTCCCATCGCATCACCATCGCTGCTCCCGTGCTGTGTGCGGCTGGGACGGAGGACGGGGCGGCCGCGGGGGAGGTCGGCTCCCCGTCCTCCGGTGCGGCCGGGCGGGCTCAGCCGCTGATCTCCTTGCGCGCGGAGCCACCACCGATGGAGATCTTGCGGGGCTTGGCGCGCTCGGCGATCGGGATCCGCAGGGTCAGCACGCCCGCGTCGTAGTCCGCCTTGATGTGCTCGGTGTCCAGGGTGTCGGCCAGCACGACCTGGCGGGAGAAGACCCCCAGGGGCCGCTCGGACAGTTCCATCTGCACGTCGTCCGCCTTGGTGACGGGCCGCCGCTCGGCCTTGACGGTCAGCATGTTCCGCTCGACGTCGATGTCGATCGCGTCCGCGGCCACACCGGGCAGGTCGAGGGCGATCACGTACTCCTCGCCCTCACGGTAGGCGTCCATCGGCATCGGCGACGGCCGCGACCAGGTCCCGGTCGTGCCGAGCAGCTGCTGAGTGAGCCGGTCAAGCTCACGGAAAGGGTCGGTACGCATCAACATCGTCAAACACCTCCAGCGTTCAAGTCAGGCACTGTGCTGCCAATGCGTTCACCTGCCATCGTTGTAACATGTCATCCAAACGATGACAAGCTCGCAGTCAACGAAACGACGACAGCATTTGTGGAGGCCCGATGACCAGGGACGACCAGCCCGCCCCCCGCGCCCGCGGCCTCACGCCGGCGTCCTTCCTCGCCGCCGCGGCGGCGCTCAACACGATCCACGAAGCGCTGCACACCGCCCAGGCCGCGCCGGACGGCACCCGCTCGGGGCCCGACGAGAACAGCTCCGAGCAGGCACTCGCCGCGCTGCTGCTGCTGCGCGAGGCCCGCGAGCAACTCGCCGAGTGGGAACCGGGCCTGATCGAGGCCGCGCGGGAGGCGGGTGCCAGCTGGGCCGACCTCGCCCACCCCCTCGGCGTGTCCAGCCGTCAGGCCGCCGAACGCCGCTACCTGCGCGTGCGCCCCGGAACGCCGGGATCCACGGGCGAGCAGCGGGTGACGGCCACCCGCGACCGCCGCGCCGCCGACCGCACCGTCACCGCCTGGGCCCGCTCCAACGCCGCTACCCTGCGCCAGCTCGCCGGCCAGATCACCGCACTCCCGGACCTGCCCCCCGCCGCCCGCACCCCCCTCGCCGAACTCACCGCCGCCCTTGCCGACAACGACCCGGCCGCCCTCGTCGCCCCCCTGACGGACACGCACCCGTTCCTGGCATCTGGCCACCCCGACCTCGCCGCACGGGTCGACGACCTCACCCGCCACACCGACCAACTCCGCCTGCAAAGCGGAAACCAGCGCCGAAACCGAGCCTGACCCCCGACTCCGACCAGCACCGAACACGCACAGCGAAAGTGCCGCACGCATCCTGACGGGCCCCGGCACTTCCTCACGTCTCCTCCCGCCAGTGACGGCCAGGGCCGTTGGGCCCACGTATTGACCCAAGGTCTGCAATGCCCACCGCACCCCAGGACCGGTCCAGCCAGTCCTGCGCGGTGGCGCGGTCCGTGGTGGAGGGACGCGGGATGAACGGGACACCGAGCATGTCTCGGATGAAGAGGTCCTCGCAGATCGCGCACCGTTCGCCGGTATGACCAGGTGAGGAGTTCGGTCCCTCCGGTCTGGAGGGCATCGAAAACGATCAGGTAGGCGGGCCTTTGCTCTTACGTCCGGCATTACTTGGCTAGCCACATGATTGGTGTTACCTTGATTATGTGGCCAGCCACGCTTTTGGTGGCCGATGAGAATGGAGTCATCATGAAAGCAATCGTTTTCGACCAGTTCGGCGGCCCGGACGTGCTGCACGAGGCGGACATCGAGGTCCCGCAGCCCGGCCCCGGCCAGGTCCGGGTCCGCGTGAAGGCGGCCGGGCTGAACGCGCTGGACGGCAAGATCCGCGCCGGGATGCTGGAGGCCGTCCGCCCGACGACCTTCCCCGCCGTGCCCGGTGGCGAGCTCGCCGGCGTGGTGGACGCCCTGGGTGAGGGCGTGAGCGACGTGCAGGTCGGCGATGAGGTGCTGGGCTGGTCGGACACCGGCGCGTACGCCCAGTACGCGCTGGCCACCACCGTGGCCGCCAAGCCCGCCGGCCTCGACTGGCAGCACGCGGTCGCGCTGCCGGTGGCCGGCGAGACGGCCGAGCGGGTCCTGAACCTGCTGGGGGTCGCCGCCGGGGAGACCGTGCTGATGCACGGCGCGTCCGGAGCGGTCGGCACCCTGGCGGTCCAACTGGCCACGGCCCGCGGAGCACGCGTGATTGCCACCGCAGGCCCCTCCAACCAGGACTACCTCACCTCGCTCGGCGCCACCGCGACCGTGTACGGCGAGGGCCTGGTCGAGCGGGTGCAGGCGCTGGCCCCCGACGGCGTGGACGCGGTGTTCGACCTGGCCGGGAAGGGCGCCCTGGAGGACTCCATCACCCTGCGGGACGGCACCGAGCGCATCGTCACCATCGCCGACTTCGGTGCACGGCAACTGGGCATCACCTTCTCCCAGGGGTCCCAGAAACGCTCGACCGCCCGCTTGGCCGCCCTGGCCCAGGACGCCGCGGCCGGAAAGCTCGTCACCACCGTCACCGCCTACCCGCTCGACCAGGCAGCCACGGCCCAGCAGGTCAGCGACGCCGGGCACGTGCGGGGCAAGCTCGTCCTGACCATCGACTGAACACACCCGCCCACCGCCTCCCCACCACCACCCGCTGCCCTTTCGGTGACCGACCGGTCACCGCCTATCGAAGGACCCCCATGCTGGATTCCCTGTGGACGCCGACCACTCTCGGCGGCATGTCTCTCCCGCACCGCCTGGTCATGGCCCCCATGACCCGTGACCGCTCCACGCCTGAAGGCGTACCGACCGAGCTGAACGCCGAGTACTACGCCCAGCGGGCCTCGCACGCGCTCGTCATCACCGAGGGAACCCAGCCCTCCGCCGACGGCCAGGGCTACCTCCTGACCCCCGGCATCCACAGCGACGAGCAGATCGCCGGGTGGCGCAAGGTCACCGACGCCGTGCACGCGGCCGACGGCCGGATCGTCATCCAGCTGATGCACACCGGACGCATCGCCCACCCCGACAACACCCCCCACGGCCGCCGGCCGGTCGCCCCTTCGGCGATCCGGCCAGCAGGCGTGATGTTCACCGCGTCCGGGCCCCAGGAGATGCCGACGCCCCGTGCTCTGTCGACGCAGGAGGTCGCGGCGACCGTCGAGGACTTCCGCCGCGCCGCAGCGGCCGCCGTCGCGGCAGGCGCCGACGGCGTGGAGATCCACGGCGCCAACGGCTACCTGGTGCACCAGTTCCTGTCCGACAACACCAACCAGCGCACCGATGGCTACGGCGGCTCGATCGAGGGCCGCATCCGCTTCGCCGTCGAGGTCGCCGCCGCAGTGGCCGACGAGATCGGCGCCGAACGCACCGGTATCCGTATCTCCCCCGCGAACCCTTACAACGACATCGCCGAGTCCGACACCGCCGAGCTGTATCCGGCGCTTCTCGACGCTCTGCGCCCCCTGGACCTGGCCTACCTCCACGTCCTCCACGCGGGCGACGAGGAGCTGCTGGGCACTCTGCGCGCGCTGTGGCCGACCACGCTGATCCTCAACCGGGGCGGCACCGACCTGCCCGCCCGCGCCAAGGACATCGACAACGGCACGGCCGACCTCGTCTCCGTCGGCGCCCTCGCGCTCGCCAACCCGGACCTGGTCGAGCGCCTCCGCGCCGGCGCGCCGCTGAACACCCCCGACCCGGCGACTTTTTACGGCGGCGGAGTGGCCGGCTACACCGACTACCCCACCCACACCGTCTGAGGAACCGAACCATGCCCACCCCCGAACCCCACATCCCCACGACGGCCGGCGCAGGACCGATGAGCTACGCGATCTTCCAACTCGCCCGCACCCACCGCGCCTACGCCGCCACCCTGCTGCGCGAGATGGACCTGCACCCCGGACAGGAACTGCTGCTGATGCACCTTCTCGACCGGGACGGCCAGTCCCAGTCCGAGCTGCTCGAATGCCTCGGCGTGGACCACTCCACCATCTCCAAGGCGCTACGCCGCATGCAGGACGCCGGCCTGGTCATCCGCGAGCCGGCCGCACATGACCGGCGCGTCATGGTGGTCCACCTCACCGACAAGGGCCGGGCGATGCGCGAGCCCATCGCGGCGCTGTGGCAGGCCCTGGAGGAGACCTCCGCCCGGAATCTGTCGGAGCAGCAGGCGCAGTCCTTCGTCGAGACTGCGTACGCCATCACCGAGGCGATCAGCAGCCGCGCCCTGCCGGAAGAAGAGTCGGCGTGACTCCCCGGTGTGCACCCCATGTCCGCGTACGCCCCACCACACGTGAGAAGGGGCACGCGGACTGGGATGCACACCGTCCCGCATGCGGCGCGACCACCTTCAGGTCGGCCATATCACCCACCCCGTCGCGGCTGCCTTCGGACGCGGCTAGTGGCGGCGAGGCGCACTGCGGATCCGCCCCACGGCCCGCCTCCATCAGCCCCCGGCACGCGGGCGCCCATGTCTGCAGCCACCGCCCACCGGCCCGATGGAACGTGAGACTCCCATGCCCGCCACCGACTCAACCATCCTCCCGGTCCTCGTCGTCGGGGCGACCGGCTCCCTGGGGAGCAAGGTCGTCGACGAACTACTCAAGCGCGGCAAGAACGTCCGCGCCCTGGTGAGGCCGGCCAGCGACGCCAGCCGGCTCGAAAGCCGGGGCGTTCAGAGCGCCCGCGGCGACATGCTCAACGTCGACTCGCTCGTGGCCGCCATGAACGGCGCCCCCGGGCCGGCGGCCGCGAGTGAGGCGGTCCCACGTGCGGGCGCCGTCGGGCTGAAGCACGCGGGGGTGCAGCCGGTCGGGGTTATGGCCCGCGCTGGCCAGCAGCTACCCGGCGGTTTCGTGCAGCCCGGCGGCTCCAGCAGTCGCGGGACACCCCGACCGCAGCCGACGCTCTCAACCGGCTGACGAGACCGCACTGTTTCGCCTACAGGGCGAGCAGCTGGTGGCTGTCAGCTCTCGTCGGCCGCCTCGAGGGCCGCGTGGACTCCGCCGGCCTGAAGGCGCCAGCCCACAACTACCGCCACCACACCCGCGATTGCGGTAGCCGCCAGCGAATGCGTCGACGTATACACAGCGGTCAGCCCTGCCGCCGCAGACTGAAAGTACAACGGTCCCACCGCCGGTGCGGGCGCCGGCGTACCGCCACCGCCCTGGCCGTCATCCTCCGCCACGGGAGACACCCCATCGAGATCTGCCATACCCCTAAAGAGGCACCAGCCCCGCTCCGCGTGCAAACACCCCGGCCCGCGGCGGAAACCCGGCGCAAGACGAGCTCACGTACGACACCCGCGCAGCTGGGCCGGCGCGTCAGGCCAGGTGCCACCTGGCGCCTACCGAGGCAGCGGCGGGCGGGCGGCGCCGGGGCGTCTTGAGCCGGGTGGCGCCAGCCTGCCTTGTTCGTTCGCGGGGGCCGGGTGTCATGGTGCCGTGTCCGGTGCCGGCGGTGCGTTTGTTGCGGGCCAGATAATGATCGCCGACTGCAGCGACGGCAAAGACGGTGACGACCACCGCGCCTCCGGTGCTGGCGCACGGCCAGCAGCCGACACAGCTCCGCCCAGACTTCGTCGGCCTCGTCGCCGAACATCACCTGGCATCCCCGGGGTTGATCGGGGACAGCAGGCCGTCCCCGGGCCACAGCTTCTGTTCGGCCACGAGGCTGGTGAGAAACGTGTCGACCTCGGTCAAGACCGCGGCGCGGTCGGTGGGCCCGTAGTCGATGAAGTCGTCGGCTGCGGCGTCGTAGGCCCGTACGTGGCTGCCGGGGCCGGTGCAGACCAGGGCACGCGCGATCTCGGGCAGGCCGAGGCTGAGGGCATCGCAGTCTCCGCAGCGGACAAGGTGGAGCAGGCCGGTGGTAACGCGCTCCCAGTCGCCGACCCTCGGCCAGTCGGCGCCGCCGCCCAGTTCGTGGGAGAGGGTGGCCAGCGGGATGATCTCGCCCTGCCTGCGTCCTCGGGTGAGAAGGTCGTGGATCCGGGTGCCGTCGGGCTGGCGCACCCGCGGGTGGAGCAGGGAGCCGGCAACAACGACGGTGGTGTTGATCTCCTGGGTTCCGGGGCCGGGGTAATACGGCTCGTGAGCGAAGAGCAGGTAGACGTCCGGGGTGCGGACAACAGGGCTGGATTCGGACGGGAGCATGGGCAGGGTTCCCTTCAGCAGTGCCGGGCTGGGGCTTAGGTGCGGCGACCGGGACGTCGGGCGGACGTCCTGCGGGTACGAGCACGTCGGCTGCCAGGAGGCGCGCCTCTGGTCCGTGTCAGGTGCACCGTCCTCGGAGGCAGAACGCTCGACGATCTGCGCGACCTGGTGAGCGAGCTGGAGCATCAGCCGTTCACGGGCGATGAGTTCGGGCCAGACGGTCGTGCGGGCGTCTGGGGTCTTAAGGAGGCCAGCCGCGTCCCACAGCACGTGCTGGCCGATCCGGGCCGGGTGGCGCACCTCGTGGCAGTCACGGCCGCCGGTGGCAGCCTGCACGAGGTAGGTCTGCAGGGCGGCAAGGCGCCGCAGGTAGCGGCAGGGCCCGTCCCCTTCGACCATGCGGACGTGCTCGCGGGCCCGGGCATCCAGCCGGTCGGGCAGGTGCTCGGCGAGCAGCGGGGGGAGGAACACTGCCGGGAGCACGACGTCAACGGGGATGCCATGCCGGGCAGCGAACAGTGCGGTAAGCAGGCTGATGAGGGCGACGCACGCGGTGGAGCAGCGCAGGGATTTGGGGACGGTGGCCAGGGCGAGGTGCCGGGCGGGGCGCCTAGTCAGCCAGTACAGGGCGAGGCGCTGCGTGCGGGTCGCGGCCGGGGTGAGCACCCCTATCTGGTGGGGGATCTCGGGCGGGCTGCCGTCGCCGGGAACGGTCCAGCCGAGCCAGCCCCACCGGGCCCGCTCATACACCAGCACGGGTTCGAAGGCGGCCGTGCAGGTGCGGCCTGGGACGTGGGCGGTGCGCAGGGCGCGGACGCGTTCCTTTTCCCACCGACCCGGGCGGCCGGTGAAGGGGCGCTCGTGGTGCGCGGCCGCAGTCGGCGATGGGGTGCGGTGGGTGTCGGTCACGGGCTGTTTCCCTCCGGTTGGTCGATCAGGCTGAGGCGCACGTCGTGCAGCGGCCGTCGCTGTCGGGGTGGGCTCGCCTGCGCGTCGGGCCGGGGCAGGTACGGCACAGCGGCCAGCCGAGGCAGGCCGGGCAGAGGTCTTCGCCGGGGGCAGTGGCGGGCACGCCACAGCCGGCGCACTCGGTAAGGGCCCAGTAGGTGAGGGCTTCGCTCACGGTGCGGGCGGCCGCCGTGGTCGGTGACCGCTGCGCAGTCGCCGCCGCGAACAACTCGTCCGGCTCGGCCGCGGTACGACAGGCGGCAGGCGGCGGGTAGGCCTGGGCTGCGCGGAGCCCAGGTGAGGGCTTCGCTCACGGTGCGGGAGGCCGCCGTGGCCGGTGACCGCTGCGCAGTCGCCGCCGCGAACAACTCGTCCGGCTCGGCCGCGGTACGACAGGCGGCGGTGGCGGTGGCGCGCGGCGGGTAGGCCTGGGCGGCGCGGAGCCGGGCGGCGATGATCGCGCCGACCGAGATGCGTACCGGATGGGGCAGGGGCCGGCCGGTGATGACGTGGCGCAGCTGCGCGCGGCTCCAGCCGGAGTCCATCATCACGTTCGCCACGCGGCCCTGATCGGTCAGCGCCGGCCCGGTCAGCAGCAGTTCGGGACGGGCCGCCCCGATCTGAAGCAGCAGCCGGATGCCGTCGTGCAGCTCGTCGGCCGGCGGCGGCTTCGGCGACGTTGTCGCGCGCGAGGGGGCCGTCCGTGCGTTCGCGGGCGCGGCGTCGCCGGGCTCGCACGGACGGAGGGGGCTGGTCTTCTGCTGGTTGGTCTTCTTAACGATGGTGTTCTTAGTGCCGGGATCAGCCAACGCTGGCTCAGCCCATCCTGGACAACCCGACTCTGGTGGTGAGCTGGGGTTGTGCAGGGCGGGCAGGTCGGTGATGACGTACCGGGTCTGCCCGAGCGTGCCGTCGGGGTTGCGGTCGCGCTCGCGCAGCAGGAAGCCGTGGTGCTCCAGTTCCTGCAGGCCGCTGCTCACCGCGTCGACGCGCTCGCCGCCATGCCGGGCCAGATCGGCGACGGTGACCTGCCAGCCGTCCCGGTGCGTGCTGAGGCAGCCGAACAGTCCCTTCGCCCGGTAGGAGATTCGGTCGTCGCGGAACAAACCGTTGGCGATCTGCGTGAACCGGTCGGCCGCCATTACCCCGCGGCGGATGCCGGATCCGAAGCCACTCATCGCTCCGCCTGGAACCCAAGCCGCCTGCGGTCGCCACGGCAGCCCACCGTGCCCACCGAAGAGGGGCCGCCGAGGGGCACAGATACGGAGGCGCACACACGTTCCATACCGCCAGCCCATCCGCCGACCCCGACCAGACCGACGGCCACCAGCACCGACCACCAGTCACGATCCGGCAACGCGGCCCTCTCGCTGCCACGGTCGGGGTCATGGTCTGGGTTCCAGTGGTCGTTGCGACACCTCGGCTCAGAGGTGGCAATGGACATCGAGGCTCACGGGCGCCGGAAGCCTCAGGGGAACAAGCCCCCACTCCTGGAACGGGAGACATACTTCCAACTTGTGGATCAAGGGATGAGCTTTGCCGAGGCAGCGAGGGCAGTCGGCATCAGCGCACGGAGCGGTGAGCGTTGGCGGGCGAGGGGCATCAGGCACGGGCCTGGGAGGCCTGCGCAATCGCGGCTGCGCGTGGGTGCGGCGCACAGTGCGCAGCAAGCTGCGCACCGAGGTAGGGGCGGGCCCTGCGCAGCCGGGCCGCACAGCCAAGCGCGGGGCTGCGCAATGATCGAATGACGCCCGGAAGACGCAGCCGGCCCGCCCCTTGTGTGGGGCCGCGGCGCGCCGCCCACAGATTCGGCCCGACGTTCCCCTGTCCCCTGCCGCCGTCCTGACAGATACCGACCCCGGCGTCCCGGCCTGGGGCATGGTGGGGGCCATGGTTGGGCCAACCATGACCCCCACCACGGCCTTTGTGTCCAGTTCGTGACCGTGGTCGGGCTCTCGTGGTCGGGGGCACCAGGTTTCCTCAAGGTCAGCAAGTCCACGTCCTGACCGGGGAGTTGCATCATGTTCCCTGACAAGCCGGCCCCGCACGGTCAGGCCGGCGCCCCGATGGTGGCGGGCGCCCGGCTGGAGAGGATGCGCCGGCGCGTCCGCCTCTGGCGGCTGACGCCGCTCACCGCGATCGCGGCCGGCCCCGCCGCCCTGGCTGCCGCGGTGCTGTCCGGGCCGACCACCGTGGCGGCCGCCCCCGCCAAACCCACCACCGTGCGCACCGCGACGGCCGCCGCCGACCCGGCCGGCTACGCGCACTGTTCCTCGACGCCTGGCTGCGCAGCAGCACCGACAACGCGACCAGTGCGCAGGCCCGGCTTGCGCAGTCACTCGCAATGGACGCAACTGCGTGGAGGCGGCCTGCTGATGGCTGTAGGTGATTGCCGACAGCAATGCCAGCGCTGCTGCCAGGATGATCGTCATCACACACACCACGGGGACGGTCCGCCAGGACGCGGCGGATCTCGCAGAAAGCCTTCTCACTCACGACGACACCGAGTTGGACCGGCCGTTCACCATCCTGACGCACGAGGACGCAAGCGGCCTGGTCGAGCCGTGAGACCCTGCGGCCGGTCTACGAGGCCATCGTGGCGCGCATCGGCCGGCCCACACTGCTGGGCGGCACCACACACGGGCCCAGCGTCCGGTGGAGCAACCACACACGGACCCTGCTCCTGTCCGGCTCCCACAACGAGGCGACGCTGTCCGTGCACGAGGCGACGGCGTTCGCCCGGGACGAGTTCTGGAGTTTCGACTCGGGCCACCTGCCCTACACATGGCAGCTCGACCGCCACGGCCCCGGCCACGACCACGGCTGGACCTTCAACGGACACGCGCCGGCGGACGACTGGACGTCGGCCGAGGAGCGACTGGCCGGGATGCTCACCTCCTGGGCGGAGCACATGCCCGTACAAGCCCCCGGCGACTGGGCGGGCTTCAAGCTCCGGGCGTCACGGGACTGGGAACGCACCATGATCGTGTCCTTCAACCCGACGGACACGAACGCCGAGTTCCACCTCGCCATCGACGACCGAGACCACGAGCAAACGCCCGCGCGTGCCGCGGAGATGCGCGCTCTGGGCTGGCAGAGCGTGGACGAGCACCGATGGTGGCGCACCAAGCTGCCCGAGACGGACCCGACGGCAGCTGCCGCACTCGCGCGAGTGGTCATCACCGATCTGCGGGCCCGCGGCACCACATGCCCGGACGAAGTGAGCGCCTGGGACATCAGCGCCGGCGACGACGGCGAACTGTGGGTCCCCGGCATCGGGGTCGACGTGCATCCGCGCCGCGGAGAGCACTACTAGGCAGGCGGGCAGCGCAATGGCTGCGCGCACTCGGGTGCTCATCCCGGAGCCAGGCAGCCGGTCGTGAGACGAACGAAGGGTCCCAGACGCGCGCTACGGCCGAATGGGCAAGTGCGCTGCGGGAGTTGGGCGCGCTATGACAGCGTTTTGCGTTCCATCGATGTGGCCTGCCCGCTACTGATGTCCGCCAGCCAGGTGGACAGCCGTCGCAGATCAGTAGAACTCGACGGTGTTCACACGGTTGAGCAGGTCATGCCCGTCGAGAAACCGGGTGGCGTTGGCGGTGAAGAGTTCGGCGATGAGTCGGTCCTCCGCGGCGTTGAGTGCGGCGGTGTGGGGGCTGATCAGCACGTGGTCGTGGTCCCAGAGCGGGCTGGCGGCGGGCAGTGGTTCCGTCTCGAACACGTCCAGCGTCGCGAAGCCCACCTGTCCGCTGTTGAGAGCGCCGATCAGGGCGGCTTCGTCGACGACGTTCCCTCGTCCGACGTTGACGAGCGTCGCGCCGGGCCGGAGGGCGTCGAAGAACCGTTTGTCGAGCAGATGCTCGGTCGCCACGGTGCCGGGGAGCGTGTTGACGACCGCGTCCACGGACGGTGCCGTCTCGATGAGACGGTCGGGATGCACCACCTGGGACACTCCGGGGGCGGTGGCGTCCTTCCTGCTCGTACCGATGACCCGCGCGCCCAGCGCGTGCAGTTTCGCGGCGACGACCCGGCCGATCCCGCCGAGGCCGAGTACGAGTACGGTCTGCTCGCTCACCTGCTTCATCGTCCAGCGGTCGCTCCACTCGTGGGCGCGCTGCTGACGGCCGAGGCGGAGCAGGTCCTTGGCTCCCGCGAGGACGCCGAAGACGGCGAACTCGGCGAGCGGCTGTCCGTGCACACCGGCCGAGGTGGTGAAGGCGACCCGGTCGAGTTCTTCGGTGCTGAGTCCCGCCGCCTTGACCTGGCTGCCGCCGCCGGCCGCCATGGTGTGCACCCAGCGCAGCCGCTTGTTGGCCCGGACTGTGCGCGCCAGGGCGGACGGATCCACGTCGGGGATGCCGTACAGAACGTCGGCGGAGTCGAGAAGCGCCTCGTACGCTCGCTGCTGTCCCTGCGTACGCCGCCAGGCTGGATCACCCGCGAAATCGGCGGGCCAGCGCATCGGCGGAAGAAGTGCATGGTCGACGACGAGGTCGATCCGGGGCTCCAACTCGGTCATGCGCGCGCAGTTCTCTTCGGACAACGACGCGGCGACCGCGACTCGGAGTCGATCCGTGACCCGTTCCGCTGCCATCAGGCGGCCTTCCTCCGGAGTGTCTCGACCTCGGCATCAAGGTCCGCCTCGCGGGCGACGATCTCCTTGACCGCCACGAGCGCCTCCTCGGCGCGATGCGGGGGAATCACGATCACACCGTCGGCGTCAGCGACAACGATGTCCCCGGGATTGACGACCACCCCGCCGATGGCGACGGACTCACCGATCGTGCCCGGCCCGTTCTTGAACGGGCCGGCGGGAGTCAGCCCCCGCGCGAAGACCGGGACCCCGAGCTGCTCGATGATCGCGCCGTCGCGCACATAGCCGTCGACGACCGCGCCGACGGCACCGAACACGTCGAACCGCTGGGCGAGGTTGTCGCCGATGATGGCGCGTCCTTCGAAGCCGAAGGCGTTGATGACGAGGATGTCCCCGGGGCGGATGTGTTCCAGTGCGGCGATCACCGCCTTGTTGTCGCCCGCGACCGTGAGCACCGGGAGCGCGGTGCCGACGGCCCGGGCCCCGTTCCAGACGGGCGCGATGCCCCCGTCGACGATATTCAGCCGGTCGAGGGCGTCACCGAGGTTGGCCACCGAGTGCTCGCGGAACTGGTCGAGCACCTGCCGGTCGACACGCTCCCACCCCGCGTGAACCCGCACGTTGTCCTGGGTCATCAAGATCCCCTTCCCATAAATGCGAAAGACTTCGCGTTTCGATGAGCCAGTGTGCATCCCTCCACACCACCAAGCAAGGGGCGGCGGCCACCGGATCAGCTGCAACAACCACGGAAACATGGCGGAATCGCAAGGTTGACACGGATGCAACTCCAGCCCTTGACCGCTCCGAGAATGCGAACCTATTCTCATTCGCGATTCGAGTCGCAGCTTGGAGCAGTACCTCCCCGCCGGTCCCCAGGACACCGCTTCGGCCGTCCGCGACACCGAAAGTTGAAGCTATGGCAACGTCAGATCGGCTCCACTCCGCATCAAACCAGCCAGAGGCACCGGCCATCCCCGTCACCGCTCAGGACCGGGTTGTCCGCAAGGCCACCGTCGCGGGCGCGATCGGCTCGTTCGTGGAGTGGTACGACTACGGCATCTACGGCCTGCTCGTCACCTATCTCGCGCTCAACATCATGGGCGATGCCGGTTCCGGCGGGCTCTTCCTCACCAACGTCGGCTTCCTGATCAGCTTCCTCGCCCGCCCCTTCGGCAGCGTGATCTGCGGATACCTCGGCGACAAGCTCGGGCGCAAAAGGCTCCTGGCCACCCTCCTGGTACTCATCTCCGGAGCGACGGCCGCGATCGGCCTCATCCCCTCGCACACGGCCATCGGGGTCGGCGCGCCCGTCCTGCTGGTCCTGCTCCGAGTGCTGCAGGGCTTCTCGGCGGGGGGCGAGGTGGCGGGCGCCATGTCGTTCGTCGGCGAGTACGCCCCGGACACGCGACGGAACTACATGATGAGCTTCATCGCGGTCGGCTCCTTCGTGGCCCTCATGTTCGGCAGCACCTTCTCGGCCGTCCTCATCACGGCACTCGGCGACGACGCGATGACCTCCTGGGCCTGGCGGGTGCCGTTCCTGCTCGCCGTACCCCTCGGCTACGTCGGCTTCTACATCCGCAGCCGGCTGGAGGAGACCCCGCACTTCACAGCCCTGCGCGAGCAGAAAACCGTCGCCCGGAACCCGCTGAGGGAGGCACTGACCTCCAAGCGGCACCTGAAGGCGATCGCGCTCACGATCTTCCTGCCCGCGCTCAACGGCCCCGGCTACTACCTGCTGTTCGTCTACATGCCGACCTACCTGAAGACCTCGCTCGGCGACCACAACTTCTCGATGGTGCGGGCGCTCATGGTCACCGCGTGCAGTCTGGTCGCCATCGTGATCTGTATCCCGCTCATGGCACGACTGTCGGACCGGATCGGCCGCAAGCCCGTCCTCGCCTTCTCCGCGATCGCGATGGCCGTGGCGTCCTACCCCATGTTCCTGCTCATCACCACCGGCCGGTTCGGACTCGCCTGTATCGGCACGGTCGTCCTCGCTGTGGCCTTCTCCGGCCACGCGGCGGTCGTGCACACCGTGCTCGCCGAGATGTTCCCGACCAGCGTGCGCTACTCCGCGTACAGCATCGGTTTCAGCATCTCGACGGTCATCTTCGGAGGCAGCGCCCCGCTCGTGATGACCGACCTGATCGAGTCGACCGGGTCCAACCTGATCCCGGCGTTCGCCTCGATCATCACCGCCGCGATCACCCTGGTCACCGTAGCGTTCCTGCGGGAGACCAAGGGGCAACCCCTCGCATCCCACTGAACCGAACCGCACTTCGGGAGACACACCATGGCATCCGGAATCAACTCGGTGGCCGTCGTCGCCGACCTCGGCGAGAGCTTCGGCAACTACACGATCGGTGACGACGCGGCCCTGCTCGGCCTCGTCACCGCGTCGAACATCGCCTGCGGCTTCCACGCCGGCGACCCGCGCATCATGGACCGGACCGTCGCCGACTGCGTCGAGCGCGGCATCGAACTGGGCGCCCACCCCGGCTACCCCGACCTTGTCGGTTTCGGCCGTCGGCTCATCGAGGCGTCGGAAGAGGAGATCCGCACCGACGTCCTCTACCAGCTCGGCGCGCTCGACGCCTTCGCCCGCGTGCACGGCGGCACGATCAGCCATGTCGCCCCGCACGGCCGCATGGGCTCGATCGCGCAGACCGACGCCAAGCACGCCCGCGCCATCACCGACGCGATCGCCGCGTACAACAAGGAATACATCGTCATCTGCCAACGCGGCCTGCTCGCCGAGGAGTCCCGCAAGCGCGGCCTCGACGTGGGCTACGTCTTCCTCGCCGACCGCGGCTACGGCGACGACGGCATGCCCGTCCCCCGCTCGCACCCACAGGGCCTCATCTACGACCCCGAACTCATCGGCGAGCGTTGCGTGCAGGTGGTTCAGGAAGGCACCGTTCGCTCCATGGACGGCAACGTCGTACCGCTCGGCCACGACGTCGACGTACTCCTTCTGCACGGTGACCACCCGTCTGTGCTCGCCAACGGCACCGCCCTGCGGGCCGGGTTGGACGCGGCGGGTGTCAACGTCACGGGGTTGAAGGACGTGTTGGCCGAGAAGGCGAAGGCACTGGTCTGAGCGCCTCCATGACCGCCGCACAGTTCCCCGCCGTCACCGTCGAACCCTTCGGGGACTCGGCGGTGATGGTGACCGTCCCCCACCCCGACCCGGTGATCCGCAGGACCGCGATCGTCGCCTTCCGCGAGCGGTTCCTGGCCCAACGCCTGCCCGGCGTGCTCGATGTCGTCTCCGGCCTGGAATCGCTGCTCGTCGAGTACGACCTGCTGGCGACCGCACCCGAGCACGTCGCGTACGCGATACGGCTGCTCGCGGAGCGGCCGCCGGCCGGACAGCGGTCCGCACGCGCGCGTACGGCTCGCCGGTTCGCCATCCCAGTCGTGTTCGACGAGGAGACGGGACCCGATCTGGCCTCCGTCGCCGAAGAGGTGGGCCTGGCGCCCGCCGAAGTGGTCGACGCGATCGCGGAGTCCACGTTCACGATCTCTCTCCTGGGCGCGGCGATGGCCCCGATGATGGACGGGCTCCAGGTGCCCCGACCGGTACGGCGACGGGCCGAGCCGCGTACCGACGTGACCCCGGGGGCGATCATGATCGCGGGTACCAACGCGATCATCCAGCCGTTCCCGGGTCCGACCGGTTGGCGGGTGGTGGGACGTACGCCGCACACCATCGTCGACATCTCCCGCCCGGACCCGGTGTCGTTCGGCACGGGTGACATCGTGCGGTTCGTGCCGGTCACACGGGACGAGGCGGCGGCGCTGGACGCGGGCTTCCTTCTGCCGGTGGCGGAGGTGCTCGCATGAGGACCGTGGGCCTCGCCATCACCCGCACCGGGTGGGTCACGACGTTCCAGGACCTCGGCCGGCGCGACAGCGAACGTCGTGGTGTTCCCACCGGCGGCGCGGCCGATCAACTCTCGGCGGCCGTGGCGAACGTCCTCGTGGGCAACCCGCGGGGCTTCACACTGATCGAGAACCTGGGCGGCGAGCTGGCGTTCGTGCCCGACTCCGATGTCCTCGTCGCGGTGACCGGCGCCCCCTGCCGGGTCACCGTCGGTGGCGCACCCGCCGCGAGTTGGTCGCCGGTGGTGGTGCCGGCCGGCCAGGAGATCCGCGTGCGCGCCGACGTGGCTCTCGGCGCCCGGAACTACCTCGCCGTGAGCGGGGTGCTCACGGCGGAGACCCTGCTGGGCAGCACCGCCCCAGACGCCCGGATGGGATTCACTCAGAACCTCGGAGAACGGGTCCTGCTGGAGTCCGGGTTCCGCGGCTTCAGGCACAGCCACTTCACTCCCCCGCTCTTCCGGCTTCCCGTCCCCGTCCTGCCCTGCGCGAAGGGGCCCTGGCTCGTCGACGTAGTTCAGAGCTACGGCGCCCGCTCGATCCCCGGGGTCCGTGAGCTGATCGCGGAGTCGTCGTATCTCGTCACCGCCCGCTCGAACCACGTGGGCCTGCGCCTCGACGGGCCGGTGCTGCATCCGGACACGGACACCGAGATCGTGTCGCACGGAGTGCCGATCGGGGCGCTCCAGATCCCCCACGCGGACGAGCTGATCGTGCTGGGCCGGTACCGGAGTCTGACGGCCGGCTACCCGATCGTCGGGGTCGCCTCGAGGGCGTCGCTCCCGCTGCTCGGACAGGCCGGGCCCGGCCGTGAACTGCGGTTCAGGTGGGTGGACCGGGAGACCTCGGTGCGCCGGTCCACCGAACAGGAGAGCGAGCTGCGGGTGCTGGAACGAGCGACGACCGAGGCGTTCGGCGCGCTCGGTTTCGCAGGGCACTTGATCCACCAATAGTTGAGAAACTATTCTCAATTGAAACGAATACCTCATCTGAAGGAGGAACGGGTGACGCGGATCGCGCTCATCACCGGCGCCGGCAGCGGGATCGGGCTCGAAACAGCCCGTCTGCTCGCCCGGGACGGCATCACCGTCGTCCTCGTCGGCCGCCGACAGGAGGAGCTCCACAAAGCCGAGGCCACGATCCACGCCGAGGGAGGAACTGCCCTCGCCATCGCGGCGGACATCACTCGCGCCGACGACGTGACCCGTGCCCTCGACCGCGTCCACGCCGAACTCGGCCCGGTCGACATCCTCGTCAACAACGCGGGAAGCGCGTCGTCGGTGCTCAACCCGCAGTGGCTGCCGCACGACGAGTGGCGCCAGGTACTGGACGTGAACCTCACCGCGGTCTTCCAGCTCACCCAGGCCGCACTGCCCGACATGCTCGGGCGCGACGGCGGGACGATCGTCACGGTCTCCTCGCTCGCCGCCGTCAACCCGAACCTGCTCGGCGGGGCAGCGTACGGAGCGGCCAAGGCGGGCGTCCGCAACTTCATGACCTTTCTGCACAACACCTTCCGCAACCAGGGACTGCGGGCCATCACCGTGCTGCCCGGCGAGACGGACACCCCCATCCTCGACAACCGCGCCCGGCCGCCGGCCATCGAGGAACGCGCCGACATGCTGCAACCGCAGGACGTGGCCGAAGCGATTCACCTCGCAATCACACTGCCCCCGCGAGTCGTCCTCCAGGAGATCGTCGTCGCCCCGACCCGACAACGCGACACCTCGGCCGACCTTGAGATCAGCCGCTGGGCAGGCGCCCCCGCCGACGTCTCACCCCGGGACTGACGCCCCCCTGCCACTCCAGGAGAACCGCATGCCCTCCACCGTCACCGCCACCCCGCCGGCCTCGTTCGCGCCCGCCGCGGCCGTCGCCCGGATCGCCGCCGCCTCCCGCCGGACCCAACAGCCGCAGTCCGGAGGCGACTTGGTCTCCCTCGCGATGGGCGAACCCAACTTCGACACACCCGAGCAGGTCACCGAGGCCGCCCTCGCCGCACTGCGCAGTGGTCGTACCCACTACTCGCCGCTGCTCGGCGAACCGGCCTTGCGCGAGGCGCTCGCCGACAAGCTCACCGGCATCGCCGGAGCACCGGTCTCCCCCGCCGACATCCTGATCACCCAGGGCGGCACCGCCGGACTCGCCGCGTCAATCCTCTCCCTCGTCGACCCCGGCGACAAGGTGGTCATCCCCGACCCCACCTACTCCCTCTACGCCGACCTCGTCAGCATGGCCGGCGGAGTCGTCGTCCCCGTCCCGCTCGCCCCCGACCTGCACTGGGACCTCGACCGACTGGGCGACGCCCTCGCCGGGGCGAAGCTCTTCGTCTTCTGCAACCCCAGCAACCCAACCGGAATCGTTCACAACCGGGCCGAGTTGGAGACACTCGCCGAACTGCTCGACGGCACACCCACGCTCGTCATCTCCGACGAGGCGTACGCCGACCTCGACTTCACCGGCCGCCCGTTCACCTCGACGATCTCCCTCGACGGCCTGCGCGACCGTACGGTCTACTGCCAGACCTTCTCCAAGAGCTACGCGATGACCGGCTGGCGCGTGGGCTACCTCTGGGGCCCGCCGCCACTGATCCAGGCCGCCGCACGCATCCACAACACCTTCAACGGCTCGGTGAACACGGTCGTCCAGGACGCCGCACTCGTCGCGGTGCAGACCTGCGACGCCGACATCGCACGGATGCGGGCGGAGTACGAGCGGCGGGGCGAGGTCATGCGCTCGGAACTCTCCAAGGTCCCGGGGCTCACACTCAGCACCCCGGAGGGGGCGTTCTACCAGTTCCCCTGCTACGACCTCGATCTCCCATCGGCCGAGGTGGTGGCGGCGCTGCGTTCCACCTACGGTGTCGCCGTCCGGCCGGGGAGCGAGTTCGGTGCCCGGGGCGAGGGGCACTTGCGGCTGTCGTACGCTGCCGACGCGGAGTCCATCACCGAGGGCGTCCGTCGTCTGGCCCGCGGCCTCTCGGCCCTCCGGTGAACACCACCGCCACGCAAACGGGGAGTCGACCCATGCGCAGTGACACCCAGCGCAACCGCAGGCAACTCATCAAGGCTGCTGCGGAGTTGTTCGAGAACTCGCCGACGCCCGTCAGCTTGAGCGAGATCGCCAAGCGCGCCGAGGTGTCCACCGCGACGGCCTACCGACACTTCTCCTCCGTCGAGGACGTCCTGCACGCCTTCCGCGCCCAAGTCGGCTCCGAACTGCGGGACTTCAGCGCGACGCAGACCACCCGTGGGATGCAACGCCTCGAAGCGGTGTCCCGCCACTGGGTGGCGCTCGTCCTCGAACATGGCGGTGCCATGGCTCAGATGCGCTCGCACCGCGGCTACCTGGAACGGCTGCGTGAGAACACCGGCTACCTCGCTCCACAAGCCGAAGCACTCACCGAACCCCTCCGCCAGACCACCGAAGACCTCGGCCTCGGCGACCTAGGCGACGAAGCCCTGTACCTGTGGAACGCCCTGTTCGACCCCCGCGACATCCTCGACCTCATCAAAAGCGGACGCACCGAGGACGAAGCAGCATCCCGCCTCGTGGCCGCACTGCGCGGCGCCCTCATCGGTTGGTCCACAGCCCCCGACCGGAGGTACGACTGAAGTCCGGCCCTTCGCAGACGACGCCCGAATCGGTTCTGTTCACCTGGTCCGTTCTGCCCGGCGTCCTCTTGCGGCTCGCCCTGACCGTGGCCGGCGTCGGTGAGAGTCAGGACCGGGCCCGAATCGTCACTTGGGCCGTCCTCGGCACAACCGCCGTACTGCTCGCCTGGGGGTACGCCGGGGCCCGCCGCGTGCCACGGGTGCGCCGCCTCGACGTGCAACTCCCACGGCTGGGTGCGGGGTTGGACGGCCTCCGCGTCGTCCTCATCACCGACACCCACTACGGCCCAGCAGTGCCGGGCTGGGGCTTGGGTGCGGCGACGGGAACGTCGGGCGGACGTCCTGGGGATACGAGCGCGTCGGCTGCCAGGAGGCGCCGGAGGCAGCCGCTGGCCACACATACGGCGGCGTACGCGCGTTACATGCCGAAAGCTCATCCACCGACCCCGACCAGACCGACGGCCATGAGCCCCGACCACCGGTCACGATCCGGCAACATGCGCACTGGGCTGGCGTGGTGGGGGTCATGGTCGCGCCGACCACGCCGCCCCCGGCATGGTGCGCAGTCATGGCGCAATCGCGGCTGCGCAGCCTCGGCCGGGCGTTGCGCAATCGGCCTGCGCAACATAGCAAAGGCCGTACCCAGTCCGATTGCGCGCAGCGGGTGCGCACCACGGCTCGTGTAGCCCGATGTCCTCTTGTGCCCAGCCGGGTGTGCGGATGCGCAGGCCACCCCCGCGGTCTGGTCGTGTCCTTCCGCGCACTCGCCCACGGGCCCCGGCCCACGGTGCTGCAGGCGGGTGTGATCGCATCCGCCGCCGACGGGCGCTGGCGGATGACGCGGTGAGCGCCGGCAAGCCCCCGTCGGGCCCATGGTCGGGTCCGTGGTTGGGCCAACAGGACCTCGACCACGGGTCTTGTGTCCCCATCGTGACCGTGGTCGGGCTTCGTGGTCAGTGGCCGGGTCGGGGGCGGCGCGTTTCCTCAAGGTCAGCAATCACAGTTCCTGACCTGGGAGTTCGACTGTGTCTCCTGGCAAGCAGGCCGCGCAGAACAAGGCCGCTGCTCCGATGGCAGCGGGCGCCCGGCTGGAGGCGATGCACCGGCGCGTCCGCCTCTGGCGCGTGGAGGCCTGGACGGTCATCGCGGCCGGCCCCCTCGCCCTGGCCGTCGCCGTCACCTCCACTCCGACCACGGTCAAGGCGGCCACCCCCGCCAAGCCCTCCGCCGTGCGCACCACCGCGCCCGCCGCCGACCCGGCCCGTTGTGCACAGCTGTTCGTCAGCACATGGCTGCGCAGCAACGCCGATGACGCCACGACTGCGCAGGCGCGCCTTGTGCAGTGCGTGCCGGCCACTGGCCAAGCTCCATCAAGAGGCGGGGGACAACCGATCGCTCTACTGCCAACACGGAGGCTACGGAACATGACCACAACAACCACAACGCTGACCCGCCCCGAACCCGTACCAGTCAACCCGCCACCGGTCGCCGACGGCGAGTACCGCACCATCGACGACCTGGACGTGGACGTCGCCGAGTCCGCCGGGTGCAGCTGCTCGGCCGGTGACGATCAGCCGTACTAAGACGGCAGTCACCTCCCACCCGCTGCCCCGGCCGTACGCTGGCCGGGGCAGCCCCCGTCACCACCAGCCACCGTGGGCAGTGACCACATAGCGCCCGATCGCGAGGCCAGTTCCACGTCGCCGGAGTTCCGGTCTCGGGCGGACTGGACCATGGGGAATCGGAAGTCATGCTCACGGTGCTCGACAACACCGGAGCGCCGAACTGATCAATCTGTCCGCCGAGTGCCCTCGTCGCGTCCGCCAGGCCGTGGAGGCAACGACGGAGACGGGACGGGGCGCCGACGCTCGTGGACGTGCGCGTACCCCATCAGGCCGATCAGGACCGTCAGCAGGACGGCCGATGAACCCGCCGTACCGAGGTCGAGGCCGCCCTTGGCGACCGGCTTGGTCAGGAAGTCACCGACGGTCGCACCGAGCGGACGGGTCAGCACGAAGGCGATCCAGAAGAGCAGCACGTTCGGCACCGCGGGCGCCCTCATCAGGGCGACGAGCACCAGCAGGACGCCGGTCACGAGTGCCGCCCCGCCGGCGTAACCGAGGCCCGAGCTGTCGGAAAGGAAGTCGCCCATCGAGGTGCCGAGGGTGTTGGAGACGAGGATCGCCGACCAGAACAGCGCCTCCCCACGGAAACTGACGATGTCACGGATGACGAACGTCATTCCGGTCAGCTTCCAGACGGCGAAGATGACGACCAGGATCGAGATCAGGATCGCCGCGCCGATCGGGTAGCCGAGGCCCAGTCCCTGCGGTCCCAAGCCCAGTGAAGTGGCGCCGTTCGAGAGGTACTTGGCGCTCGCGTCGCGGTTCATGAAGTCGGACATCGTGGTGCCGGCCATGCTGGTCGACAGGATGACCGTCCAGTAGAAGAACGGGTTGTAGCGCCTTGAGCGCAGCTGCACCACGAGGGTCACCACGAAGATCAGGAACAGCGCGATGGTGGTGAGGAAGTAGCCGAGCTTCAAGGTCTGGGCGAAGAGGTCGCCGGCCGTCTCGCCCAGGGTCGTCGCCGCGATCTTCATGATCCAGAAGGCGAGGGTGACCTCGGGCAGCTTCTTCACCACCGACTTGGCAGTGGCCACGGTCCGCTGGTGCGTACTGGCGACGCCGGTGTCGGTGAGGGCTTCCGGAATCTCCAAGGTCGGACACTCCTGTTCGGTGGGGGGTGTGGAAGGGCGCCCGTTCCCGTGAAGGAAACAGGCGCCCTGCAACGCATGACCCGGCCGCGGAAGACGGCCGTGGTGTCCGACCCTGTCGGTCAATTCCTGAACGCTTCCTGAACGCCTGCCGCCCTGTTCACGCCGCAGCCGCGCGACGCGCGTGGGATCCCGTGACGTCCTTGCGGGTCACCGTCAGATAGACCACCAGGCCGAGGATGACCGCCAGGAAGAGCCCGCTCGTGACGACGGTGCCAAGGCCGAGGCCGCCGTCGCCGGTGGGCTGGGAGAGGTAATCGCCGATCGAGGCGCCGAGCGGGCGGGTGAGGATGTAGGCGATCCAGAAGCTCCACACCGCGTCCAGGCCGAGGGCGAAGTGCGCGATACCGACGGCGGCGATGGCCAGGGCGAACAGGACGGCCGAGAGCCAGTAGCCGAGGTTCATACGCTCGGAGACCAGGTCGCCGGCCGCCGTGCCGAGCGCGAAGGTGAACAGCACGGCCAGCCAGTAGTAGGACTCACGGCTGGTGGTGTCGATGCTGTGGATGGACAGGGTCCGCTCGCGCCGGTACCAGACGACGAAAACGATCGCGAGAAGGACCGCGAACACCGTGGTGCTCGTCTCCAGCGGCACGCCCATGTTGTCGGTGAGGTTGTCGCTGATGAGGGTGCCGACGATGCTGATCAGGGCGACGGCGAGCCAGTACACGCCCGCGCGGTAGGCGCTCGTACGGAACTGGACGACCAGTACGACCGCGAGCAGCGCGCTCATGAGCAGCGACACGCCCGTCAGACCCAGCCCGGCCTTCTCGTTGAGCAGGTCGGCCGCGGTCTCCCCGACCGTCGTACACAGGACCTTGATGACCCAGAAGTAGACGGTGACTTCGGGGACCTTGTTCAGGCGCAGGCGATGCGCGTGCCGAGAGGGACCGCCTGCGTCCTGTGCGGTTTCTGGTGTTTCGGAGAGTTCGTAGGTCATGGATCCCGACCGTGCCAGCCGATACCTGAACGCATCCTGACTACGCGTGGTGATCACCACCCCCACGCATCCCGTCCGAGCAGATGGCGGCCTCATGACCTCCCTCGTGCCCCGCCCGCTGATATCGGCGTCCCGTCCCAGCCTCGTGACGGAAGAAAGCCGCCGTGAATCCCCCGAATCCTTCCCATCCGTCCACTGACCGCGCGACGCACCGGCTGCGGCGACGGCTCGGCCGCGCCGTGCTGCTCTCCTACGCCGCCGCCCTGCTCCTGCCGGGGCCCGGCCTGTGGCTGCGCCGCCCGCACGCCGTACCGCCGACGGGCCCAGTCCACCTGCCTTTGGACACTGCTGTGCGCGCCCGCCCTTCCGCCGTCATGGCTCTCCCGCCTCCTGCGAACCTTGATCCCATCGGCCATGACGGGATCGCTGGTGCTGACCTACGTCAACGCCAACAGCGCCCTCGGCTCTTTCGTCGCCCGGCCGCGTCCGCTGCTGTTCGTCGCCGCCCTCGCGCCGCACGGCCACAGGAACCCGTCCGCCTGGCCGACCTCGTATGCGAGGTCACTGCTTGCCGCTGCACGCTCCACGACGAGGAAGTCCCGCTCCGCCCCAAGGAGTTCGACCTGCTCGCCGCCTCGCCCAGCACGGGGGCGAGGCCGTCTCCCGGGAAGCCCTGATAGCCGAAGCCTGGGACGAGAACTGGTTCGGCTCCGCCAAGACTCTCGACGTCGCCATGGCCGGCTAGCGCCGCCGCCTCACCGAGGCCGCTGGGACCCTCGCCCGGCTGCCCCGCATCACCACGCTGCGCGGACACGGCTACCGCCTGGAACCCTGACGGAGACCTCCTGCGCGGTGCGCTGCCGCGCCGTCGGGGCAAGCGCCGGCCCGGGCCTTCCCGAACGCCGCGCGTTGCATCAGTCCGCGTTGGGGCGGGCGAGGCCGTGGTCGTAGGCGAAGATCACGGCCTGGATGCGGTCACGAGCGCCGATCTTGGCCAGGACGCGACCCACATGGGTCTTGACGGTGGACTCGGCCAGGACGAACCGGGTGGCGATCTCGCCATTGGTCCAGCCCTTGCCCACGGCGACGAGGATCTCGCGCTCGCGGTCCGTGAGGGAGCCGAGTCTGGGGTCCTCGGCGGAGTCGGCGCGGTGGGCGGGGACGTAGCGGGTGAACTCGTCCAGGAGGCGGCGGGTGAGGGCGGGCGCGATGACGGCGTCACCGCCGGCCACGGCCCGAATGCCGGCGAGGAGCTCCTCGGCGTGCGCGTCCTTGAGGAGGAAGCCGCTGGCACCGGCGCGGATGGCGGCGTGGACGTATTCGTCGAGGTCGAACGTGGTGAGCACGAGGACGCGCGAACGCTCGCCGGCGGCGACGATGCGGCGGGTGGCCTCGATGCCGTCCATGCCGGGCATGCGGACGTCCATCAGGACGACGTCCGGGCGCAGTTCGGCGGCCTTGCGGACGGCCTCGGCACCGTGGGCGGCCTCGCCGACCACCTCGGTCTCCGGGACGGAGTCCAGCAGCATGCGGAAGCCGTAGCGTTGCAGCGGCTGGTCGTCCACGATGAGCACGGTGGTCACCGGGCACCGCCCTGGGGCGCGAGGTCGAGGACGGCCTCGACACTCCATCCTCCGTCGCCCGCCGGCCCCGCGCTTACGGTGCCGCCGTACAAAGCTGCTCGTTCCCGCATCCCCACCAGCCCGTGCCCTTCCTCGTGCGGCGGTCCGGTCGGTGTGGCCGGGCCGGTGTCCTGGACCCGGATGTTCAGTCGGCTGTCCTCGACGAGGATCGCCAGGTGCACCCGGGTATCGGTGTCGGCGTGCTTGAGGGTGTTGGTGAGGGCTTCCTGGACGATGCGGTACACCGTCAGCTGTACCCCGCTGTCCAGGGCGTCCACGTCACCGGAGGTGCGGTAGACGACCTCCAGTCCAGCGGCGCGCACCTTGGCGCACAGCGGCTCGATGTCCGCGACGCCGGGCTGCGGACTGAGCTCGGGCCCGGTCGGGGAGCCGTCCGTCGGCTCGCGCAGCACGCCGAGCACGCGCCGCAGCTCGCCGAGGGCCTGGCGGCCGGTGTCGCCGATGAGCTGCAGGGCCTCCTTGCCTCGTGCGGGCGCGATGTCGGTGGCGTAGGCGCCCGCGTCGGCGAGGGTGATGATGACGGACAGGTTGTGGCCGACGATGTCGTGCATCTCGCGGGCGACACGGGTGCGTTCAGTGGCCGCGGCAAGTCTGCTGCGCTGATCGCGCTCGATCTCCAGCCGGGCGGCGCGCTCGCGCAGTCCGGCCAGCTGGGCGCGGCGGATGCGCACCATCAGGCCGAGTGCGAGTGCCGCGGTCGCCGTGCTCAGCAGGAAGAACAACGCGTCCCAGACGGACACCGCCGACGATGCGCGTACGGCGACCAGCACCATAGCGGCCGTCATGGCGGCGCAGGCCCACGGCAGTTGGCGCAGCCGTCCGTGCAGGGCCAGGCTGTACAGGGCGACGAAGAGGGCGATGTCGGCGCGCAGCGCCGCGCCCAGCGACCACTGGAGGACGAACACCGCTGCAATGGCGGCGAAGGCCGCTACAGGCTTGCGTCGCCGCCACAGCAGGGGCAGCACCAGGCCGGCCTGCAGGGCCAGCATTCCCGCGACGGGCAGCTGGGTGAAGGCGAGCCGGAAGCGGCGCGGGCCGTCGCCGTCGTCGGCACCGCCGTGGAGCAGTTCCGGCAGGCAGAACATCAGGAAGACCAGCGCCACGACCGCGGTGTCCAGCACCCACGGATGTGTCCGGTCGGCCTGCCGCAACCGCTGGCCGCCCCGGGCGAGCCGGGCGACCAGCGGCCCCATCCCGCTGATGTCATCAGTAGTCACGGACGTCACCTGTCCATGGTGCGGCTGTCAGACGTCGGTGCGCGCGAGCCGGTACGCCGCGCCGCCCAGCGCCAGCGCCGTCCAGCAGAGGAAGACCAGCAATCCGGCGCCCGGCGACAGGGTCGTGGAGTCGTGGGTCAGCGCGAACATCGACTCCCCGGCGTTGGACGGCAGGTAGGGGCTGATGTTGTCCTGCCAGGAGCTCGGCAGGAGCGAGATCAGGCCCGGGATCAGCATCAGGGCGGCCACCAGTACCGAGATCCCGCCGGCCACCGATCGCAGCAGTGCGCCCAGGGCTACGCCGATCACCCCGACCAGGCCAAGGTAGAGCCCGGCGCCCAGCAGGCTCCGCAGGACTCCCGCGTGCGAAAGGCCCATGGCGGCGGGGGTGCCCGAGACGATGCCGCTGCCGAACAGGAAGGCGACGAACGCCCCGATGGTCCCCACGGCCAGCGCGACCAGCCCGAACACGGAGGCCTTGGACCAGAGCACGGGCAGCCTGCGGGGCACCGCCGCAAGGGTCGAGCGGATCATGCCGGTCGAGTACTCCCCGGCCGTGACCAGCACGCCGAGTACGCCCAGGGCCAGCTGGGCGAAGTTCGTACCGAAGAGGGACAGGCTGACGGCCGTGGACGAGGCGAAGTCCCGGTCCATGTGGCCCGAGTTGATCCCCGACTTGTAGCGGCTCGCGGCGATCAGCCCGAACGCCACCAGGAATAGCAGGCCAAGGCCCAGCGTGATCCAGGTCGAGCGCAGCGACCACAGTTTGGCCCACTCCGAGGAGAGGACGCGCCGTCCGCTCACGCGGTAAGCGGGGCGGGCGGGGGCGGTCCGCGGTTCCTCGGCGGTTGCGGTGAGGGTGCTCATGCGGGCCTCCCGAGCGTCTCGATCCCGGTCGTGGAGCCGTGGTACTCCACGGCATCCCTGGTCAGGTCCATGAACGCCTCCTCCAGTGACACGGTCCTCGCGCTCAGCTCGAACAGCGCGATCCCGTGCTCCGCCGCCTTCAATCCGATCTCGCGGGCGGTCAGCCCGGTCACCTGCAGCTCCTCGGAGCCGATGCGGCCGGTGACGTCGACGCCCGGCCCGGCCAGCACGTCTCGCAGCCGAGCCGGGTCCTGTGTCGCGACTTTCACCGTGTCGCCGCCTGCCTCGCGGATCAGGTCTCCCACGGTGGTGTCGGCCAGCAGCCGGCCGCGGCCGACGATGATCAGGTGGTCGGCCACCAGGGCCATCTCGCTCATCAGGTGCGAGGACACGAACACTGTGCGGCCCTCGTCGGCGAGCGTCTTGAGCAGGTTGCGGATCCAGAGCACACCCTCCGGGTCCAGTCCGTTGACCGGCTCGTCCAGCATCACCGTCTGCGGGTCGCCCAGCAGCGCCGCCGCGATGCCCAGCCGCTGGCCCATCCCGAGGGAGAAGGCGCCGGCCCGCTTGTTCGCCACGCTGCCCAGTCCGGCGAGGCCGATGACCTCGTCGACCCGGCGGCGGGGAATGCCGTGGGTCAGCGCGAGTGCCCTGAGGTGGTTGTACGCCGAGCGGCCCGGATGGATCGACTTCGCCTCGAGCAGAGCACCGACCTCCTGGAGCGGTGCCTGGTGGCGGGCGTAGGGGTGGCCGTTCACGGTGACGGAGCCGCTCGTCGGGGCATCGAGGCCGACGATCATGCGCATGGTCGTGGACTTTCCCGCGCCGTTGGGTCCCAGGAAGCCGGTCACCGTGCCCGGCTTGACGACGAAGTCCAGGCTGTCGACGGCCGTCTTCTCGCCGTACCTCTTGGTCAGCTGCCGTGCGTCGATCATTTCGCTTCTTTCTGTCGGCCCCCGGCGTCCGCCGCTCGCGGCGCCTGATGGCCACGCTAGGTGCCGGTTCACCCTGATCCCGTGGTACCGGGAGGCTGACCAGGGCCGGGCAGGTAGTACCGCGGTACTACGTATCCACCTGGGGTGCCTTCCGTGGTGGTCCGCTCTCCGGTGCTCGCAGCAGGCGTCCGGCCGCCGCGGAAGGTGTCCCGCCCATGCCATGCCCGGCGGCGCGGTGTCCGCGGCGCAGTGGGCCCGCTCCGCACTGTCGACCAGGTCCTCGCTGTCGGAGGCGGCGTTGGCCAGGCTGGCGCAGCACAAGGTGAGCAGGAGGGCGCCGGCCACGAAGGGCAGGGTGCGGCGCGGCGGGGGCGGGGCCAGCAGGGCCTGCACCCGCTGGGGTACCGCACCGCCGGTCGCGGCCAGGGCGGCGGGGCGGGACGCGCCGGCGGAGGCGAGGGCCGCACGCCCGACGGCGCGGGCGACGACGGTACGGCTGCCGATGCGGGCCGCGGCTTCCTCGTCGGCCCGTCGCTCCAGTACGAACCCGCCCGCCTCGGCCAGCGGTCGCAGCAGCGGGTTGACGGCTGCCGCAAGGAGCGGAGTTCCAGCGGCCCACAGCGCGGCCATGACGGCCGCTTCGAGCTCGCCGGCAGGCCGCCTCTCGTCCCTCGAGTCGGCCATGGGAACGTTCCTCCCTCCCCCGTCGTCTACAGTTGAGTAGACCGTCTACAGGATTGTAGTCACTTGTCGGGTGCCTCCGTTTCGGCGCATCCGGCGTCCGGACGAACGATGAAGGGGCCCTCGACGATGACCACAGCCATGCACCTGTCGTCGCAGCTCGCTGTCAATGTGCTGGACGCGCGCTCGCTGCTGTCCGCCTTCGGCGTGCTGGGCGTGGGTGTGGTGCTGTTCGCCGAGACCGGGCTGCTGATCGGCTTCTTCCTGCCGGGCGACTCGCTGCTGTTCACGGCCGGTCTGCTGTGCACCGGCAGTGCCGACCGCGGCCTGAAGCTGTCGCTCGGCCCGCTGCTGGTCGCCGCGGCGGTGGGGGCGCTCGCGGGCTCGCAGTGCGGATATCTCCTGGGTCGAAGAGCCGGTGGCGCCCTGCTCGCCCGTAGCCGCTCGGCCCGTCTGCACGAGGGGGCGCGACGGGCTGAGGAGCTGCTGGGGCGCTACGGGCATGCGAAGGCGATCGTGCTGGCCCGCTTCGTTCCCGTGGTGCGCACGGTCCTCAACCCAATGGCAGGTGCCCTGCAGGTGCCGGTGCGGACCTTCACCGTCTGGCAGGTGACCGGCGGGCTGCTGTGGAGCCTCGGTCTCACGCTGGCCGGCTACGCGCTGGGCTCCTCCGTACCGAATGTGGACCGGTATCTGCTGCCGATGGTCGCGGTGATCGTGGCCCTGTCGCTGGTTCCGCTCGCCTCCGAGGTATACCGCTCACGGCGGGCGGCGAAGGCGGAGGAGGCACAAGGATGATCCTCGCCCTGGACGGGTCGTCCCTCGACGGTTCGGCCTACGCCGACGTGGTGCACCTCGCCCGACGCGCTCCCACATGGCTGAACGACACCGTCCTGGCGTGGTCGACATACGGCCTCGCCCTGTTCGCACTGCTCATGGCCATCGGCTGGTGGCGCGCCCGGCGGGCAAGCGCCATCGCGTCGGTAACGGCGCTTTCGGTGCCGTTCGTCGTGGTCGTGGCCTACGTAGTGGATGCGGCGCTGAAGCTGCTGGTGGGCGAGGACCGGCCCTGTCAGAGCCTGCGGGTGACCACGTTGGAGGCGTGTCCGGCGCCCGGCGACTGGTCCTTCCCCAGCAACCATGCGGCCATCGCCGTCGCGGCGGCCGTCGCCCTGCTCTTCGTCTCCCGCCGGCTCGGCGTGGTCGCCTTGGTGGCCGCTGGTGCGATGGCGGCCTCGCGGGTCTGGATCGGTGCGCACTACCCCCACGACGTGCTGGCGGGGGTCGTGGTCGGCGCACTCACCGTGCTGCTCGTCATGCCTGTACTGCGCAGGTATGCGGGGGCCCTGGCCGGGTGGCTCACGGCCACCCGCCTGGGTCCATTGCTGGCGGCGTCATGAAGCGCGTCGACGCCGCCGAACTGGCCGTCAGCTGCGGCCTGGGCGCGTGGACCGGGTTCGGCCTGCTGACCATGGTCATGGTGGGCCGCGACGGCAGACCGCAGTTCTCGGACGGCGACCTCCTCACCTGGTCCGTCGGCCACCGCCCGGACGTGGCGGTGGCGTTCGCGCGCGGGCTGACCGCGACCGGGACGGGTGTCATTCCGTACGCACTGGCCGCGCTCGCCGGAATCATCGCGGGACGCACCCTGAGGCAACGCGCGATCGCCCTCGCGCTGTGTCTGGCCTGTCTCGGAGCGGGCCAGGGACTGCGGTACGGGGTGATGGAGCTCGTCGCCCGGCCGCGGCCACCCCAGGTGGACTGGCAAACGCATGCTTCGGGATGGGGGTTCCCCTCGGGGCACGCCACCACGGCGGCCCTCAGCGCAGGACTGCTGATCATTGCGGTCTGCGTGCGCGGACCGCGGGGCAGGACCCTGCTCGCCCTGGTCATCGGCGGCTGGGGCGCACTGGTCGGCCTGACCCGCGTCTACCTCGGCGTGCACTGGTTCACCGACGTCCTCGGCGGCTGGCTGTTCGCCCTCGGCTGGCTGGGCGTGTGCCTGGGCGCCGTGACCCGCTGGCTGCCCGAACGTTGGACGCCGAACACGACACAGACGGACACAGCACGAGCGACGAAAGGGCCGGCTCGCACAACAGGAGGCCGGACGGACACGACACACCAACCGAGGGAGGACCATGCGGCGGACGATCCTGGTCGTCGAGGACGATCACGCCCTGCGTGATGTGCTGCTGCGGGGACTGCGCGACGAGGACTTCGACACCGTCCCCGCGCCGGACGGCGCCACCGCCCTGCGGCTGGCCACCCCCGACATCTCCGCCGCCGTGCTCGACGTCGGGCTGCCCGACGCCGACGGACGGGACGTGTGCCAGGCGATGCGCGCGAACGGATTCCTCTCCCCCGTCGTCTTCCTGACCGCCCATCACCGGCTCACCGACCGGCTGTCCGGATTCTCGGCCGGAGGAGACGACTACCTGCCCAAGCCGTTCCATCTCGCCGAGCTCGCGGCCCGGCTGCGGGCAGCGCTCAAGCGGGCCGCACCGGCGCCCACCGCCGCGACAGGGGATCTGGTTCTGGACGCCATCCGGCACACGGTCACCGTCCACGGCACCCGGATCGATCTGACACCGACCGAATTCCGTCTCCTGGCCGCGCTCATGGCGGCCTCCGGCGCCATCGTGCGCCGCCGCGAACTGGTCCGGGCGGCCTGGCCCGAGGGAGCCCAGGTCCACGACAACACCCTCGACCAGTACCTGACCCGACTGCGCCGCAAGCTGCGCGAGGCGGGCAGCGACCGGACGATCGGCACCGCCCGCGGCATCGGCCACCGCCTGACATGAGCAAGGTCCACCTCCGACAGCGGTCGACCGTGACAGTCTTCCTCCGCTGTCTCGCGCCCCGCACGCTGCGCGGCCGTCTCTCCCTCGTCGCGCTCATCACGGCCACGCTGCTGATGCTGGTCCTCACCGTCGCCTTCAACGCCGTGGCCCAGCACCGCCTCCAGCACCAGGCCGACGACGAGCTGCGCACTCGCGCTGCCGCCGTCGCGACGACCGTCGACACCAGCGGCACGACCGTACGCGTCCTCGAGACCTCCCACGACGACCTCCTCGACGCCAACGTCTGGATCTACGCCGGCCGACGCCTGCTGGAAGCACCGCCCGCTGCCAGCCCTCTCACCCGCGTCGCCAACGCACTCGCCGAGCGGGGCGGAAGGCTGTGCGTCACCACCGACATCCACCGCCCCCTCCGCCTGTGCTCACACCCGATCCCCGGAGGACGGAGTGCGGCCACGGTGGTCACCGCGCTGGACCTCTCGCCCTACCGGAGTTCGGCCAACACCCTGCTCCTGGGATCGCTCGCCCTGGACGCCGTCATGCTCGCCTGTACCTACGCCCTCACCCGGCTGGCCGTCGGCCGCGCGCTGCGCCCCGTTCGCACGATGACCGACCAGGCCACCCAGTGGAGCGCCGTCGCCTCCGAAGAACGCTTCGGCAGCATGCGGCACCCGGCCGAACTGGCCCGCCTCGGTTCGTCGTTGGACGCCATACTGGACCGCATCCGCACACTTCTGCGCCACGAGCGGCAGCTCACCGGGGAACTCTCGCACGAGCTGCGCACGCCTCTGAGCCGGATCATCGCCGAACTCGACTGGTGGCAGACCCGTCCCCGCACAGCCGACCAGACCCGCGCCACCCACAAGGTCATCGCCGATGCCGCCGAGTCCATGCGCACCATCTGCGACACCCTCCTGGACGATGCCCGGGGCGGCACGCTCACCGCTCCGGGCACCGCCGAGGTCCTGCACACGCTGCATCGCCTCACCGAAACCCTGGACGTGCCAGGCCACTTGACGGTCTCCACCGACGGCGAACGTCTAGTGGCCGGAGCGCCACCCGCCCTCCTCGAACGCATCGTCAGCCCGCTCGTCGCCAACGCCTGCCGCTACGCCCGCTCCAGCGTCGCCGTCCACGCATACCGCGCACCCGACGGCGTACGGATCGACGTCATCGACGACGGGCCTGGCGTACCTCCCTCGTTCACCGGACAGCTCTTCGAGCCCGGGCGACGCGCGGATCCCCGCGACGGACACGGCGGAGCCGGCCTGGGGCTGCCGCTGGCGCGACGCCTCGCCCGCTCCGCCGGCGGCGAGGTGACACACGCCCCCGGACACACGCCCGGGGCACGGTTCGTGGTCAGCCTGCCTGCCGGATGACGGCCGCCCTGCGCAGGGCGGCGTATCAAACGGTGTCGTGCTGGATGTCCTTGCGAGAGGCGGCCAGATAGCCGACGAAGCCGAGGATGGCCACCGTCCAGGACAGCGTGACCGGCCCCAGCCCCAGGCCGAGCCCGCCCCGGTCGTGACCGACGGCCATCCAGTCGGCGACGGAGGCACCGAGCGGGCGGGTGATGACGTACGCCGCCCAGAACGCGGCCACCGCGTTCATGCTGCCCCAGCGGTGCGCGACGGCCGGAACGGCGATCGCGGCGCCGTACACCACGGCGGAGCCCAGGTAGCCGAGGCCGATCGTGGCAGTGAGGTCCCCCGCAGCGGTGCCCAGCGCGAACGTGGCCAAGACGGCGGCCCAGTAGAAGGTCTCCCGGCGCCGGGTGTGGATGCTGTGGATGGACAGGGTGCCCTCGCTGCGGTACCAGAGGACGAAGACGGCGGCCAGCGCCACCATGAAGAACGGCGTCGAGAGCAGGTACGGCACACCGAGGCCGACGTGCAGGACGTCGGCGGCCATCGTGCCGAACACGCTGACCATGACGATCGCCGTCCAGTAGATCCAGGCCACATACCGCCGGGCGGCGAACTGCACCGCCAGGGCGGCCACCAGGGCGATGCCGCCGAGGCCGACAGCGGGGATCGGGCCGAACTCATGGGCCAGGAAGTCGGAGGCCGTCTCGCCCATGCCGGTCGTCAGCACCTTGATGACCCAGAAGTAGACGGTCACCTCCGGCACCTTGCTCGCCGCGTGACGGATGTGGCCCGCGGGCCGGTTGTGAGTGAGGTGATCAGTCGACATGGCAGGCACGATGGCATGCTGCCGGGCCGTCGCCCCAGACCCCTTTGCCAGAGTTTTGGCGCTTCTGGTGCTCGAGTTGCCCGAGGCCCGTCCGAGCCTGAACACAACCTGAACACGTTGGCCGATGCGCTGGTCAACGATGTACGGCCGGTGTTACAGAGGTACGCAGCAACTCTGGCCGGGGCCAATGTCTTTGATCGCTACCGGCCTTCGCCGGCCAGCCCTGGGTGAGACACGCGGTCGACGGCAGCCAACTGCACGTGCCCGCATCAATGAGGTACCGGGGCAGCTCCGCCCACAGCGCAGCTACAACCTCAACGACCAGACACGCTTGGTGAAGATCAACGACGACCGCTGCGGCCGACCATCCGCCGCGGCTCTGTGTACCCCGCCTCGAAGAGCCGGGATACACAGTCGATCTCCGCTTCCCCGTGGACGCAGCGGGCTGTTGGGGAAAACCAGACCTGCTTGGTGAAGACCCGACCGGTCCTTCCGGGTGTGTTCACAGATGCGCCGGTTCCGGTACACAAGGCGCGACTCTGATGGGCCCGGCACCCGCAGCCCGCCCCGAACACCCGGGAGAAGACCAGATGTCCAGACGTTACGTCAGGCCCGCCACCGTCCTCGCCGCCACCGGAGTCCTGGCCGGGGTGACCGCCGCCCAGCCCTCCGCATTCGCCGCTTCCACCCACCGGGCCGCCACCAGGCATGTCCTGCTGGTCTCCGTCGACGGACTGCACCAGTCGGACCTGACCTGGTACATCACCAGGCACCCGAAGTCCGCGCTGGCCCGGCTGGTCGGCGGCGGAGTGGAGTACACCCACGCCAGGACCACCACACCGTCCGACTCCTTCCCCGGCATGGTCGCCCAGGCGACCGGCGGCAGCCCCGGCACCACCGGCATCTACTACGACGACACCTACAACGCCGCGCTCCTCCCGGCCGGAACCACCAGTTGCAAGGGCGTCAAGCCCGGCGTCGAGGTGGACCTCACCGAGGACCTGGACAAGAACCAGGCGTCCATCGACGCCGGTCAGGGCCTCGCGGGTCTGCCGGACAGCATCCTGTCGATGACCGGCCACCCGGCGAGCCTGATCAACGCATCGAAGCTGCCGGTCGACCCGAAGACCTGCAAGCCGGTCTACCCGCACTCGTACCTCAAGGTGAACACAATCTTCGAGGTGGCCCGCCAGGCGGGTCTGCGCACCGCCTGGTCGGACAAGCACGCCGCCTACGAGATCCTCAACGGCCCCTCGGGCACCGGCATCCAGGACCTGTTCACCCCCGAGATCAACAGCGACGCCCTCGGCTACGCCGCCGGTAACAACTGGACCACGGACAACAAGGCCACCGAGCAGTACGACGACTACAAGGTGCAGGCCGTCCTCAACGAGATCGACGGCTACGACCACAGCCGCACCCACAAGGTCGGCACCCCGGCCATCTTCGGCCTCAACTTCCAGTCCGTCTCCACCGCGCAGAAGCTGCCCGCTTCGGACGGCCTCACCGGCGGCTACACCGCCAAGAACGTCCCGGGCCCGCTTCTGGTGAAGAACCTGGACTTCGTCAACACGGAGATCGGCGCCCTGACCGCCGAAATCCGCAAGCGGCACCTTTCCGGCAGCACGACCATCATCCTCTCCGCCAAGCACGGCCAGTCGCCCACCGACCCCGCCGCGCTCACCCGCGTCGACGACGGCCCTCTGCTGGACGGCCTCAACGCCGCCTGGAAGAAGCTCCACCCCGGCGCCGCCGACCTGGTGACGCACGCGGTGGACGACGACGCCATGCTGCTCTGGCTCTCCGACCGCTCCACGGCCGCCACCGCCTTCGCCAAGAAGTACCTGCTCGCGCAGAGCGGCACCGGCACCGACATCAACGCCGCGCCCAAGGCCTACGCCCACGGCGGGCTCAGCAAGGTCTACGCCGGCAAGGCCGCGGCCGACTACTTCCACGTCAAGGCCGACGACGCCCGGGTCCCGGACCTCCTCGGTATCGCGCAGTACGGCGTCGTCTACACCGGCGGCACCAAGAAGATCGCCGAGCACGGTGGCGGCCACTCCGACGATCTCGACGTCCCCCTCGTCGTGTCCGGCGCCTCTGCCCCGGACGGCGTGCGCGCCTCCGCGAGCGTGCAGACCAAGCAGATCGCACCGACCATCCTGAGCCTGCTCGGTCTCGACCCCCGCTCCCTGCAGGCCGTCCGCGAGGAACACACCACCGCGCTGCCGGTCCACCGAGCTTCAGCCAACGTGACGTCGCAGGTCAAAGTGCTGGTGTGATGGTCTTCCTGGGTACTCACACTGGTTGTGGGCGGCAGTCTGTGGAGTAGATCGCCTGTCAACGGTTGGCTTCGAGGGTCGTCAGAACGAGTCGGGCGCATCGTCTGCACTCACCGGGCTCCGCCTGCTTTCCTCAGGCGGGGCCGCGTCTTGTTCCGGTTTATTAGTGGCTGGCCAGCCGCCGGCGGATGCCCTTCTCATCCCCGTCACACAGGACCTCATCGACGACCTGGCCCAGGCCTGCGCACAAGCCGACGCCCTGGCCAAGGCCGTCGCTGAAATCGAACGGACCGGCAGCGACTTCGTCACCAGGATGGAGCGCACGTGGTCGTAGGCCGGATCACTCCCCGCGCCAACGAGGAGCACCCGTCGAGCAGCATGAATGCCCGCTGCAGAGGGGTGGCGCAGCCTCAGGCTGTTCGCCGGGCGGGAGCTCCCGGTGCTGGAGGATCGAGCCGGGTGATGAGGGTACGGCCGATGCGCTGGAGTTCCTCGTCGTGGTCGATGCTCGCGAATCTGCCGCCGCGTCGGGGCAGGGCCAGTTGCTCGCGGAGCAGGGGCAGGGCCGGTGCCGCGAGGGGGCCCATGCGGTCCAGGCAGGCCACGACGTGGTTGGCCGTCGCGGAGTTCTTTGCCATGGCCTGCAGCAGGGTGTTCAGGACGGCAGGCGCCTCGGCCTCGCCGCCGATCTCCCACAGCGCGGCCGCGCAATGCACGCGAACCCATTCGTAGTCGTGCGTCAGGAGGTTTCGCAGGCGCGGCAGGGCGGCGGAGGCGGGCGCGCCTATTTCGCCGAGCAGATCAGCCGCGTCACCGATGCGGAAGGTGATGCGGTCGTCGAGGAGGCCGAGCAGGAGCGGCATGACCTCGGCCAGGTCACCGCCGACGGCCCATAGCGCGGCGACGGCGGCAGGGCGTACGTGCGCGTCGGTGGCGGTGGTCAGCGACCGGATCGTGTCCCGTGCGCCGGCTGCGGCCGTGCCGAACGCCCCCAGTGCCTTCAGGGCTGATCGCGTGACGTCATGCTGCTCGAGACGCATCGCGGCGCCGAGTGTGTCCGCAACCACAGGAACCGCGGCCGGGTCACCGAGCGCGGCCAGGGCGGACAGGATCGCGTTGGCGCTCATTTCGGTCCACTGCTGGCTGAGGCCGATCCGGCGCAGGTGGTCGCCAAGCCGGGGCACCAACTGGTCCGCCGCCTGCGGCAGTTGCCCTGCGACCTGGATCGCACGCCAGGCGTCAACGTCGCTATCCAGCGCCGCCAGCAGACTCGGCAGCGCGCGCGTGTCGCCGAGGCGCGCCAGGGCCCGCACGGCCTCCTGGTGACTTCTGCGCAGCAGCGCCTGCGGTGCGGCCCAGACGTGAGGTCCGTGCGTCGTGCGTTGGGCGTCGGTGTGCGCGGCGAGTGCCTCCCGGGCCGGGGCGGCGATCGGGTGGCAGGCCGCCAGGACGGTCGCAGCCTCGGCGGCGACCTCCTGGTCGGCCGCGGTGAGCTGGTCGGCGACCAGCAGGAGCAGCCGGGTGTGGTCTCCGCGCCAGGCCCGGATCAGCTCCCCGCTCATCCGGACCGCGTCCAGGCGCGAGCCGGGGTCGGGGCTGCTCAGCTGCTCGGCCAGCACCGCGGTGCGCTCGGGCACCCGGGCCCCCAGAACTTCGTGGAACGTACGCAGCAGGGCCGTGGTCGGTGCGTACACGCGCGTGCGCCGGTCGAGATCCTCGAAGGCGGCGACGATCTGGGGCGCAACGTTGCCCGCGGGCGTGGCCGGACGGCTTTGGGCCGGTGCGATCCGCCGCACGGGTATCGCACGGGCGCTCTCGCGCAACAGGCCGACGGCGGCCGGCACGACGCCCTCACCGATCTCATCCGGAGCGCAGCGGGCCCGCTGGACGACGGCCGCGAGCCGGGTCACCGGGCCCCAGGTCGGCTCGGCGGCGAGCCCGGACAGCCAGTCCATCACCTGGCGCGTGGCCGCCGGCAGGCGCAATGCCGGGGGTCTCTGGTTCGGCGGTATAGACGCCCAGGCGCTGGCCGGGGGTGCCTTCGAGGTGCATGCTCTGGCCGCTGAGGGTGAGGGTGCCGACCTGGGGGTGATGGAAGGTCTTCTCCGTCTTCTTGCGCCCGCCGACGTCGTAGCGCTCCCACAGCTTGGCGAAGTCGGGGCTCTTGAGCAGGAGTTCACCCACCAGGTTGGTGAGATCGGGGGCGTCAGGGGCGGTTCCGGCCACGGCGCGGAGCCGGGCGACACAGCCGCGGACCTGGTTGTCCCAGTCGGGGAAGAGAGTGCGCGCGGTGGGGTGGAGGAACAGGTAGCGGGCCAGGTTGCGCTGAGTGGCGGGCCAGTCGGCAAGGCCCGCATACAGGGCGAGGCCGCCGGGGTTCCAGGCGAGCAGGTCCATGCTGCGGCTGACGATGTAGGCCGGGCTCGGCCGCAGGGTCTCCAGGAACGCTTCAGGTGCGGGCGCAAGGTGCGGCTGGGCGGCGGCGCGGGTTCGGGAGCGTACCTGGCAGCCCGGGCGGCGAGCTCGCGCAGGTGCTGGTGCTCGGCGTCGTCGAGGTGCAGGGCGCGGGCGAGGGCGTCGAGCACGGAGGGGCTGGGACGGGTCTCCTTGCCGCGCTCCAGACGGACGTAGTAGTCGATGCTGATGCCGGCGAGCGTCGCCAGTTCCTCACGGCGCAGACCGGGGGTGCGGCGCAGGCCTGTACCCATGGGGAGGCCGACCTGGTCGGGGCTGGTCTGGGTGCGACGCGCGCGCAGGAACCGGCCCAGTTCCATGTCGGCGCTGCTGCCGGTGCTCTGCTCGGATGCCATGGCGCCAGTGTCACACCGCGCTGACCTGCACGGCAGGCATGTGGGGGGCCCTGTCACACCCCTGAACGTCACTGCCTGGCAGATCCCGGCCTGCCACCGGGGCCGGAAAAGCGCGAGGCTCGATTTCCGACAGCACAGCCAGCCTTCCCAGTGCAGGAGATCCTCCCTTGTCCACGTCCGCCTCGCCCGCATCGCTCCAAATCGGCGCGGCCGGTCCGCCGCCGCGGAGCACGCCCGGCTCACGTCCGGCGCTGGCCGCCGTACTGCTCGGCTTCTTCACGATCATGGTCGACGCGATGATCGTGAATGTGGCCCTGCCCTCGATCGGACGCGGTTTCGACAGCGGGATGACCGGGCTGCAGTGGGTGGTCGACGGCTACACCCTCGCCTTCGCCGCGTTCCTGCTGTCCGCGGGCGCGGTCAGCGACCGTATCGGGGCGCGCCAGGCGTTCGCTGTCGGCCTCGGCCTGTTCGTCCTGGCGTCGGCGGTGTGCGGGGCGGCACCGAATTTGGGCGTTCTGGTGGCGGCGCGGCTGATACAGGGAGCCGGGGCCGCGCTCGTCGTTCCGTCCTCCCTCTCCCTGCTGCGCGAGACCTTCCCCGACCCGGCGGCCCGCGCGAAAGCCATCGCCCTGTGGGGCGTCGGCGGCTCCGTCGGCGCCGCGGCCGGACCCGTGGCCGGCGGGCTCCTCACCCTCATCGACTGGCGGATGATCTTCTTCGTCAACCTGCCCGTCGGCGCGGTGGCCCTGCTGCTCCTCAAACGCGCCGCGCGCTCCCCGCGCCAGGACGTGCCCTTCGACTGGACCGGCCAGGTGGCCGCCGTCGCCGCCATGGGCGCGCTGACGTACGCGGTCATCGAGGCCGGTGCCGACGGGTTCGGCGCCGGGCAGGTCCTGGTCGCCTTCGCGGTCGCGGTCGTGTCGGCCGTCGTCTACCTGCTCGCCCAGGCCCGTGGCCGGCATCCGATGACGCCGTTGCCCCTGCTGCGCTCCCGCACGATGTCGCTCTCGGTCGCCATCGGGTTCGCCCTGAACGTCGGCTTCTACGGCATGATCTTCCTGCTGGGTCTGTACCTCCAGCAGGTGCACGGGCTGAGCGCGCTCGCCACCGGCGTGGCCTTCCTGCCCATGACCGTGCTCACCTCCTTCATGGGCCCCGTCGCCGCCCGCCTGGCTTCCCGGCTCGGTGCGCGGATGCCGGTGATCACCGGGCAGGGCCTGATAGCCGCGGGCCTGCTGGCGATGGCGGCCCTCCCTGCCACCGCCCCCGTATGGCTGACGGTGGTACTCATGGTGCCCGTCGGCGCCGGCGGTGCGATGGCCGTGACCGCGCTGGTGTCACTGCTGCTGGAGCAGGTGCCCGCCGAACGCGCCGGTGTCGCCAGTGGTGTGCTGAACGCCGCCCGCCAGCTCGGCGGTGCCCTGGCCGTCGCGGTCTTCGGCGCGCTGGTCGCCGACCGGACCGCATTCGTGTCCGGCCTGCACACCGGTCTCCTGATCGCCGCGGCAACTGTGGCGGCGAGCGTCGTGGCCACCGTGCTACTGCGCACTCACGTTCCTGATCGGATTCCGGCCACCGTCCCGGGCGCGGGCCCGCGCGAGCGCTGACCGGTCAACTGCCCCACCCCGCCCCGCACAGAAAGAACATCCCCATGCAGAACGTCACCCTCAACAACGGCATCGAGATGCCGATCCTCGGCTTCGGCGTCTTCCAGATCCCGGCGGAGGAGACCGAGCAGGCCGTCAACGACGCCCTGGCCGCCGGCTACCGGCTGCTCGACACCGCCGCCTCGTACGGCAACGAGGAGGCCGTCGGCCGCGCGATCAAGGCCAGCGGCATCCCGCGCGCGGAGCTGTTCGTCACCACCAAGCTGTACGTCCAGGACGCTCCCGCTGAGGAGAACACCAAGCGCGCCTTCGAGACCTCGCTGAACAAGCTCGGCCTGGACTACCTCGATCTGTACCTGATGCACCAGCCCTACGGGGACGTGTACGGCCAGTGGCGCGCCATGGAAGCCCTCTACCGCGAGGGGCGCTCCAAGGCGATCGGCGTCGCCAACTTCTACCCCGACCGCCTCCTCGACCTCATCATCAACAACGAGGTCACGCCCGCGGTCAACCAGATCGAGACCCACCCGTTCTTCCAGCGCACCGACTACCAGGAGCTGATGCGCGAGCAGGGCGTCCAGATCCAGTCGTGGGGCGGGTTCGCCGAGGGCAAGAACGACCTCTTCACCAATCCGGTCCTGAGCGGGATCGGTGAAAAGCACGGCAAGTCGGTGGCGCAGGTCGTGCTCCGCTGGCTGATCCAGCGCGGCGTCGTCGCGATCCCCAAGTCGGTACGCCCCGAGCGCATGGCGGAGAACCTGGACGTCTTCGACTTCGAGCTCACCGACGACCAGATGGCGGCCATCGCGACCCTGGAGACCGGGTCGACGCTGTTCTTCGACCACCACGACCCGGCCATGGTCAACTGGCTCAGCGCGCGGCGCCTGGACGGCTGACTTCGCCTTCTCCGGTGGGTGCCCGTCGCTGTACGCGACCCCAGGCACCCGCCCGAGAGGACCCTTCCGCGCCGTTCTCACGGCAGCCCCCACCTCACGGACCAAGGCCTCACCATGTCCCGGAACCAGAACATCACCGACGTACTCATGGTCGGCGCGACCGGCAGCATCGGACAGCTCGCCGTGCGCGCGGCGGAGCGACACGGCCTGCGCCCCCGGGCACTCGTGCGCGACCTGCGACGAGCCGAACGCCTGCTCCCCGGCGTCGAACTGGTACAGGGCGACCTCGAGGACCCCGCCTCCCTGCACCACGCGGTCAGCGGAGCCGACGCGATCGTCCTCACCCACGGATCCGGTGGCGACTCCCGCCCGGACGCCCGTGCGCACGTCGACTACGGCGGCGTACGCAACATCCTGGAAGCCCTCGACGGCGCCCAGCCGCGCGTGGCACTCATGACCTCCGTCTACGCCACGCGCAGCGACATCCCCGGCGCCACCCCGTGGAAGCGGCGCTCCGAACGTCTCCTGCGAGCCAGCGGCCTGCCCTACACGATCGTCCGCCCCGGCTGGTTCGACCACACCGGCCCCACACAGCGGCGGCTCGTCCTGGAACAGGGCGGTACGGCCGACGGCGGCATCGCCCGCGACCAGATCGCCGAGACGCTCGTACGCAGCCTGCTGACCGGCACCGCGCTGGGCAAGACGTTCGAGCTCATCGCCACCGAGGGCGAGGAACCGTCCGACTGGACCGGGCTCTTCGGTGCCCTCAAGAGCGACGAATCCGGCTCTGTGGACGGCGTGTTGGACCCGGCCGACCTCCCTGTCGAAGCCGAGCCGCAGGCGGGGCGCGCGGATCTCGACGCTGTCCGTTCCCGGAACGGAGGCAGCGAATGACGGCGGGTGATTTCGGCGGCGGGAAGGCCAAACCCGCCGTGCCGGGGCGCCGAGCGCTCCTTCGCGGCGTACTTCTGGGAGGAGCCACCGTCATGACCGGTGTCCAGATCGCCGGCTGCTCCCCGTCGCAGTCGAGCGACGCGGCGTCGGAGTCCAGTGAACGCCCCGCCTCGGCCAGTGGGTCCGGGAAGCGGATCCTGCTGGCCTACTTCTCCCGGCCGGGCGAGAACTACTACTACGGCAAGCGCACGAATCTCAGGACCGGGAACACCGAGGTCCTCACCCGGATGATCAGCGGGCACATCGAGTGCGACGTGCACAGCATCGAAGCCGTCGACCCCTACTCCGACGACTACGACGCGACAGCCGCCCGCAACGTCCGCGAACAGGACGCCGACGCACGGCCGGCGATCGCCAACCCCCCGTCCTCGATCGAGCGTTACGACGTGGTGCTGCTGGCCAGCCCCATCTGGAACGTCCGAGCACCCATGATCATGTCGACCTTCGCCGACAGGTACGACTTCCGCGGCAAGACGGTCCATCCGGTCACGACGTATGCGATGAGCGGACTGGGTACCACCGAGCGCGACTACGCGGGCGCCTGCCCGGGCGCGACCATCGGTGAAGGGCTCGCGGTGCGCGGCGAGGAAGTCCGGAAAGCCGATGCCCAAGTCCGGTCGTGGCTGCGGCGCATCGGCGTTCTCCAGGACTGACCCCGTTTCCCGAACGGGACAGTGTGACAGTCCTGCGCCCTGTGCGACAGGAGGGAGAGGGGCCCTGTCACACCCTGGCTGGTCATTACCTGGCACAACCCGCCCTGCCACACGGCCGGTTGGCCGACCAGGCTTGGGGCGGAACCCGAAATGCCGTGAGGGCAGCGGTGAACCTCCGTCGTGGGCTCACGCCGATCAGCAAGTCCCCCACCTTCCCTGAGTCGAGAGAGTGAGCATGTCTACCGAAACTTCCGAGTCAGCCGCGTCTCCCCCGGCCCAGCCCCCGTCCGCACCGTCGCGCCGTACCTTCATCGCGACGACATCCGTGGCCGGCGGTGTCATCGCGGCGGGCGGTCTGGCCGCCGGTTCGTCGCTGCTCGGCACCGAGGAGGCCGCTGCCACCGAGGCGGCGCCCAGCAGCCGCGTCAGTCTGACCGTCAACGGCCGGCGGCACACCGTCATGGTCGACAACCGGACCTCGCTGCTGGACCTGCTGCGCGAGCACCTCGGCCTGACGGGCTCGAAGAAGGGCTGCAACGCCGGGGCTTGCGGGGCCTGCACGGTCCTGGTCGACGGACACCGGGTCAACTCCTGCCTCACCCTGGCGGTTCGCCTGGACGGCGCCGAGGTCACCACCGTCGAGGGCCTGGCCAAAGGTGACCAACTGCATCCGCTGCAGCAGGCGTTCATCGATCAGGACGCGTTCCAGTGCGGCTACTGCACGCCGGGCCAGATCGTGTCGGGCGTCGGCTGTATTCAGGAGGGCCACACCGGCTCGCCGGAGGAGATCAGGGAGTGGATGAGCGGCACCATCTGCCGCTGCGGGTGTTACGTGAAGATCGTGCGCGCGGTCGAGCAGGCCACGGGCCGGAAGTGAGTGGCCATGTATCCCTTCTCCCTCACCACCGTGACCGACACCCGGGAAGCTCTCAACGCCGGTCGCCGCGGCGGGCGTTACATCGCCGGCGGCACCACGCTGGTCGATCTGATGCGGGAGACCGTCGAACGCCCCGAGACTCTCGTCGACATCAGCGGCCTGCCCTTGCGGGAGGTCACGGTTACCGAGCACGGGGGCCTGCGAATCGGGCGCGCTGGTGACCATGAGCGAGGCCGCCGCCCACCCCAAGGTGCGGACCACCTACCCGGTCGTCTCGCAGGCTCTGGAGCTGAGCGCCTCGGCCCAGCTGCGGAACATGGCGACCATCGGCGGCGACATCATGCAGCGCACCCGCTGCACGTACTTCCGCGATGTGACGGCCGACTGCAACAAGCGTGAACCCGGCTCGGGTTGCGCCGCGCTGGAGGGCGTCAACCGCAGCCATGCGATTCTGGGCACCTCCGACTCCTGTGTGGCCACGCACCCCTCCGACGTCGCCGTGGCGTTCGCGGCACTGGAGGCGCGCGTGCATCTGCTCGGTCCGGACGGCAAGCGCACCATCCCCTTCGCCGACTTTCTCCTCAAGCCGGGCAACACCCCGAACCGTGAACAAGCTCTGCGGAAGGGTGAGTTGATCACCGCTGTCGAGATCCCGGCCCTCCCGCGGCCGCTCAAGTCGGGCTATCTGAAGGTGCGTGACCGGCAGTCGTACGAGTTCGCCCTCACCTCGGCCGCCGTCGCGCTGCACATCCGCGGCGGCGTGATCCGGGAGGCGAAGGTCGCCGCCGGCGGCGTCGGCACCGTTCCCTGGAAGCTGCCCGCCGTCGAAGAAGCCCTCGTCGGCGAACGCCCCTCGGACCGGCTCTGGGCCGAGGCCTCCGCCCACGCGGCGGACGGCGCCCGCCCGCTTCAGCACAACCGCTTCAAGGTCGAGCTACTGAAACGCACCGTCGAACGCCAGCTGCGCATCGTAGGAGGTACGAAGTGAGCCCCCAGCCACAGGCGGCCGTGGGCGCGCCGCTGTCCCGGGTGGACGGGCGTCTGAAGGTGACCGGGCAGGCGAAGTACGCCGCCGATCACGAGCCGTCGAGGTCCCGGGGCGTCGTGCACGCCGTCGTGGTCGACAGCAGCGTCGGCCGGGGCCGTATCACCGGCTTCGACACCCGTGCCGCCGAGGCCCAGCCCGGCGTTCTGAAGGTGCTCCACCACCGCAACGCCCCCAAGCTGCCCTACGGGCCCAACCCCGGCTCCCTGAATCTTCCGGGTGACCGACTGCGCGTCTTCCAGGACGACAAGGTCCGCTTCCACGGCCAGCCGGTCGCCGTCGTCGTCGCCACCACCCTGGAGGCCGCCCAACACGCGGCGAGCCTGGTGAAGATCGACTACGCTGCCGAACGGCCCGCCACCGACCTGACGGACGCCCCGGCGGCGGGCGACCCCGTGACCTACGCGCGCGGCGACGCGGAGGCGGCCCTGCGCAACGCCCCCGTCCGGCTCGAGATGACGTACCGCCCCGCCCGAAACCACCACAACGCGATGGAGCTCCACGCCACCGTCGCCCAATGGGACGGCGAAAAGCTCACCCTCTGGGACAAGACCCAGTGGGTGCAGAGCCCACGCGCCGAACTCGCCGCCAACTTCGGCATCCCGGCGGAGAACATCCGAGTCATCTCACCCTTCGTCGGCGGCGCGTTCGGCAACGCCGCGCGGGCCTGGCCGCACATCACCATCGCGGCCCTCGCCGCCCGCGAGACGGGCCGCCCGGTCAAGCTCGTCCTGACCCGCAGGCAGCTCTACTTCGGGGTCGGCTACCGGCCGTCGTACGAGTACAAGGTGCGCCTCGGCAGCGACCGGCGCGGGCGGCTGACCGCCATGACTCACGACCTGCGCGCCGAGACGTCGAGCTACGAGACGTTCGCGGAGCGCGGTGTCCTCTCCCCGGGGCAGATGCTCTACACCACCTCCAACGTCTCGCAGACGCTCCGGTCGGTGCCTCTGGACGTGAACACCCCGACCCCGATGCGCGGACCGGGCTATTCCAGCGCAGCCTTCCCCATCGAGAGCGCGATGGACGAACTCGCCCACGAGCTGGGCATCGACCCGGTCGAGCTGCGGCGGCGCAACGAACCCGAGAGCGACCAGTCCAGCGGGCGGCCGTTCTCCACACGGCGGCTGCGCGAGTGCTACACCGTCGGTGCCCGCGAGTTCGGCTGGGACCGGCGCAACCCGAAGCCCCGCTCGACCCGCGACGGGGACTGGCTGGTCGGCACCGGCATGGCCACCGCGGTCTACGACACTCTGCGGGCCCCGGGTCAGGCCTCGGTGCGGCTGGACGCCGACGGCACGGCCCTGGTCGAGTCCTCGACCAGCGACATGGGCCCCGGCACCTACACCTCCATGACGCAGGTCGCCGCCGACGCCCTGGGCCTCGCGGTTCGCAACGTCAGCTTCCGGCTCGGCGACACGAACATGCCAACGGCCCCGCTGCACGGCGGCTCGCTGACCATGGCCAGTGTCGGCTCCACCGTCCAGGACGGCTGCGACAAGCTGCGACAGCAGGCGATCGAACTCGCCGTAGGGGACGAGCACTCGCCGCTGTACGGCGTCGACGCCGACGACATCGTCGTTCGGGGCGGTCGGCTGCATGTCACGGACAACCCCGCGCGCGGGGAGACGTACCGGCAGCTCCTGACCCGCAACAAGCGGGATCACCTGGAGGCGACGGGCTCCTGGGCCCCAAGCCAGTCCCGGTCCTCGATGTATGCCTATGGTGCGGTGTTCGCCGAGGTCGGGGTGGACGCCCGCCTGGGCTTGGTCCGGGTGCGGCGGATGCTCGGTGTCTTCGACGCGGGCCGCATCATCAGCCCCAAGCTGGCGGACAGCCAGGCCATCGGCGCCATGGTCGGTGGTATCGGCATGGCCCTGCTGGAGCAGACGGTGACCGACCACCGCGACGGCCGGATCGTCAACGCCAACCTCGCCGACTACCTGGTTCCGGTCAACGCCGACGTCCCCGAGCTGAAGGCGATCTACGTCGACGGCCGGGACGACGAGGCCGACCCCCTCGGCGTCAAGGGCCTCGGCGAGGTCGTCCTGGTCGGCGTGGCACCTGCCCTCGCCAACGCCGTCTTCCACGCGACGGGCCGACGTGTGCGCGACCTGCCCATCACCGCCGAGTCCCTGCTCTGAGCCGAGCCCTGGGCAGCGGTGCACGCCACACCGCTGCCCAGGCTGTCCCTTCTGGAGATCCCGCCCATGCTGAACATCGCGGACACGCTGCACACTTGGTGCCGCGCGGGCCGCCCCTTCGCCCTCGCCACCGTCGTCCAGGTCAGCGGCAGCGCACCGTTGCCCGTCGGCACCGCCCTCGCCGTGGACGCCGACGGCAACGTGGTCGGCAGTGTGTCCGGAGGATGCGTGGAGGGCGCCGTCCCGTTGTAATGGAGGCTGCCGTCGATCTTGACGGCGCTCATGGCGAGGCCGTGCATGGCCCATATGCCGCTGCCGAACGATACGGAGCCCAGGGCCAACCATCTGGCTCTGTGGTGCGGGCGGCGCAGCGACCGCGTCGTGCACCGCAACCCGAGTGCCGCCCCGAGGGTCGCCATCAAGTAGGCGGCGATGGGGGTCACGGCGCCGTAGTCGAGGTTGGAGACGGTGGCGGTCATACAGGCGTCCTTCCTGTGGGACGGCGGGCTGCACCACAGGCACGGTGTGCCGACGCGGTGATACGGCACAGGCACCCGCCTGGCCGCGGACGGACTGCGGCAAAGGCGGAGCGGAGCGGTCGGCTGCGTCCCGCTGGGGTCGGGGACAGGGGGTGCAGGCGGTACGGCGAGTGCGGGGTGCATCCGTTCCCGCCCGTGCCGCACGTGTGTTGGCTCGGCCCAGGAATCAGCCGGTGAGTTCAGGACGCCTCGGGGTCCGAGCAGTTGGAGGGCTGGTGACCACGGGGCCGGGCTCGCCCGCTACTCCGCCAAGTGGCCCGCCCCGTTCGGCTGGTGGGGACTGCGCCCAACGGTCACATACCGGCCGGGGCCAGCACGATGTCGAAGGAGACCCGGGACCATGAGCCGTCCACCGCGCGGCCGTCCGGCGTCGGGGAGCCGGGGGCCTGGCGTTCGAACCCTTTCACCAGGGACGGCTTGACCCCGAACACCGTGTCCGAGTCGAGCAGTTGGTCACCGCGGACGAAGATGTGGGTGACCAGCGTGCGCTGGCCTGCGGCGCTGACCATGAAGTGCAGATGCGAGGCCCGCATGGGCGATCGGCCGACGGCCGCCAGCATCTTGCCCACGGGACCGTCGTACGGGATGGGATACGGCGTCGGTGTGACGCCCCAGAACGAGTAGCGTCCCTCGGCATCGGAGAACAGATGGCCACGGGCGGCGGCCCGGCCGTCGTCGTGCTGGACGTCGTAGAGGCCTTCCGCGTCGGCCTCCCAGACCTCGATGCGAGCGCCGGAGACCGGGCGCCCGTCGCTGTCGGAGACGGTGCCTTCGACCCAGCACGGTTCACCTGCCGCGCCGGCGGAGATGGAGCCGCCGATGGGGATCTCGGGGCTGTTCTCGACGAAGAACGGACCGAAGACGGTTGCCTCGGTCGCGTCGCCGTACGCCTCGTTGTTGATGCCGATGGTCTGCATGGAAAGGCCGAGCACGTCTGAGAGCAGGATGAATTCCTGGCGCTTGTCGTCCGTCATGTGCCCGGTGGCGGTGAGGAACTCAATTCCCTTGGTCCACTCCTCCTCGGTCAGGCGGACCTCGCGGACGAAGGCATGCAGATGGCGCACGAGCGAGGACATCAGCTGCTGGAGTCGCGGGTCGGAGCAGTCGTCGAAAGAACGGACCACACGCTCAACCAGGTCCGCCTCGCGACGCTCCTGTTCGGCGGAGACGGTGTCGGTCATCGGGGCTCTGCTCCTTCCCAGGCCGCGCACAGCAGCCCGGTGATGTTGTCGAGGGTCACGGGGGTCGGATTGCCCGGCGGCACAGCGGCGAGGACCGCTTCCGCGGCGGGGACGATGCCGGACTCCGGCATGCCGTAGTCGCGAAGAGCCCGGGGCGCGTCGAGCCGAGTGCGCAGCCGGGCGAGCCCGCCGGTCGCGGAGTCGGCGTCGAGGGCGGCGGCGATACGTCGCTCGGCGTCCGGCGCCGACGGCGCGTTGAAGGCGAGCACGTGAGGAAGGACGACAGCATGGGTCTGGGCGTGCGGGAGGTCGAACATGCCGCCGAGTACGTGGCAGATCTTGTGGTGGAGCCCTGATCCCGCCGAGGCGAACACCACCGCTGAGAGGTAGGCGCCGTACAGGGCGTGCTCACGCCCATCGAGGCCGCCCGGCTCGGCGGCGACCAGCGGCAGTCCGATGCGCAGGGCCCGGATGCCCTCGCCGGCCAGGGCCCGGTCGATCGGGTCGGCCCGCGGGGCCCACATCGAATCGACGCAGTGTGCCAGGGCGTTGAGGCCGGACGCCACGCTCAGGTCGACCGGCAGGGTGAGCATGAGCGTCGCGTCGTACACGATTGTTCGCGGGAGAACCCGGGGGTCGGTGCCGGTGGTCTTCCGGGCGTGCTCGGTGAGTCCCCAGACGTTGGTGGCCTCCGAGCCGGCGTATGTGGTCGGCACCGCGACGATGGGCAGACCGGTGGTGAGCGCCACGGCCTTGGCGAGGCCGGTCGTCGAGCCGCCGCCGATGCAGACGAGCGCGTCGACGCGATGGGCGCCGGCCTGTTCTCTGGCCCGCTCGGCGACCTCGACCGGTACGTGCATGGCCACCTCGTGGTGCCAGTGCGCCACGGGCAGCTGTGCGGCGACCCGGTGGGCGAGTTCGCTTTCGGCCTCCGCGGCGATCACCATGACCCTCGTTGCGCCGAGCTCCTTGATCTCGTCCACCAGGTTCTCCGCTGCCGCGGCCGAGGCGAACCGCACGCGCTGCGCGAGGGTGTCGTGGTCGAAGCGCATGTCGTTCACGCCTTCCCCAGGATCTGGCGCATCGCCGAACGCAGCGCGCCCTCGGGGTCCTCGGGCATGGTCATCGAGCGCCAGGCGATGTGCTTGTCGGGTCGCACCAGTACGACACCGCTCTCGTCGACCTCACGCAGCCTCGCCCAGTCGTAGTAGAGGTCGGTGACCTCCTGGCCCGGCCCGATGACGACGGACCCGAGCGGAATCCCGAACTCGTGCGCGACCTTGTCGGCCACCGAGGCCCACTCCTCGCCGGCGATGCCGGTGACGAGGGTGAAACGGTCGTAGGGGGCGAGGTCCATCATCGCCGTCCTGTGCATGGTGTCACCGACCCAGGCGTGCGGCAGGTGCGAGCCGGGCACGGTGGACATCTCGTAGTACAGGTCGGGATCACGGCTGGGCTCGGGCAACGAAGATCCGTCGGAGACGACCGCGGCCGACCGGTAGTACTGCCCGAGGTCCACCCCGTGGGCGTTGAACTCGTAGTTCTTGAGTTCCATCGCGTCGACCAGAGCGGCGCGCTTGGCCGCGCCCTCGGGCGTGTTGGCCTTCCGCTCCTCGATCGCCGCGACCATCTCCTCCTCCGTCGTGGCGTCGAGCAGTCCGAGCACCTCGAAGAACTGCACGAACTCACGGCTGGACCGGTTCGCCCGCCGGACGATGCGCTCGGCGACCGGCGCCCGCTCGGCCGAGTAGGTGTCGAGCAGGCTCCGGTCGGCCTGACCGCGCAGCACGAGGGCGAGCTTCCAGGCCAGGTTGTACGAGTCCTGGATCGAGGTGTTGGAGCCCAGCCCGTTGCTCGGCGGGTGCCGGTGGATCGCGTCCCCGGCGCAGAAGACGCGGCCCTTCTGCAGGTGCTTGGCGTACATCTCGTTGTTGCCCCACAGGCTGGTGCCGGTGATCTCGACGTCGATGTCGGGCATACCGAGGAGATCGCGCACGATCTGGGTCGCGGACGCCTCGTCGACGACGGGCGGCTCGTCGTTGATGTCGTAGCCCCAGACGATCAGCCACTCGTTCCACGGACGCACCATGCGCACCAGTCCGGCCCCGATGCCTCCGACGTTCGCGCCCGGCTGGATCACCCAGTACAGGACCGAGGGCCGGTGACCGACGTAGGCCTCGATGTCGGCCTTGAACGTGATGTTCATCGATCCGGCGATGTCCATCGCGCCTTCGTACGGCAGGCCGATGTCCGCGGCGACCTTGGATCGGGCACCGTCGGCGCCGATCAGGTACTTGGCCCGGATGGTGTACTCCACCCCGGTCAGCCGGTCCCGGGCCAGGACGTCGACGCCGTCCGCGTCCTGCACGTGCGAGACGTACTCCGTGGAGAACCGCGTCTGCGTGCCTCGCACGGTCGCGTTCTTGACCAGGATCGGCTCGAGATAGGTCTGCGGGATGTCCACCACGAGGCAGGGCGACGCCAGTTGGTAGTCGGCCTCCCGCGCCGGGTGGGTGCCCCAGGTATGGATACGCCCGATCTCCTCACCGGCGATCGACGTGCAGAAGACCGTGTCGCCGACCAAGTGGTGCGGCGTGGCATCGGCCAGGACCTGCTCCTCGATGCCCATGTCCCGGAAGATCTCCATCGCCCGCTGGTTGGTGATGTGAGCCCTTGGCGTGTTCGCCGTCCACCGGTACTTCGTGATCACCATGTTGTCGACGCCCAGCGTCGACAGGAACAACGCCGCCGACGCGCCGGCCGGTCCGGAGCCGACGATGAGGACGTCGGTCTCGACCACCGACGACGCGGGCGGACGGGTCTCGGGCTGACCGTCGTCGAACACGGGCATGTGCCACACCTTTCCTCGTCCCGGACAGGGGCACCGGGCTGGTGCGTACGAGTGTCAGCGGTCACACCCGGGTCGGCGAAACGATCCGGACCGAGATGGCGGAAATGAGGATCGCGGGAGTCGACCGGTCAGGCGGACCCGGCTCGAACCTCGCCGGCGGTGATGCCGAACCGCTCGCGGAAGGTGCGGGAGAAGTACGCGAGCGACGTGAAGCCGCATCGTGCCGCCACGTCCGACGTGCGAAGGCCGCCGGTCGGCTCGCAGGTCAGCATGCTGTACGCCGCATCCAGCCGGCGCGACAGGATGTGTCCGGGCACGCTGGTGCCGGCGGCCGCGAACAGCCGCGACAGGTGTCGTTCGCTGATGCCTGTGCCGGACGCGATGTCGGCCGCGCGGAGCGTCGGATCGGTGAAGCGCTCCTCGATGAACGTCCGAGCCGCTGCTCTGTGTGCCACCGGCAGGCCGACGTGGTCGGGGGCGGCGAGCACCGATACGAGTTCGACGACCGCCTGCTCGTCCGCCGGCATCGGGCGATCCCGGCGCACTGCACGTCCCGTGAGCCGGGCCAGGGCGCGACCGTGCGGGTTCTCGCCGGCGCCCACGTCGACGACGACAGGGGCGGGCACGGTCGCCAGTCCGGTGAGCGCGGAGAACTCCGCACGGGGAACCTTCACGGCCAGTTCTTCGAGTCCGCGGCCGAAGCCACGGCGGAAGGGACGGTCGGCATCGCAGACGAGGAGCTGTCCTGGCCGCAGCACCCGACGGTGTCCGTCCTGCTCGAAGACCGCCTCGCCCGTGATGGTCATGTAGACGGCGATCGCTTCGGTGGGCCTGGCCTCGACCAGCTCGGCAGAGCGCTCGACCACGTGTCGGGTCCCGCGTACCCGGGCGAGATGGACCCGCTCCAGCTGGAGGTTCACCTCTACCGCCGCGAACGACCGAGCCGCCGGTGGCCGACAGGCGAGGGCGATCAAGGACTCCGCGTTGTGCCGCTCCCAGAGCTCCACCTGGCGGTCCGGCTCGATCTGCGCCGTGGCGAAGTGATGGGCTCTGGGGATTGTGACGGCGCCGATCATGCTGCACCTGCCTGCTCCATACCGACCGCACCACAGTGTGCGTCGGGGCCAAGAATCGGAACGGTACCGCCGGGCTCCCGGTTCCGTAAACGGACGGTGCACCCTCGCGCCTACGGCTGCCCGGTACCGCTCGACATGTACTGCTCGATCATCGCCGCGATCCGTTCGGTGGCCCGCGAGTTCCGCAGCGGCCGGCGTGCGAGCCCAAGCGTGACGGTCTCGGTCTCGGCGAGCGGGACGTAGACGACCCGGTCGAGGCGGAGGCTCTGTACCGATTCCGGGACCAGTGCGACACCATGGCCGGCCGCGACGAAGACCACCAGGGTGGAGGTCTCGCCCACCTCCGTCAACGGCGAGGGTACGAAGCCGGCACGGGCGCAGGCCGCGAGGACCCGGCCGTGCATCGAGGACCGGCCCTGGGAGGGATGGACGACGAAGGGCTCGTCGGCGAGTTCCGCGAGGGCGACCCGGCTCCGGTCGGCCAGCCGGTGTCCGGCGGGAAGGGCGGCCGCCAGCCGTTCGGACCGCAGAGCGGTGAAGGTGAGGCCGACGTCCGGCAGGGCGTCGGAGCGCAGCAGGGCGAGATCGTAGGCGCCGTCCCGAAGGCCTTCGACCAGCGCGGGGTTGAGCAGTTCGCCGTGCAGTTCGAGAGCCACGTCCGGGAGCTGCTCCCGTACCCGTCGGGCGATCTGCGGCAGGACGTCGTACGTGGCTGTGCCGACGAAGCCGATGGACACCCGCCCCGCCCGGCCGGTGGCGAGCAGCGTCATCTGCTCCTCGGCTCGTCCGACCTCGGCCAGGATCGACCGTCCATGGGCGACCAACTGACGGCCGGCCTCGGTGAGTTCGACCCGCCTCGTCGACCGTGTGAACAGCGTCGTGCCCAGCTCGCGCTCCAACTGCTTGAGCTGCTGGGAGAGGGCGGACTGGGCCACGTGGAGTCGCTCGGCGGCGCGGCCGAAGTGGCACTCCTCGGCGAGTGCGAGGACGTAGCGGATCTGGCGGAGCTCCATGACCGCAGCTTATCTCCATTGGTGATTAATCATGCGCCAATAGATATTGGACGTGATTAATGGAGCGGGCCTAGCGTCGCTTCCATGGTTGCCAGCTTCGTTTACAGCGCAGTGCGAACACCCTTCGGCCGCTATGGCGGGGCACTCGCCGGGGTCCGGCCCGACGACCTCGCCGCCACCGCGGTCTCGGCGGTGCTGGACAAGGTGCCCACGCTCGATCCCGCCGCCCTCGACGATGTGATGTGGGGCAACGTCAACGGTGCGGGCGAGGACAACCGCAACGTCGGCCGGATGGCGGTCCTCCTGGCGGGGCTGCCGACGACGGTGCCCGCGACGACCGTGAACCGGCTCTGCGGCTCCTCGCTCGACGCGGCGATCATGGGCTCGCGCGCCGTGGAGAGCGGTGACGCCGACATCGTCCTGACGGGTGGGGTGGAGTCGATGACCCGGGCGCCGTGGGTGCTGCCCAAGCCGTCCCGGGCCTTCCCCGCCGGCGATGTGACCGCCGTGTCGACCACCCTGGGCTGGCGCATGGTCAACGAACGCATGCCGAAGGAGTGGACCGTCTCCCTGGGCGAGGCCAACGAGCAGCTCGCCGACCGGTTCCGGATACCCAGGGAGCGCCAGGACGAGTTCGCCGCCCGCTCCCACACCCTCGCGCACGCCGCCTGGGAGTCGGGCTTCTACGACGACCTGGTGATACCAGTCTTGGTGGACGGCGAGACCGTCCTGTCCCGTGACGAGGGCATCCGGCCCGGATCCTCTCCGCAGAAGCTGGCCGGCCTCAAGCCCTCCTTCCGGCCCGACGGCTGCATCACGGCAGGCAACGCCTCGCCGCTCAATGACGGTGCGTCCGCCGTGCTGATCGGCTCCGAGGCGGCCGCCTCCCGGATCGGCAGCGCGCCGCTGGCCCGGATCGCCGGGCGCGGGGTGTCGGCGCTCGAACCGCAGATGTTCGGGTTCGCGCCGGTCGAGGCGGCCGAGCGGGCGCTGAAGCGGGCCGGGATCTCCTGGGCCGACGTGTCGGCGGTCGAGCTCAACGAGGCCTTCGCCGTTCAGTCCCTGGCCTGCGTGGACGCCTGGAAGATCGACCCGGCGATCGTGAACACCAAGGGCGGCGCCATCGCCGTCGGCCATCCACTCGGGGCCTCCGGCGGCCGGATCCTCGGCACGCTGGCCGCGCGTCTGCGCGCGTCGGGACAGCGGTGGGGAGTCGCCGCGATCTGCATCGGCGTCGGACAGGCGCTGGCCGTGGTCCTGGAGAGTGCGGCATGAGCGCTCGGGTGTACGGGGATCCCGACGAGGCCGTCGCCGGGATCGAGGACGGGTCGACCGTACTGGTGGGCGGGTTCGGCATGGCCGGTATGCCGGTCGAGCTGATCGAGGCGCTCATCCGGCAGGGCGCGACCGAGCTGACCGTGGTGTCGAACAACGCCGGAAACGGCGACACCGGGCTCGCCGCTCTGCTGGACAAGGGGCGGGTGCGCCGGATCGTGTGCTCGTTCCCCCGGCAGTCCGACTCGTGGGTCTTCGACCGGCTGTACCGCGAGGGACGCATCGAACTGGAGGTGGCCCCGCAGGGCACGCTCGCCGAGCGGCTGCGCGCGGCCGGTGCCGGGATCGGCGCGTTCTACTCCCCCACCGGGGCCGGCACCCTGCTCGCCGAGGGCAAGGAGACCCGGGAGATCGCGGGCCGCACGCATGTCCTGGAGTACCCGATCAAGGGGGACGTCGCGCTGATCGGTGCCCACCGGGCCGACCGGATGGGCAACCTCGTCTATCGCAGGACCGCCCGCAACTTCGGGCCGGTCATGGCCACGGCGGCGACCACGGTCGTGGCCCAGGTGCAGGAGATCGTCGACGTCGGCGCGCTCGATCCCGAGGCCGTGGTGACCCCCAGCATCTATGTCGACCGCGTCGTACAGGTGGTGCCCGCAGCATGATGAATCCGACGAGCTCGCCTCTGCCCCTCGTGGAGCACCTCGACCGGGGGCCGCTGACCAAGCACGAGATGGCCGCGCGGGTGGCGCGTGACATCCCGCACGGCTCCTACGTCAACCTCGGCATCGGCCAGCCGACCCTGGTGGCCGACCATCTGCCGGAGGGGGCGGGGGTGGTGCTGCACACCGAGAACGGCATGCTCAACATGGGCCCGGCGGCCCAGGACGGGCAGATCGATCCCGATCTCATCAACGCGGGCAAGATCCCGGTCACCGAACTGCCCGGAGCCGCCTACTTCCACCACGCCGACTCCTTCGCCATGATGCGCGGCGGTCACCTCGACATCTGCGTACTGGGCGCCTTCCAGGTGTCCTCGACCGGCGACCTCGCCAACTGGCACACCGGCGCCCCCGACGCCATCCCGGCCGTCGGCGGGGCGATGGACCTGGCGATCGGCGCCAACCGGGTGTTCGTGATGATGACGCTGTTCACCAAGCAGGGCGTGCCCAAGCTGGTCCCGGAGTGCACCTACCCGCTCACCGGCGTCGGCTGCGTCGACCGCGTCTACACGGACTTCGCGACGTTCCAGGTCGGTCCCGGAGGCGCCACCGTCCTTGAGACCTTCGGCATTCCGTACGACGACCTCGCACAGCGCCTTGAAGTCGCTCTGTCTCGTCCGGCCGGGACCTGAGGTGTGCTTGCGCGGACGCTCTCGTGCACGTACGCGGTGTGTCTCTGTACGAAGGCGGTGGCCGCTCGTGCCAGGTCTTGCCCGCACATGCGGGTGAAGGAGCGTATGCACAACGGTTTCCCGGCGCCCCGAGGACGCGTCGCCTGTCCGCTCACAGCGTCTTCGTCTCCGGTCCTTCGGGTGCTCGCTCCTTGTCCGGTCCGTCGGCGAGCCTCTTTTCGGGAAGCGCGACGGCCAGTGCGGTACCGACAAGGAACAGCGGGACCAGGTAGGCGAAGACCGGTGTCAGGGCGTGCTGGTAGGCCGCAACCACGGCGTCCTGGACACGGGCCGGCAGGGCATGGACGAGTGCGGGGGTCAGGGAGTCCGTGTCACCGACCGTCTTGAGGTCACTCGAGGAGAGCCGAGTGCCGAGTTGGTCGGTCAGGCGGCTGGTGAAGACCGCGCCGACCGCGGCGGTCCCGACCGTCGCGCCGATCTCGCGGAAGAAGTTGTTGGCGGAGGTCGCGGTGCCCACGTCGGCGGCGGGGAAGGCGTTCTGCACGGCCAGGACGAGGGTCTGGGACATGAGGCCGATGCCCACGCCCATCAGGAAGAGGTACCCGCAGAGCAGGGCGAGGGGGGTGTCCACCTCGAGGGTGGACAGCATCAGGGCGGTGACGGCGATGACGAGCGAACCAGCGATCGGGTAGATCCTGTAGCGGCCGGTCCGGCTCATCCGCAGGCCGACCGGCAGGCTCGCACCCATCAGACCGACAACCATCGGCAGCAGCAGCCAGCCGGACTGTGCGGCGGTGACGCCGTAGACCATCTGCAAGTACGTCGGCATGTAGCTGACGACCGCGAACATCCCGACGCCGATCACGATCATGCCGACAAGGGTGGCGATGTCGAAGATGGGGCTGCTGAACAGGCGCAGAGGGATGATCGGTTCGGGCACGCGGCTCTGCGAGTAGAAGAACAGGATCCAGGATCCGGCGCCCGCACCGGCGAGGCAGAGGGTGAGCGGGTCGCTCCAGGCGTACTCGGTGCCGCCCCAGTCCGCGAACAGGACGGTACAGGTGACGGCCGCCGTCATGAGCGTGATGCCGATGTAGTCGACCGTGGCCCTGAGTTCCTTGCGCGGCAGGTGCAGCGCCACGGCACACACGGCGAGTGCGAGCAGGCCGACTGGCAGGTTGATCCAAAAGCACCAGCGCCAGCCGATGCCGTCGGTGAACCAACCGCCGAGCAGCGGGCCGACGACAGATGACAGTCCGAAGATGACACCGATCGGAGCCATGTACTTCGCGCGCCGGCGGGGCGGTACCAGGTCGGCGACGATCGCCTGTGAGGTGATCATCAGCCCGCCGCCGCCCAAGCCCTGGACGGCCCGGCCGATGATCAGCATCGGCATGTCCTGCGCGGATCCTGCGATCGCGGAACCTGCAAGGAAGATGACGATTCCGCCGAGGTAGAGGTTCTTACGGCCGAGCAGATCACCGAGGCGGCCGTAGATGGGCATCACAACGGTGGCGGCCAGGATGTAGGCCGTGGTCACCCACGCCATGTGTGTCACACCGTGCAGTTCGCCGACGACGGTGGGCAGTGCGGTGCTGACGATGGTCTGGTCGAGCGAGGCGAGCAGCATCACGGCCATCAGGCCCGCGTATATGAGTCCGAACCGGCGCTGCCCGTCGGAGGAGTGCCGCTTGTCCTCCGGCGAGCGGGCCACAGAGAGGGAGTCACTCATCGGTTCTCCGGGATTGGGGGGAGGGCGAGTCGGGGCCGGGCGGCCTTGTGGCTGGCGGCGCATCAGGTCGCGAGAAGGGTCTGCAGGAGATCGGCGAAACGCTCGGCATACGGCACGGCCGAGTCGTCGCTCTCTGGGGATTTGTCGCTCGTCCAGCGCGCCGGCGCCGGGCCTGTCGCAGCGCCGCGGCATGGGTCTCGGGTCGTACGGAGACCAGGACGGGTTCGCGTGTCACGGCATGTGAAGTGCCGTTCCTGATCGACGCTTTCTGTCCTCCGGTGGAATCAGAGCACCCGAGCCGGTCCCCTCGCGGCGGCGACTGTCGCAAAGCGCCGGCAGGATCCCCCGGCCTCCTGCCGAACGACGTCACGCCATCACGCCGTCACGCCGACTCGGTGGCCTGCTCGGGAGCGGTCCCGATCTTCCACGGCGACGGGAACTTCGGCAGCACCGCCGCCAGGACGACGGCGACCACCGTCAGCGCGGTGAGCGCGAGCACCGGCACCGTGTAGCTCCCGGTCGAGGTCTGCACCGCACTGACCAGGAACGGCGACATACCGAGCGACAGGGTGGAGATGGCCAGTGTCAGTCCCTGCAGCTGCGCGAACGAGGCGAGGCCGAAGTACCGCGCGATGAGGAAGGGTCCCAGCGACGACTCGGCGCCGGTGGCGAAGCCGAGGAGGATCATCGCGACGAACAGCAGCGGCGTCGAGCCGTGATTCAGGAACGCGATCAGGAGCCCCACCGGCACCGCCGCAAGCATCGGAACCACCACCCGGGGCCGGTCTGTCCTGTCCAGGATCATCCCGCCGATGAGAAGCCCGGCAACCGACGCGGCGAACAGCGCGGACAGGGACAGTGAGACCGTCGCCTCGGTGAATCCGCGCTCGTCGAAGAAGTCGACCGCGTTCTGCCGCACGGTCATCGGGCCGGCTGCGGCGAAGGCGAGGGAGACCGTGATGGAGATCCAGACCCGCGTCCGGACCGCCTTGCGCAGCGGGATGCCCGGAAGCTGCGGCAGCCCTGCCTCGGGCCCCGTCGCGCGCAGCTTCGTCGGCTCCATCGGCTCTGTCAGTTGCATCGGCCCGGTCGGCGCCGTCGGCTGCACCGGCACCGTCGGCTCCGAGATGAGGAACACGGTGGTGGGGATCGCCACGACTGCGATCGCCGCAGCCACGAGTAGGTAGGTGCCCTTCCAACCGAGGCCGGCGCTGCCGCTGATCAGCCACTGGAAGACGGGTGAGAACACGGCGGCGGCCACACTGGAGGCGACGCCTATGAGGGCGAATCCGATGCCCCTGTGCTGCGGCAGCCAGGTCGAGACGACCTTGAAGACGACAGCCAGACCTGACATGAAGCCGAACACCGACGCCAGGATCAGCACGACCGCCAGCGCCGGCACGTTGGACCCGCATACCGGGACGAGGGCCGTCAGCGCCGCGTAGAGGACAGCGGAGGGGATCGCGACCCTGCGTGCGCCCAGTCGATCCACCCAACGGCCCGCGAAGGGCAGGACGATCGGCCCGATCAGCAGCGGGACGGAGACGAACACGAGAATGCCGACGGATTTGGCGGCGCCCGTGTCCTTGGCGAACGACGGCACGATGAACGTCGTCATCGCAGAGAGACCGGAGGGACTGACCAGCATGAGGAGGAGACAGCCGGTCAGCGCGGCCTTGGCGCTCGCAGGTGCCTTCCAGAGGTCGGCGAGGTAGGACTTCCAGCCTGCTTCGGACGAAGACGGGGCGGTGTCGCCCCTGGGCACGGAAGTGGTCATGGGAAAGCCTCCGTTACGGATGCACCGCGGCCCCATTGGCGCGGCGAGCTATTCAGAGGGCGGCTCAATCGGTCATGGGCTGGGGTGCTGTGGAACGCTTCGTTCCTGACCAGCTGTGGGAGTTGTTCCGGCGCGTGGTGCCTGCGGCGATCGTGTTCTTCGCCATCTCCCGGGGTGCTGCCGGCGTCAACTGCTGCCTTGCATAGGCCCGTTGGGCCCGGCCGCGCACCGGCACCGAACCGGGTGGATTCGTGCCCGGGTCTCTGCCAGTGCGCGGCCGGCCCTGGACGAACTCGTCAGCCGCGGCGAGCTGGACCGGTGTCGGTGCACGATCGGCTCCGACAACATGAGGGCTCCGGTGAGCACTTGCTCGCATTCGCCGGTATCGCCGCAGCCCTCACGTGGAATCGGGTCACGCGGGGCGCGGCACCGGGCCCGGGAACTTGCCGTTGGCCGCCTGCGGAGGCATCTTCGCGGGAGGGGGCGAACTGAGGGCGGCCAGCACCGGCAGCGGCTCCAGCCCGAAGATGTCCCGGCCGTTGATCTCGGCCATCGGGTCGATCCGGAACGCGCCGTGGGTCGCCAGCACGTGTACGTCCCGGACGAACCGCTGGATCGGGTTGGACAGGCCGACGGTCGAGGAACCGAGTGCCAGCTGCAGCCCGTCGATCACCTGGAGACAGGCGTGGATCTGATGGACGAGGTCCATCGTGATCTCCGGTTCCTCCGACGGGTGGAAGTCCTCGCCCGCAAGCGCGCGCCGGTCGATCTCGTCGGCCTGTCGCTCGACGACCGATGCGGCCGTGTTGATGACGGCCCTCGCCTTGCCCGCCACGACCTGCGTCGAGGCCATGTCGGCCATGGTCGGATACGGCAGGTTGAACGGCGGACGCTTGGCGGCCTGCTCGACGAAGGCGCTGAGAGCGCCCTGGGCCATGCCCAGGGCGAGCGCCGCGAACGCCGTCGTGGTGGCGACCATGGTTCCGATCGCGGAGTTCATGAATCCGAGTCCCTGGTACTTGCCGCGCAGGGCGTCCATGCGCGCGGGCATGTCCATGGTGTGGATGACCCGGTACTCGGGGACGAACACCTCTTCGTCTGCCCGCACACTGTTGCTCGACGTGGCGCTCAAGCCCATGACGTGCCAGTCGTCGACGATCGTGTACTGGTCCTGGGTGAGAAGCCCCATCGCACGACGCCGTTCTCCGGTGTCGGGGTCGTCGTACTCGAACCCGACCGAGGCCCACTTCGCGATCTTGCAGCCGCTGCCGAACGCCCAGCGGCCCTTCACCATCCAGCCGCCTTCGACCTTGCGACCGTCGCCGACCTTCGGCGCGAAGACGGTGGCGCCGAACAGGAGCGGTCCCTGCCAGGTCTCGATGTCGGCGAAGACCTCGTCCGTCACACGGTCGTTGAGGGTGAGCGCGCCCCGGGCGGCGCTGGAGACGATCACCGTCCAGCCGGCCGACGCGTCGACGCGTCCGAGCTCACGCACGACCTCCGCGGTGTCGCGTGCGCCGGATGCGAACCCGCCCAGCTCCACCGGGACGGTGATGCGGAACACTCCGATCTCGTGCAGTACCGAGACCGTCTCGGGTGCGAGTGCGCCCTGCAACTCCCCCTCGCGGGCGCGTTCGGCAAGGCCGGGCCCCGCCGCGCGCACCGCGTCGCGCATGCGCCGTCCCTCCTCGCTGAGATAGGGCGATTCGGGGAACCTGCTCACTTTGGGCGACGTCATTGTCATCTCAGTTCTCTTTCTTCATCCTTGGGCATCGCCGTCCGGGTTCATCACTGCGCACGCGCGGCGGCGGATTGCGGTACAGGGGGGAGCGCCTCGGCCCGGCGGTGTCGGCTACGGGCGTGGGGCGTGGCCTTCGAGATCGGCCAGGTCGGCCTTGGACCTGCCGTGCGCCACCGCGCGGCTCGGCGCGGAGCGGACGGGTGCTGCGGGAACGATCTGCGACTGGGCCGGGCTCGCCTCTCAGTTCCCCGGCAGGGGCGCGGCCATCTTGCGGAAGGCACTCCAGTGCTCGGCGAGCTTGCCGTCGCGCACGCGGAAGACCGTCAGGATGTACCAGTCGTAGGTCTCACCGGGGCTCGTCGGGTCCGGCGTCGGCGCCTTCAACATGACGCAGGCCAGATCGCCCTCCAGGGTCACGTTCACCACCGGCGGCGGCGTGCCGTTGCCGGTCGGAACGTGGCGGAAGTGCTCGATGAGGTTGTCCAGGCCGTTGCCGGGCGCGTTCGGGTCGTGCTGGATGTAGTCCTCGACGATGTAACGCTTCATCACGTCAACGACGTTCTCCTGCACGGAGCCGTCGCGGACCATGCGCGCGAGGTCCGCCTCGAAGTCGACCAGCAGACGCTTGACGGCGGTCCGCTCGGGCGTGTCCGCCTGGGCGACGGCGGCCTTGTAATCCTCGCGGTCGAGCCAGGTCTCGTACAGCTTGGGATCGTTGATGTGCGCGATGCCGTCGATGATGCTGAAGTCACTCATGCGCGGATGGGCTCCTTGTCTCGGGACGAATCTGTTGAGGCACGGCGCTCGGGGACGGCGCCGCCGATCATGGCGAAGGGGGGCAGGCCCAGGAGCCGGCGCCCGTTCTGCTCCGCCAGCGGGTCGATGCGGATCGCGCCGTGCGAGGTGAGTACGCGGACGTCTCGGACGAAGCGCTGGATCGGGTTCGAGAGGCTCACGGTGGACGAGCCGATCGTCTTCTGCAGCAGGTTGATCGCGTCCTCGCACAGGTTGGCCGCGTACGCGATGGAGAGGCTGATCTCGGACTCCTCCGGCGGGGTGAAGTCGAGTCCCTGCGCCGTGCGTGCGTCGATCTGGTCGGCCGTGCCTTCGATGGTCGCGGCGGCGAGGTTGATCATCGCGAGCGCCTTGCCCGCCGCGACCTGGGCGGACGCCATGTCGCCGATCGTGGGATACGGAAGGGTGAAGGGCTTGCGCTTCGCCGCCTGCTCGGTGAAGCAGCCAAGCGCTCCCCGCGCCATCCCCAAGGCGATCGCGATGTTGGCGAGTGACGCGCAGAGCAGCAGCGCCATACCGCGCTGCGCGAAGCCGGCACCCGTGTAGCGGTCGCGCACCTGCTGCAGCCGCAGGGGGAAGTCGGCGAGGTCGATGAAGCGGTGCGCCGGGACGAAGACCTCGTCCTGCACGCGAAGGCTGTTGCTGGCCGATCCCGACAGACCCATGACGTCCCAGTCCTCGAGGATCTCGTACTGCTCCCGGCGGAGCGCGACCATGCCGCGTCCGCCGCCCCCTCCGGCTTCGGCGGGGTCGTACTCGATGCCGACCAGCGCCCAGCTCGCGTGCTTGCAGCAGCTGCCGAACGCCCACTTGCCCTGCACCATCCAGCCGCCGTCGACGGCTCGGGCAGTGCCGACCTTCGTCGCGAACACGGAGGCACCCACGATGGCCGGCCCGACCCAGTCCTCCGTCTCGGCGCGTACTTCGTCGACCACCCGCGCATCCATCGCGAGCAGGTTCTTCAGGCCCACGCCCACGAATCCAGCCCACCCGGCGGAGCCGTCGCCCTCGCTGAGCGCGCTGATCACCTCGACCAGGTCCCGTGCGCCGAGCCCGTACCCGCCCCACTCGACGGGCATGGACATACGAAAGACACCGGCGTCGTTGATCGCTTCGAGCACCTCGGGCGTGAGCGCCGCGATCTTCTCTCCCTCGCGGGCCTGAGAACTGATCAGCGGGATCAACTCACGCACCCGGTCGCGGATCCGACGGCCCTCGTCGCTGATCCACGGGGAGGCCACGGGTGAGGCGGGTACCGGTGGCACCGGCGGAAGCGGGGCGTCGGGTGAGAGCGGCGGGGGTGTTGAAGTCATTGAGGCACCATGGTTTCTATCAATACGTACTGCACAGTTCAGTGCATGTTGCGGACATGAAGACGAACGGGTCGGGAATGTGAGGCGCGAGGTCGCCCAGCGGCACCGGTCTCAACTCACCGGAGGCTGGGGGGTGTTGATGTCGCGGTGGGGTACGGCGGCGCCGACCATGGGGAACGGTTCAATCCCGAGGAGACGTCGGCCGTTCGTTCGGCGAGGGGGTTAGCCGAGCGTCTTCTGGAGCACGTTGATGGCGTCCTCGCAGAGGTTCGCGGCGTAGGCGAGGGCGAGGCTGATCTCGGATTCCTCAGTCAGCCACGGCGATTCGACGGCCCTGACCTCCGGCGCGATGTGCTTGGACATCGGCTCTCCTCATTGAGATTGAGCGAAAACAGCGAACTGATCTGTAGGTGTGGGTGAGTTGGTGGCAGCCCCTCTCAGGCGGGGACCGCCGTCCTGTCGCCGTCTTCGAGCCGCCGGAAGCGGCTTCCGTGGAAGACCAGGGGCTCGGCCGACGGCAGCGTCCACAGGCGATCTATCTCCAGCAGGGCGATGGTGTGGTCGCCCGCCGGGAGTTCGGCGCGGAGCGTGCAGGTGTACCAGGTAACCGCCCCGGGAAGGACCACCGCTCCTTCTCCGGTCGTCTCCCAGTGCACATCCGCGAACCGCTTCTCCTCCGCACCTGCGAGCGCGCGGCACACCGCTCCCTGCTGCTCGCCCAGGACACTCAGGCCCAGCCGTGGCAGCTGCCTGAGCTTCGGCCAGGTGCGGGACGAGGTCTGAAGGCACACCGAGACGAGGGGCGGAGCCATTGATACGGAGGTGAAGGAGCTCACCGCCATTCCGAGGGGGCGATCGTCCACCATTCCGCACACCGCGATCACCCCGCTCGGGAAACGGCCGAACGCTTCCCGCAGAGCCCGCTCGTCCTCCGGCGCCACCGGTGTGGGCTGCGGCTCGAGGCCGGAGCCCGAATTCATGAGCCCATGGGGCCCGTGCTCATTGATCGACATGGTCATCACGTTCCTTCTTTCTGTGCGGCGGCTCGCTCAGCCCACCTGGGGCACACCACCGGCGAACATGGGAAACGGATCGAGCCCGAGGAGTTGGCGGCCGCTGAGCTCGGCCAACGGGTCGAAGCGGATCGCGCCATGGGTGGCCAGCACGCGCACGTCCCGCGCGAAGCGCTGGATCGGGTTCTTCAGGCTCACCGTGGAGGAACCGAGGGCGAGTTGGAGCTTGTCGATGGCCTCCGCGCACAGCCGCACCGCGTAGACGAGGTCCATCGTGATCTCGGACTCCTCGGCGCCCGTGAACGCGATCCCCGCCAAGGCACGGCGGTCCACCTCATCGGCGTGGCCGAGGATGGTCGCCTCCGCCGCGTTGATCATCGCGCGGGCCGTACCGGCGGCCACCTGGGTCGACGGCATGTCCGCCACCGTGGGGTAGGGCAGGTTGAACGGCTTGCGGGCCTTCGCCTGATCGACGAAGCTGTCCAAGGTGCCGCGGGCCATGCCGAGTGCGACGGCCACGTTGCTGAGACAGGTGATCAGCATCAGCGCGCGTGTGTCGTTGCGGAAGCCGATACCGGCGTAGCGGTCCCGCACGCTGTCCATGACCGCGGGGAAGTCGGCCAGGTCGACGAAGCGGTGGTCCGGGACGAACGCCTCCCCCTCGGCGGTGATGCTGTTACTGGAGGTGGCCTTGAGGCCCATGACCTTCCAGTCGTCCAGGATCGTGTACTGCTCGCGGCTCAGCAGCGCCATCGCCCGGTGCGGCCGGCCTTGCGAGCCCTCGTAGGCCACGCCCACGGCCGCCCAGGCCGCGTGCTTGCAGCCGCTACCGAACGCCCACTTTCCGGAAACCAGCCATCCGCCCTCGGTCCGGCGGGCCGATCCCACGCTCGTGGAGAACACGGAGGCACCGACGACCAGAGGACCGATCCAGGTGTCGATCTCCTTGAAGACCTCGTCGACGGTCTGCTGGGGCAAGCCGAGGACATTGCGGATGCCGCCGGCCACGAAGACCGTCCAGGCGGCGGATCCGTCGCCTTCGCCGAGCGCCGTGATGATCTCCACGGTGTCTCGCGCCCCGAGAGCGTAGCCACCCAGTTCGACGGGCAGGGCGGTCTTGAAGACACCCGCTTCGTGCATCGCCCTCAGCGTCTCCGGGGGCAGGGCGCCGAGCACTTCTCCTTCCTGCGCCTCCTCCCGCAGCAGGGGGATGAGAGCGCGTGTCTCGTCCCTGATCCGCCGGCCGCGGTCGCTGAGATACCGAGAGGGGCGCCGTTCGGCCGCCGTAGTGGCCGACTCGGCTTCGGAAGAGGTCGGACAGGGTGGCTTGCTCACAGGGCTCCTCCGGATTGCAACTGCACTGCACCGTTCAGTCCAGTTGAACCGTACGGTAGGGTTCACCGAAAGGTCAAGAGATGAGATGCGCACCGACTCCGACCGGGGCCGGAACTCGCCGAGGAGTGAAATGGCTGAGCAGGGGCGTCCCCAACGCGCGCGCGCAGGTGGACGGAGCAAGCGGGAATCCATTCTCGACGCCGCGGTCGAGCTGTTCCTCGAACTCGGCTTCGATCAAACCTCGATGGATGCCGTGGCGGCGCAAGCCGGTGTCTCGAAGACGACGGTCTACGCCCACTTCGGCGACAAGCTCGAGCTGTTCCGTGCGGTGATCGCCCGTGGAGGAGCCTCCCTCGACTTCGATCTGGACCAGACGATGCTCGCCTCCGTCGACGATCCCCAGGAGAGGCTGGCGCGCATCGCCCTGAAGCTCCTCCAGGCCACGACCGCCCCGAACTATCTGGCCTTCATTCGCGTCCTGACGGTCGAGGCGGCCCGCCGCCCCGAGCTGACCGAAACGCTTCGATCCCTCGGCGTACCCCATGTCGTCGACCTGGTGGCCGTGGCGCTCCGCGAGGACGCGCGGCAGCGCGGCTACACCCTTTCCGGCGCGGAGGCCTGCGCCGGACTGTTCGTGCGCATGACGGCGGCCGGACCGCAGATGGACGCACTGTTGGATCTGGAGGCCGACCGCGGCCCGGACCACCTGGAGGCGTACGCCAGATGGACGACGGCCATCTTCCTGCGGGGCCTGAGCGCCGACGACCGGCCGGATGTACCCGATTCCGCGATCAGCCAGGTCTTCCCCTGGCTGTCGCGGGCGAGCTCCTGACACGCCCCGAGCGCGGGAGGCAGGGCCTTCCGCGCCACGGCGTTCCCGAGCACTCCTGCGGGATGCCCGGTCACCGCACGCTCTGACCTCTCCCGGGCTCCCCTCTCGGGGCGGCGATGGCAATTCGATTCGTGCAGACCTCTTGACCGATGGAGTGCACTGAACCGTACAGTTCATCGATCGGAGTGCCGCTCGGCGCTCGGCGCCCTCGGCGAGCGATTGGCGACACGAGACCGCCCCGCCCGCTCAGCCGGCGGCCGCCATTTCCTTGCGCGAGGAAGGACGACGATGTCCGCGCCCCAGTCCCATCCGGAATTCGCTCCGCCCGGCCGGCCGGGTGTCCCCGCCACCGCCTCCCTGCGGGAGTCCCTGTCCGCATTGCGCGGCTATCCCACACCGGCATGGAAGGCAGCGATCGCCTGTGTGCTCGCCATGGTCCTGAGTCCCCCGGCTCTCGTCACGGCCGTCACGTTCCTCATCGACCCGGTCGCCGAGGACTTCGGCTGGTCCCACTCGGAAACGCTGAGCGTCTTCAATATCCCCACTGTGGCCGCCCCCTTCGTGCTGCCGCTGGCCGGCCGCTTGGTCGACCGCTGGGGTGCCCGGGCGGTCGCCGTTCCGGGCACCGCCCTCTACGCGCTCGCGACGGCCGCAGTGGCGCTCGTAGGCGCGAACGGAGTCGTACTGACGGCGGTCCTGCTGGTGAGCACGGCTCTGGGGTACACCTCCATTCTCGGAGTGGTCTACAAGGTCGTCTCGGAGTGGTTCCCCCACCACCGCGGACTGGGCTACTCCCTGCTCATCGGCGCGACCTCCAGCCTCGCCGGTGCCGCCCTCTCGCCCCTGAGCCAGCTGTCCATCGAGCACTTCGGCTGGCGGACGACCTACCTGCTGCTGGGCGGATGCATCCTGCTGATCGTCTTCCCTGCCCAGTACCTCCTGATGTACGAGCCCGCGTCGGCACCGCTCGCCCGTGGGAACGCTGTCCCGCCCAAGGCAAAGGGCCGGCCGGCGCACACGGAGCTGCCCGGCCTCCCCCTGGGCCGGGCACTCAGGACCCGGGCCTGGTGGTACATGGTGCTGGTGTTGACCGTGGCGGCAGGTGTGGCGATGAGTGTGCGTCTGAACGCCGTGTCACTCTTCGGCGAGCACGGCTATTCCGCCACCGAGGTGTCACTGTCGGTGTCGGTCATGCTGGTGGCATCCGTCGCCGGGCAGATCGTCGCGGGCGTGGTCCTCGACCGGTCGCACACACCTCGTGCCTTCGTGCCGTTCATGGTGTGCCTGGTGCTCGGCATGGTCATGGTCTTCGCCGCCACGGGAAGCATGTGGGCCCTGTTCCTCACCATGGCCCTGCTCGGTGTCGTGACCGGCGCGGAGTCCACCACCGGGCCGTACCTCGTGGGGTGCTACTTCGGCATGCGGGCCTTCGCCCAGATCCAGGGCATCACACTGGGCATCGTCAGCCTCGTCGGCATCGGACTCTTCCCGGTGCTGGCACAGGGAGCCGCGGAGAGCACAGGCGGATACACCACAACGCTCATCGCGCTCACCGCCGGAAGCCTGATCGTCCTCGTCCTGTCGCTCTTCCTGCCGCGCTATCCGAGCCCCGACCAAAGCCCGGACACCAGGGAGCCGGAACCCAGCAGCGTCGATGAGCGCATAGGCAACTAGCCTCTGAGCTTGAACTCGGGTTGTTGTCGGCGTGGATCGAACGAGCCGGCCGCAAGGGTGGCGTCGAAGCAGAAGGCGACCGCATCCGCGACATCTTCCGCACCAACAGGGCCCACCAACCCCCACTCGTCGAGGACGCCCTCGGCAAACAGTGGTCGCCCTCCTCGCCCGGCTTGAAGCCGCCTGCAGAGCAACCGGCCGGCTCGCCGAGGCGGTGGAAGAGGCCTTCCCTCAGCGTCCGGACGCCGAGATCCTTCTGAGCTTCCCGGGCTCGGCATTCGGCTCGCCGCCCGGATCCGCGCTGAGATCGGGGACGATCGCACCCGCTTCGCCTATGCCCGCGGGCTCAAGGCCTACTCCGACTTCTCGCCTGTCACCAGGGCCTCCGGCAAGAAGTCGTCCATCACCCGGCGGTGGGTGAAGGACGACCGCCTCAACCACGCGGGATACCTCTGGGCTATCTCGGCGGCTGGCACGCGACCGCCCAGCGCAACCTCGTCAACCGCATGATCGGCCAGCTCCGCCACCGCCTGCAGCAGGGCGGAACCTACGACGAATCGCTCGCGTTCCGGACCCCTCTCACCGTGGCCGTTGCGAGCGCAGTCTGAACTGTTCAGCGGGGAGTGAGGCAGGCTTCGAGGGCTGCCCGCTGCTGCGGGGGGAGGTGGTCGCCCAGAGGCACCTTGCGCGGGCTGTGATCGCCTTCGCAGATCCAGCTCCCCTCATCCTCATCGAACCACCAGTCCTCGGCGCCCCACATGGGGTGTCCCTGGAGCAAACGCCTGGCCAGCGCCTCGCTCGCCTGGGGAGCACCCTGGGCCACGAGAGCCCGGATCACAGCTGCCACCGCTTCTTCCGGAACCGAGGTGTCGCCCAGTACAGGAAGCAGAAGAAGGAGCCGAGCATGGGGATCGGTGACTCCAACGGTGGATTCCGGCGCCTCCAGCAGGGCGGCGAGCTCGGGCCAGCACAGCCCAGGTCCGATACGGTCCTGATCGTCGCTGGCCAGCACAAGATCCTGTCTCCAGCCGGGGTGGGTGAGGAAGTAGTCCGTGGTGGTGAGCTCCTCGCCGCTGTTGTAGTGCACGACGATCGTGAAGCCGCCGCTCAGAGGGACTGTGAACACCGGCCATGCCGCTGGGTCTTGGAGCTTGTCCAGCATGGCGTCCGCGTCGCACGGGTCCGAGCCGAAGGCCTCTGGCGGTACGCCCTCGGACAGGTCGGCCAGGTGCGCAGGCCAGAAGCCGAGCTCTTCAAGGAGCGGGTGCCCGTCCACGAGGGGCGACGAGGAGTACCAGTGCCGTGCCATCACCATGCCGGAATTCTCTCCCTGCCCGGCCAGGACTGTTCGAAGACCCCGGCTCTCAAAGGCCGACCGACTTGACGGTATGGCAACGTGAAGGGGCTGTGCGGTCACAGCACATGGCTGGTGCCGCCGGCGCACGCCGGACGGCGAAGCGCTTCCCGTCTCGACGGCGCTGCGCAAGTGCCGACCTTGCCCTTTGGGCTCATGCGCACGGCCCCGGGCCCGGTGGCCCGCCCGGGCCCGGCACTGTGGTGAGGGCCGCGACACAGTCGTACGACCTTTGCTTCGAACGTTCGAATACGAGCCGGGCTGCGGAACTCCCAGGCGCAGGCGCTGCCCTGGCTTGCTCAGACCGATTCCGGCTGCGCCTCGTCCGCCGCCGCAGGCTCGCTCTTCTCGTCGGCCGGGTAGCGCGGGAGCAGGAAGACGAGTGCCAGTGTGAGCACGCTGGCCGCGGTCAGGGCGATCAGGGGCCCGTTGTAACTGCCGGTGGCCTCGGCCGCCGCCTGCACGAGGGTCGGGGCCAAGCCGACGCCCAAGAGAGTGATGACGATCAGCGTTATGCCCTGGACCTGGGCGAAGGCGCGCATGCCGAAGTAGCGCCCCGCCAGGTACGGCGCGACCGACGACTCCGCGCCCATCACCACGCCGAGCAGACCCATGGCCAGGAGCAGTGTCCAGGTGCTGCCCCTGGCGGCGAAGATCGCGACCGTGCCGACCACGAGACAGGCGACGTACGGCACGAAGGCACGCGGGCTCCTTGAACGGTCCATGGCCACACCGGCGAGGAACATTCCGACGAAGGAGGCCACGAGCAGTACCGAAAGCGACAGGGACACAGTCGTGGCCGAATAGCCGCGGTCTCCGAACAGGGCGACGGCGTTCGACCGCACACTCGTCGCGACCCCCGCGGTGAGGACAATGGCCGCCACCGTGAGCAGCCAGGCCCGGGTGCGCAGTACGGCGCCGAGCGGCATTCCGGGGAGTTCCTTCGGACCTTGTCCGTCCTTCTTCGCCGCGAGGTCCGCAGGGTCCCGCTCCGGCTCGGTGAGCAGGAAGTACTGGGCGGGGAAGACGATCACAAGGATGCACACGGCAAAAAGGAGGTAGGTCTGACGCCAGCCCAAACCGTCGATGGACAGCTGAAACAGAGGGGCGATGACGGCTCCGCCCAGGCTTGTGGCGCCGCCGATGAACAGTGAGTAGCCCATCCCCCGGTGGCGGGGGAACCACTCTGCGACGACCTTGTAGGTCAGGCCCATGATGCCGATGTATCCGCAGAGGGCGGAGGCCAACAGCGGCAGGAGCAGAAGCACGGCGTTGCCGCCGGCGAGTGCGATCGCCGCGGTGAAGAGGCCGTACAGCGCGACGCACGGTACCGCGACGGCGCGGGTGCCCCAGCGGTCGACCCAGCGGCCGGCCAGGGGCAGCACGAGTGGAGCGGCGATGATCGGGATGTTGAGAATGGTCAGCGCGTGCGACTGCGACCAGCCGAAGTCCCGGGCGATGGGCCCGACGAACAACGTGATGGTGGCGCTTGAGGCGGCCGGGCTCAGTGCCATGGCCAGCACGCAGGCGATCGCGGCCTTCCACGCGGGGGCGGGGTAACCACGCAGCGAGGTCACATACGCAAGCAGGGAGCCTGTGGTGTGTGTCGGCTTGTCCGGTGCCGTGAGATCTGCATGAGGGTTCGGGGACATCGTCGTCCTTTTCTTCCGTACGCGAGGTGTGACGCACACCCGCATTCGGTCTGGGGCCGGAGCGGTGTGCGGGAGGGCTGCGCGACGGCGCCCAGCTTCTTCGGCAGAATCGATACTGTACGGTCCAGTGCATATTGCAGGTCAAGAGGTCTGCACGACTGACAGATGGTTCAGACGCTGCCCACCGGCGCCCGAACGGGTCAGGGGCGGTCAGGGCTTCTCGCGCGGTGCAGCCCCCGCCGTCCGACACCGCACGGAAGACCGAGCACCCCTCTTGTCGCCGGCCCTGGCCCGGAATTCCTCGGTGGCACCGGCTGCCGCATCCGGGACGAGACGCTCGGTTCAGTCCCCCTGTTGCAGAAGAACGCACCGGACAGTGAGGCCCTCGGCGCCCTGCCGCCCGAGACCCTGCAGGCGATGCCGCGAGGCGGGCGCCTTCAAGGTCTGCCTGCTGGTTGAGCTGGGCGCATACGCCCTTTGAGGGCGCGATGCCGTGGAGATCGTCCACCTGCCTTACCCCAGCTTCGCGCCGACCCGTTGTCCACGCAGAGACTCGCCGGGACACCGCGGGCGGCGGCCCGCTACGCGCGCCGCGGCGGAGGAATCCCGGAGGCGCCCAGAGCCGTGCCCCCGCATTCAGCGGGAAGCGCGAGTTTGAAGACATCCGCGTCGCTCACGGCCTTGAGCGCCTCCGGCGTGAGAGCTCCGGCCCTTTCGCCTTCCTCCGCGTTTGCGCGCAGCAGCGGGGACCAGTTCCCTGTTCCCGTCGCGGATCGGCCACCCGGTCGCACTCCAGAACTCCGACTCTCATCACTGCGGAACGTGCGGGGCGGCGGGACCCCACATATCGGTAACACGCGAGTCGTTCATCAAGGTCGCCATGGTCGGTCGGTATCCGGGTGCGGGGTTGCCAGGACCAGTGCGCGCTACTCCGGCGCCGGCCCGGCGTCGTGGCCGCCCTTCTTGTACGAGCCCCAGTGCTCGGCCAGCTTCCCGTCCCTGATCCGGAAGACGGTAGGGATGAACCAGTCGTACGTCGCACCGGGGGCCGTCGGATCGGGCCACGGCTTCTGCATCAGCAGACAGACGAGGTCGCCTTCAACGATCAACGCGACCGGAGGGGGCGGCGCGTCCCCGGTCAAGGGGATCTTTCGGAATCCGTCCGCCAGGAAGGCACGCCCGTTGCCAGGCACGTTCGGATCGTTCTGGATGTAGTCGTCGACGATGAACTTCTCGAGGATGCCGTCGACCTGCTCGTCGACCCGGCCGCTCAGCATCATCCGGGCGAGAGCCGCTTCGAACTCAATGACCAGGCGCTTCATCGCGGTCACCTCGGCTGTCGGCGACTCCGACAGCCCTTCGACGAAGTCATCGCGGTGCATCCATGCCTCGAAGAAGGCCGGATCATGGATCTGCGCGACCCCGCCCACGATCGTGTACTCCTGCAACGTTCCCTCCGGTGAGTCGGTCTTCACGTTATTCCGTACTGTACGGTTCAGTGCAGTCAATACGGCGCGGTTCGGCGTTGTCAACGACCTGAAGCGATTCGGCGCAGCGCAAGAGAAGCAAGGCGATCTTGAGCACCTTCTCGCGTCCAACGGCCAGCGATTGCGGCCACCTACCGGCAACCGCAGCCCGCACAGCTGGGCGCTGCCATCTACGTCACCGCAGACCTCTCACCCGGCCGCCCAGCCACCGCGCCGCTCCGACGGAGTCGTATCGCCTTGACAGACATGCTGAACTGCACGGTACAGTTCAATTAGTTTGCCCGCTTATTCAGCAAGGAGAGTCCATGTCTCAGCCCACTGCCCACAGGGAGCCACCGATGCCTCCGCCGGGCCCGCTCCCGGAGTTCAGGGCCGTTGAGTCGCCGTATCTGACCGATGCCGGACGTGAGCTGCGGGACCGGATCCGGGACCTCGTCCCTCTCATCCGGGAGCAGGCGCGCGAGGCGGAGCGGATCGGGGCGTTGACTCCCGACGTGCTCCGGGCGCTGGACGAGGCGGGCGTCTACCGCATGACGATGCCGGTCGAATGGGGCGGCAGCGCACTGGGCGCCCGCGACATCGTCGAGGTCGTCGCGGCCCTGGCTGAGGCGGACGGGTCGGCGGCCTGGAGCGCCTTCGTCGGCGTCGGGCTGCGCAACTTCCTCGCCCTGCAACCGCGAGTGGTCGAGGAGATCCGCAAGGACATCGAGGGCTGGGTGGGCCCCGCGCTCGTCGGCGCCTCCGTGTTCGCGACCACCGTCGGCAACGCCCGCAAGGCCGACGGCGGCTGGATGGTCAACGGCCGCTGGGCCTTCGGCAGCGGCTGCAAGCACGCCCGCTGGGCGCTCGTGGGAGTCGCCTTCGACCCTGCAGAAGCCGGCGGCACCGGCCGCGGCGTGGTGGTGCTGGAGCGGGAGCAGTTCGAGATCCTCGACGACTGGCACGTCATGGGCCTCTCCGCAACGTCCAGCAACAGCCTGCAGGCCACCGAGGACATCTTCGTCCCCGACCACCGCTTCCTCGACCTCGCCGAATTCCCCCCGCGGCTCGACCAGATCCGACACCACTACAGCGGCGCCGCCTTCCAACAAAGCGGCCGGGCACTGCTGATGACCGTGGCGCTCAGCAACACCTCGATCGCGCTGGGCATGGCACGCGGCGCGCTGTCCTGTTTCGCCGAACAGGCGGCCAGGCGCAAGCCGTTCACCCTGCCCTATCCGAGCGTCGCCGACATGGCTTCGGCCCAGGTGGCCGCCGGCCGCGCCCAGGCGATGATCGTTCTAGCCGGGTCGACGATCGAGCGCTTCGCGGACCAGGTGGACGCCCGTACCCAGGCCGGTCTCGAGTTCAGCGACGAGGAGGAGTCGGAGATCAGTCTCGCGCTCGCCTACGCGGCGAACCTGTGCGAGGACGCGATCAACCTGCTGCAGAAGACGCTCGGTTCCTCAACCATCGCACTGTCCAACCCCATCCAGCGCTTCGTCCGCGACGCACGCGTAGTCACCTCACACGGCGCGATCCGCGTCGACCCGCTCGCCGAGCAGAACGGCCGACGCCTCCTCGGGATCGAACCGTTCCCCATGGTCGGCGCCGCCGTACCGCAACGCGGCACCACCGCCCCCGAGAGGGAGCCCGTGCGATGAGCGGTTTCAGCATCGTGGACGGTGTCGCCGAGATCCACGACACCGAGCTCCACCAGACATGGATGGACCGCCCCGACTACATCGACGCGGTCGCGGCGTGGCCCGACCCGGACGTGGCCGCGACCAAACGGATCGTTGTCGAATTCGTAGCCGATCTGGCCCGGATGATCCGCGACGACGCCGTCGAGGAGCGCATCCACGACATCATGAAGCGCTACGTCGCCGAGGACTACGTCCAGCACGACCCGAACGCCCCCGGGAACGGCCGCGAACAGCTGATCGAACACCTCCGTCGCGCGCCGCTCGACGACGGACCGCCACCGGCCGTGGTCAACATCATCGCCGAGGGCGAGCTCGCGAGCGTGATGACGCGGCAGCCCACCCCGGACCCGCTGATCCCCGGCAGCACCTACGACTGGTACAGCCTCGCCGTCGTCCGCATCAGCGACGGCCGGTTGTCCGAGCACTGGGGTCCCTTGAAGAAGACGGCGCCCGGAGAGGGGTCGATGTGAGCGGCACGGACAACACCATGAAACTCCAGGTCATCGTGGGCAGCACCAGGCCGGGCCGACTGGCGCGGCCGATCGCCGAATGGGCTGCCGAGGCAGCCGAGAAGGACGGCGGCTTCGAGGTGGAGCTGGTCGATCTCGTCGACTACGCCCTCCCGCTGCTCGACGAGCCCGGTCCCCCACGGATGGGCCGCTACGAGCACGAGCACACGCGGCGCTGGAGCGCGAAGATCAAGGAGGCGGACGCCTTCGTCTTCGTGACCCCGGAGTACAACTACGGCCCCTCGGTCAGTCTGTTGAACGCCGTGGACTACCTCCACAACGAGTGGCTGTACGCGCCGGTCGGCTTCGTCAGCTACGGCGGCATAGCCGGCGGCCTGCGCTCCGTGCAGGTGATGAAGCAGGTTGTCACGACCCTGCGCATGATGCCGATCCCCGAGGGGGTCTCGGTCCCCTTCGTCATGCAGCACATCGAGGGTGGGGTGTTCACTCCGCCCCCGCCCGTCGCAGGATCCGTCGCGCCCATGCTCACGGAACTCGCCCGCTGGGCGGAGGTGCTCCGCCCGCTGCGGACGGCTCCGCCGCCTCCCCCGCCGCCGCTGCCCGGCCCTCCGGCAGTTCCTTCCGGCTCGGCACCGTCTCCCGTCCCCCGATAGACGAAGACCGTGCAGGACATGCCGAGTGGTCCGGTGACAGCAGGTCAGGAGCGGTACGCCGGCCCTTCCGCGAGCCCAGCACCGAGGCGTGACCGGCCAGACCGGTAACCCGCAGCCCTGTCCCTGTTGCCCGCGCCGACACACGGCGCGGGCAACAGGCATGCACTCGTGGGGCTCTGCCGAACCGGCCGGGGTCAGGCGCCGGCCCTGATGTGGACGATGCCGCTGCCGCGGGCCGATCGGCCCGCGGCAGGGATCGCCCTCGCCCGCGTCGTCACGCATCCATTCCAGGCGCTGTCGTTCCTCGTGATGGTGACGGGCGCTCGGACGGAAGATCTCTTCGACGATGTTCACCGGAGCGCTCCGGTAAGCCTGCGCCGAGGCCGGCTCGGCGCACGAGGGGCCAGGCGGCGGCAAGGGCAAGGAGTCCGAGGCCGAGATGGCGGGGCGATGAACGCCGAGGAACATGCCTACAGCACCGGCAGGTACTCCACGCCCGGAAGCAGCAGGATGTCTCGAATGGGATGAGCCGACGGGACAGAGCGTGTCGTGGCAAGCGAGCGCAGCCCAGGAGGTTCCGGTCCGCCCGGCGGCGGGCTCAACAGGCCAGGTGTGCCATGCAACCCGCAGGACCGCGCCGGGCAGTGACTGGCCGTCAGCCAGTCACCACGCCCATCCGGTCGGTGATTTCCTGTCCCGCGGCCAGCACATGCCCGACGATGTCGGCTTCCGTCCCGCTCGGGACCCTCGAAGCCAGCGCGGCCACGCTCACGGCCGCCACGACCTGTCCCGCGTCGCCACGGACCGGCGCGGCGACGCCGAGAATGTCGGGGTCGAGTTCGGCGCGCGAGATCGCGTACCCGGCGGCCCGGATCTTCTCCAGACGTTCCATCAGCGCGTCGACATCGACCAGCGTCGCGGGAGTGAACTGCTTCAGTTGCGCGGCCTCCAGTAGGCGGCGCGCCTCGTCCGGAGGGCTCCAGGCCAGGAGCACATGCGCCGAGGCGCCGGCGTTGATCGGCAGTGCGCTGCCCCGCTCGTAGGAGATGCGGACGGGGCGTTGTCCGGGTTCGGCGGTCTCGACGCACACTACGAGGTCGCCCACCCGCCGAGTCAGGAGTACGGTCTCGCCCGTCAGTTCGGACAGTGCCGTCATGGCGGGCAGCGCGATGTCGGGGAGGCCGTAGCTGCGTCGGGCCAGCCTGGCGATCTCCATCACGCGCAGACCGAGCCGGAAACCGCCGCCCGGCGCCTCCTCCAGGAAGCGGCTCGACACGAGGGACTGGAGGTAGCGGTAGGCGGTTGAGCGTGCGACGCCAAGCCGCCCGGCGACCGCCGTCGCGGAGACCACCAGCTCGCTCTCGTCGAACATCATGAGGATGTCGAGCGCCCGGTCCGCGGTCGAGTTGCGCTCACGGTAGGCGCCTGCGGGGGACGCTTCTCCTGACATGCGGGACACACTAGTGGACGATGTCCCGGCCTGAGGTTTCTCGTGCCGGGCTCACGCGGGATCGTCCTTGACCACGCGGTTGCTCGTCTCGCCGATCCCCTCGATGCGCGTGACCAGTCTCTGGCCTGGACGCAGGAAGACCTTCGGATCGCGCCCCGCCCCGACACCGCCCGGGGTGCCGGTGGCGATGAGGTCACCGGGCAGCAACGTGATGATGGTGCTGACGTAGGACACGATGTGCGCCACGTCGAAGAGCAGGTCGGCGGTGTTCGACTCCTGCATGGCGTGCCCGTCGACGCTGCATCCGATGTCCAGGCCCGCCGCTCCGGGCGGAAGCTCGTCCGACGTCACCAGGGCGGGCCCCACCGGCGTCGTGGCCTCGAAGGTCTTGCCGGAAAGGAACTCACGGGTGCGGTGCTGCCAGTCCCGGACGGTGACGTCATTGAGGATCGTGTAGCCGGCGACGGCATCCAGCGCCTCCTGCTCGCCGACGTGCCGGGTCGGGCGCCCGATCACGGCGCACAGTTCGGCTTCCCAGTCGAGATCGTCGCTCACTGCGGGCATGTGGATGTCGTCGTGGGCGCCGACGAGGGCTCCGTCGTACTTGGCGAACAGCGTGGGATGGGTCGGGGTCGGGCGGCCCATCTCCTTGATGTGGGTGGCGTAGTTCAGGCCGAGGCAGACGATCTTGTTGGGGTGGGGGACCACGGGGGCGTACGACACGTCGGCGGCCGGGACGCGCCGGCCGTCGGAGTCGGCCGCGCGCCCGGCCCAGTCCTCACCCGAGGCCAGCAGGGCCGCGACGTCCGCGTGGGGCAACAGCACCAGTTCGTCGCCTTCGTGGCGGGCGGCGACGGTGCCGTGGTCGGCCGTACGGATCGTGCTCAGTCTCACTTGCGGGCTCCTTGTGTGTCGTTTTTCGATGCGGGGCCGCCGGACGGGGCCGGACTCGCGGGGAAGGGTGAAGTACCGGACGGGCGAAGCTCCTCGGGGGCCCCGGGCGGCCCCGCTTCGCGGGTGCGGGCTGGAGACAGCAACCGGCCGAGTGTCCGTGCGACATCACCGACCTGACGGGGGGTGAAGACGGCCGCTATCAGCCGGTCGGGGCGGACCAGCAACAGATGGCCGGGCAATGACGCCAGGTACGCGTCGAGCTCGCCGTCCGCATCGGCCACTGCGGCTCGTCCGTCGTGCGCACGGGGTGCGCGGTCGCCGAGCACCACGTCCACCCGCCGCGCGTCGGGCAGCGGGGCTGCCGCCACGGCCTTCCAGTCCTCGTCGGACAGGCCGATGCCCAGCAGGCTCCAGCCCGGGCCGAGGAGATCGTCGAGACGAGCGGTGGTGTATCCGGGGCCGTGCAGCACCGAGGGCTGGTGCAGCAGGGTGCCGGCCAGCGCCTGTCCAGGACCGTCGGCCAGTACCACCGCTCCGGCCCGCACCCGGGTGTCGGGCCGGTACCGCATCTCGGTCAGGTACCGGCGCCCGCGTCGGCTCCGAAGAGCCGCACGCACACAGAGGTCCCTGACCCGGGCCCGTCTGCGGTCGGTCGTCATGACGACACGGCCGAGCCGCACGGACAGTTCGATCATCGCCTGAGCGTGCGGATGGCGCTCCGTGTCATAGGTGTCGAGGAGGGCGTCGGCGGCGCGCCCGGCGAGCACTTCGGCCACCTTCCAGCACAGGTTGGCCGCGTCCCGGACACCCGAGTTGAGACCCTGTCCGGCAAAGGGCGGCATCATGTGCGCGGCGTCGCCGAGCAGGAAGCAGCGGCCGTCGCGCAGCTTCTCGGCCAGCAGGGCGTGGAAGGTGTAGGCGACCGAGCGCTCGACCTGTTCCGGGGTGATGTCCCGGTGCGGGCGCAGCAGGTCCCGCACCAGTCCGAAGGGCACCGCGCCGCCGGGGGCGCACTCGCCCGGGCGCAACCGGAACTCGTAGCGGCACCGCCCCTCGCGCCCGGGCACGATGACGAGGGGCCGGTCAGGGTCGCCGACGTGCATGCCGTACCGCTCGTCGTGCGGATCCTCGAGCGTGTCGACGACGAGCCAGACGTCGTCCGGATAGCTGCGTCCGCGCATGGGGATGGACAACTGCTCACGCACGGTACTGCGGCCTCCGTCGCACCCCAGGACGTAGGCGGCCTCGATCTGCTGCGTCACTCCGTCGCCGTCACCGTCACCGGATGCCAGGGTGGCCCACACACGGTCGGGATACTGGCTCAGTTCCACGAGGCGGGTCCCGAAGCGGACGTCGACGTGCGGGAAGCGGTCGAGACCGGAGAGCAGCACGCGCTCGAGATCGGGCTGGGCGAACGGGTTCTTGAACGGGTGGCCGTATCGCCGCTCTCCGGTGCCGCGGGCATGGACGAGCGGCCGTCCGCCGACTCCGTAGTACTTGGTACCCGTCCCCGGCACGATGATCGGGTGGACGGCCCCGTCCAGGCCGGCCAGTTGCAGGGTGCGCAGCGACTCGTCGTCCAGGCTGATCGCCTTCGCGTCGTCGCTCGTGGTCGCGTGACGTTCGACGACCAGGACGCGCACACCGAGCGCGCCCAGGAGGTTGGCCGCGGTCAGCCCGACCGGTCCCGCGCCGACGACGAGCACCAGTGGCGCCGCACCGGACGGCGCCGGGGGTGGTGTAGCCATGGATGGGCCTTTCGGCAGGGTGAGTGAGCTGGACGTGAGGTCGCCGGGCTACTGCACCGGCTGGTAGGCCGGGCCACCGTCGACCAGCAGTTGTTCCGCCTGGGCGAGGATCTGCTCGGGGTCCTGGTCGAGGTCGATCGTCTTGCGGAACGGCTGGCGCACGTCGCGCTCGATCCGCAGGTAGACCTCGTTGCGGTTGCCCTCGGGGTCGAAGAAGTAGATCCCGATCGCGTTGCCGTGGGTCACCTCTTGCTGGACCTCGATGCCTTCGGCCCGGAAGCGCCGATGGAAGTCGATGATCGTCTCCAGCGAGTCGACCCGCCACGACACCTGGTGGGTGAGCTTGACCCCGGGCGGTGCCGTCCGGCCGCGCTGCAGGACGAACTCGTGGTGCTCGTCCTCGGGGCGGGCCGAGTAGAAGACGATCCCCTGCTCCTCGTCCTCATCGGTGACGGTCAGACCCATGACGCGCTCGTAGAAGTCACGCATCTTCGCCAGGTCCTCGACCCAGAACCCGGTGTGTCCCAGACCGGTGATACCCATCATGTCTCCTTTTTCAGGACGGATGAACTGACTATCGAGACACTAGGTCGGGACTTCCAGCCTTGACAACCCCGGATCCGAGCGAGTGTCCTGTTTAACAAGTGAGCCGTCCCACTTATCAGGACACCTTCACCGATCGACCGCACCTAGCGAAAGCTGCGGCGATGTAATTAAACTGGACGGTACAGTGCAGATCAATGGATGGAGCATCATGGCTTTTCTCGAGGATCACGACTGGCAGGGGCGGATCTTCTCCGGCGGGTGGGTCGACGGCTCCGGTGAGCCCTACGACTCCGTCGAGCCGGCCACCGGCAAGACGCTGGGCCGCGTCGGTGCCGCCGCACCCGCCGACCTGGACCGAGCCGTGACACAGGCCGCACGGGCCCAGCGCGCGTGGGCGGCCCTGCCGTACATCGAGCGGGCACAGGTGCTACGGCGTGCCGCGGCCCTGTTCGAGAAGCACCAGGCCGAGATCGCGGACTGGATCGTGCGGGAGTCGGGAGCCCTGCGCCCGTTCGCGGACTTCCAGACCTCGAACGGCGCCGCCGAGGAGTGCTACGAGGCCGCGGCCCTCGCGGCGGCCCCCTTCGGCGAGGTACTCCGCTCGGTGGAGGACCGGCTGTCGTTCTCGCGGCGACGGCCCGTGGGCGTCGTGGGCGTGATCGCTCCGTTCAACGCGCCGATGGTGCTGGCCATGCGGGCGGTGGCGCCGGCGCTGGCGCTGGGCAACGCGGTCGTCCTCAAGCCCGACCCGCGCACAGCGGTCTGCGGGGGTGTCACGATCGCACGAGTCTTCGAGGAGGCGGGACTTCCCGAGGGGCTGCTGCACGTTCTGCCCGGCGGCGCCGACGTCGGAGCGGCGCTGGTGGACGATCCCCGGGTACCGGTCATCGCGTTCACCGGGTCGACCCGGGCCGGCAAGGCGATCGCCACGGCCGCGGCGCAGCGGCTGAAGCGGGTGCACCTGGAGCTGGGCGGCAATTCGGCCCTGATCGTCCTGGAGGACGCCGACCTGGAGAAGGCGGTGTCGGCGGGCGCGTTCGGCTCGTTCCACCACGCCGGTCAGATCTGCATGGCCTCCAGCCGGCACCTGGTGCACGCCTCCATCGCCGAGGAGTACACCGCACGGCTCGCCGAGCGCGCCGAGGCGGCGCCCGCGGGAGACCCGGCGACGGACGCGGTCGCCGTCGGTCCCATGATCGACGAGAGGCAGCTGCAGGCCGCCCACTCCGTGGTCACCGACACCCTGGCCGCCGGAGCACGACTGGCCGCGGGCGGAACCTACGAGGGCCTGGTCTACCGGCCGACCGTCCTGGCCGACGTCCCGCTGACCGCGCGTGCCTACACCGAGGAGATCTTCGGCCCCGTAGCGCCCGTCGTCGCCTTCCAGGACCTGGACGAGGCCGTCCGACTCGCCACCGACACCGAGTACGGTCTCTCCCTCGGCATCCTGACCGGCGACCCGGCCAGGGGTCTGGCACTGGCCGACCGTATCCCCACCGGGCTCGTGCACATCAACGACCAGACCGTCAACGACGAGGCCACCGTGCCCTTCGGAGGCATCGGCGAGTCGGGCAACGGCTCCCGTCACGGCGGCACCGCGGCCAACCTCGAGGCCTTCACCGAGCAGCAGTGGGTCACTGTCCGGGGCGAGATCCCCGGCTACCCGTTCTGATCCCGTCCGCCGGCCGGGATCCCTGCCTCCCGCCGGGATCCCGGCCCTCCCCTCAACCGAGTTCGCCGTCCGGCATCCCGAACCCACTTCCCATCACCCGCATTGGACATACCGATGAACGCAGTCGCCCCCCGATCCGGCCTTGTTCCGCCGGACCCGATGACGATCGCCCCACGCGCCGCGGCCACACCGCCGACCCCGCGCCGGCCCCAGGACGCGACCGGCTGGGCTTCCGACAACAAGTTCCTCGACGGGCCCTTCACGCCCTGGACGGAGGAAGACGCGGCCTACGACCTGGAGGTCGACGGCCAGATCCCCGAAGACCTCGCCGGAGCCCTGTTCCGCATCTCCTCCAACCCCCGCTTCCAGCCCCGCGATCCGGAGCGCTATCACTGGTGGGAGGGGGACGGCATGGTGTGCGGCATCTATCTGCGCGACGGCCGGGCCGCCTACCGCACCCGCTGGGTGATGACCGACTCCATGAAGTTCGAGGTCGAGCAGGGCGAGGCGGTCTACAGCGGTTTCGCCAACGGCGGCAGCACGGCGCCGCTCCCCCACGGCGCTCCGCCCGCGAAGAACGTCGCCAACACCAACGTCGGCATCTTCGACGACCACTTGCTGGTCTACTTCGAGGGCGGACTGCCGTACTCGATGCACCCGGAAACCCTGGAGACGTACGGCAGTTACGACTTCCACGGCGGCCTCGACGTGTTGTGCACCGCCCACTACAAGACCGATCCGGCCACGGGCGACATGCTCTTCTTCGCCGCGACCGGGCCGGTCATCACCTGGTACCGGGCGGACGTGAAGACCGGGCACGTCGTCGACAGCCACAGCTTCGACATCAAGGTGCCCGTGCTCATGCACGACTTCGCGGTCACCGAGAACCACGCGATCTTCTTCGTCACCCCGGCCCAGTTCCGCCTCGACCACATCATGCGGGGCGAGCCGGGCGTCGTCTGGGACGAGGCCTCGCTCCCCCACGGTGTGCAGATCGTGCTCATGAACCGCAGCACCCACCAGGTCACCTGGCACGAGGTCGGCGGCCACTGGGCCAACACCCACTTCTACAACGCCTACGAGCGTGGTGGGCAGGTCGTCGTCGACGGGCACCGCATCACCCGGCTGGGCACACCCGCCGACCGGCTCGACACCCCGGTCACCTCCCACTCCTGGTTCCCCCCGTCGCTCCCCCACCGCTGGCGCGTGGACCTGGCGACCGGCAAGGCCACCGAGGAGATGCTCAGCGGTCTCGCCGGCGAGTTCCCACGGATCAACGACGCCTACACCGGGCTGGAGCACCGCTACGGCTACTTCGTCACCACCCGCTCACTGGCCGCGGACACGATGAGTGACGGGCTGGCCAAGCACGACTTCCTGCACGGCAGCACCAGTGTCGTGGAAGGCCCCGCAGGGCTTACCAACCCCGGCGAACCGGTCTTCGTCGCCCGCGAGAACGCCCGCTCCGAAGACGACGGCTATCTGCTGTCCCTGTGGTGGAACCGCCTCACGGGCCTGTCCGAACTCCTTATCCACGACGCCGCCGACCTGGTCCGCACCCCGCTTGCCCGGGTCAAGCTCCCCAGCCGCGTCCCGTTCGGCTTCCACGGCAACTGGGCCGACCACGTGACCCTCGACCAGGCGGTCGCGGCACAGGGTGAGAAGACCGACTGACACGCAGCACACCCTGTGCCTCGTGAAGACGGGGGCCGACGGCGGATTCCGCCGTCGGCCCCCGTCTTCGCGCCAGCGCCGCCTCCTATCGCGCCGAAACACAGCGAGCCGGTCGCAGCGCGGCATCACCCGCGGTGCGACCGGCTCGCAGTCGTCCCAGGACTACGGTGCGCGCACCCAGCTCGGCGCCTCAGCAACGCTCTTGCGCAGGATCTGCAACGGATCGGTCCAGCGCAGCAGTTCGTCGAGCATGTCGGTCGCCGCCGCCTCCCGCGGCATCACCTTCAGCGTCGTCAGTAGCTGCTTGAGCACCTGTACCGAGCGCAGTGCGGCCGGAGGGCCGTAGTTGTACTCGGGCGTGACGAAGACGAAGGCGTCCGCCTCGTCCACCGTGGCGCTCCATGTACGGGTGTGCTCATGGGTGTACTGCCCCGTGCGCGGATGCGCCGGTTCGTCCAGGAGCGGGAGCCCGCGCTCGGCCAGGTCGACGAGTTCGACATCGAAGCCGCCGTGCTTCTCGGCGGCCTTCGCAGCCCACTGTGCGACGGGCGGCCCCAGACGGGCGGGACGGGTACCGCCGACCACCACGTGCAGGTTGGGCATGGCGAAGTCTTTCTTGCGGGTGAGGAACGAGTAATGGGTCAGATCCCTGGTCAGGCGGGCGGGCGCGGAGGCGGCACGGGGTGGCGAGGCGGAGCCGCCTTGGACACGCCGCTCCAGTGTTCGGCGAGCAGTCCCTCGCGCACCCGGAAGGCGTCGTAGACGAAGTACGGGTACGTGCCGCCGGCATCGGGGTCGGGTTGGGGCATCAGCCCGGCGCACACGACGATGTCTCCCTCGGCGACGAGCAGCACCGGTGGGTTGAGCGGCTCGGCCGGCGTCGGGAGGGGCCCGTCGGGGAACTGGTTGCGAACGAACTTCTCCAGCCCCGCGCGGCCGGCCGGGTACTGGGAGACGTGCTGGTGGTAGTCCTCGGTGACGAAGTCCTTGACGGCGTCGGGATTCTGAGCATTGAAAATGCAGCGGTAGAAATCGCATACCAGGCGTTTGTTCGCCTCGGTGTCGTTCCCGGAGGACGTCGACACGAGAACCGCACGCGATGGCGTGTCCGGTGCGGGCGGCTGCGGCGGGGCGACCTTGTTGACGGAGGGCCATCGCTCCGTGATCCGCCCGTCGCGGACTCGGAAGGTGGTGAATGTGTAGTAGTCGAAGGTGGCCCCGGGGAGGTCGGGATCGGGCTGCGGGAGGTATCGGCAGACGCAGACCAGATCGTTGTCGGCAATGGTGAAGACGGGCTGCGGCGGCGCAGCGGCGCCGTCCGGTCCGCCGGCCTCCGTCTCACGCGCAAAGCGGGCCCGCAGGTATTCGGTGTACGCCTGCCGGCCGCTCGGGACGTCCGCACCGTGCTGGACCAGTTCGGGGGCGACGTATTCGGCGACCGCGTCGGCGTCCCGAGCGGTGATGACGGCGGTGAAGAAATCTGCCACCAAGCGCTTGTTGGCGGCGGTCACGGAGTGGGGTGAAGGAGGCATGAGCGTGCTCGCTTTCGTCGAGGCCATCGCTGGGATGTCCGGGTGGTCCACGTCAGGCAGGCACTGCCGATCGCTCGCAGGTGACCAGGCGTCGGAACCGACTGCCGTGGAAGACCAAGGAGTTGGCCGCCGGCAGTGTCCGCAGACGCCCGACCTCCAGCAGCGCGATGGCGTGGTCGCCGGCGGGCAGTTCGGCGCGCAGAGTGCAGTCGAACCAGGTGATTGCGCCGTTGACGAACACGGCGCCCTGCTCGCCCGCCTGCCAGTCCACCCCCGCGAAGCGGTTCTCGTCTTTGCCCGCCAGGGCACGGCATACGGTGTCCTGGCCCTCACCGAGCACGCTCAGTCCCAGCCGTGGCAGTGCCCTGAGCCTGGGCCAGGTACGCGACGTGGTCTGCAGGCAGACCGAGACCAGCGGGGGCGCCAGGGACACCGAGGTGAAGGAACTCACGGCCATGCCCACCGGGTCGCCGTCGTCCATCCCGCATATCGCGATCACCCCGCTGGGGAGCAGCCGAACGCCTCCCGCAGCGCCTTCTCGTTCAGGGCCGCCGGCTCCGGCCGCCGCGCGATGTCGTCGGCCGAGCCCCCGGACACGCGGTCACCACGCTGCGTTTCGTACATGGAGATCACTTCTTTCCCGACAGCGGTGGCGGCAGGCCTCAGCCGACCTGGGGGAGGCCGCCGGCGAACATGGACAACGGCTCGAGTCCCAGGACCTGACGGCCACTGATCTCCGCCATCGGGTCGAACCGGATGGCGCCGTGGGTCGCCAGCACCCGCACGTCGCGCACGAAGCGCTGGATGGGGTTCTTCAGGCTCACCGTGGAGGAGCCGAGTGCGAGTTGCAGCCGGTCGATGGCGTCCGCGCACAGCCGGACGGCGTAGACGAGGTCCATGGTGATCTCGGACTCCTCCGCCGCCGTGAAGTCCTCCCCCGCGAGCGCCCGACGGTCCACCTCGTCCGCGTGCCGAAGAATCACGGCTTCGGCGGTATTGACCATGGCGCGCGCCGCCCCGGCGGACACCTGAGTGGACGGCATCTCCGCCACCGTCGGGTAGGGCAGATTGAACGGCTTGCGCGCCCTCGCCTGCTCGACGAAGCAGTCCAGCGTGCCGCGCGCCATACCGAGGGCGATCGCGACATTGCTGAGACAGGTGATGATCATCAGGGCCCGTGTCCCGTTGCGGAACCCGATGCCCGAGTAGCGCTCGCGGACGCGGTTCATGGTCGCGGGGAGGTCGGCCATGTCGAGGCAGCGATGCTCGGGGACGAAGACCTCTCCCTCTACGGCGATGCCGTTGCTCGACGTGCCCTTCAGCCCCATGACGTGCCAGTCGTCCAGGATCGTGTACTGCTCGCGCCGCAGGAGTGCCATCGCACGGTGGGGGCGGCCTTCCGCGTCCTCGTACCCCACGCCCACGACAGCCCAGGCGGCGTGCTTGCACCCGCTGCCGAAGGCCCACTTGCCGGAGACCATGAAGCCCCCTTCCACCGCTCGGGCCGACCCCACGACGGGGGAGAACACCGAGGCACCCACCGCCAGCGGGCCGACCCAGGTCTCGACCTCCTTGAACACCTCCTCGACGGCCTGCTCGGGAAATCCGAGAAGATTGCGGATGCCGCCGGACACGAACACGGTCCACGCGGCCGCCCCGTCTCCCTCCGCCAACGCGGCGGTGATCTCAACGGTGTCGCGCGCCCCCAGCGCGTCCCCGCCCAACTCCGGCGGAAGCATGATCTTGAACACGCCGGCCTCGTGCATCGCCTGCAGCGTCTCGGGCGTCAGTGCGCCGATCTCCTCTCCCTCCAGGGCATTGCGCCGCAGCAGTGGCACAAGGCCACGTGCCGCGTCCCGGATCACCCGGCCGCGGTGTCGTCCTGTCTCGGAAGACATCGGGTCCTGCTCACTCATCGAACTGCTCCTTCGGGGATTCGGGATACCGGCTCGGCGCAATTATTGAACTGCACTGTTCAGTACAGATTCGACGGTACGATAGGGTCGCAAAGAGGTCAACAGGCAAAGAGATATGGGCATCTGCGGGGTCAGCGGCCCGAGGAGGAGCGAGATGGCGGTCAGGGGGCGCCCCCGCACGGGAGCCGGGACCCGGAGCAAGAGAGAGGCCGCGCTCGACGCGGCGGTCACCCTCTTCCTCGACCGGGGCTTCGATCAGACGTCGATGGACGCCGTCGCAGCCGAGGCCGGAGTTTCGAAGACCACCGTCTACGCCCATTTCGGCGACAAAGTGGAACTTTTCCGCGCCGTGATCGAGCGTGGCAGCTCATCCCTGGACTTCGAGCTGGACCAGGCGATGCTCTCGTCGGTCGAAGACCCGCAGGAGAGGCTGACCCACATCGTCGCCAAGCTTCTCGAGGCGACGACCGAGCCGCAGCACCTCGCCTTCCTCCGGGTCCTGACCACGGAAGCCGCCCGCCGTCCCGAGCTGACCGAGGCAATGCGCTCATTCGGCGTGCCGCACGTCGTCGACATCGTGGCAGCCACCCTGCTGGAGGACGGTCAACGGCACGGCTACACCCTGCCGGACACCCATGTGTACGCTGCACTGTTTGTCCGCATGGCGGCGGCCGGGCTGCAGATGGACGCCCTTCTGAGCCCGGAGCCCCGCCATGACTCCGCCCAACTCACCGCGCACGCCCGCTGGACGACGACGCTCTTCCTGCGCGCCCTGCGGTCCCAGGACCCCGACGGCCTGCCCGAAGCACCGGTGCGCGATGCCAGCGACGCCTTTCCCTGGGGCGAGCCGCCCCACACGGACTGACACGGCCCACCACGTCGGCTCCTGACCCACCCGATCAGGAGCCGAACGCTCCGCCCGCACGCCGCCCGCGCACTTCACGCCCGGCGTGTGGGCTTCGTCGTATCAGGACACTTCAGGCACCCCTGAACGGCCGGACCCGCGAAAGAACCATGCCGCACAGGTCTTGACGCTCGAGCTGCACTGGACTGTACAGTTCAGCGTCTGGCACTCCGCGCCACGCGCAGCCGTCCGTGACTTGGCCGAACTCCAGGCCGACGGCGGGCGCCCCAGCCCACCCGAGGAAGGACGCCGATGTCCGTCACCCGGTCCGGCCCGAACCCCGCGCGGACTGTGCGACCTCGGACAGATCCAGGGCATGGCACTCGGCCGACCACCCTGCAGGGGGTTCCGGTCCGGGCGCAGCACACTGCCGAGCAGACCAGCCGTTACGCAGCGACGCTCTCCGTTCCGGCCGTCGCAAGCCTGCTCGGCCTCGTCCTTGCCGTCATGCTGCCGCGCCACCCCCAATCCGACCGGGCTGTTGCCTTGCCCGAGGACGAAAGTCCCGCCGCGGTTCCGGAGGCGGACCGGGCCCGACCGCGAGCAGACGGGACCGAAGAACCCGCCGTCGGCGCATGACCACCCTCGGCGATGCGCTTCACTTACCCACCAGGAGAAGACCCGATGCGTCACAGACCCCACCCATCCGCACCTCCGGATCACCACGACACGCAGAGCGGTTCGTCGGCTCTGCGACATGCGCGGCAGCAGGCCCTGCGACTGGACCGGGCCTTTCTGACGTCCAACGCGACCGGCCTCGCCGTCACGCTGGTTCTCGGCGCGACGGCCGGCGATCTGCTGGCCCGTAGGCTGCCCGGCACCCAGGTGACCGTGGGGCTGGTGCTCTACCTGGCCCAGGTGGCCTTGCTGCTGGTGACAGCCCGGCGCTTCGACCGTCGCAGCACCCGTCTGCTGGACCCCTGGCAGCAGGCGTACGCGCGGTCCGGCGCGGGAGCGGCCGACGGCCACACGGGGGACGCGAGATGACTGGCGGGACCTTGCACGCGGCCGCTTCCGCCAACCCGAATCATGTCTTGATCGGCTTCATGCTGTTCATGATGGTGACACTCTTCCTGACGGTCTTCTCCAGCCTGGAGGAGCACTCCGTGCGGGAGTTCTACACAGGCGACCGAACGTTGCCACCGTGGAAGAGCGGACTGGCACTGGCCGGGAGCTTCACGTCGACCTCCCTGCTGCTCACCGTCACAGGCGTGGTGGCGACCGCGGGCTTCGACGGCATCACCACGGCCGGCAGCATGTTCCTGTCCCTCGGGGTCCTCCTTCTCCTCGCCCGGCCGATCCAGCTGAGCGGCGCCTGCACCCTGGGCGAGCTCCTGTCGCTACGGGCGTCCGGAACGGCCCCCCGGATCGCCGCCGCAGTGGCCACGCTCGCCGTAGCAGGGCCGTTCCTGGTCGTGCAGCTGATGGCCGCCGGCAGCATCACCGCCTCCCTGCTCGGCTTCACCGGGGTCGGCATCCAGAAGATCTGCACCGTACTGATCGGCTGCTTGGTCGTCACCTGCGGAGTGCTCAGCGGCGCCAAGGGGCTCACCTCCGTGCAGATACTTGCCGTTACGGTGATCGGCACAGCGATGTTCGTGATCTGCACCTACGCCATCCGGGCGTTCCACGGGGACGTCGACGCCCTGATCGGCGCCGCCGCCGAGGGCAGCACCAGTCCGAGCCGGTATCTGTCCCCCGGCGGCACGATCGGCCTCGGGAGCAGCACACGCCTCGACTTCGCCGGAGGTCAGCTCGCGCTGGTCCTGGGCAGCGCCTGCATGCCGCACGTCCTCAGCCGGGTCTACGCGATGAAGGACCCGGCCACGGCGCGACGTTCCATCCGGTACGCGGCCGGTGTCGTCGCCTTTCTGTGCGCGGCACTGATACTGCTGGGATTCACGGCCGCGGCACGGATCGGCACTCGCGAGATCTTCAACGGACAGACGCACTCCGACGGCGCGCTGATGCTCCTGGCACGGAGCCTGACAGGGGGTACGGCGAACGGACTCGGCAACCTGATGTTCGCCGCTGTGGCCTGCGCCCTGTTCCTGTGCATTCTGTCGGTCGTCGGCGGCACCACGCTGGCTGCTGCCGGCGCCCTCGCCCGCGACTCCTACCACTACGTCGCGCGGCACAAGCGGTCAGGCCCGTCGGACGAACTGCGCACCGCCCGCGTCGCCGTGGCGCTCTTCGGCGCCCTCGGTATCGCGCTCGCGGTGATCGCCCAGGGCCACTCCGCCGGCTTCCTGGCCCAACTCGCCACGACCGCGGCGGCATCGACCGCGGCACCGGCCCTGCTGTACACCTTCTACTGGAGCCGGTTCAACCGCACGGGGCTGCTGTGGACGGTCTACGGCGGAACAACGCTGACGATCGGTCTGTACGTGTTCTCCTCTGCCGTGTCGGGCAGCCCGACGGCGCTGGTCCCGACGGCCGACTTCGCGTGGTTCGGCCGGAGCAACCCCGCCGTGATCTCCGTACCCGCGGCCTTCCTGCTGGGGTGGGCGGGCAGCCTGGTGGGACGGCGCCGTGACGGACGGACCCTGGCTCCGGAGGAGGATCCGCTCGCCGTCGATGCACTCCTGGTGACCGGTCGGCCGCTCGCATCCCGCGCTGTCACCGCGGATCCTTCCGCGCGCATCCGCTGAACTCCGCACGCACCGACCGCTGTGACGCTCCCCGGCCACCTCGAGCGTGGGTCGTCCGCCCGATCCCGTCCACACGTCCGCGGAGCCGCTGTCGCTCTCGGTCCCTGAGGGCCGCACGCCCGGACGCGCGGGATCAGCGGGGTTCCTGGCCGAAATCGGCTGCGGGCAGGACCAGGCGGAAGGTGCATCCGCGGCCGGGGGCCGTGTCGAGTTCGAGGCGGCCGCCGTGGCCCTCGGCGATGGTCGCGGCGATGGCCAGGCCGAGGCCGCTGCCGCCGTGGATGCGGGAGCGGGCGGGGTCGGCGCGGTAGAAGCGCTCGAAGACGAGCTCGGCGTCGACGGGTTCGAGGCCCGGCCCTTCATCCGTCACCTCGATCACGGTGATCGGCAGGCCCTCCGGCAGGGGCGGTGAAGCGGTGGTGCGTCCGGGCCGGTCCGTGCCTCCGGTTCCGGGACCCGCCTCGGTCGTGCCGACGTGCACGTGGACGCGGGTGCCCGGCGGGGTGTGGGTGCGGGCGTTGGAGAGCAGGTTCTCCACGATCTGACGCAATCGGTGCGGGTCGCCGACAGTCTCCGCGACGTCGAGTTCCTCGGCCCCGGTGGGATCGGCCGGGGTGCGCAGCGGGCCGAGGTCGACGGGGTGGGACTCGCTGTGGACCGCGGCGGCGCTGACGGCGTCCGCCGCGAGGGACAGCAGGTCCACCCGCTCCCTGCGGTAGGAGGGTTCTTTGTCCAGGGTCGCCAGCAACTGGAGGTCGTCGACGAGCAGACTCATGCGTTCCGCGTTCTGTGCGATGAACCGGTTGGCCTCGTTTCGTTCGAGGGCCGAGCGCGGTTCCGGGCGGAGGGCGAGTTGGGCGTAGCCCTGGATGGCGGTGAGCGGAGTGCGCAGCTCGTGCCCGGCGTCGGCGACGAACCGGCGAAGGCGGGCCTCCGAGGCCTCTCGGGCCAGCAGCGCCTTCTGCAGGCGGTCGAGCATCGAGTTCAGGACCCGGCCGAGTCTTCCGATCTCGGTACGCGCATCGGTGTCGGCCAACCGCAGATCGAGTCGGCCTGCGGTGATGTCCTGAGCCGTCCGTTCCATTCTGGTCAGGGGCAGCAGCCCCAGCCGAACCACCCACCGGCCCAGGGCGATCAGGGCGACGATCGTGACGACGAGCAGCACGGCGTTCAGCCACAAGAGCTTCGATGTGGCGCCGTCGACGGTGTCGAGCGGAAGGGTGACCACCGCGCTCATGCCGCCCGGACCGGGGTTCAGCAGCACCCGCCAGCGGCCGTCGCCACTGGTGGCGGGCACGGTTTCGGGGTGCCCGTCCTGCAGCCCGAGGTCCTCCGCGTGATCGGCCAACCGGGGTCCTGGCTTGGTCTGGGAGCCCAGGGAGTTGTGCAGACGGCGCCCGGAGGAGTCGTAGAAGTAGATGTGGAAGTCCGAGGGAAGCACGTCCTGCCGCTCCCCCGGGTCCGGGAGCCTGTCTTGGAGCGCGTCGTAGTAGGCGGGAGCCGGTGGATGGAACTCGACGAGCTGCTCGTCGACGCGGTCCAGCAGCCAGGAGCGAAGCACCACATAGCCGATCGCCTGGGAGGTCAGGACCGCCGCGGTGGCGAGGAGAGCGGCGCCGAGGACGAGGCGCCGTCGCACCGACTTGGGCAGCCGGGGCAGGAACCGGGTCACTGGTCCGACGTCCCTGCGTGGTCGCGGGGAAGCCGCAGGCAGTAGCCGACGCCGCGCACGGTGTGGATCAGTGGCGGCTCGAAGCAATCGATCTTCCTGCGCAGGTATCTGACGTACGTTTCGATGATCCGGGAGTCGCCGGCGAAGTCGTAGCTCCAGACGTGGTCGAGGATCTGGACCTTGCTCACCACCTGGCCCGCGTTCGACAGGAGGTAGGCCAGGAGCTTGAACTCGGTTGGCGACAGGGCGATGTACTGCCCTGCGCGGTATACCTCGTGGGCGCCCTCGTCGAGTTCGAGGTCGGCGTAGCGCAACACGCTGTGCACCGCCTGCCATTCGGCGGCCGGCGCCGTGCGACGCAGAATGGCCTCGATGCGCAGCAGCACCTCCTCGATGTTGAAGGGTTTGGCAACGTAGTCGTCCCCGCCGGCGCTGAGGCCGGTGATGCGATCGTTGGTGCCGGTGCGGGCGGTCAGGAACAGGATCGGACAGTCGTTGCCTGCCGCCCGCAGTCTGCGGGTCACCTCGAAGCCGTCCAGGTCGGGCAGCATCACGTCCAGCAGCACCAGATGCGGCTCCAGCCGTTCGACCTCCAGGAGGGCCGCCTGTCCGGTGTCGGTGCTGCTCACCTCGTATCCGGTCAGGCGAAGCGTTGCCTCCAGCAGGGTGCGAATGCTGGGCTCGTCCTCGACCACGAGGAGCCGATGTCGCGGCCGCGCGGCTGCGAGCTGCTCGGTCATGCGTCTGCTGGTCCGTTCTGCCGTGTCGCGACCGTCGTTCGGGCGTCGGTTACTTGGCGGCGCAGTCGTAGAGCACGTTGCCTCCCACGGATCCCATCGCACCGCCGCCGTTGTTCTGTGACGACGTGCCGGAGGTGCCGCCGTATGCCGACGCCGGAACCTTGGTGCAGTGGTCGGCGATCCAGTCGGAGCGCTGCTTGGTGTATCCGCCGGACAGGCCCGGCATGCCGCCGCCGTTCGTGTCGGAGCCCAGGATGTAGCGTAGTTCGCCGTCCTTGGTCCACTTCTCCAACTGGGCCACCGACGGCGCGTTGTCGCTGTTGGTGAAGCCGCCCATGCCGATGACGGTCTCGTCGGTGCCCAGGATGAAGGCGCTGGCGCTGAGGGCGCCGCCCTCGACGGCGAGCTTGATGCGTGCGTCGGGTGCGTGCTCGACGGCGTACTGGATGATCTTGCGCTGGTCGGCGGTGAGTTCCCCATTACCGAAGCCGCCGCCCCCTCCAGGGGCCCTTCCCGAGCCGGCGCCCGGGAACGAGGGTGTGCCGCGGTCGTTCGAGCCCGTTTCCCCGGGTGCACCGGGCATGCCGTTCGCTCCCCCTGTGGGCATGCCGGAAGGCACTCCGCCGGACGGAGGTTCAGCAGTCTGTCCCGAAGAGGCGCCGCCGCCGGGGAGGCCCGGCATGTTCGACGGCATTCCGGACGGCATGCCCGAGGGAAGGTCTCCACCGTTCGAGCCCTGCCGGGGAATGCCACCGCCTCCGCCGAAGCCGAGCGACTGCGGACCGGCCATCGGGTTGGAGCCCCCCATGCTGGTCGAGCCGGGTACGGTCACCGCCCACGCTCCCGGCGCCAGCAGAACCGATGCGACCGCGGCACAACCGGCGGCCGTCAGCAGTCGGCCACGGCGCCGTGACAGCACCAGCAGGACGACCGCGGCGCAACCGACCAGCAGCACGGGCCACACCAGCCAGCCGTTCCAGTCGGGCGCACGGCGGACCAGCTTCACGGCCCAGGCCACGCTCACCACGACCGCCGCCACGCCGACCAGAGGCGCCCAGCGCAGGCCGGCGCGGTGGACGCGGACGAGGGCTGCCGTCAGTCCGCCGCACAGGGCGGCGATCGCCGGGGCGAGCTGAGTGGTGTAGTAGGGATGGAAGATGCCCTTCTGGGTCGAGAACACGGCCCCGCAGACCACCAGCCAGGTCCCCCACAGCAGCCAGCCGGAGGCCGGCAGCACGGCGGAGTCGGACACCGTGCCGCGCCGACGCAGTACCGCGCCGACGGCGGCGACGACCAGAGCCAGCGCGCAGACCGGAAGCAACCAACTGATCTGGCCGCCCACTTGCGCGTCGAACAATCGGCGCAGGCCGGGTTGACCGCCGAATCCGCCGGCGAACCCGCCGCCTGATCCGCCCATCCCCTGGGGCGTTCCGTCGCTGGAGCCGAAGACCCTTCCCAGCCCGTTGTAGCCGATCACGAGGTCCCAGGCCGAGCCGTCCTTGCTGCCGCCGATGTAGGGGCGGTCGCCCGGCCACAGGGCGACCATGGCGACCCACCACAGAGAGGACGCCGCCAGGATGGCTCCCGCGCCCAGCAGACGCCGCACTCGCGGTATCCAGGGGCCGCTTCCTCCCACGAGCCAGGCGACGGCGAACGCAGGAATGACCATCCAGGCGGCGAGCATTTTGGTGAGGAATCCGCACCCGATCAGAAAGCCGCTCGCGCACAGCCACCAGGTCGCGGCCCGGCCCTCGGCCTGCAGCGCACGGGTGAGCGCGTACGCCGCCGACACCAGCAACAGGACCAGCAGGGTGTCCGGGTTGTTGTCCCGGTTGATGGCTACGGTGATGGGCGTCAGGGTGAGCACCAGAGCCGCGACCAGCGCCGCCCCCTCCCCCGCCCAGCGGCGCACGGTGCGGTGCAGCACCAGCACCCCGGCCACACCTTCGAGAACCTGCGGAAGGATCAGCGCCCAGCCGTGCATCCCGAAGATCTTGCTGCTGATCACCTGCGGCCACAGCGCGGCCGGGGGCTTGTCGACCGTGACCACGCCGGCCGGGTCGAAGGAGCCGAAGAGGAAGTTGGTCCAGCTCTTCCCCATCGACTTCACGGCTGCCGAGTAGTAGCTGTTGCCCCACCCCAGGGAGCCCAGTGCCCAGCCGTACAGGACGGCCGCGAGCACGAGGACGGCTCCCAGCGCCGCGGGTGCCGCCCAGGCGGGGAGCGAGCGGACGGACGTGCTCGAGCGGCTCCCGTCGTGTGCCGATGCCGCCGGTGCGGGCCTGATGTGCGCGGAGTTGCTCATGTCGGGATTCGCTCTCATCAACGGGTACGGCTACGGGGGTCGGCGAAGACGGCCATCCGCAGCACGGCGAAGCGCACGCAGGTGACCGCGACGGATGCCGTGGCGAGGACCGCGGTCTCCGCGGCCGGTGAGGCACCGGGATCGAGCCACTTGAACCACAGCACCGCCGCGGAGGTGACCAGATAGCCGAGGACGAACAGACCCCCGGCACCGAGGTGCGCACGTGCGGGCGAGGTGGTGGAGTACCGGAAGGTGAGGCGGCGGTTCGCCTCGGTATTGAGGACGGTAAGGGCGAACAGCGAGATCAGGTTGGCGACAGCCGGAGACCACCAACCGCGCAACAGCCAGTACAGCAAGGCCTGTCCGACCGTGGAGACGACACCGATCGCGAGGAAGCAGCCGACCTCCCACGACAGCACACCCCGTCGTGTGGAGGGGGCGAGGACGGCGTCGGGGTGTTCGGCGGCCGGCTCGGGACGCGTCCGCACCTCGACCCGGGCGGCACCGGACGCCTTGAGCCTCGCCATCCGCCACAGGCCCCGCAGGTCTTCCCTGGCGGTGCTCACCACATCCACCCGGGTGTCGACGTCCTCGACCCAGTCGACCGGGACCTCGTGGATACGCAGTCCGTTGTGCTCGGCGAGCAGGAGCAGTTCGGTGTCGAAGAACCATGCGTCGTCGCGGGTCACTTCCAGCAGTGGCCGGAGCACGTCCGTGCGGGCCGCCTTGAATCCGCACTGGGCGTCGGTGAAGCGGACTCCGTGGGTGAGCCGGATGATGCCGTTGTAGGAGCGGGAGATGAACTCGCGGCGCGGCCCGCGCACCGTGCGTGCGCCGGGGGCCAGCCGGGAGCCGATCGCGAGGTCCGAGTGGCCGCTGGCCAGGGGCGCGACCAGCGGGAGCAGTCCGTCGAGGCCGGTGGAGAGGTCCACGTCCATGTACGCCACGATGTCCGCGTCGCTGGCGCCCCAGACGGTGCGCAGCGCGAGTCCGCGCCCCTTGCGGTCCAGGTGGACGACGCCGACGCCGGGCAGCTCGTCCGCGAGGCGGCGGGCGGTGGCGAGGGTTTCGTCCGTGCTGGCGTTGTCGGCGACGGTGATCCGCCAGGGGAAGGGGAAGCCCTGGGACAGGCGGGCGTGGAGCGTGCGCAGACACCCGGGCAGGGCTCGTTCCTCGTTGTAGACCGGAACGACGATGTCCACCGTCGCGGTGCCGGCGTGTGGGAGAAGCGAACGTTCTACGGGCTGGAAGGGGGCGGGACGCTCCACGCGGGCGGCGAGTTGGGTGAGGTGGGGGGTGGGAGTCATGGCTTCCTCAGGCATGAGGGGACGGCAGACTGCGGCTCACAGGCCCTGGTCCAGGGCCGCGGCCTCACTGTTGCCGTCTCGCCTGTGGGGGTCGGGGGAGAATACCGAGAACTGACGGGGAGTCAGATCAATGGCTGAAAGTGCTCCCATTTCGCCGGGACCACGGCCGCACCAGGGTGTTCCGCAGCACCCGCACGCACCAGGCCCCCGAAGCGGCGGAGGGCGGGAGACAGCCCGGGGCCGCCTCCCGCCCCGACCGGCGGCACGCCCGCCGGGTCGGCGTCACCGAGCAGAGTGCCGAGGAACGACATCCGTGAGGCGCCGACGAGCCCCGGGAAGCCCGGATCCCGCACAGCGCCGAGTCGTGTTCCGGTCGTTAGGCAAAACCGAGTCACGACCAGCGAGGCGCGCCGGACGGGCGTCTTGGGCGCGGCCGGGCGGGCTCCTCCTGGGGGGAGCGTCACGTGAGGCTCCCTTCCTTGCCGCGGCCACGCCCGGCAGGTCCATCACCACGTCGGCCATCCGCTCGGCGGTCGGGACAACCGCGAACTCGCCGCCCTGCACCAGAACGACCCCGGTGTAGCCCTGGTGAGCGCGACAGTCGTACGACGGGAACTGCGCCCGCTGGAGCGGGCTGGGTGCGCGGCGGACGCCATCGCCGCCGGCGACTTCGCCCAGCGGCTGGCCGAGGCCTCCTCCTCGCCGACCACCGAGGTCGGACGCCTCGCCGAGGCGTTGAACGGGATGCTCGACCAGATCCAGGAGGCGCTCGCCGCCCGCGAGCGGTCCGAGGACCGGATGCGGCGGTTCGTGGCGGATGCTTCGCACGAACTGCGCCCGCCGCTCCAATCCCTGTGCGGATACGCCGAGTTGTACCAGAGCGGCGCCCTGCCAGACCGGGCTGCGGTGAACGAGGCGGTGGAGCGCATCTCGCCGAGATCCATCGCATGACGCGGCTGGTCGAGTCGCTGCTCATGCTCGCCCGCTTCGACGAGGAGGACGAGGCGGATCTGGAGCTGGTGGAACTGAGCCGGCTCGTACGCGACTGCTGCCTCGACGCCGCGGCCGTCGAGCCGTCACGTCCTGCCGAGGGCGCGCATCGAGCCGGACGTGACGGTCCTCGGGGACGCGACCCAGCTCCGGAGTCTGCTCGGCAAGCTGCTGCGCAACGTCCGCATGCCCACTCCTGCGGACGTGCCCTGCCACATCTCTCTGGGCACGACGGGAGTCGCTGCAGACCGCCGACAACACAGAGTCACGGCCCTGGCAGCCCCGTGATCGGTTTCTCGGAAATCTTGGAAGAGCCAGAGTTCGGCCGTCGCCGAGAGGCAAAGCCCAGTGCGTCCCAATGGTCTGGCAGTCAAACCCCAAAGGGCTGTTGGTTGAGGACCGCCGGAGCCGATGGACGCTACCGCACCGACGCGATGGCCTGGGCACCTCGAGAGCGACGCCTGTGACGGCGGCCATCACTACCGCCCGAGGGGAGCAAATCGCATCGATCTACCTGATGGCGGAGGAAGGGGACGGAGGGCTAGACTCGCGCAACCTACGCCATGGGGGTGGCCGGTATGCGACGGTGGGCCGAGTTCGTTCTGCGGCATCGCAAGGCGATTGTGGGGTTTTGGGGCCTGGTGCTGATCGCAGGCGTGTTGCTGGCCGGACGGACGACGGATCGGATGACGATCGACTTCTCGCTGCCCGGCCAGCCTGGCACTGTGACGGCGCACAAGATCGAGCACGCCTTCGGCAGCGGCGGCGACACCAGCCCGTACCTGGTCTCGGTCACGCTCCCGGCCGGGCAAACGATCTCCGGTCACGAGGCCGACGTCGGCCGGGTGTTCACGGCAGTCGGCGACGCGGTCCCGAATGTGCGGGTGATCGACGAGGCGAACACCGGTGACAAGGCCTTCCGGACCAAAGACGACCGCACCGCCTATGCGCTGGTGTTCTACCGATTCAACCCGTCACCGAGTCAGAAGCTGTTGACCGAGCCGATCCGCTCCGCGGCCGAGAAGGCCACGTCCTCCGGCGCGACGGTCGGAGTGACGGGTGAGGACGTTCTGGCCTCCGGAGGCGATGACAGTGGAGGGCCGGGAGTGCTCGGCGAGACTCTCCTCGGTGCCGTCGGCGCCCTCGCCGTGCTCGCCTTCGTCTTCGCCTCCTTCCTCGCCCTGCTGCCGCTGGTGGTAGCAGCGGTGTCGATCCTTGCGACCTTCGTGATGCTGCTGCCGCTCACCTACGCCACCGACGTGTCGTTCATCGTGCAGTTCCTGGTCGCCCTCATCGGACTGGGTGTGGCCATCGACTACTCGCTGCTGTTCGTCACCCGCTGGCGCGAGGAGCGCGACCACGGCCGGGACAACCACGAAGCGGTCGTGGTCGCGATGGAACGGGCCGGGCATGCGGTGGTGTTCAGCGGCGTGACGGTGGCCATCGGCCTGCTCGCCCTGGTCGTCCTCCCGGTGCCGTTCATGCGCAGCATGGGCTACGGCGGGGCGCTCATCCCGCTGGCGAGCGTGCTGACGACGCTGACCCTCACGCCGGCGATTCTGGGCGGCATCGGACCGCGGGTCGACTGGCCCAAGATCCGTCACGAGAACCGGGCAAGCCGCGCCTGGAGCCGGTGGACCGCCGCCGTGGTGCGGCACCGCTGGATCGCGGCCGGCGTCGCGCTCGCCGCGCTGGCGGCCCTGATCGGGGTCTTTTTCGGTGTCAAGATCGGCCTCGCCTCCTCGGAATCACTGGCCAAGAACGGCCCGGCGTACGAGACCCTGACCACGTTGGAACGTGGCGGTGTCCCGACCGGTGTGCTGACCCCGATGGAGGTCCTGGTCCGCACCGACCAGGCGCAGCCCGTTGCCGCCGAGCTGGCCAAGGTCGACGGTGTGAAGCGGGCGCTCGTGCCCTCCGGGCCGGCCGGCAACCGGGGCGGACAGAGCATCGTCGTGGTCATCCCGGACGACGAGACCGTGAACTCGCAGAGCATTGGCGTGGTCAAGCGGGTCAAGCACGCCACGGACGACCTTCCCGGGGTCGTCGGCGTCGCCGGCATCGGGGCGGCCCAGATCGACTTCATGCACGCCGTCTACGGCAACTTCCCGCTGATGCTCACGATCATCACGCTGCTGACGTACGTGCTGCTGGTGCGCGCCTTCCGCTCGCTGCTACTGCCCCTCAAGGCGGTGCTGCTCAACCTGATCTCGCTCGCCGCGACACTCGGCCTGATGGTGATCTTCTGGCAGGACGGTCACGGCTCCAACGCGATCTTCGGCATCGAGGCCACCGGCGCCATCACGTTCTGGATCCCCCTCATGGTCTTCGCATTCCTGTTCGGCCTGTCGATGGACTACGAGGTGTTCATCCTGTCCCGCATCCGCGAGGAGTACGACACCCCGCGATCGACCAACGCCGCCGTCATCGAGGGTGTCGGCCGTACGGGCCGGCTCGTCACCAGCGCAGCGCTGATCCTCTTCCTCGCCTTCGCCGCGCTCGCTTCCGGCCCCGGCACCGACCTCAAGACCCTGGCCACCGGCCTCGGCTTCGGCATCCTCCTGGACGCGACCATCGTGCGGATGCTGCTCGTACCCTCGCTCGTCTCATTGTTCGGCTCGTGGAACTGGTACCTCCCGGGCTGGGCAGCCCGTCCCCTGCGCGTCCAACCGTCCCACCCCCACCCAGAACAGGCACAGCCCGCCTCGAAGACACCCGTGGGCTGACCCATCAGCCCCCGGATCACCGACCGGACCTTGCCATGCAACGGCGGATCGCAGCCACCCTGGCAGTACACCCGGCACAATGCCCGCACGGCACCCGCAGCTCGCGTCTGCCTGCTCGAAGACATCCGCAGAAGGGACGACCATCGCCCTTGCCGCATTGCATGAGTGCGGTGATGCCCGCGGCCGTGCCGCCTGCCACGCCCGCACACACGACGACAGCCCCCACGTCCGGTCCCGCACCGTCAGTACCACAACGCAGCCGGCTCACCGACCGACCGGCCGGCCCGCCCAAGCAGCCCGCCCCCTCCACGCCGGAAATCTGCCCCACCACACCGCAGCCAAGGACAGCATCCACCACCCCGGCAACTCGACAGTTGAGGCCCTCGGCGCGAGCGGTGGCGCCCCTTCGGGCCAGGTGCGGGCACCGATCTCCTCCTCGAGCAGGGCCCAGAAGCTGTCCGCGGCGGCGTCCTCGAAGCATCATCCGGTGCGTCCGCAGCTCTGCCGCAGGCCCAACTCCCATATCCGGGCGAGAAATTAGGCCGACATGCATGCGCTTCCGCAATCGCTGTGGACCACGCAGCAGGGCTTCAGGTGGCCGCGACCATGGACCAAGCCCAGGGCGTCCAGGACTGTCGTGGGCAAGGGGCCCGACCGGTTCAACTGCTTCGTGCGTGCTGCTACCGGATTTCGACGGAGCACGAGGCGCCGGGGAACTCCCATCCGTCGGTGCCTTCGCCTATGTCCTCCACGATGACGTCGTCGACGAAGTGGTCCTCGAACTCGTCGTCCCGCCGTTCATGATCGCGATTGTGGTGCCCCTCGTGACTCTGCCGCTGAAAGTGATCCACAACCCCTTGCACGGCAGCTGAGCCCAGCACCCGTGCGAACACTATGACCGCAATGATCACGGCCGTAGCTTTGCCTCCTGCTCATCCTTAGCATCCTCCGCGCAGCGCAACGGTGCGCCGTGTGAGGACAAGGAGTCGCGCCTTGGACAGTCTGAGAACGCTTGCGCACATCCCCCGATGGCTGCGCTCCGGTACGCAGCGTCGGGTGGGGCTGGCCGCCTGCATTGCCACGGTCGCGGTCGGCGCCCTCACGAGCGCGCCGACCGCTCACGCCGACCCGGACAATCCGGTGATCACCGCCTGCCCGGCAAGCCTGTCAGGAACGGCCACGTGCTACACCGGCCAGGACAGCAACGCCGCGTACTACGCCATCGCCATCCCCAAGACGTGGAACGGCTCGCTCGTCGTGCATGCGCACGGCGGCCCCGACCTCGGCGACGGCTCGGACCCCCAACGCAGCATCGGAGACCTGGACCGCTGGGCGGTGATGGTGAAGGAGGGTTATGCCTGGGCCGGTTCGTCGTATCGCCGCGGCGGCTACGGAACTCGGATGGCCGCCAAGGACACCGAGAACGTGCGGCGCCTGTTCGTGAAGGAGTTCGGCACGCCGAAACGAACGTACGTGCATGGACAGTCCTGGGGCGGAGACGTCGCCGCCAAGGTGGTTGAAATGTACGGTTCGAAGCACGGACCGTACGACGGCGCTCTGCTGACAAGCGGTGTCCTGGCGGGCGGGTCGCGCGGCTACGACTACCGCGTCGACCTGCGTGTGGTTTACCAGTACTACTGCCACAACCATCCCCGCCCGACGGAACCGCAGTACCCGCTGTGGGAGGGCCTGCGTGCCGACTCGACGATGACCACCACCGGGCTGCGCGCCCGGCTGCAGGAATGCACCGGATACGCATCGGCCCCGCAGGATCGAACCGCGCTGCAGCAGCGCAATCTCGACGACATCCTGGCCGTGACCGGGATTCCGGAACGCACCCTGGAGTCTCATCTGCGGTTCGCGACGTTCACGTTCCGCGACATCGTGACCAACCGCCTCGGCGGCCGCAACCCGTTCAGCAACGAGGGCGTGTGGTACTCCGGCTCGCACGACGACAAGGCCCTCAACGCCGGCGTCGAGCGATTCACTGCCGATCCGACCGCCGTGCGCGATCTGTCCTACGACAGCGACCTCACCGGGAAGGTGTCGATCCCCATTCTGACGATGCACGCGATCGACGACCCGACGGCGTTCGTGGAACACGAGGCGGCCTACCGCGCCACCCTCGAAGGTGCGCACCGGGACCGGTACCTCGTGCAGACTTTCACCGGGGAGAGCGAGCACAGTGAGTTGAGCAACGCCGAATACGCCAACTCGATCACAACACTTGACCGGTGGGTGCGTACCGGCAGGAAGCCCACCCCGCAGACGATCGCAGCATCTTGCCCGGCGTTCGACCGCACATACGGCACCGGCTGCTTCTACAACCCGGACTTCCGCCCGACCCCCTACGCCTCACGAGTCAACCCTCGGCCGGGCGGCCTGAAATGGCCTGCCATGACCGCTGCCCAGGAAAAGACCTGGAGCCGGATCGACGGCGTCGGCATCGCTCCCTGAGGACCACCCCACTGGGTCGTGTGCTGTTGGCCAGCAAACTGGGCCCCACTCGGACGCGAGTCTCGCCACGGGACGTGGGTGCGTGGTCTCAGTTCGCCGGGTGGCCAGCGGGTTCGGTCCTCCTCGGGGAACTCCTCGTTCCCGTGGCTGCGGGCCAGCGGTCAGGTCGAGGGTCTCTCCCGCGTCGGCCTGGATCGTGGACGGGTAGGAGATCTCCTCGCAGTCGCCCTCACCCCTGCCGACGAGGACCGTGGCGATCCGGCGGGCCTTGGCATCGGTGGAGGACCCAGGTGAACCATGTTTCACGCTGGATGGACGCGATCTTGTCGAGGGGCACAGTTCACTGGGCAGTTGCCCCGCCATCGATGGGCAGCGCCGCGCCGGTGATGAAGGAGGCTTCGTCGCTGAGCAGGAAGGCGACGAGTCCGGCGATCTCGTCGGGGGTGGCGACGCGGCCGGTGGGGTTGGGTGCGTCGAGTTCAGTGATGGGTTGGTGTGGGGAGGCGCCGAGCAGCCGGCGGTACAGCGGCGTGTCGACGTTGCCAGTCACCAGGGTGTTGACCCGCACGCCTCGGTCGGCGCATTCCAGCGCCGCGGATCTGCTCAGGCCGACGACGCCGTGCTTGGCGGCGCTGTAGGGACCCAGACCTGGTACGGCAGCCACCCCGGCTGTCGAAGCATTGGTGACGATGGACCCGCCGCCGCTTGCGACGATCGCGGGGATCTGGTGCTTGAGGCCGTAGAACGCGGTTGTCAGGTTCAGCTCCAACTCCTCGTGCCAGGCCCGGCCCGAGACCTGGTCGAGCGGTCCCGGGGCGACGACACCGCCGGCGTTGTTGACCGCGCCGTGGAGATGACCGAACGTGGCGCAAGCGGCATGCACGGCAGCGGCCACATCGTCCTCCACGGTCGCGTCACAGGTGACGAACAGTGCTTCACCACCGCCGGCCCGGACCTCCGTGACGAGGTGTTCGCCGAGTTCAGTGCGCCTCCCGGCCGCGACGACCGCCGCACCCTCCGCCGCAACGCGCCGCGTCACCATGGCGCCGATCCCGGAGGTGGCGCCGATAACCAGCACGACCTTGCCGACCAGACGAGCCCGCTCCGGTGTCTCACGCTGCATCAGCACGCCCTCCGGGCAATGAACGGCGAAGGCAGGACGGGTGATCCGAACACCGGCGACGACAACCGGGGCGCCGAGTCGACGGGGTACCTGTCAGCCTAGAAGAGATCTGGCGTCGTAGGCGTCACATCATCGAGGAACGCGCTCACCATCGGCACCAGTACGGCTGACTCCCAGAAGATGCCGACATGCGTCGTCGGCAGAATCACCAAGCGCGCGGCCGGACCCCCTGCCCGCGACAATGCCGCGGTCGCATCGCCACCGCCGCGCAGCCTGAACATCGCCGGCGTATGCTCCGGCCTCACGTCATCCGTATCACCGGCGATGACCATCGTCTTCGCAGAGATCGATCGCATCTCCTCGTCGCTGATGTACTGGTCGTTGTTACCGAAGACCCTCATCTTCTCGAGGTAGACCGCCAACGCCGTGGCGTCCGGCGTGTGCGCCAAGAACGCCTTCTCGACGGGCGTACCGGCCCACGGCGTGCTGTTCTCCGAATTCTCGGCGCTCTCCACCACCGCCGGATACCAGCCGTCCCTGCGGTAGGCGGCCACAGCGTGACCAGTTTGTTGACCAGCGTCGGATGCCGGAGCGCGAGCTGCAGCGCGACCCCACCGCCTTGTGAGTAGCCCATCACGTCCGCACACTCGACCCTCAGCGCGCGCAGCAATCTCGCGGCATCGTCGGCGAAATGCGGCTAGGACAGCTCGCGCGGCGCGTCCGGCGTGCGGCCGTGCCCCTGCTGATGGAAGACGATCACGGTGCGCGTGCCCGCGAAGGCAGACACCCATGGCTCCATCAAGTCGGTGGCCATGTGCGCGCCAGAGATGAGCAGCAAAGGAGCCGTTCTCGACGTGCCGAGCTCCCCATACACCTCGTGGTAGAGGCTCAGACCGTTGATCGGCAGGTGACCACTGCGCGAAGGCTTCTACGCTTGTCCTGACTCAACTCAGTCATACGGTCACCTGGTGGCCGGCCCGGCGAAGCACTCCGACGGCTTCCTCGAGCCGGTCGGCCGGGACGAGCACGAGGTCTCCGTCGTAGCTCGCGGCGGTCCAGACCGGGAGCCCGCTGGCGGCGAGCGGCGCGACGATGGCGCTGAGCATCCCCGTCACCTCCGGGTCGTGCGCGTCATCGCCGTTCCACAGCGCCACCCATCCGCCCTCGGCCATGTCGTCGCGCAGCATCGCCGCACCTCCGTCCGGACCCAGCACCAGCGCGAGCAGGTCGGAGTCGGCGGCGACCGTGCGGACGTCGGACACCCGCCCGAGAACGAAACGGCCCTCGAGCACGCGTAGGTTCTGAGTTCGAGTCGCCGGCATCGAGGTCATGCGCCGCAGGCGCGGCTCACCCGGTGACGTAGGACCAGAATCCGCGCGATTACCTCGGCCGTCGCCGTCATGAGCATTCACCAGTCCTCCTATCGCGGGATACCAATCCCGAGCGCCGGCACCACCGGACGACACAGACGGGAGCCGCCACAATCGAACCAATCTGTACTCATGATCACCAGATGCCCGGACCGAGCGTCACCCTCGACACCGAGTTCCTGACTGCCACCAGCGCCGGCGATCCGCTCGATCAGTGCGGACGCCAGCGGCACGGAGCCGATCGAGACGACGGCGCGGGGCCTCACGGCGGATCCGGAGCAGGGCTATGAGGGCCTGGAGCAGTCCGCCCAGCCCCATGGTGACGGCGCCGATCGCCAGCGGTCCGACGGCCGGGGCGAACGTGGCGGCGGTGCCCGTGGTACCCCACAGCAGGGAGGCAAGCAGGACACGCACCGAGCCGGCTCCCACGGAGGCGGCCTGCGCGTGCACGTGCAACCGGCCGAGGACAAGCGGGGTGTGGAGCGGCCCCAGGGCCACAGCGGCATTCGACCGTCTTGTAGTGCCACCTTCGTGAGACTGCACGGCAGCGCCACCTGAACGCCGTCAGCCTCCTGGTGCTGTCCGGCCCCGACGCCGATCGCCACCTCGGCGACTTCATCGACAGCCAGTACGCCGACAAGACCGGCGCCCTGGTCTTCGCCTGCCTGCTACACCTGGCCGGCGACTGCAGCGGCGCCCGCTCCTGGTGGCGCTTCGCCGCCTGCGTCGGCCACCTGGTCGCCGAGTACTGCCTCTTCCTCGAGCACGTCCACAGCGGCGAGTACTACGACGCCGACTACTGGCGCGGCCAGCTGCTGCGCCACCACTTCGAACCCACCTACATGTGCGGCGACCGCGCCGACGCCCCCCCCAGCTCATCGGCCAGGTCCACCCGCACATCACCCGCTCCCACCACCCCGAGATCGGCACCGTCCCCCTCCCCGCCCGCCGCTGGTCCAGGACCTGCGCCACCTCACCACCCTGCTGTAGCACCACATCGCCCGGGTGACTGCCGGGTGACGTGGTCGGCGCACGTGTCCCGGTTCACACGGCGGGTGGCGGCAACAGCGGAACAACCAGAGGTGGTTGATGGTTCATCAGTATGTGACCGCGGAGGGGACTGTGTCCCCGGGCCTCACCTATAGCCCATGGGGACGATCGTCCGGCTGAAGCCCCATGGAGCCTTGCGCCGAGAGGCGACCGCCCTCCGCACGTCACCGCCTTACGGCCCCGGCTGGCCTCCCCCGTCCAGCCGGGGCTTTTGCGCCCTGACGACCGGCGCGGGCCCACAGGGGGGCGCCCCGGCCGCTCGGCGCACCGGCCTACGCCTCTCGGCGCCGGCTCGATGCTGGCGGCAGCGCGGCTGGACCATTCCGGCGCGCGATGCCGGCGGGGCATCGCCGATACTGGGGGCGTGGAGTACGTGTCCAGAATGCCACGACCGCCGCTGGACGGGCTGATCGACGACCTCTACTACCTGGAGGGTGCGCCGCCGTACGCCCGGCTGACGCTGCCGCCGAGCCCGGCGGCGCTGCTCATCGTCAACCTCGGGGCGCCGTTCCGCATCCGCGCCGGCACCGATATCGAGACGGCCGAGTACGCCGACGGCTGCGTGGTCACCACGCCCACCCGCGCCTTCGAGTTCGGCTATCCGCCGGGGACCCGGTCAGTCGGCGTGCACGTCAAGCCGTGGGGTCTGGCACCGTTCCTGCCGATGCCCGCGGCCGAGCTGTGTGACCGGCCGGTGACGATAGAGCAGGTTTGGGGCCGGCGCGCCATTCTGAGCTTCGGGACCGGCTGGCCACGGCGGACGGACCGCGCCAGATGCTGACGCTGCTCGAGGAGGAGCTACTGCGACGGCTGCGCGACACCGCCGGCCTGGGGCTGGTCCGCCACACGAGCGGCGTCATCGCGGCGACCAGCGGGGCGGTGGCGATCGACGAACTGAGGGTGGCAGCCGGTGTCAGCAGCACTCATCTGACACAGCGGTTCAAAGAGCTCATCGGCGTCACGCCGAAGCGGCTGGCCCGCAATTACCGCTTCGCCACCACCGTGCTCTCGATCAACCCCGCCGAACCGATCGACTGGGCCGACCTCGCCAGTAGCGCGGGCTACTTCGACCAGGCCCACTTCGGCCACGAGTTCCGGGAGTTCACCGGGCTCACGCCGACCCGGTACGTCGAGGTCCGGCGGCAGTTCCTGCGCGAACATCCCGGCCACGTGCTGGACAACTGGCCGCTGCCGGCCGATTGATTTCTTACAACAGCGACAGCTCACGACACGCTAATTTGGGGGCACCCCAAGGCAAGGGAGAGGCCCGTGGGCAAGGTGGTCATGTACAGCTCGGTGTCGGTGGACGGCTTCGTCGCGGACGAGAACGACCAGCCCGGACCGCTGTTCGACTGGTTGTCCACCGGTGATGTCCCGTTGGACGAGAGCGGCGTGCTGAAGGTGTCGCAGACGTCCTATGACTACATCCGGCCGTACTGGGACCAGATCGGGGTGACCATCTGCGGCCGCCACGTCTTCGACCTGACGGACGGCTGGGGCGGGACGCCTCCGAGCGGGATCGACCACGTGGTCGTCGTGACGCACCGGCCGCAGCCCGAGGGCTGGGACCCCAAGGCGCCGTTTCACTTCGTCGACGGCGTCGAGGCAGCCGTGGCCAAGGCGCAGGAGCTTGCGGGCGACCGCATCGTCGAGGTCGCCGCCGGCGACGTCGGCGGCCAGGCGCTTGCCGCGGGCCTGGTCGACGAGGTGCGCATGGACGTCGTACCCGTCGTACTCGGCTCCGGCAAGCGCTACTTCGGGTCGGTCCACGCGCAGCACCTGTTGGAGGATCCTGACGTGGTGATTCAGAGCAACCGGGTGCTTCACCTGCGCTATCGGGTGCGCCGTTGACCGATCTGAGCGGGGTACGCGAAGCACTGCGAACGGTGACACAAGATCGGGCCTCCGGCTGCGTTTGCGCATCGCTGTCCCTGGCCGCTCAGCCGCCCGCCGTCCGGGACCGGGCCGAGCGGGGCAACCGGCGCCTGCATCAGCGGTGGAAGCGATTCGACGCCCGTGACAAGCGGCCCACTATCGCTGCCGTGGCCGTCGCCCGCGAACTGGCCGGATGGTGCTGGAGCCTTGCCTTCATGGACGAGCCGTCCTGACCGCACGGCCCGACAAACAGCCGGTGGGAGACCGGCGTTGGACAGACAGCGCGAGGAGGACCCGCGGCACAGCAATGAGCAGTCTCGTCCACAGCCGACGTGGCCACGCTCGACCCTAGACCCGCGGAGCACTCCCGACGCACACCCGGTCATGCGGTACCCAACCCGCACATATCAGCCTGACCGCGCGTCGACCGACACGCCTCCCCGCCCTCCACCGCGCAGAAGACGTCCTCACCCCACGCATCCTGGCCACCCCACCCGAGCGGATCGTGCTGGTCGTCGGCACGCAGATCAACGGCGCTCCGCACATCGGCACCTCACTCGTGCAGTCCCTGGCCTTCGCCACGGCCGCCCGTCTACGCGACCGCTTCGGCCTGCCCACCGAGGTCCTTTTCAGCGCCCTCGACAACGCCCCCTACGAGCTGACCACTGACCCGGCAAGCGGTCACCGCTACCAGCGCGCCTACGCCCAGGCCCTCGGCGACCAGTCCCTGACCGATCTCGTCGGCGCCCTGTACCAACCCTTGTTCACGGCGCTGTCCCGGCGCCTGGGCATCCCGTACCGCGTCGAGACCTACACCCAGCAGCAGCCGGCGAACACTTCCGCCACACCTGGCTGCGGCTCCTGCCGCGCATGGACGCCGCCCGCTGGTGGCTCGCTCCCTCCACCGGCTCCCCGCACCTCCGTATCCCCTGCCCACGGGCGGGCTGCGGCTGGGCCGAGAAACACGCCGAACGCACCCGCGTCTACCTCACCGACCGGGAAATCGCCAAGGTCGCCGCCGTCTGCCTCCACCACGGCCCCTACCGCTCCACCGTCACGCCCACCGCCGGCGCCTACCTCGACCTGGCCACCCTCTACCGCAACCTCGTCAAGGAACTCGCCCTCACCGGCACGCCGACCGGCGGCACCCTGCACATCATGGTCAAGGGCGGCGACTGGGTCTTCGGCTCCCTCCTCGTCGACGAGGCCCTCGAAGCGGTTGGCCTCACCCGGACCCAGCTCCCCGCCCGCCTGTTCTGCCCGCAGGTGGTCACCGACACCGGTGCGAAGCTGTCCAAGTCCCTTATCCGCGAAGGCCACGCCCCCTTGCCCAAGGGGGCCGCCGGCTGGATGCTCGACGTCCGGCAGTGGCCCGGCAGCGTCACCGACTACGCCGACCAACTGCTGGCCATAGCCAAGACCTTGCTGTCCGATCCCCGGCACTTCTTCCGCTCGTACTCCGCGGCCGAGATCGGTCGCCTGATCACCGCACCGGCCCCCAGGAGCATCCCCGCCGCATGAACGACAACACCGCCCGCGTCCGCGAACTCAACCTGTATCGCCAGTACTTCGACCTCGTCGCCGCGGGCACCAAAACCATTGAGGTGCGGGTGAAATACCCGCACCTCGCCGACCTCACCGCCGGAGACATCATCCGCTTCCGGATCAAGGGAACCGACGAGACCTGCGAGGTCAAGGTCAAACGGGTCACCGAACATCCCGACTTCGAAGCCCTGCTCGACGACGAAGGGCCGGAGGCCATCAACCCGACCGCCACCCGCGACGAGCAACTGGCCAAAATCCGAGCGATCTACCCGCCGGAGAAGGAAGCCCTCGGCACCCTGGCCATCCAAATCGAGCTCCACAACTGAACCCACACCCGAGGATCGAGCTCAGCGGTAGTCGGGGTTGGGTGCGTCGAAGCGACAGCCCGCCTCCCACTCGGAGCGCTGGTTGCCGTGGGCGGGGATGCCCTTGGCGTGCTTGAGCATGGCCGCCAGGTGCATCAGGTTCCAGGTCATGAAGGTGGTGTTGCGGTTGGTGAAGTCGTTCTCCGGTCCGCCCGAGCCCGGGTCCAGATACGACGGCCCGGGGCCCGCCGGGCCGATCCAGCCGGCGTCTGCCTGGGGCGGGATCGTGTAGCCGAGGTGCTGGAGGCTGTAGAGGATGTTCATCGCGCAATGCTTCACACCGTCCTCGTTGCCAGTGATCAGACAGCCCCCGACACGGCCGTAATAGGCGTACTGTCCCTCGGAGTTGAGCAGGCCCGAGCAGCTGTAGAGCCGTTCGATGACCTTCTTCGTCACCGAGCTGTTGTCACCCAGCCAGATGGGCCCGGCGAGCACGAGGATGTCGGCGGCCATCACCTGCTCGTACAGCCCGGGCCACTCGTCCGCAGCGAACCCGTGCTCGGTCATGTCCGGATAGATCCCGGGGGCGATGTCGTGGTCGACGGCCCGGACCTCGAACGTGGTGACCCCGCGCGACATCATGATCGCCGCGCTCTTGTCGATCAGCCCCTGAGTGTGGCTGACCTGGGGCGACGGTTTCAGCGTGCAGTTGACGAACAGGGCGGTGAGGTCGTCGAAGCGGTAGCTGTCGTCGGTGACATTCACGGCGGCTCCTTGGCGCGACAGGGCGGTTCGTCCGGGCGCGGACGGGCTCAGCCGCAGCTTCTCGCGTGGATCTCTCCGTGTCGCGCGTTGCTCCTCGTACGTCACCATTCCGACCCATGTCATGTGCTCTCCGGTATCGAGAGCCGACTCACCTTTTCCCCTCACGTCCCACGCCCACCCTGGTCATAGTCAGCCGCGAGCAGCTCGGGAAGTGCCTTGTCCAATGTCCCGGCGATGACAGCACCCGTGCCGCGTCGCTCATGAGGTTGATCGTGACCTGGCTATCGCTCATGCACCCCCCTACAGCTCGGCCGTCACCCTCGACCGTACGAACCTTTATGCCTCTTGGGTTGCAGCGCATGGATCGGGCGGTGGCCGCCCGCACGTCCGCTGAACAGCGCGACCAGAGATCAAGTTCGGGCCTTACCGAGGCTGTGTGCCTTCCGCCGGCCTGCTGTCGGTCAGGCCGCACATCGACGGATCAGAGGCTGAGGTGGCCGACGCCCTCCCGGATGGCGATCTCCGTGCCGAACGGTTTGGAGAGTCGTTGCAGGCGTCGCAGGATGCGCTCTGCGGTCGGTGGGTCGGCGAGCCGCGGGATGCCGCGGTCGGCATCGCGCGGGCCGTCCCAGTGCAGTTCGATCGGATGCAGTTCCACGGCCCGGAGGGTGCCGTCGTGGTCGAAGCAGCTGACCGCCACTACGGACTCGTACCAGATCTGCTCGCCGAAGACACCGTGAACCCGTTTGCGTTCCAGGAACTCGGCCTCGGTCTCGTGCCCTCGACTGCCGTCCTTGTCGTAGGCGCCCTGGGTCAGCGGCTGCTGAGTGTTCTCCATGAAGACGAAGTTGCCGAGGGAGTAGAAGATCGGGCGGCATCGGTACACCTCGATGCCGCGGAGCTGGTGGGGGCCGTGGCCGAGGAACGCGTCGGCGCCGTTGTCGATCGCCTCGCGGGCGATGAGCGGAAGGAAGTCGGGGGGTTCCTGGCTGTAGTTGCCCGGCTCGTGCGTGTGCATCGTGGCGATCGTGAAGTCGGAGGTCTGTTTGGCCTGTCGGACGGTGTGCAGCACCTGGCGGCGGTCCGACTCGTGCACGGAGAAGCGGAACTCCACGGCGTCGGCGTGGGGCTCGGGACCGGGTTTGGCCGCGTAGCGGGTGCCGAAGAGGGTGACGGTGTCGTCCCTGCGGTCGGCCTCGAGGACGGAGGCGCGGACCGAGCCGGGCGGCAACGCGTCGCGGATCAGGGCGAGTTCGCGCAGGCGCTGGGCCGGGACGAGCACATGCCGGGTGGTGCGCAGGGCGCTGACGCCGGGGCGGCCGGGGACGCGGCCGAGGGGGTCGGCGGCCCGGGACATGGGCTCGAAGCGGGAGGCTACGGAGACCAGGGAGACACGGCCGGCGCGGGTGGTGAGGAAGCGTGGTGAACGCGCGTCGGCGAGGGTGTCGCCGGTGCCGGCGTGGACGATGCCCGCCTCGGTGAGCAGCCGGTCGGTGGAGCGCATGCCGGCCACGCCCCAGTCGGTGGTGTGGTTGTTGGCCCTGGCCATCAGGTCGAACCCGATCCGGCGGAGATCCGCGGGCACCCGCGCGCTGCTGATCAGCCAGGATCCGCCGGACTCGGCTTCGGGCCAGCCGTCGAACTCCGTCAGGTCGACGGCCGTGCTCTCGAAGTTGCCGAAGGTCACGTCCGCCGACCGCAGAAGTTCCAGCAGGCGGGGCGAGCGGGCTTCCAGGAGCGCGGCGAGCGCGTCGTCCACGACCAGGTCACCGACGGCGGCCAGGGTGAAGCCGTCACGCACATTGGCCTGGCGCCAGGAGGGTGACAGCTTTCCGTCGGTCATGCGTGGCGTCCTTCGGGCTTCGGGCAGAGCACGGACAGCGTCAGCCAGGAACGGCCGCCCGTGTGGACACGGTTGGTGGCGACGACCTTGCGCCGCTCGCCGACCTCCGTACCGCCGGTGTTGGAATTGACGTCGAAACGCGGGAAGTTGCTGGAGCTGACGTCGAGCCGCAGCCGGTGGCCGGCCAGGAACAGGTTCGCCGTGTCCGGCGCCTCCACCGTGATCTCGTACGTCTCCCCAGGCGTCATCAGTTCCGGATGGCTGAAGGAGTTGCGGTAGCGGCAGCGCAGGATGCCGTCGGTGAGGTTCATCGCGAAACCCTGCGGATAGTCCTCGCTCGGCGGATGGACGTCGATGAGCTTGACCGTGAAGTCGGTGTCGCGGGCGGTGGACGACACCGTGAGGTGCACGCTGACCGGTCCGGCGACCGCCAGGTCCTCGGTCAGTGGCGGGGTCTGGAACACCAGCACGTCGGGTCTGCTGTCGAGGGGCAGGTGCGGCTCGGTCACGCCGAAGAACCGGTCGTCGGGGTGCTGGTGGAAGGCGCCGCCGCTCATCACCGGTTCGCCGGAGGTGACCTGGCCGCCGAGGGTCGGCACCGGGTCGCGGGGATCGAAGTCGTATTCCAGGAAGGAGCCTTGGGCGTCGCACGTGTCGGAGGCCGTCGCGAGCGTTCCCGCGGCGCCGAGGACGAGGGTGAGGTTCGCGCTCTCCTCGGGCGGCCAGGAGGTCGCCGTGCACCAGCGGCCGCCGTGATCGAGCCGCCCCTCGGCGGTGCGCCGGCCGGAGCCACCGCCCATGAGGAAGTAGCGCACCACGGGCGGCGGTTCCGCCATACCCGCCGGCCCGAGGTGTGCGTCGAACCAGCTCAGCCGCATCGCCGCGTAGTGCTCGGCGAGGCTGCCGTCCAGGCGGGCCTGCGGGCCGAAGTCGACGTCGCCGGCGAAGCTTCGGCTGCGCCCGCCGTGGGTCCACGGGCCGAGCACCAGATAGGCCGGGCTGTGCTTCTTCCGGCCGAGTTCGTGGAAGTTCTCGGTGGCGGTGCGGACGTAGGGGTCGTACCAGCTGGACATGTGCAGGCTCGGCACGTCCGGGAAGTCGTCGTAGAAGCCGCGGGCGTAGATGCCCGGCTGCTGCCAGTACGGGCCGAACGCGCCGTTCTCCCACTGTTCGAGGAGGTAGTCCTCGTACTCCGGGACGAAGCGGAGCGGGCTCGCCCCGCGCCGCCACGGCATGCGGGCGAACCAGGCGCTCAGGTCCTCCGACTCCAGCGAGGCGCGCAGGACCGGATCGGTGCGCACCGTCTCGCTCACCTTGGCCCGGTGGAACGCCCAGGTGGCCTGCTTGAGTTCGAAGGCCCCGCCCATCCGGGTGCCTGCCTCATAGGCGCTGGCGAAGCCGCCGGAGTCGAGGAACATCGCGGCCAGGTGCGGTGCGCCCAGCGAGGCGAGAGCGGCCTGGGCGTGCGCGGAGTAGGAGACGCCCATGGTCGCGACCCGGCCGTCGCACCAGGGCTGTTGGGCGATCCACTCGACGGTGTCGTAGCCGTCGGTGGCCTCGTTCAGGTACTTGACGAAGGTGCCCTCGGAGTCGCCCCTGCCCCGGCAGTCCTGGCGTACGATCCGGTACCCGCCCCGGGTGAACACCTCGGCCGCGGTCTCGGGCGCCGGGGGGTTCTCGCCGCCGAGGGCGCCGTCGGAGGTGCGTGCGGCACGGCGGCCGTACGGCGTGCGCTCCAGGATGACCGGCCCTGGTCCCGGGTCGGGCCGGTCGGCGTAGACGTCCGCGACGAGCACGACGCCGTCCCGCACCGTCGTCCGCAACACCCGCCGCCAGCACGCCCGCCCACCGGGCAGCGGTACCCGCTGCCACTCGTCGTCGCTTGTGGGCATCACTTGGCTCCGGGGAACTGGGACTTCAACGCGGGCCATGCGGCGAGGAGTTCGGGCTGCGGCTGGGTGTTGAAGTACTTGCGGTACAGCTTGGCGTAGGTGCCGTCCGCGACCATGGCGCCGATCTCCTTGTCGAGGGCCTTGAGGAAAGCGGTGTGCTTCTTGGGCACCGCCATCGAGGTCGGGTGGTCCACCGGCGCGGACACCGCCTGGCGTAGGCCCTTGTACTGCTTCATGAACTCCGTGGCATCCGGACCTCCGACCAGGAAGGCGTCGATACTGCCGTTGAGCAGCTGGCTCACGGCCGCGTTCTGGGCCTGGAAGCGGACCGGCTGCGCCTTGGGTATCCGGGTGGGCAGTTGAGCCTCCTGCGAGGATCCGGTCACCACGCCGACGCGCTTGCCGTTGAAGCCATCGAAGGTGGAGATCTTGCTCTTCGAGGTCGTCAGGACGGTCACGGTGCTCCAGAACAGCGGCTTGGTGAAGTCGACGCTCTTCTGCCGCTCGGCGGTGACCCCGAGCCCGGAGGAGGCCAGGTCGTACTGACCGGCGGTCAGGCCGGCCAGCGATCCGGTGACGGACGTCGACTTGTAGTCGACCTTGAGTCCGAGACGCTTCGCGGCCTCGTCGGTGACGTCGACGATGAAACCGGCGGGCTTGCCCGAGTCCTCGGCGTAGGCGAAGGGTGGCTGGCCGGTCTGGGTGGCGGATCTGATGGTGCCGGCCTCGATCAGACCGTATGGGTTCGCTGCCTTGCCGGTGTCCGCGCTGCCGCTGCCCCCGCAGCCGGCGAGCGGGAGGACGAGACCGGAGAGGGCGGCGAGGGCGAGCAGTCTGCGACGGCCGAGAACATTACGGGACGATACGGACATGGAAGGGTCTCCTTGGCGAGGGGTGGATGGTACGGGGGTGGGCGGTACGGGGATGGGCGGTACGGGGGCGGGGCTCGGAGAAGCGGCGCTTCAGAGGACGCGGGCGAGGAACTCGCCCAGGCGGGCCGTCTCAGGGTCTTCCAGGGTCTGACGGGCGGGGCCCGACTCGGCGATGCGACCCTCGTCCATGAAGATCACCCGGTCCGCGACCTCACGGGCGAAGCCGATCTCGTGGGTGACGGCGATCATCGTCATGCCGGACGTGGCGAGCAGCCGCATGACGTCGAGCACGTCCTTGACGAGCTCGGGGTCCAGCGCGGAGGTGGCCTCGTCGAACAGCATGACCTCGGGCTCCATCGCCAGTGCGCGTGCGATCGCCACCCGCTGCTGCTGACCGCCCGAGAGCTGACTCGGCCGGGAGTGGGCCAGGCCCGCGAGGCCGAGCCGATCCAGCTGGGTCATGGCGGCGGTGTCGGCCGCCTCCCTGCCCATCCTGCGGACCTTGCGGAGGGCCACGGTCACGTTGTGCAGGACACTCAGGTGCGGGAACAGGTTGAAGTGCTGGAAGACCATGCCCACCCGGGTGCGGATCGCGTCGACGTCCACACCGGGACCGGTGATCAGGTCGCCGCCCAGGCGGATCTCGCCCGCCGTCGGCGGCTCCAGCAGGTTCATACACTTCAGGAGGGTGGACTTGCCCGAACCGGACCGGCCGATGACACACACGGTCTCGCCCGCGGCGACATCGAGATCCACACCACGCAGGACCTCCACCTCGCCATAGCGCTTGTGCAGGTCGCGCACGGCGACCGCCGCCGCGGTGGCCGTCCCCGCCTGGTCGGTAAGGGAGTTCTTCTCGGACAGCGTCTTGGCCATGGTTCAGACCTCCATCACGGACGGGGCGGGCGTGCCCACAGCCGGAGTTGCCGCGGGTTTGTTCGTCTTCCGCCCGCCGGTGCGCAGGCGCAGGTCCAGCCGGTTGACCAGGAAGGTGAGCGGGATCGTGAGCATCAGATAGCAGGCACCGGCGGCCACGAGCGCGGAGGAGTTGTACGTCGCCGCCTGCCGCTCCTGCGCGATGAAGTAGAGCTCGCGCTGCCCGAGGCCGAGCCCGAGCAGATACACCAGCGCGCTCTCCTTGATGTCGATGATGAACTGGCCGGCCAGCGCGGGCAGCACGTTCCGTACGCCCTGCGGAACGACGATCACCCGCATCGCGGTGAGATAGGACATGCCCAGGCTGCGGGCCGCGCTGAGCTGCCCGGCCGGAACGGCCTGGATGCCGGACCGGAAGATCTCCGCCAGGTAGGCCGCCGATATGAGGCCGATGGCGAGGACCGCGTACCCGAGCGGATCCCGGCCGAACGGCCGGATCCCGGCCGACGGCAGGCCCAGGCCGACCAGGCTGACGGTCACGATCGCCGGAAGACCGCGGAACACGTCGACGTAGATCCGTGCAGGCAGCCGCACCCACCGGCGGTGCGACAACAGCAGCATCGCGAGCAGCACGCCGAGCACGACACCGAAGACGATCGCCAGCCCGGCGATCAGCAGGGTGTTGCGCAGGCCCTCGGTCAGCAGGACGGGGAACGCCTTGAGTAGTTCGTCGGGGTTGAAGAACGTCTGCAGAAAAAGGTGCATCGGCCGGAGCCTCTCGCTGCTCGGACTGCTCGGAGCGGAATCGACGACTGCTCTGAGCGGCGGGAATTGGACGCAGCCTAGGTCGGCCAACCGACAGCGGCGGCAATGCTTACCGCACACGCGACAATCATCCGCTGTACGCTGCGCCGCATGGCCGTGGTCATCACCTTGCAGGGCGCGGTTCCGGCGGACGTGGCCGTCGGCCTCTCACCGCTGGCCGAGCTGATGGCATGCCTCCACTCGATCGCCGAGCCCGAGCACCACCTCGACGTACGCCCGTGGCTGGAACGCGTACGCACCGATCTGTCTCCGGAGTCCCAGAGCCTGATCGCGGTCTACGCGCCCCTGTGGACCCGGCGCCGCTGCCGTCTGCTGATGCCCCTGGAACCACCCTTGGGACGGACGTTGGAGCAGGAACTCGACCGTCTGGAGGCGCTCCCGCTGGACGACTTCGTGCTGGGCGTCGCCCCGAGTGTGCACGGCGGCGTCTTCGACACCCGCGACCTGCTCACCGACGAAGCGGTCCGCGACGCCTACACGGTCTCCAGCGAACGGCGCTCGTTCAGCCGCGGTGAGTTGGCCCGTAGCCTGCTCCAGGCCCCGGAGCGGATGCGAACAGGGCTGCTGGAGCTGCTGCGGCGCTGCGCCGCCGAGTTCTTCGACGCCGAATGGGCGCGGGTACAGCACCGGCTGGAGAGTGAATGCACCCGCCTGCGGGCCCGGGTCCAGGCACTGCCGCTCCCCGAGGCACTGGCCTCACTCAGCCCGAACGCCGTCGTCCGCAACAACCCGCCGGCTGTCGTCTACGACAAGCTGCAGTCGCTACGGGCCGACCTGCGCGGCCGTCGCTGCCTGCTCGTACCGTCCGCGCACTCCCGACCGCATCTGATCGTCAAGGACGATCCGCCGTACCCGCTCGTCGTGCACTTCCCCGTCGAGAACACGGCTCAAGTGGAACGGGCCACGCTGGCACAGGTACGGCTCAGACTGGCGATCCTCTCCGACCCCGCCCGACTGTCGCTGTGCCGGCACCTGGTGAACGAACCGATCACCACGTCCGACCTGGCCGTACGGACCGGGATGACCCTGCCCCAGGTCTCCCGGCACCTCGGACGGCTGCGCGAGGTGGGCCTGCTGACCTCCCGGAGGGACGGCCGACAGATCTACCACCGGTTGGACACCGACCGCCTCATGCATCTGGGCGTGGACGTGCTGACCTCGATCATCCGCTGAAGGCCGGTGCCGACGAACGGCCGCACGGTTTCGTCTTCGCACACCGGCCGGTTGGGGCATGCGAGACGGCGACGAATCGTCGATGCCGGGCCAGACCAACCCGGCATCGTCGGCCGCTCCTACTCCTGTATCGCATTTCCCCAGGTCAGCGAAGTGGTGGAATTGAGGAACTGACGTCCATTCATTGCTGCACCCCGAAAATACTTGCCGTGCACTGCACCAACGAGCACGGGCGAGGCCGTGGTCCTGCGCCGCCTGCTCGGCTTACTGTCCCAGTAAGGAGAGTCAAGAAAGCTCCGGCCCCTCGCTTGCGCCGAATTCGACAATGACGCTTCCAGACTGTTTGATCCCGGTGAGCACTACGTTTCTGTTCGGGCGGATCCGGAGCTGGTGCAGGGGGTCCGGGACGAGGCGCAGGACGGGATCGGAGTCCGCCGCGAGTCCGGACACCACGACGAGGAAGAACTCGGCTCCCGAGGTGGCCCGTTCGCATTCCTTCGCGGTGAGGGTCACCGTGTCCTGTTCGGGTCCGTAGGTCGTCTTCAGTTCGTAGAACCGATCGAGCCCGTCCACGGCGTTGGCGCCCACGCCGTGCCGGTGCCGCAGATCGCGCAACCATTCCGGCTCCTGCTCCGTGCCCAGAACCTTGCGCAGGAGGTCCAGAGCCACCATCTCCTGGCGGTCGATGTTGGGCGCAGGGGGCACCGGACGCGGGGCGGACAGGGCCGGTGCGTGTGCGGGCGGGGTGAGGTGGGCTCTGGCGGGTGGCCCTCCGCCGACCCCTGACACACCGCCAGCGGACGACGACGCCTGGGTGGTCCGGCGGACGCCGGTGATGCGGAGAGGTGCCGGATCGGCGAACTCTCGCGGTGTCGGGAGCGGTACGACCAGGGCCGGGCGGACAGTCACCGGCGGCAGGGGTGCCGGCGCGGACGGCCGGGCGCCTTCCTTGTTCTGGGCCGTCTTGACTTCGGTCTCCACTGCGGGAGCGATGCGAGTGGTTGCGCGAGTCGCTGGGCACGCTCGGCATCCGTCGCAGCTTGGCTCTGTGCGACCCGCTCCTCGGCCAGCTCGAGCCGCACCGCCTCTCGTCCGCGTTCCGCCTCGTCGTAGGCGGCCGCCCAGGAGTTGGCGACCTGGCGCCGGTCTTCGGTGAAGCGAGTCACGATGGCCCGGCCCGCCTCCGACGGCCGCCTCAACAGCTCGCGGTCCACCGTCCACAGCGTGCGGGCGTCCCAGTCGAGAGCAGTACGCACCGGCCCCTGAGCCGATTCCCCGCCGGGGAGGGTGACCATGCACTCCAGAGACGAAGTGATCCGCACCTCGAGCTCGGCCAGGTTCTCCCAGGGGCAATCGAGCGATCCCGCAACGGCGAGGGCGTTGCGCTGGAGGTCCTCGAGGAGCAGATCCAGCGCATCACGCACCAGGTCGGTCGCTTCCTTGTCGACGGGCGCGTCCTCCGCGGGACGGAAGGTGATGTCCGCCGCTCCCAACTCGGTCACCCGCAAGGGTCCGAGGAGCGCCCTGAACTGTTCGAGTTCCGCGCCCGGCAGCCACATAGGGATCTGGGAGCCCAATGCCTCGGCCAACGTCGCGTCAGCCGCGTATACCGGACGCTTGCTGGTCCACCCCTGGCTCGTGCGCAACGGCAGTCTCCCCACGAGGGAGGCTGTCACCCTCTCTGGCCGTTCGCCCGCTGTTCCGGCGAGCATCTGCAGGGGCTCACGCATCACGGTCTCGGCCTCGGCGTCGACCGGCGCCAGCACGTCCCGCCTCTCCCTCCCCTCACGCGTCACATCCCTGACAACTCGTACCGCGTCTTCCGCACCTGCCTCCGGAACTCCGAGGGTCTCCCAGAGGACGTCGCTGCCCTTGAAGGACGGGGCGAAGGCGGCCCACTGGCCGAAAACCGGGAGGCCACGGAAGCAGGCGCCCGGCCGGCGCCAGCCCAGAGTGGTGAGAACCAGTCCGCGGTCCTGCCCGAAAGCACGCACAACATCGGCGGTCACCCGTGCTGCGTCCTTGCCCCGGTGGGTGGCCAATTGCTCGGCGAGCGCCCGGTACAAGAGCTGCGCCGCCGGATGGACCGCGGCACCGGCCTCCCGGTCACGCAGTCGGCACAGTGCTTCCAAGAGGTCGGCCATGCCCGGCTCGCCGGTAACGCCCAGAGCGACCAGTACCTCTCCTTGCCTGCCCACCGCCCGCTGGAGGTCGGGGTGCAGGAATCCGGCACTGTCCGCGCCGTAGACGGCGACAGTACTGGTCGTACGCTCGCGCAGGCCGCAGGGAGCAGCCGGCTCGCCGTCCTGGTTGTCCAGCCAAGCCGTGGTCTTCAGCTGCCACAGCCAGAAGCCGTCCGTCTCCCCACAGGAGTTCCACGTCTGGTAGTCCGAGACGGCGCGAACCCTATGGTGCTCGGACAAGGCACCCCAGGAGCGTCCCAGCACCCGCAACAGCGCGGCAGCCCGCCGACGTCGTACCGTCCCGTCCTTCTCCGCGGCGATGTCACAGACGACGGCCATCAGGTCAGGGCTGTCGTGATCCTCCAAGGTGTAGGTGGCCGACCGGTTCTGGAGGTCCTTCCGGCGCTCCACCGGGCCGCCCTGGATCCGGGCCGGCAGACCCTCGTTCGGGTAGGAAGCCGTGAAGCGATGTTCGGCTCCGGGGTGCGGCCGGAGCCGAGGTCCCTTCTCGGCACCGAGCAGATGGAAGAAGGCCCGGGCGCCCAGGCCCGTCCCCGCCCCGGGCAGGACCTGGGCATAGCGGGGGCGCAGCCAGGTCAGGCCGCTGGCCGCACCTGAGGCGGTGTCGAAGCTGTCCTCCCGGTCAACACTGTCCAGCTGGGCGGCACACCACGTCGCAAACCCGACCTGCCAAGGACGAAAAAACGCTCAGCCATGCCGACCGACCCTGGTGATGAGTTTTCGCGCCCGCACCCGTCACACCTACGACGGGACACGACGAGGCGGAAGGATGACGTGATGAGTGCGGACACGCGGCTGGAGGAGCTGGGCGGGAGCGGTCTGGGCGAGTTCGACGAGCGGGCGTTCTCGGGGCTGGCGGAGCGGCACCGGCGGGAGCTGCATGTGCACTGCTACCGGATGCTCGGGTCGTTCGAGGACGCCGAGGACACCGTGCAGGAGACGTTCCTCCGTGCCTGGCGGCGGCGGGAGACCTTCGAGGGGCGGTCGTCGTTCCGGGCCTGGCTGTACCGGATCGCCACCAACGCTTGCCTGGACCTGCTCGCCAAACGCCGCCCGGAGCCTGCGACCGGCGGCGAGGTGCTGTGGCTGCAGCCCTACCCGGACCGGCTGCTCGACGAGCTGCCGGCAGGCGACGCGGACGAGCCGGAGGCCGTCGCCGTCGCGCGGGAGACGATCGAGCTGGCGTACCTGGTCGCAGTCCAGCACCTCGCGCCGCGCCCGCGGGCGGTGCTGATCCTGCGGGACGTGCTCGGCTGGCCGGCGAAGGGCGTCGCGGAGCTCCTCGGGGAATCCGTCAACTCCGTGAACAGCGCACTGCAGCGAGCCCGCGCCGGCATGCGGGAGCACCTGCCCGCCGAGCGGCAGGACTGGACCGGCGGCGAGGAGGACGCCGGGACGCGCGAGCTGGTGCGCCGCTATACCGACGCCAGCGTGGCCACGGACGTCGACAGGCTCGCCGCACTGCTGCGGGACGACGTCCGCTGCTCGATGCCGCCCACGCCGGGCCTGTATGTAGGCCGCGACGCGGTGGTCAACTACTGGGTCGAGAGCGGCTTCGAGGGTATGAAGGGCCTGCACGCCGTCCTCACCTCCGTGAACCGGCAGCCCGCCGTCGCCTTCTACCACTGGCAGAAGCGGGAGGGCGCGTACCTGCCGCTGACGATCGACGTCCTGCGCATCACCGGTGGGGCGATCACCGAGATCCTCACGTTCCACGACGACCAGTTCCCGCGACTCGAGCTGCCGGAGCGCCTGCCGGCAGACGGCACGGAATAGTCCCGATGGGGACGCTCTCGCTCCCCGGTGGCGCGCGTGTCGCGGTGGTCGCCGCGGAATGGCGCGACGCGTTCGGCGTCGTCACCCGCGGGCGGGTGCAGCTGGAGCTGCGCGACGGCGAGCCCGGGCCAGTCCTCGGACGCGGCGCCGGGTTCTGGCTCCGCGGCACCGGCGTCCGCGCCCTGCGGAACCCCGGTCGTCGCACGGCGAGGGTGCGCATCGTCACCCCAGGACCACGACCGTCATATGCCAGTCAACACACCCGTACGCCAGTTACCGAATCTCCTGCATGCCGGCCACCATGCAGGCGAAGCCGGTGCCATGCGAACCGGCAGACCGCGTCATTCCGAAGGAATGCGAAACTCGAATTCGGGACGGTCCCACGGCACGGCGGGCGGGTTCGCAAACACGGTCCCGGTCCGCACCGCACCAACGCGGTGGTAGAAGTCCTCGGCGGGACGATGCGACACGACGTTGACACGGTCGAGCCCGGCGGCACGGGCCTCGGACTGCATGTGCGCGACAAGCAGCCGCCCAATACCCCGTCCTTGCGCTTCATCGGCGACGAACAGCAGGTCGAGCTCCGGTGGCTCGAGGACGAGCGAGTAGAACCCGAGGACCCGGTCTCCATGCTCGTCAGCGCCGACGGCCACAAAAGCGCGGTGGGCCTCGATGTAATCAGGACCGACCCGGTAGCCCGCGACTGCGGCTGCGTACTTACCCTCGTATGCGCCTGAGCCACGCACGAGCCGCGTGAGCCGTTTGGCATCCCGCGCGACGGCCCTCCGTATCGTGATCGGCTGGCTGATCGGGGAGGTGCGTGAACTCATCGGGAGAGTATTTCGCACCGGGGAGTGCCTTCGTGCGGCGGGTCGGCTGCTCGGGCAGGCGTTCCTGCACCGCTCCCGGGAACCGCTCGCCCAGGCCCCGATCGGCCACGTCACTGCCGCCGAATCGGCCGCCCGCCAGCAGCAACTGGACGCCCGAACCGATGCGGAGGAGCTGGGGCACGGCATGGTCGACGGCTGCTCTCCCTTGGCCTGCCGTGGCGAAGCCGAGCCGGTACAGGAAAGTTCCGAGCCAGCCTCGTGAGGCGGATCATCCTCGACCTGTTCGCCGGCCCCGGCTGGAACCACGCCCTCACAGTCCTCGGGGCCCGGGACATCGGCATGGAGTAGAACGGCTGGGCCTACAAAACCCGAACTCGAGTTGTTCAGTTGACGATCCAGACCGATGTCGCGCGCTATACCGTATGGATCTTCTCCAGTCGGATTCCCGGGCTGACCACCTCCCCCGCCGTGCCGGGCGTGGTCGATGGCGGGCAAGCGTCTTGGCCTGGTCGACCAGCCGCTCGTCCGCCAGGCGTCTCCGATCTCGCCGCCGGCCGTATGGAGGTCCGCCGGTGCACTACGCCGAGCAGGCCCTGCTCGGCGCCCTCCTGTCCGAACCGCAGCGCCTCACTGGCCTGACTGTTCGGCGGCCCAGACGCGTTCTCCACACCGGCGGACACCGCGGTGTCCGCCGGTATTCGTGCCCTGTCGACCCCTGATCCGGCCGACCCCACCGATCACGCCGCCGTGTTCGCACAGCCTGCCCGGTCCGCCTCTGGCCCGGCCGAGCGCACCGAACACAGCGCCTGGCTCGGCAAGGTGCTCCGGTCGGTTCCCGACGGACTCCGCCGTATCACCCGCCATCACACAGCTGTCACCAACTGGGCGGACTCTCCCGGACCTGAAGGCCCTGACCTGCGACTTCGTGCCCGAGATGGAAAGGCTGGACGCCGATGGACGGGCGTTACGACCTGTGCCAGGTGGGACCGTCACAGATCAAGGACAGTGGTCACCACCCCGCGTGGCCGGTCTCTCTGTCCGTGGCCGGATACAGATGCGTCGGAAGCATGGGCCCCTCCGGGGCGGCATGGGTGCCCGCCCCTGCCGACGGGCCGGGCATCAGTCCGGTGCAGCCCCCACTCCAGCGGGCGAGCGAGCCCGGCGCTACCGCATCGACGACGCCCTCATGGCCGGGCTCACCAGGGCCTTCGCCACGGCCGACGCCCGCCACGACCTGCCGCAGGTGACGGATTGTCACCGGTCACCTGACGCGGCCGCGCCACCGGTGGAAGAGCGTCTCGCCCGGTCCCGCACCGAGCTGGATCGGCACGCCGGCGAGCACGGTGCCGACGTCGATCGTCTGCCCGGGCCGCAGCACGGTGAAGCCCCGGCGCGTGTAGTACGGCCCGAGCCCGCGCGGTGTCTCGAACCCGCCGAACAGCAGCATGTAGTCGAGCTGCCAGTACAGCTGTACGCACCGCTTCAACAACGCGGCCCCGATCCCGCGCCCCCGGGCGTCCTCACTCACCGCGACCGCTTTGATCTTCGCGTACTTGACCATCGAGAGCAGGGCGTGCTGGTCGTGGCCCGGCAGCCGGGCGACCGTCGAGATGACCGTGCCGGACGGCACGCCCAGCAGCGCACCGACGACCTGGCCCTCCCGGTCCTGCGCGACCAGCGGCAGCGACATCGCGGCCGCCGCCGACTGCATCTCGCCGGCCGCCGCCGCCCGGACGAGAGGCTCGACCAGACTCGCGCCCGCGAGCCCGTCCAACAGCCACGTCCCGCACCGCCCTTCGGCAAGCGCCTCAAGATGGCCCGTCTCCAGGCCGTCCGCCGCCGTCTTCAGCAGCGCGGTGACCGCACCGGCCTCCTCCGGCACCGCGTACCGAATCCGCACCCCCGGCCCGGGTAAGCCGTCCATCACCTTCCGCTTCGTCACCCGCACCAACCCAGTCGACGACGGCCGCTTCTTCGCCTTCTTCACCATCCCCGAAAGCTACCCACCGCCCGAACAGCCAGCACCCCAAGCAAGCACCGCCAGACCGGGCGAACGGTGATGGGGCCTGATGAAAAAGATCCCCACCCCTTGCCTGGGCTTGGGACAGACCTGCTCGCTGAGATTCCCCACCCACCCGTTGCCGTCACGCACACCCCCCTCATGCGGTCCTGACCGGTGCGGCACAATCGCGGTCAACTGGGCAGGCAACGGTGAGGGTGGGAACGTGGGGCGTTTTGGCTCGCAAAGCCGACGTAAGGGCATACCGAACGAGCCGGCGCTGCTGGCTGCGGCTGCTGAGAATCCCGGTGGCAGCGTCGCCGAGATCGACCCGACGTATATCGACGACCCGAACGGCTACGTACCTCCCGAGGCAATCCGCGGCGCGTGGTTGGTGGACAGCAGCGGGAAACTGACAGGTGAGTACCAGGAGAATCCCCGTCACGGGGTGCCACAGGACGACTTCAGCAAGCTCACGGATCCTGATCACTGGCTTGGCTGGCTCGGCGATGATCCCGCGACCGCCGTCCGGCAGGGCATCGAAGAGTCCTTGCGCGCCCAGGTGGCAGACGCAGTGGTCGAGTGGGTCAAGATCCTTGAAACGCCTCGGTTTCTCACGGGTGGGCGTCGACATTCTGAGGACGAGCAGGTCATGTTGGTCACCCGCGCAGCACTCGCCGCGCCGTTTGCGTTGTCCGTGCGCACCACGCAGCACGGGCGTTCCAGCCTCCTGGGGGTGTTCTCCTGGGCGGCGGTGAACCTCTCACCGCCCGGAGTCCGCAAGGACCGGCACTGGTTTGACCTGGGCGTCGGGCTGGACTGGGCCGCTGAACGGCTTCAAGAACGGATCTACGAGATTGGCAGTGAGGACGACACCGCCGAGCGGTAGAGCTGCAATGCCACGCCATACGGGCTATCAGAACGCATACATGACGCCGTTGTCGATGGTCAGTCAATTGGTTGGTCTCGTACATGGGCGACGCCGTCCACCAGGAGCGGGCGCGGGTGCAGGCCGGGAACAACACGAAGGACGAGCACGTACAGGTCTGAACCCTGGCCTACAGGGACCGAGATGATCTCGCGCACCCAGGGCGGTTCGATCTTGGCGTGGCAGTGCTCAGCCACCGAGTCGATCGTCATCTCCTTGACACCCCGGACGACCCGGGTTTTGTCGGTGACGCCGATCAGCAGGGGACCACCGTAGGTGTTGGCCAGCTCCGCAACCCCCGGGCGACGGTATCGGCCATCTGTTCCTTGTACTCGACCGTCGGCGCCTCGGGGCCGACCTGACGCACCAGGGCGCCAGGGCGCGGAGCTGCTGCTCCAGCCGCTCTTCGACGCTGATGTGCATCCCCCTTCCTTCGTCGTACATCTGGGCGAGGCGGGACAGTGCGCGGGATACGTGGCCCCGCACCGAGCTGGGCCGTACGCCCATGACGTCAGCGACGTGCTCCTAGGGCAGGTCGAACAGGCAGCGCAGCACCAGGGTTTCACGCTGCTGTTTCGGTAACGCGCGCGGGCTGCGCAGGAGGTCGAGCCGCTCGTCGCAGGAGATGGTGGGGTGCCCACGGGGTCGGGTGGAGTCTCAATGGCCGAGTCAAGCGCGAGGCTGGTCTCGAGGGCAGCAGGGGGACGAGTGTTCGTCAGTCGGTGATCCGGTAGTGGAGGGCTTGCCGGCCCGTCGCTTCTGCGAGCTGGCGGGCCATGTCGCAGACGAGCTGGTCGGCGGCCTCTGGGGTGGGGGCGTCCTCGACATCGACGTACCAAGTACCGAGTAGCTCCCACGACGCGCTGACGGTCGTTCGGCCCGTACGAAACACGAGCAGGTCCGAGTCCTCCAGGATCTCACTTGATGACCGAGTCAGGCCGCTGCGCTGGTTGTTGGCGGGGTGGTGGTGCAGGCGCGGTTGTCCCGTAGCAGAGCCCCCTGCTGCGGACCTTCTTGAGGCTTCTCGAGCAGATGAGGCCGCAGGCGAGAGAGACGACGGCATCGCGCAGGTCGAGGCGTCGTTCCCAGCGCACGGCCGTGGCGCTTGGAGTGGTGCAAGAGCGAGAGGGCCTGCTCAACGGCGTGGCGGAGCTTGCCCAGGCCCTTGATGTTGGGGGCGCCCCTTGCGGGAGATCACCGGCAGGATGCGGCGCTTGCGCAGTCCGCGCCGGTTGGGGTTGCTGTCGTAGCCCTTGTCGCCGAGGAGTACATCGGGGCGCATGCGTGGGCGGCCGGGGTTTCCGGCGACGGGCGGGACGCCGTCAACCAGAAGCAGGGTCTGGGTGACGTCGTTGACGTTGGCCACGGTGGTGACGACTTTGACCCGCGTGCCCTTCCCGTCGCAGATCAGGTGGTGTTCGCTGCCCGCCTTCCCGCGGTCGACCGGTGACAGCCAGCGGGCCGATTACCGGCGCAGTCAGGCCGAGGATGAGCCACGCCTCGATCATGTTGTCCCTGCTTTTCGGCTCGGCGCCGGGAACATCACCTCGGCGAGCGAGCGATGGGCACTGGACGGCGGCCAAACCAATGCGAACAGGGCATGTCCGTCGACTCCCTGGCATGGTCCAATCGGTCGAACGGTCGACAGTGAGTGGGGACGTATGGAGCACGCCGCCGGAGAGGGGCCGAGACCGGGCGCCCTGGGACCGGATCCCCGCAGGGCTGCCGGTCTCCGGGTCGGTGTCCTTGGTGAATTGACCGTGACGCACGACGGACGGGCCCTGAGCCTGGGCGGGCCCCGGCCACGTGCGGTGTTCGCGCTGCTGGTGCTGGCACGGGGCGCCGTGGTCACGGGCGACCGGCTGATCGACGTCGTGTGGGGCGAGGAGCCGCCGCCGAGCGCGGTCGGTGCTCTGCAGGCGTACGTCTCGCGGCTGCGACGGCAACTGGAACCGGCCCGGCCGGCCGGTACCCGCAGCAGTGTCATCGTGCGGGAAGGCGCCGGTTACGCGATCCGTCTCGCCGCGGACGAGGTCGACGCCTGGCGGTTCGAAGCGCTGCTCCAGCAGGCCGGGCAGTCCGTGCTGCCGACGGAGAGGGTGCTCCTGCTCACCGAGGCGCTCGCTCTCTGGCGAGGTCCGGCCTTCGCCGGGTTCGCGGACGGGCCGTGGGCGCGGACGGAGGCGGCGCGCCTGGGAGAACTGCGTGAGGTGGTACGGGAACGGCTACTGGCCGCCCGCCTGGAGTGCGGGGAGCGCACCGAGGCGCTGCTCACCGAAGCCGAGGACCTCGTCGCCGAACAACCCCTGCGCGAGGAACGCTGGTCCCTGCTGGCCCTCGCCCACTACCGCGCCCATGGCCAGGCCGAAGCCCTTTCCGTACTCCGCCGCGCACGGCGCACCCTCGCCGACCGGCTGGGCATCGACCCCGGCCCCGCCCTGCGCAGCGTCGAGGCCGAGGTCCTGTCCCACGCGCCGCGTCTCGACGCACCCCTGCCGTCTGCTCCGCCCACGTCCGCACCCGCGGCTGTGCCCGCCTTCGTGTTCGGCCAACTCATCGAGCGGGAAAGGGAGTTGGCCGAGCTGCGGCAATGTCTGTCGGACGTGGTCGCGGGCCACGGCGGGCTGGTGTGTGTGCAGGGCCCTGCGGGAATCGGCCGGAGCGCACTGCTGACAGAGGCGGGGCGGCTGGGCAGGGAATGGGGCGTACGGGTGCTGGACCTCGGTGACGGTCCGGAGGGCTGCGCGAAGGCGGAGGCTTCCGCCGGAACCCGCCCGTACGATCCCCACGACGTGGTACGCCGGTTGCTCGGCGAGACGGTCGCCGGGCACGACGGCACGCTACCGGCCGCTGCCACCCCGGTGTTCGACGGGCAGGCCGCCGACGGGCCCGACAGCTTCCACGTCCTGCACGGGCTCTACCGGATCGTCGAGCGCCTGGTCACCGACGGCCACCCCGCACGGCGACCCCTGCTCCTCCTCGTGGACGACCTGCAGTTGTGCGATACGGCATCCCTGCGTTTCCTGGCCTATCTGTTGCCGCGTATCCAGACCCTGCCGGTCCTCGTCGTCACCGCACTGCGCGCCGGGGAGCCTGCTGCCCGGCGCGAGAACGAGCGGGTGCTGGCCGACATCGTGCAGGACCCGACGGTGGTGCACATCCGGCCCGGGCCGTTGAGTGCGGCGGGCGCCGCCCGGCTGGTGCGCCGGCTGCTTGGCGCCGCGGTGGACGGCGAGGTCGAACGTGCCTGTCACCGGGTGTCGGCCGGGCTGCCGCTGCTGCTGACACATGTGCTCGGGGCGCTGGAGACGGCGGGGGCGGGGGCGGACCTGCGCGCCGTGGAGGAGTCGGGCGTCCGTGCCGTCTCCGACCTCGTGCTCACCGTGCTGGACCGGTTGCCGTCCGCGGCCACGGCCGTCGTACGGGCGGTAGCGGTTCTCGACGGCGGCAGCGGTGACGGTGGGGCCTCGCTGCCGACGGTCGCCGCCTTCACGGAACTGTCCGAGCAGGACGTGGCCACGGCGACGGCGGCTCTCGTACGGGCCGAAGTGGTCCGTGACCAGTACCCGTTGACTTTCGTCCATCCCCTGGCCGGCGAGGCCGTGCTGCGGACGGTTTCGCCGCGTGAGCGTCCGGCCCTGCACGAGAGGGCGGCACGGCTCCTCGACCGTGCCGGTGCGGCTGAGGAGCGGACCGCCTCGCATCTGCTCCTGGTCCCCTATCGGGGCGACCCCTGGGTGGTCGGCGTCCTGCGCACCGCCGCGGCTCGCGCGAGCGCCGCCGGCGCGAACGACGCGGCCGCCACCCTGCTCACCCGCGCGCTGCTCGAGCCGCCCGCGCGGGACGTGCGGCCCGAGGTGCTGCTGGAACTGGGGCGGGCCGAAGCCGTCGTAGACGGGCCTGCGGCGGCCCGTCACCTGCGGGAGGCGTACGAGATGTCGCCCCTGCGGGTCGGCGCCGCGCGTCTGCTCGCGCAGACGCTGATCTACACCGGAAAACCAGGTGAGGCGGCCGAGTTCGCGGCCCGGGCGGCGGCGGAGCTGCCCACCGGGCGGGCCGCCGCGGACGATACGGCCGACGAGCGGCAGGGGCTGCTGGCTCTGGCGCGGCTCGGCGCCTTCGCGCACGGGCTGTACACCGTGGGCACCAGCGGCCCCGGCGTCGCGGCGCCGCCTCCCATCGGGGACGGGCCCGGCGCCCGCATGCTCGCCGCCGAGGCGGCGAGGGACGCCACCGTGTGGGGGCTCGACCGCGCCGCGGCCGTCGCCTCGGCCCGGTTCGCGCTCACCGACCGGGTACTGCTGCGCAGCGGAAAGGTGCTCTCGTGGTGCACGGCGGGCGTCGTGCTGCACCTGGCCGACGAGGACGTCAGGCTGCTGTGGGAGGAGACGCTGACGTACGCCGGGCAGCGGGGGTCACTGATCGGGACGCTGTCGGCGCACCTGTGGAACGGGTTCACGCAGTGGCGACACGGCGAGTTGCCCCAGGCCCGCCGGTCGCTCGAGACCGCGCTCGAACAGTTCGGCGCGTGGGGGGTCACGCCCGGTGCCCCGCAGTGTCGCGCGTTTTTGACCGGGGTGCTGCTGGACCTCGGGGACACCGTCGGTGCGCGTGCCTGTCTGGAGCGGATGAGGGCGCGGGCCGCGGGCGCGGAGGGGGCGCGGCTCCGCGAGGAGAGTGAGGCGCGGGTGCTGATCGCCGAGGGCCGGTATGCGGAGGCGTTGGCCGTGCTCGACGGCGTACGGCATCTCCAGCCGGCCGTGGCGAACCCGGTGTGGTGGGACGGGGAACTGCTGCGGGTACGGGCGCTGACCGGGCTGGGTGAGCGGGAGCGGGCCGAGAAGTTGGCGCGGGAACAGCTGCTGATGGCCCGTAGGTGGGGCGCGCCCGGCACCGTCGGCCGGGTGCTGCGGCTGCTGGGCGAGGCACGCGGGCCCGACGGCGGACCCGAACTCCGGGAGGCGCTCGCCCTGCTGGCCGACGGCCGGGCCCGTCTCGAGCATGCGCGTGCCCAGCAGTCCCTGCAGGCCTTGACCTGCGGTGACACCACTCAGGACGCCGTCGGACGCCGATTCCCCCCTGTGTGACCGGCGTACGACGGGCCGTCGGACGAGCATCCGGCGGCCGACTTGCGATCGGCTTGCAAGCGGTTCGCAAGACCGGTGGAGCATCATCCAGGCCGCAACCGAATCAGATGTACCACGCGTCAGACACACCACGCAGAACGAACGGGGGCGGCCCGGGGGACGGGCCGGGGGGCGAAAGACATGAGCGAAGCGATACGCGCCGGGGACCAGGACCAGTGGGCGGTCCCCGGCTACACACAGATCAAGGAACTGGGTTCCGGGGCGAGCGGCCGGGTGGTCCTGGCCACGCACGACACGACCGGCACCCAGGTGGCGATCAAGTACCTCGCCGAACAGCTCCGTGACGACCCCGCCTTCCGCGAGATCTTCCGCGCCGAGGCCCGGCTGCTGGGCGAGCTCCACTCCCCCCATGTCGTCGAGCTGTACGAGTACGTCGAGAGCCCGCGCGGCGCCGCCATCGTCATGGAGCTCGTGGACGGCGTACCCCTGCGCAAGCTGCTCCGAGAGCACGGCGCCACGACCCCCGAGGCCGCACTCGTCGTCCTCAAGGGCTCACTGCTCGGCCTCGCGGCCGCCCACACGGCGGGGGTAGTGCACCGCGACTACAAGCCGGACAACGTCCTGGTCGCCGCCGACGGCTCCTCCAAGCTCGTGGACTTCGGCATCGCCGTGCCGAGCGGGGTGGCCGCCAACGCCTCGGGCACCCCGACCTACATGGCGCCCGAGCAGTGGACCGGCGGGGAGGCCGGACCGGCGACCGACGTGTACGCGGCGACCGCGACCTTCTTCGAGTGCCTGACCGGCATGAAGCCCTACCCCGGCCAGACACTGGCCGAGCTGGCGATCCAGCACATCGAGGCGCCGATCCCGGACGAGCTGGCTCCCGAGCCGGTGCGCCCGCTGATCCGCAGGGGTCTGGCCAAGACGCCCGAGGAGCGCCCGGAGAGCGCGGCGGCGTTCGTCGAGGAGCTCGAGGCCGTCGCCACGACCGCGTACGGCGAGGAGTGGGAGGAGCGCGGCCGACGCGAACTCGCCGCGCTCGCCGCGCTGTTGCTCCTCCTCTTCCCGCTGGCGGACGGTACCGCCTCGGGTACGACGGCCCTGGCCACGACCACGCTCGGGCCGGGCGCCCGTCGGCTGCCCGGCCGGAAGGCGAAGGTGCTGGCCGGACTGGCGGCCGGGGTTGTGCTGGTGATCGGCGGTGTCGCGGTGACGGCGGTCGCCACGGGCGGGGGTGCCGGGCACCGCACGACGAACGGGGCCGGGTCCGGTCCGGGGTCGGACGGATCCGCCGACGGGACCGGTCCGAGCGGATCGGCCGACTCCCCGGACGGGAGCCCCTCGGCGTCGGACGGCTCCTCGTCGCCGTCGGGGACCGGATCGCCCTCCGCGTCGGCGTCCGGGGACGACGGCGCCTCGCCCGACGGGGACGGACCGTCCGGCGGGTCCGCGTCCGGTGGGACGGGCGGCACGGGCGGCGGATCGTCCGGCGCTGGAGGTACGACCACGACGGGCGGCGGCACGAGCACCACGGGCGGCGGCACGGGAACCACCGGTGGCAGCACCTCCGGCGGCGGCACGACGACCAGCGGCGGCGGCACGACGACGGGAGGAGGCACCTCCGCACCCGCGCCCACCCTCGACGTGAAGTCCGTACAGATCAACGCGGTCGGCCCGACCTCGGCCGCCTGCACCATCGTGGCCTCCGTCAGCGTGACGACCGACGGCGCCGCCGACGGCACGCTCTACCTCAACTGGTACGTCAGCGACTCGCCCGGCGCCGTCGGAACCGTCGTGGCCACCGATCCGGTCGCGCTGCCCGAGGGGAAGACACAGATCGCGGGCCGCTACACCCACGCCTTCGCCATCCCGACGCGTTACGACTACCTCGGCGTCCAGGTCACCACGGACCCCGCCGCCGATTCGGGCAACGGCTCCTTCCAGTCCACCGCCGCACCCGTCGATTGCGACCCGCCCCGATGAACACACCTTCCGACGACCCCCGACTGCGGTTCGCCCGTACCGATCCGGCGCTCCGCCCCGACGACCTCGATCTCACCGCCACCCTCCCACCGGCGGATCCGTCCGCGACGCTCCACCTCCCGCCTTCGGAAGGGGCCGAGGGGGAGACCCGTTTCGGGCCCGGGGTGCCCGGTGCGGCGGGCACGGCCGACGACCGCGCGACGGGCATCTGGCGGGGCACGCTCACCCCGGCCCCGGCGTCGGGGGCGAGCGTCCGGCGCCGTCGGCCGTGGTGGCGGCGCGAGCTGCGGTTCCTGCTGGTGGTGGTCGCCGTCGTCGTGGCCGTCCTGGTGGGCATGCGCTCCTGCGCGGCCGAGTCACCGCTCGACGTGCTGGACGCCTCGGTCACCGCGCCAAAGGTCGGCCACTGTGCGAAGACGGTCCTCGTCACCGGCGTCCTGAAGACCGACGGGCACCCCGGCACCGTCGACTACCGCTGGAAGCGCAGCGACGGCACGGCCTCCGAAGTCCTCCACCAGAAGGTCGGCAGGAACGTCGAGCGCTCCGAGGTCGTCCTGCGCTGGAGCTTCGACGGCCGCGGCACGATGAAGGCCACCGCCACCCTCGAAGTTCTCGCACCGAACCGGCTGACGGCCTCGGCCAGCTTCACGTACGACTGCTCCTGACCACCGGTTTCACGTGCTCCGTTTCCCGTCCACGGCGGACATGGCGGCCACGAGACCCGTCGCCCCGCACTCCGACGCGATGGACCGCCCCCGGCTCAGCAGGGCGGCGGCCTCCTCCTCCGGCGCGTGCCCGGCGAGCGCGTACAGTGCGCGGGCGTACTCCAGGCGCGCCGGACCGGGCGCCAGCAGGGCGACCGCCTCGCGCAGTTCGGGCTCTCCCTCGGGCCCGCGGAGCTCTCCGGCGATCCGCAGCACCCGCCCCAGTGTGCTGGGCGCTCCCCAGCCTTGGGCGACCTTCAGCTGCTCCTCGGCCAGGGCCAGCGCCTCGGTCCGCCGATCGGCGCCCGCGAGCGCCTGCACGCGCAGCAGCGACCACGGCCACCACGCCGGGTTGGCCACGGCGGGCTGGAGGTGCCGTACGTCGTCGAGGGCGGCGAGCGCCTCCTCATACCGCCCCTCCGCGTTCAGCACCCGCGCCTCGCTCTCCCCCAGCAGCCGCCGGCCCTCCGCGCCCCGGATCCAGCCGCGCATCCGCTCCAGGCAGGCGCGGGCAGCGGCGGTGTCGCCCAGATCCAGCAGGGCGGCGGTCAGGAAGGTGCGGCCCTGCGGGGCGCCCGGTGCCAGGCCCCAGATCTCCGACTGCCCGACCGCCGTCTCCAGTGAGCGCCGTGCCGCGTCCAGGGCCCCGTGGTTCCACTGGGTGAAGCCGCGCCACAGATGCGTGGCGAGGACGGAGAACAGCGAGCCGCGTTCCACGGCGCGGGCCACCGCTGCGTCCCAGAGCTCGCCCACCTCCTCGTCGGCGAGATGCAGCACGATGCCGGCGGTGTACCAGAGCATCTCCTCCCCGGCCGCCTGGAGCACTCCGTCGGCGACGGCGAAGCGGGCCAGCTCGACGGCCCGGGTCCGGTCGCTGCCGTCCGACGCGGCCTCCCGGGAGAGGTTGGCGGCGAGCATCCGGGCGCCGGGGCCTTCGCCCTCGACGACCGGGTCCTCGACGGTCCGCCACAGCTTCGGGTCCAGGCCGTGCATGAACCCGCTGATGCGCTCCAGCGCCAGCAGCCCCTGCCGTTCGTCGCTCAGCTCGGCGGGCAGTTCCGCCGCCGCCCGGCGGGCGAACTCGGTCGCCTGGCCGTGGCCGCCGGCGAAGACCAGGATCCGGGCGAGCAGCAGGGCGGCCGCGGCCTTGCGGCCCGGGTCGGCGAGGGTGTCGTACGCCTGGCGCAGATGTTCCACGGCGGCCGGGCCGTTGCCGAGCGTCTCGGCGCGGCCGAGTCCGAGCAGCACCTCGGGGCGGGTTTCGGCAGCGGGCGGTTCGTCGAGCGCGCGGGTGAGGTACGTGGCGGCGGCGTCGGGGGCACCCCGGCCCGCCGCCTCCCGCGCCGCCGCGCAGAGGATGTCCACGACGTGCGGGTCGCCCCGGTGCGGGGCGAGCAACAGCTGAGCCGCCGTCCGCTCGGGCGGCGCGCCGGCGGCCGACAGCGCACCGGCCGCCCGCTCGTGGCACAACTGCCGCTCTCCGGGAGGCAATTCGCGGTAGATGGCCTCCCCGACGAGGGGGTGCACAAAGGCGTACGGGTGGCCCTCGCGCAGGATCTCGGCCTGTACGAGCGGCACGATCGCCGCTGCCGCCTCCGCCTCCGGCCGCTGTATGAGCGCCGCCACCTCGGCGAGCGTCGCCGCCCCGTCCCCCAGCACGGCCACCGCCTGCGCCGCGGCCCGTGCCCCCTCGGGCAGCCGCGCGAGGCGGCCCAGGACCAGCCCGGACACCGCCCGCGCCCCGGTTTCCGCGACCTCCCCTCTGTGCGCGGCATCGGGCCGTGTCCCGCGCGAGTGCAGGGCCCGCAACAACTGCCGCAGCAGCAGCGGGTTCCCGGCCGTGGCGCGATGGCAGGCCGCGGTGAACTCCTCGTGCGGCTCCTCGCCGAGCGTCTGCCGCACGAGACCGGCGACCCCGGCCGCCGTCAGCGGTGTGGGCCTGATCCGCACCACCGAGGCGTCCGTCGTCAACGTTCCCGGCAGCTCCTCGCCCTGCTGGGGCTCCCCCGTCCGCAGCGTGGCGGCGATGAGCACCGGCAGCCCCTCCAGCCGACCCGCGAGATACGCCAGGAACCGCACCGAGCCGCTGTCGCACCACTGCAGATCGTCCACGGCCAGCACCAGCGGACCTGCCGCGACCACCAGCTTCCTCGTCAGCTCGTACAGCCCGTTCAGTACCGCGAAACTCTGCGGCTGCTGCCCCCGCACGGCTCCGAAGACCGCCCCCGCCGCGACGGCGGCCCCACTGAGGAGCGATTCCTCGCCGGCGCTCACCATCCGCTCGAACAACTGGCGTACGGCCCCGTAGCCGTAGTCCTTCTCCCGCTGGCTGCCCCTCGCGGTCAGGGTCCGTACCCCCTGCCCGGCCGCCGCCTCGGACATCTCGCTGAGCAGGCGGCTCTTGCCGATGCCGGCCGGACCCTCGATGAGCACCACGTGGGGTCTGCCGTCCAGAGCCGAGCGCAGGCTGTCGTGCAGTTCGGCGATCTGGAGGGCGCGGTCCACGAGCATGTCGGTCCGCGGGGCGCGGTACGGCACCGGTCCCGCCGGTCCTGTTCCGGGCGGGGCGGACGTGCCGGCCGACGCGGAGGCGGTGGCCGGCACCCGACGGGCAGGAGCGTCGAGGTCGGGCGACTGGGCCAGGATCCCCGCCTCCAGGTCGCGCAGGGCTGCCCCCGGGGTGGCACCGGGTCCGGCGGGCAGCAGCTGCCTCGCGCGGCGGAGCGCGTCGAGGGCGTCGGCCTGGCGGTGCGCGCGGTAGAGGGCGAGGGCGAGAAGACGCCAGCGTTCCTCGCGAAGGGCGTCCTGGGAAACCAGGGCTTCGAGCTCCGGCACGAGGACGGCGTCCTCGCCCCGGGCGAGGCGGGCGGCGAGCAGCCGTTCGCGGGCCAGTTCGCGCAGTTCGGCGAGGCGGGCCGACTCCTGGCGGGCCCATGGCTCGTCGGCGTACTCCGCGTAGGCCGGGCCCCGCCACAGCGCGAGCCCGGACTCCAGGACGGACACGGCCTCGGACGGCCTGCCCTCGTCGGTGTGCACGGCGGCGGACCGCAGCGCCTCCTCGAACCGCCAGGCGTCCACCGCGTCGGCCGGCAGCCGCAGCGCGTACCCCGCCTGCTCGCTGACGATGACGCCCCCGCGCGCCCTCGCCTCCCGCTCCGGTTCCAGACAGCGCCGTAGATGGGAGACATGGGCCTGCAGCGAGGCGGCGGCGCGCTGCGGCGGCCTGCCACCCCAGACCCCTTCGACCAGCCGGTCCCGGGTGACCGCCGAGCCCCGGGCGGCGATCAGCAGGGCGAGGACAGCACGCTGCCGTCGCCCGCCCAGCTCCAGCGGGCGTGCCCGGAACGTGGCCCCGACCCCGCCGAGCACCGTCATGCGCAGTTCGTGTAGCGACACACAGCGCATCAAACCAGAACATCAATTCGCCAACGCCGCACGTGCTGCACGGACTGGTGCGCTCTCTTTGATCGCCACCTTCGCATGCCGCGGGCGCGGCACAATCCCTCCGCTCACCGAGACACGGCCAATGCACAACTAAGCGGGTTTTGCGCATTCGCTGAGCAACAACGCACCCTCGCGATGAGAATCCCCGCCGCCTATGAGCTCGCCCCCGCTCGCCCTGGCTATCTGCACGGGCTCGACGGCGTCCGGGCGATGGCCGTCGTGCTCGTCGTCGTGTACCACGTCGGCCCCCTCTTGGCTGCCCGGCGGCTTTCTGGGTGTCGACGTGTTTTTCGTCCTCAGCGGGTACCGGACTCGCCGCCGCCCTCGGCATGGACCCGCAGGCCACGCTCATCTACCTTGCTGATCACATCGCCCCAGGACGCCTGCCCGACCAGCACCAGTAGAGGAATCTGCATGCGGCACCTCATCCCCTCATTCGCTCTCGCTGCCCTCCGGCGCGGACAGCAGATCGAGCAGTTCCTCGGCAGGGTCGAACGCGATGGTCAACCAGGGCTTCGCTGGATCGCCCTCAGCCCCGGCTCCTCCGGCGTGACGATCTATTTGAGTGATGTCGAAGACGTCGGCACCGACAACTTCCTCGATATCACCGAGTTCCCGCCCTTGGACCCCGAGGAGGAGAGGTGGGGACGGAAAATCACCGTCCTGCCCACCCCCGAGGAGGCCTTGCACCAGGCCCAGCGTGACCTCGCCGCAGAACCCCAACGCTGGGTCAACCAGGGAATCGTCTGTGACGAGTACCAGGACTTCCGCAGGATGAACCCGTGATGTTTCGGCGCCGCCTGGCACGACTTCACCGGAACATGTGGGCTTTGCCGCAGGACTCGTGGGGGGCGATGGCGACGCTAAGCCCCCGCGGCGGTCGAGTTCCTTGTGACGGGCGATCACCGGTGCGGCCGATCAGGTGCACGGCCCGGAGCGCTCCAGACGGAAGAAAAGCCGCCCTCGTGCGGAACAAGTCACTCCACCCGTCCGTACTATCTCCACATCAAGTCCTTCCCAGCTTCATGGGCTACTTTTCTGCGCAGCGCACACGGGCCACTTCCCAGGCTCACCACGGTCGCCACAAGCCCCTCGGCCGTGAACTCATGGAAAGGCCAGCCTCATGTCCGAGCACACCAGCGCTTCCACTGAACTGACGTCGCAGTACGCCGCCCAGGTGACCGGCGACCTCGAACGCAACCTCAAAGAGCAAGAACGCGTCAGCGGCGAAATCGCCACGCTGCAGCACCAGTTGGCCACTTTGCAGCACGACCACACCGTACTGGTGAACATGCAACAGGCCCTCGGTATCACCCCCACTGCCGCCCAGCCCACAGCCGCGCCCGACCAAGCCACCGAGCCCGCTCCTCGCAGGAAAGGCGCCTCCCGCACGAGCACGAAATCGCCGGCCAAAAAGGCCGCCGCAGCACCCGGCCGCGCACGGGCCCGCAAGCCGGCCACCGGGCAGTCCCAAGCCGTCACCTCAACACCGACTCAGACCAGCCTGATCGAACTGATCCGCCACCACCTCACTGAACACGACGAGCCACGCTCCTCCGGCGAAATCGCCGCCGCCCTCGGCCAGGCCCATCCCGAACGCGGCATCAAAACCACCGTCGTGCGCACTACCCTCGAAAACCTTGTCGCCAAAGGCCAGGCCCAACGCACCAAGCAGGGCAGGTCCGTCTACTACACCGCCCCTGACACACCCCAGCCCACACCCACCACCACGAGCGAGCCCCAGCCGCAGGACGCTGAGGCGGCAAAGTCTGAGGAAAAGTAGGAGCCGTCTCGCGCCTGCACGCCGGGCAGGGCAGCACGCGCGCCGAAGCGACTCGCAGCAATGCCGGCCTTGTGTGAACCAACATTGCCTGCGAGCGCTATGTCCGGAGCAGGTCTTCCTCGGCCGCTCCGGGGGGTGCCGGACCATGGCCCCGTGATCGCCGGATTGAGGTCAACTCATGTAGTCCTTCGCGTCCATCGAACGCTGGAGAGAACACGAGGGTCCGATTAGCGGGCCGCCAGGAGTTCGAGTGTGTCGATCACCCGGTTCGAAAAACCCCACTCGTTGTCGTACCAGGCGACCACCTTCACGTGGCGGCCGTCGACGCGGGTGAGGGCCGAGTCGAAGATCGACGAGGCGGGGTTGCCCGTGATGTCGGAGGACACCAGCGGGTCGTCGGAGTACTCGAGGATGCCCGCGAGCGGTCCCTGCGCCGCGGTGCGGTACGCCGCCAGCACGTCCTCGCGCGTCACGTCCCGGGTGACGGTCGTGTTGAGTTCGACGATGGAGCCCACCGGAACCGGTACGCGGATCGAGTCGCCCGACAGCTTGCCGTCCAGGCCCGGCAGGACCAGGCCGATCGCCTTGGCGGCGCCTGTGGTGGTCGGGACGATGTTGATGCCGGCGGCGCGGGCGCGGCGCGCATCGCGGTGCGGGCCGTCCTGGAGGTTCTGCTCCTGCGTGTAGGCGTGCACCGTCGTCATGAAGCCGTGCTCGATGCCGGCGAGGTCGTCGAGGACCGCCGCCAGGGGCGCGAGGGCGTTGGTCGTGCAGGAGGCGTTCGAGACGATGGTGTGCAGGTCCGCGTCGTACGCGTCGGTGTTGACGCCGTAGGCGAGCGTGACATCGGCGCCGTCGGACGGCGCGCTCACCAGGACCTTCCGCGCGCCCGCGTCGAGGTGGGCGCGGGCGGCCTTGGCCGACGTGAAGCGGCCGGTGGCCTCCAGCACGAGGTCGACGCCGAGTTCGGCCCACGGCAGCTGTGCCGGTTCGCGCTCGGCCAGCACCTTGATGCGGTGGCCGTCGACGACAAGGGTGTCCCCGTCGACGGTCACCGGGCGGCCGAGCCGGCCGGCCGTGCTGTCGTACGCGAGGAGGCGGGCGAGCGTGGCGGGCTCGGTGAGGTCGTTCACGGCGACGACCTCGATGTCGCTGTCACGCTCCAGGAGTGCGCGCAGCACATTGCGTCCGATGCGGCCGAATCCGTTGATGGCGATGCGAGTCATAAGAGGTGTCCCTTCGTCCCTTCGGTTCGCCACCCAGACTCGCTCTCGGCCTCCGCCGGTGACAGTGGCGTGATTGCCATGGTTCAAAAGGATCGCGCCACGGGTGGGCGGGACTACTCGCCCTGGGTGAAGGTGCGCCGGTATTCGCTCGGTGTGGTGCCGAGGATGCGGTGGAAATGCAGCCGTAGATTCGCGCCCGTGCCCAGGCCGACGTCCGCGGCGATCTGCTCGACGCTGCGCTCCGAGCGCTCGAGCAGTTCCCGGGCCAGGTCGATGCGGGCGCGCATGACCCACTGCATCGGCGTGTAGCCGGTCTCCTCGACGAAGCGGCGCGAGAACGTGCGCGGGGAGACCGCCGCCTGCTGCGCCAGTGTTTCCAGGGTGAGGGGCTCGTCGAGTCGGTGCAGCGCCCACTCGCGGGTGGCGGCGAACCGCTCGCCGAGCGGCTCGGGCACGCTGCGCGGCACGTACTGTGCCTGGCCGCCGCTGCGGTAGGGGGCTGCGACCAGACGCCGGGCCGCGTGGTTCGACGCGGCCACTCCGAGGTCGCCGCGCACGATGTGCAGGCACAGGTCGATGCCCGACGCGGCGCCGGCCGATGTCAGCACGCTGCCCTCGTCGACGAACAGCACGTTCTCGTCGACCTGGACGAGCGGGTGTTTCGCCGCCAGCGCGCGCGTGTAATGCCAGTGCGTCGTGGCCCGCTTGCCGTCCAGCAGGCCGGTGGCCGCGAGTGCGAAGGCGCCCGTCGAGATGGCGGCCAGCCGTGCGCCCCGTCCGTGCGCGGCGACCAACGCGTCCACGACCGTCTGCGGCGGGTCCTCCCGGTCCGGGAACCGGTAGCCGGGGATGAACACGATGTCCGCCCAGGCGAGCGCGTCGAGGCCGTCCGCGACGTGGTAGGACAGGCCGTCGCCGCCGGTCACCAGACCGGGTGCCGCGCCGCACAGCCGTACCTCGTACGGCATGCTCGCGCGCGTCGTGAACACCTGCGCCGGGATGCCGACGTCCAGCGGTTTGGCACCTTCAAGGACGAGGACGGCGACACGACGCAGGCGGGGAGCTGACACGAAGACACAGTATGCGGACCTGCACGCCTACCGGTTCGCTGCCCAACGCTCGCGCTTCAGTGGCTCTGGGTCTTCGCCTTGCGGGACCGCAGTGGCACGGAGCGGCGCGAGACGGTGGTGGCGCCTGCCGCCGCGCGGGCCGGAGCGTCCGGGAGGGTGAAGGCGAAGACGGCGGTCGCCGCCGCGATGGCGGCCAGGGCCAGGTAGGCGTGTTGGTAGGCGGCGATGGGTGGGTTCGCGGCGGCGGCCGCGGGGGTGTTCAGGACCAGGGCCGTGGTCACGATGGCCGGGGCGAGGGCGCCGCCGGTCTGGCGTACGACGGTGTTGAGCGTGGAGGCCTGGGCCAGGTCCTTGCGGGTGATGGTGGCGAGCGAGGCCACGGTCGTCGGCATGAAGACACCGCCCATGGCGACGCCGAGCAGGAACATGTAGGCGCGGAAGGTCCACAGGCTCGTGTGTTCGTCGCAGGTGGCGAACAGGAGGAGGACCAGGCTGACGCCGGCCAGGCCGCAGCCGACGATGACGCGGGGACCGACACGGGCGTAGAGGATTCCGGCGATTTGGACGGTCAGCAGGACGCCGAAGGCCTCGGGGAAGGTGCTGAGGCCGGATTCCAGGGCGGTGCGGCCCTGTCCCTGCTGCAGGAAGAGCGGGCCGAGGAACATGGCGCCGAGGATGGGCACCAGACCGACCAGATTGATCAGGTTGGTGTCCCTGAACAGCCGGTTGGCGAACAGGCGCAGCTTCAAGAGCGGTTCACTGGTGCGTAGTTGGTGGGTGACGGCCGCGGTGAGCAGGGTCGCGCCGAGGGCGAGGGCGGTGAGGACGACGGTGGAGGACCAGCCGCGGTTGGGGCCTTCGCAGACGCCGAACATCGTGGTTCCCATGGCCGCCGCGCACAGCAGCAGGCCTGCCACGTCGAAGCGGGGCGGCCGGTGGCCGCGGTGCCCCGCCAGGAACAGCGTCCCGAACAGCACGGCGGGCAGGCCCACCGGCAGGTTGACGTAGAACACCCCGCGCCAGGACAGGTGGTCGACCAGCAGGCCGCCGAGGATGGGTGCGGCGGCTGGGGCGATCTGCTGCGGGATGATCATGTAACGGGAGATGCGCACCTGTTCGGCGGAGCTGAAGGTGGCATACAGCAGGGCGGCCGAGGCCGGGAAGAGCACGCCTGCGGACAGCCCCTGGACCGCGCGGAAGGCGACGAGTTGGGACAGGCCCACCGCCGCGCCGCACAGCAGTGACGAGGTGAGGAAGGCGACGAGTGCGATGAGCAGCACGCGTTTGGCGCCGAAGCGTTCGACCAGCCAGGCGGACGCCGGGATGGCCATGGCCAGGCAGACCGGGTAGACCACGACCACCCCGTCCAGGGCGGCTGTCGTGAGCCGGAACTGGTCGGCGATCGAGGGAAGCGCCACCGTGGTGATCGCCCCGTCGACGATCGCGATGAACGTCACGCTGACGCACATCACGGGGACGACCAGGCGCTGGCTGAAGCGGAAGGAGGGGACGGACAGGCGGAGACGAGGAGGGAGCGACAACACATGCTGAGCATACTCACTATGTGCGTGCTCATAGAATTGGGTTTTCGGCGGAACGGGGAGCGGCATGGCAGTACAAGGCAGCAGCGACGTCCTGGTCGACGAGCTCTACGAGACGACCCAACAACTGCGCAAGTTCGTAGAGGCCCGGCTGCGCACCGGCGGAGCCTCCGTCGCCCGCCTGCGCGCAATGCGGATGCTCGCACGAGCCCAACAGCCGCTGCGCATGCGGGACTTGAGCGAGATGACGGGGGTCGCGGCACGGACCACGACCAGCATCGTCGACGCCCTGGAACGCGACGGCCTGGTCGAGCGGGTACGCCACCCACACGACCGCCGGGCGTTCCTGCTGCGCCTGACCGACCAGGGAGTGCGGTGCCACCGCGAGGCGGAGGAGGTGGACAGCCTCGCGCTCGCAGAGGCCACAGCCGGGCTCGGCAAGGAGGACCGCGAACAATTGCGGGCCCTGCTCGCCCGCATCCGCACCGCCACCTCCTGACCGCGGCGCTGAGACCGCCGCCCGGGCGTCAGCGCCTGCGGCCGCTCCGCACGGACCAGCCGGTGCCGACGCCGGCCAGGTGCAGGGCCAGGGCGGTGAGGCCGAGGAGCATCACGTTCGTCGAAGTGAAGGTGTCGTTCGTCGAGATGTCCGCCGCGTTGATCAGGAAGGCGAGAAAGAACAGGATTGCCGAGACGATCGCCAGCATGAGGTGCGTCCCTTCGGTCGGCCGAGCCCCGCGTACAGTCCGGATGCCCCGGACTGGCCGGGACACACAGACACCTCCTCGCCGACACCGCCCTATGCGGACATGCGAGTTCAGGCGTCCTCCACGGCCGCCGTCACCGGGGTGCCGATCTCGACCGTGCGGCTGACCGTGCACAGCCGGTCGTGGGAGGTCTTGACCGCCCGGGGAAGAATGGCCCGCGCACGGTCCGCGCCTTCGCCGTCCGGGAAGGCGACGGAGAAGGAGACCTTGAGGTCGGTCATCCGGTTGCCGAGCTCGTCATTGATCTTGTCGCCGGTCACCGTGACGGAGAACCGGGTGGGCTCCGCGTGACGGCTGGTGGCGATGTCCACGTCCACCGCCGTGCAGCCGCCCAGCGCCGCGAGCAACAACTCCACCGGGGTGAACTCGGCCTCCGTCTGCGGGTCGGAACCGGTGCCGAAGGCGATCGTGCCGCCGCGGGGGTTCGTCGCGATGAAGTGGCCGGTGGCGGTTCGCTCGACGGTGACGGAGCGCAGGGAGTTTTCGGTCATACGACGACCCTAGTGCCGTGGGGCGAGGGGGCCGGGGAGGTCTGCCTGGGCGGACAGGCGGGCTGAGGCGACAGCCGGGCCCCGGCTGCGGCTGCGGCTGCGGCTGTGCGCAAGGCAACCGGACCGCAGACCGCCGGGGGCTCGTGGCCACTGGCTGCCACGAGCCCCCGGCGTTCAATGGGCGTGCGCGTCGAAAAGTTCCCGGCGGCTGCCAGTACATCTCACGGTCAGGAAGCAGACCCGGCGTCGCACACCGCTCAGGTCAGGTGATCCAGCTGCCGCTTGCGCAACCGCTGGTGAACACCCACTGGTGGGAGGAGATGCTGTCGTTGATGCTGGTGTTGGTCCGACCGCTGCCCGGCTTGAAGTAGTAGTCGTCGGTCAGCTTGTCCGCGTAGAGCTCGCCGGCGGCGAGGCAGCCGTAGCCGTCCTTGTCCCGGTACCCGGAGTTGAGGTAGAAGGCGACCACGTCCTCGATTCCGGCGCCGCTGACGCCCGCGTTCATCACCGAGGACGCACGGTCGTTGTCGCTGCCGGTGAAGGCTCCGCTGCCGTCGGCCCAGTTCGCATCATCGCCGGTGGTCGAGCCCAGGAGTGTGCCCTTGCAGTTCACATCGGCCCATGCGTAGACCCTGCCGGTACGGCCGGGCCAGTCGTCGTCGCAGCCGCCCGCCTGCGCGGTCACCTCCCCCGCCTGAGCCGTCGTGGCCGGCACCGTCAGCCCGACGGCCGCCAGGCCTAGGGACGCGACGGCTATACCTAACTTGCGCATATTTCCTCCTGGTTGAACGCCTTGTTCGAGGCGTGCCGATCCGCGGCACGTCACCGCGGACGTCCGTGAATTGGTGAACTGGGCAGAGAAGTGACCGACATGCGGCCGGCGACTGGGACGGTGGGGTCAGGGGCGGGGCCCGACGAGCTTCTGAGCGCGGGCCAGGGCCTGCCATTGGAGGCGCCGGTGTGTGGCGAGTTCGTCCCCGTAGCGGTCGGTCAGCTTCTGGATGTAGTGGGCCTCGCGAGCCCGGCCGATGGACTTGAGCGAGGTTGTACGGGCGCAGTCGGCATCGGCCACCGCAATGTCTTTCTCGGCCTTGAACGCCTTCTCGAATGCCTTCCCGGTCCGGCCCTGGGTCCCTTCCCGGGCGGCCTCCTGGGCCTGACCAGGGTCGTCGTACGGATAGCTCGCCTGGCGCATGCAGTCCGACCAGCGCCGCAGTGCATTCCGGAAAAGCTGGTCACGCATCATTTCGGGCACGTACAGGAGGCGGAGGTTGTCGGCGACCTTGTCCGCGCGGAACCAGGTCTTGAGATCACCGTAGAGCCGTTCCTCAGCCTCCCCGGTGCAGCCGCCCGCCTTGCGGCGGATGGTGCCGCCGCCGGGCACTTCGGCGGTGAGAACCGGCGTGTCGGGGCCCCCGTCCAGGGCCTTGTCGTATTCGCGGCCCTGCTCGCCCGAGAGCGAACGTCGGTAGGCGCCATTGGGATTGTGCAGCCTCGCCCACGTGGCCTTCGCGTCGAGACGGCTGCCGTAGCCGTGCTCGCGCGCCCAGGCGACGTCGTCCTGGACATAGCCGACCGGGCGGCTCTCCTCCAGGGTGAGCGGATGCCACTCCCAGTAGTCGAAGCCCTGCCGGTTCATGCAGCGCTTGACCAGTCGCTGCTCGGCGTCGGAGACCCGCAGGTCCTCGGCGCGCGTGAGGTCCCGGGCCGGAACCGGCGCCGCCGGGCTGCGGTGCGGTACCCCGCAGCCGGTCAGCGTGACGCCGGCGAGAAGTGCGGCCATGGCGAGAGTTGAGGGAATGCGTCGCACGGGATCGGTTAGCCCCCGTCGACGTGGCCGTTCCCTTCGAAATGGCCGCTGCCGTCGAAGTGGCCGCTCGCTTCGGAATTCTCGTGGTAACCGGCCAGTTCGGATGTCCCGTGCCGGTTGTCAGTAGATGCTGCACCGGTCCCGACGATCAGACCGCCGAGGATCAGTGCGCCAACCGTGGCGTCGGTAGCCAGCCTTGTGCGAATCACCTGTATTACCCCCGCTGTTGATGTCCGGTGGTCCCTGACTCGTGATGCCCGTGCTGCTCCTGGAGTTGACGGCGCGTGCCGATGAAGCCGACAGGCGCGGTGGGTCTTGCCGTCCCTTCCACGCCCACTGCCGGGTGTGGGAGTGAGGATGGACAGCCGGGCGCTGTCGGACGGGCTGCGCGTCGTCTGCACGGCGCCGAAGTCGCTGATGCAGACCTGCGCTCTGAATCCGCTCTCCGCCCGCGGGACGACGGGCAAGTCGTAGGGCACCCAGAGCTTCGAGTTCGCCTCGCGCAAGAAAGCGAACCGCTCCCCCGCCGCCACCTCGGCCGTGCTGATCACGTCCATGACCCACCACCCTGTTGTCGCTGCGGCATCGGAGACCAGGCATCGCCTCGTGCGATTCCTGTTGCATGCCGTCCAGTCTGGAGCTGGAGAGCAGAGCGCCAGGAGTGCCAAGTGACCTGCCTTTGCAGGCAGTTGTCATCACTCGGCATGACATCTGTCACTCGTTGACCCGGCGAAGGGGGCGGATCCGATGGCGCCAAGACACGTGCGCCCCCGCCGAAAACCACTTGAGGTGTGCAGCATGCGCTGGCACGGTTGCCCCTCGTGCCTGCAACAGACGCGCCCGAAGACCGAGAACCTGAACCACCTGACAGCGACGCATCACCGGTCACTGGCACCGGCCTCACGTCCGGGCAGCCGCTCCGCTCCCCCGCCTTCCGGTGGTTTCTGAGCGGCCAGTCGATCTCCATGGCCGGCAGTGCCATGTCGCCGGTCGCCCTGGCCTTCGGCGTCCTGGAGGTCACCCACAGCGCGGCCTGGCTGTCCGTGGTCACTACTGCGGCCTTGGTCCCGATGGTCGCGGCGCTCCTGCTCGGCGGCGGTATCGCCGACCGGTACCGGCGCGACACGGTGCTGTGTCTCACGAGCCTGGGCGCCGGTCTCACGCAGGCCGGTGTCGCGTTCGTCCTCCTGGCCCACCTGCAGCCGGCGCTCCTGCTGCCGCTGTCCGCCCTCAACGGCGTCTTTCAAGGACTGACCAAGCCCGCGTTGCGTGGCATCGTCTCGAATCTGGCGGCGGGGCGCGGCATCCAGCAGGCCAGTTCCCTCCTGGCGTCCGTCCGCAACACCGCCCGGATTCTGGGCCCGGCCGGGGCCGGACTGTTGACCGCCTCCGTCGGAGGCGGCTGGGCGATCGCCGCGGACGCCGTGTCCTTCCTCCTGGCGGCCGCGTGCTTCGCCCGGATGTCGCTCCCGGACCCGCCACCGCGCGCCCACGACAGCGGCTCTACGATGCTCGGCGAACTGCGGGAGGGCTGGGCCTACTTCAGCTCCCAGCCGTGGATCTGGACGGTGACCTCGGCCTTTGCCGTCTTCAACGCACTCAACATGGGCGTATGGCAGATCCTGGGGCCGGTCATCGCGAACGGCACGATCGGAGCGGACGGTTGGGGCCTCGTGCTCGGCGCCCGCGGCGTCGGAGCGCTGCTCGCCAGTGTGCTGATGGTGAAGCTGACGGTACGTCAACCCATGGCGCCGGCGCTGTCCTTGATGGCACTGTCCGCCGTCCCGTTGATCTTGCTCGGTATCGGGGTGAACACCGTCTGGCTGGCTGCCGCCGCGTTCGTGTCGGGAGTGGCCTCCGAGTTCTTCACCGTCGTATGGGAGACCGTGTGCAACACCCACATCCCGGAGCGGCTGCTCTCCCGGGTCGGCGCCCACGACGAGTTCTGGTCCTTCGTGCCCATCCCCATCGGCCAGCTGTCCACGCCGGTCCTCGTCGCGGCGTTCGGGACAGCGGCGGTCGCCGTCACCGGCGGTGGAGTGGCGGCGGTGGCGATGCTGGTGCCGTTACTGGTGCCGTCGCTTCGGCGGATCGAGGTCAATCGGCACGGCACTTGAAACGGGCCGGCCCCGGTCCTGTACACCGCCCTTGGCCGACTGGGCCAAGCGCCGCTGGCGCTGCGACGAGCTGGCGTGCCGGCGTCGCTCGTTCACCGAGTCGGTCCCGCCAGTACCGCCACGTAAGCGGCTAACCACACGATCAGGTGGATCGGTGCGCCTTCAGTGCGCGGACGGCGTGCGCGCGGCGTGTGCGGAACACGGCCTGCACCCTTGGGTCGTTGCGCGGCAGCTTGGTGCCTCCGGAGAGGATCGCTCCGGGCACTTCGTAGCGATAGACGACGTCGTCGCTGGCCTCCTTGACGCTCACGGCCGGGTTGGCCAGTACCGCGTGCACACCGGGGTAGTGGCTCTTCAACTCGACAGCGAGGTAGTCGAGTTGGGCGTCCATGTTGAACAGCACCGCGGCGCCGAGGACTTGTCCGTCGAAGTCGTGTGTGAACAGTCCCGCCCTGCGTGCGTGGCTCGTCCACTGGGCCAGGCCGACGCCGGGCAGCTTGGGTCCCTTCCGGGTGGTGGGATTCCGCCGCATGATTTCCTCGGGCGAGAAATCGTGCAGGGTGCCCGAGAAGTCCCTGGCCCGCGTCGGGGTGGCCGCCGAGCTGCCCTCGATGCGGCTGGGCAGTACGCCGGACTCCGCCCACAAGTTGCCTACGATGCCTGCGGCTCCGTTCACCGGGTAGCCGTACCGCTCCGCCAGGATCCCGACGGCGTACGCGAGCCGCGCCAATGCGCCCACTTTGGTCCAGTCGACGTCCGGAGAGTCCCCGGCCGGACCGATCGCCCGGATCTCCACCACCCCGTCGGCCTCGGTCCAGAACAGAGAGCCGCCCTGGAAGTCGCGGGCGCGGCCCTCACCGTCGGCGTACTCGTCCGTCAGCGGAAACCCCCAGCCGCCCTCGGGTCCGCCGAGCACGTCCACCCAGTGGCCCGCGATCGCCCCGTGCACTGCGTGCGGGCCGAAGACCGGGTGAGCGCAGACGACGGCATCCCTGTGCCGCCGATACGCGCCCTTGCCGGTGTAGTTCACGTCGCCGACAGCCTCGCCGACATCGAAGCCGTCCGCCGCCAAGTCCGCCACCTGGCGGTCGAGTTGCGCTACGGCATCGAAGTTCTTGTCCTGCATGCATTCCCCCGTGTCGCACTGCCGGGCATCACGAACGACCCGGCACAGGCGATCCCTGTCCCGTATTCGCCGCCTCGCCTGCCCGGCCTGCCGGATCTGCCCGGACCTCAACGGTCCCCTGGGGAAAGCTCTTTGCACCAGGCGTGCGACGCCGTTCCGACGAACTTCGCATCAGATGGGCTGACCCGGTCCGTCAGATGGCCCAGCCCAACTCCACCGGGGCGTTGGGAACTGGGCGGTCGGTGGACGCCGGCCTGGCGGCTGAGTTGCTTCGACGAAAGGGGCGTCCGCCCGGTGCTGCCCCGCCGGGCGTCCTCCTGCTCCGCGAACCCTGCCCGATCACCGGCCAGTTGGGGCATAGGCCGGCTTGCGGACCATGAACACATCCACCGAGTCCTCGGTCTCGAGCGTGAACCCGTGGCGCTCGTACAGCCGTCGGGCCGGGCTGCCCTGCAGCACGTTCAGCCGGACAGGCGTCTCGCTGCGGTCACACTGCTCCAGCAGCTCGCGCAATACGCCCGAACCGATGCCGCTGCCGTCAACTTGACCCGGCCCTAAAGGACCGGGCTTGGAGGTAGCGCCCAACTGGCTGCTGGGTTGACTCCTCCGTCCAGACACCCTTATCGGGTGGCAGGGACGCGTGACTCACGCCCCGCGTTCCACACGATCTCGCCACGGGTGGCGATGTTGTGGGAAGCATTCCGGTCGGCGTGGGC
>NZ_JBIAUR010000024.1:0-169990 GCF_042893105.1 Streptomyces sp. NPDC001663 | reverse complement strand
TACTCAAGCCGAAGCCCTCACGCTTTGGTGATGTGACGGACCTTCCGGGCCGAAATGCCCGGGATGCTGAGACCCGACTACGGTCTCCGCAACGGATGGTCCCAGCACGGTGGAGAGCTCGCCCACCATCGGGTTGGAGCTGACGGTGGACTACCTTGCCAATGTCAATGTCCGGGCAGCGGTTCAACACGTCGGCCAAAGCAACCAGCCCTCAGTCGCTCCGGGGGAGCGGCGGTATAGGCCGTACCAGTAGCCCACAGCCAGCTCGCGCGCGGTGGTGTCCCTGCCACTGCCGGAGGTCTGCTGGGCGATGATGGCGCGCGGTTGTGTCCGCCTGCCTCCACTTCCCTCCGGCCTCATCCTGACCACGATGCCCGGTCAGTCCTCGGACTGCTGCTCATGCCGGTGAGTGCCACGGGCCAACTCCTGCAAGATCTCGTGCTCGCTCTTGCCAACGTCGCGGGCCATCTTGCGCAACAGCAGGGCGCAGAGTGCGGCTGCGCCGTCCATGAGCGCCTCGACCGCCATGGGATCCTCGCGCCGCCGTTCGGCGACGTACTGCGTCAGCAGCTCGTTCCCCGAGACGTAAGCGGTCATGAACTCGATGCCGTTGCGGAGGCGGTCGTAATCATTGCTCATGGGCACACCATCGCACGTCGGGCACGCGTTCCCCGGGGACCAGAGCCGGGCGATGGATCGTCAGGCGAACGGTCCCCCCTCACAGCAAGCGCGACCGCAACAGCTGGCGCCCGTCGGCCCGCCACCCCAGGGCCCGTGCCCATCGATCTCCACCCACTGCGCGTCAGTCGACTGCAACCCGATCTAACGCCGGCCGTCTGATCCCGACGGACCGCACTCGTGGTCAGGCGTCTTCGGGATCCAGCTCGAAGGTGAAATAGATGCTCAAACAGTAGGGCTCGTCTTCGTCATGGAAGAAATCCCAGGACACGTCTGTCAGACGGATGTTTTGTTCCCGAACCCACTCATGGGCTTTCTTGAAAGCTTCCGCGGCAGTTGCGGCGGGGAACAGCTTCCTGGCCATGGGGTGCACCCCAGTTTCAGCGCCCGAGTCGTCGAAACCCTCCGGAACGTCCAGGCAGAAGTCGGGATGCAGCACCATGGGGCGCGCCCTTTCCAGTCGGTTTGCCGGTACGAATTGACAGAGGCTGATCCTCTGAGCACGACGCCCGGTAAGACTGCCGCATCCCCGGGAAGGGTTGCTTCTGCCCACCAGGCGGCGAGGTGACGCACCCGGGGAAAACCTCTCTCGCGATGATCCAAATACGCGGCAAAGACCTGCAGTCGGCGGGCGGCGACCGGCGCAGGCTTCGCCGAACCGCACCCCCCAACTGCTCGTTGCAGACGGCTCCCGGGCACAGCCGCGGTGCGGCCACCACCGTCTCGTGCCCGTTCTCGGCCTCTCCTGCGACCTCCATGCCGGGCTGTGGGCAGACCTGGATCGGCGGCGGTGCATCGCGTGTTCCCCGCCCGAACTGTTGCGCTTGTTGTGCGGTACTCGGATCGGCGGACTGAGTACCCGGCGCCTACCGCGCCTTGCCCATTGGCGAGTTGGCTCACCACTAACGCCAACGGTCCGTGAGCTCGTACCGCCCGAGACCGTGGCGGGCGGTGAGTGCCACGACGTCTACCCCGTGCTCTTACTGAGCTTGCCCTACCTTTCTAGCGCGGGCCAACGCCGATCATTCGTAGGGCTGCACGACGGAGGCGGCGGAAGCATACTGTCCTGTCTCTGTGATGTCCGGGCAGCCTCAGAGATCTCCGGACATCTGAGCTGTCTCCGGGTGCCAGCGGAGGCAAGTGCGTCTTGACAATTCCAAACTGTCAAGGCGTACTTGCCTAATGACTCTTCCAGACCTGGACGATCTCATCGCGGAAGTTGACCGCAGGTGCGACACCGCACACCGCCCCGGCAGCCAAGAACAGCCCGACTGGCTCGCCCTCCTCACGGTCGCCGCCCAACTCGCAGGCCAGATGCAGGCGCTGGCAGACGACCTGGTCGAGGACTACGTCGAGCACTGCCGGATGCACGGCTCCTCGTGGACCGACATCGGCGCCGCCCTGGGCGTGACCCGACAGGCCGTCCAGCAACGCTTCCACGCACCGCACAAGCGCTACAGCCCCGAGACGATGACCGACGACCTCCGCCAGGCGATGACCTACGTCAAGCAGGCGGCAGTCCATCACCGCAACAACTACATCGGCACCGAGCACCTGCTCTGGGGACTGACCGCGCAGGACAACCGCGCCACCCGGCTCCTACGGGCTGCCGGTGTCTCACCGGAGACAGTCCACCAGTCCGTCGGCACCCGACTGAGCATGGGCGCCTCCCAGGCAGCCGAGCGCATCGCCTGGACGCCCTACTCCCGCAAAGCCATCGCCATCGCCGAAGCACGATCCGAGCAGAACGGCTCCGACCGCATCGACTGCGACGACCTGCTGATCGGACTTGCCCAGGTCGGCCGCGGAGTCGCCGCCGATGTCCTGGCCGAGGCCGACTTCGATCCAGCCGCCCTCGACGCCACAACTGCGGACGCCTGAGCCCATCGCGGCCCCGACGACCTGGACTGCGAGAGAACGGCGCCTTGCCCGGACTTGAGTGAGACACATCGACGAATCCCGTCTCACTCAAGTCCGGGCACCGCAGGCCAGCGGGGCATGATGCCCGGACTTATCCGAGACAGGACACATACGACGAGGCGGCGGGACACACCGACGCCGCCGAGCGAGCGGACATGCACCGCGGCTCCTGCGCTGGCCCGCCGACGCTGCGTGCCGGCTCGTCAGGGCTTGCGGCCGATGAAGGCGAGCAAGCGAGTCTGGACGTCGGCGCTCTCCGGCACCTCGACCCGCGGTCCGTACTGCCCGCTCGCACGGAGCACGTCGTCGAGCGGCAGCATTCCGTCGAGCAACTGGACGCATCTGGCGGGATCGAGGTGTTCGTCCTGGCCGGTGGCCCGCGCCAGGTCCCAGGTGTGCATGAAGACATCGGCGGTGTAGAACCGGTCGACCGCCTGGTCCAGTGGGATCTCTCCGATGTGCGGGTTCGACAGCAGCTTGTGTGCTGTGGCCGGATCGTCGAGGAGGGCCTGCACCCCATCGCGGTGCATCGCCCAGGCGGCCACCGGGTCGTCGTCCGCCGAGGGCCCCTTCGGCAGTTGGACTCCGGCGCCGGCTTCTAGGAAGGCGGGGAACCACTCGACGAGGTGACGGACGACATCCCGGGCGGCCCACCCCTCGCACGGCGCCGGGTTGTCCCAGGCCGCTGGGTCCGTGCCGCGGACGCGGTTGGTGAAGACGTGTGCCACAGCACGGTGCTCATCGGCTGCTGTTCTCGCCATGATCAAGATCCCGTCTGGGTGTGTCGGTCGGCGCTGCCGCTCTGTTGGCCGGCGAGCAGCTCGTCAAGCCGCTCGTAGCCTTCGCGGACGCCGACATCCATACCGCTCTTGAGCATCGCGTCGCGGGCTTCGATGGAGTCCATGAGTGACGTGCCGGTGACCCGGGTGCGGCCACCGAGGTCCTCGAAGAGGGCCGTCTCCAGGCTGACACCGTCTGGAAAGCCCTCGTAGGTGAAGGTCTGCACGATGCGCTCGCTGGGGCGCACCTCGTGGAACACACCATGGAAGCCGTACTCGGTCCCGTCGTCGGCGCTGTGCACATAGCGATACGAGCCGCCGGTGCGGGCGTCGTACTGGTCGATCCGCATCGTGAGGCGACGTGGGCCGAGCCACTGGACGACCAGATCGGGGTCGGTGTACGCGCGGAACACGCGATCCGACGGTGCGTCGAACTCGCGGATGATCACGATGGTGGGCAGAGCCGGGTCGGCCACGATCCGGGTCTCGTTGTGGTGGTGCGTGTCGGTGCTGCTCATGATGCCGCCTCCTTCGTCGGGGTGTCCGTCGTCGGCTGCTCGTCCATCTGTTCAAGGAGGGCATCGAGACGGCGGAACCGGTCCTCCGCCTCGCGCCGATAACGCTCGATCCACTTCGTCATCAGGTCGAACACCTCTGCCTCGAGGTGGCAGGGCCGCCGCTGGGCGTCTCTACTGCGACTGACCAGACCGGCGTCTTCCAGGACCTTGATGTGCTTGGACACGGCCTGCACCGTGACGTCGTACGGCTCGGCCAGTTCGTTGACCGTGGCGTCCCCGGCGGCGAGCCGGGCCACGATGTCGCGCCGAGTGGGGTCGGCCAGTGCGGAGAACACCAGCGACAGCCGGGCGTCGGTCACCTCGCACCTCTCATATTCAACCGATTGGTTAAATACTCTACGGTCGAGGTTTCCGGCTTGTCAACCAATCGGTTGAATAGCGGCGCGCCGTCCGCGCGGCGAGAGGCGTCCGCTACCGGGCGTCAGCCGTCGGTGCCGTCGCCGGGCGCCGTCCTGTGCAGAGATTGCGCGAGACGGGTTCGGGTCGGAGGCACGGTTGCTGTCTGGTTCCTTACCACCGCGAACCGCACCGGCTGCGGGGCAACGATCTGATTGCCGGCGCCCAGCTCGACGAACTGCCCACCACGGCCGCCTGGATGTCCTCGCCTTCCAGGGCCACATCGACATCGTCAAGCCACCGCAGGGCATGCGCGGCCCGGTCTGGCAGCCCGCGCCGCCGCCTTGATCACAACTGAAAACAGGCCCTGACTGGGGTGCTGCGGCGGACGCGGACAGTTACGTAGCTGCGCCGAGGAGCAAGATCCAGGGGACGCGCAGGGGACACGAGGGCATGGACCTGGTCGCGACGAGGGGTGTCTGCCCGTTTCGTCGTCTCCCTTCAAAGGCCAGCAGGAAGCACAGCCTGCCCGGCAGCCACATGAGTCCTCTGTCTCGGTCGTCCCGCAACCGCGGGCCAGGCGCCCCGCACCTCGTCTACGCCACCGCCTCGATCAGATCGACCCACGACCAGCCGAGGGCGGCGTTGGCGAGGAGTCCGGCGAGCACGACGAGGAAGGGGTACGTGCACAGCAGGGTCTGCTCAGAGTGGGAGGCCGCCTCAGGCAGAGCCTTCCCAGCAGGTCCGGCGCTGGGCGGCGGACACCATCCGCTCGAAGGCCGACACCCGCCCGTACGCGCCGACACCCGACGTGAGCCTCAGCTCGAGCTCGACAGAGGCGGCGAGCCTGCTCGCGCGTGCGGTCTCGGCTACAGCGAGCAGTCTGCCTTGCAGCGGAAGCAGCGCCCGATGGACAGTCCCACCCGCTCCGCCGGGTCCGGTCGGAGACCGCGACGCCCTCGCGCGCGGCGGCCCCTTCCCCCTGCAGCCTCTGCCTGGAACTCGGCTGCGGCACCGGCCTGTTCACCCCGCGGGCAGGCTTCTCGCGCCCTGCGGCACTTCGAAGCGGCATTTGGGCGCGGGGGATTCACCCAACCCGGTGATCGCTCGAATTGCGGTGTCCAGCGGCTGCGGCCTGGTCCGAAACCTTTGCAGGCTGCGGCATCACAGCCCTCCAGGCTTGCAAGGAGACGTTGGACGGGCGGGCCGAGCAGCAGTTCCTTGCCGGGCGAATTGCGCATGACTGATTACATTGTGCGCTTATGGTCGCTCGGTTGGTGCTTCCCGGCAGCAGCCGCCCCGTGTCACGGACCGGGGCGGCGCTCATGCTGCTGCTCGCCGCGCTGATGCACCTGCTGGCATGCGCCCACGGTCCGGCCAGTACGGGAATGGGCCACGCGGACGCCATCCAAATCGTCCCCGCAGCCACCGGGCAGGCGTCCGCACCCGCCGACCGCGAGCCGTCCCTGGAACAGAGCGGGGCGGCGGAAAACGACGAAGTGCACTGCTGCGGCACGGACGAGCCGACGGTTCAACGCCCGCGGGACGCGGTTCTGGCTGTACCTGCACTCCACGACGCCCTGACCGCCGAGCACCGCGGCACCGAGCCGGTGACCGCAGTGCCGCCAGTTCAGACATCGCCCCATGACCCCGGCTCGGACTCAGCCGGGCACGTACGATCCCGACTCGGCGTGTGGCGGACCTGATCGGCCCCATGCTGCGCTCACGCCCAAGGCCGCGGCGCGGCAGCCGATCACCTCCGCATCTTCCCCCTACGCAAGGCCGGTCGCTGTTCACGGCACCGGCCGCAGGAGAAGCACGCCATGAACCACCCCACCATGCCCACCTCCCCCGCCCAGTTGCTCGCCGGCGCCAAATGCCCGACGCACACCCCGGCCGGACTCGTCGGCGACACCCCGGTCCTCTGGATCGGCCCACCCTTCACCACTGCCGAACGCGGCTTCTGGGCCAAGCTCGAAGGCCTCAACCCCGGCGGCATCAAGGACCGCGCCGCGCTGCACATGGTCCGCGCCGCCCGTGAGCGCGGGCAGCTTCGGCCCGGCGCCCGCATTGTCGAGTCCAGCTCCGGCACTCTTGGCCTCGGCCTGGCCCTCGCCGGGGCCGCGTACGGCCATCCGGTCACCGTCGTCACCGACCTCGGCATGGAACCCCTGATGACCGGTCTGCTCACCGCGTACGGTGCAGAGGTCGACGTCGTCGACGCCCCGCACCCCACCGGGGGATGGCAGGAGGCCCGCAGCCACCGCGTCGAAGAACTCCTCGCCATCCGTCCCGACACCTGGTGCCCGGATCAGTACAACAACCCCGACAACGTGGCCGCATACGCCCCGCTCGCCCACGAATTGGTCGCCCAGCTCGGCCGCATCGACACCCTGGTCGTCTCGGTCGGTACCGGCGGGCACTCCGCGGGCATCGGCTCCGTGCTGCGCGGTTACTTCCCCCACCTACGCGTGGTGGGTGTGGACACCACTGGATCAACCATCTTCGGTCAGCTCGCCACCGCACGTCTGATGCGCGGCCTGGGCAGCAGCATCTACCCCCGCAACGTCGCCTATGACCTCTTCGACGAGGTCCACTGGATCGCCGCCCCCGAAGCGGTGTGGGCTGCCCGCCGCCTGGCCCGGGACCACTACGCCACCGGCGGCTGGAGCGTCGGCGCGGTCGCGCTCGTCGCCCGCTGGCTGGCCCGCACTCTGTCCGCCGAGAACCGGATCGTCGCCATCTTCCCCGACGGCCCGCAACGTTACGTCGGCACCATCTTTGACGACGCCTACTGCCAAGAGCACGACCTCCTGGGCCACCTGCCCGCCGACGACCCGGACGAGATCGTCCACCCCGGCGACCGGACCGTGACCCGCTGGACGCGGTGCACTCACATCAGCGATCCCCTCGCCACGGCTTGCCGACCCGACGCCGATACGCACGTCCTCGCAGGAGGCGCCCGATGAGCGCCCTGTGGCGGCAGACCTGCTCCTTCCCGCCCGCCGCACGGCTGTTGATGGCCAACCAGTTCGCCATCAACCTCGCCTTCTACATGCTCATGCCGTACCTCGCCGCCCATCTCTCCGGCGGACTCGGCCTCGCGGCCTGGGCGGTCGGACTCGTCCTGGGCGTGCGCAACTTCTCCCAGCAGGGCATGTTCCTCATCGGCGGCACCCTCGCCGACCGCTTCGGCTACAAGGCCCCGATCATGGCCGGCTGCCTGCTGCGCACCGTCGGCTTCGGCCTGCTCGGCTGGGTCGACAACCTGCCCGCCCTGATCGCCGCCTCGGCGGCCACCGGTTTCGCCGGTGCCCTGTTCAACCCAGCCGTCCGCGCCTACCTGGCCGCTGAAGCGGGAGAGCGACGCGTGGACGCTTTCGCCACCTTCAACGTCTACTACCAGGCCGGCATGCTGCTGGGCCCGCTCGTCGGACTCGCCCTGCTGGCCGCCGACTTCCGCCTCGTCTGCACCGTCGCCGCCGCCATCTTCGCCGTCCTGACCGTGCTGCAAGGGCGTGTGCTGCCCGCCCTGCGGGGTGAGACACGTGCGTCGACGTCCGACAAAGTGCTGGCCCAGTGGCGCACGGTCGCGGCAAACCGGCCCTTCCTGCTCTTCGCCACCGCGATGATCGGCTCGTACGTCCTGACCTTCCAGGTCTACCTGGCCCTGCCACTGGCTGCCACCAAGGCCCTGGGTTCGAAGGGGACTTGGGCGACGAGCGGACTCTTCGTCGTCTCGGCCGCGGTCGCCGTCGCCGGACAACTCCGGCTCACTGGCTGGGCGAAGCAACGCTGGAGCCCCGCCCAGGCCCTGGTGCGCGGACTGGCTGCGATGGGCCTGGCCTTCCTGCCCCTCGCCCTCACCCCACCGGAGACCGCCACCGCCGTACTCACCGCCCTGGTCGTGGCGGTGACCCTGCTCGCGGCCGGCAGCGCGATCGTCTACCCCTTCGAGATGGACACGGTCGTCACGCTCTCCGGCAATCGTCTCGTCGCCACCCACTACGGCCTGTACAACACCGTCTCCGGCCTCGGCATCACCCTCGGCAACCTTTCCATCGGCGCCCTGTGGGACTTCGCCGAACGACACGACGCCCTCTGGCTGCCCTGGTGGGCCCTGGCCGCCACAGGGTTCGCCTGCGCGGCCTCCGTTGCTGAGCTTGCGCGCAGTGGACGGCTGGTCGCGCGGGAGAAGGAGCGGCTCGCTCCCCTCTGACGCCGCAGGAGGGAGGTGTGGCCGTCGCCGTACGACGAGGGCCACACCTCCGCTGGCGATACGTCAGCTCTTGCCGAGCATCTTGTTCATCTGCTCGATCTCAGCCGTCTGGGCCGTGATCACGTCGTCCGCGAGCTTCGTGGCGGGACCGTACTTGCCGTCGGACTTCTCAGACTTGGCCGTCGTGACGGCGCCCTCGTGGTGCTCGACCATCATCCCGAGGAACATCTTGTCGAACTCCGTGCCGGAGGCCTTGTCCAGCTTGCCCATGTCGGCACTGCTCATCATGCCGGGCATGGAGGACGACATGTCGTGGTCCATCCCGGGCATGGAGGACGACATGTCCTCGGGAACCTCCTCGCCCCACGAGGTGAGCCAGCCGGACATCGTCTTGATCTCCGGGTCCTGCGCTCCCTTGATCTTCGCGGCGAGGTCCTTGACCTCCTGCGAGGAGGCGCGGTCGGTGGCCAGATCGGCCATGTCGACGGCCTGACGGTGGTGCTGGATCATCTCCTTGGTGAAGGAGACGTCCGCGTCGTTGTGGGCGCCCGCCTTGGCCGCGGCGGGCGCGGACGGGCTGGAGTCGGAGTTCATCGACCCCATGTCGTGACCGCCGCTGTCGTTGTCGCTGCCACAGGCGGCGAGCACAAGGGCGGCCACACCGGCGGTGACGGCGAGGGCGGTACGACGGATGAGGCTGCGGTGTGCAGTCATGGTTGAGCTCCTGCGTTCGGATCTGGTGAAGGGCATGCCGGAGCACGGCGCCGCGTCCGCAAGGGCGGGCGGCGTTGTGCGGGCCGTTCTAGATCCGCAGGAGTTGGAGTTCGGAGAGTGAGGGCGGGGCGCGGCCGCCGTCAGGGCCGCCGCCGAAAGGAGAGGCGCCCGCAGACGGCTGCTCGGCGCACGACGCCACGTCGGGCAGCAGCACCGGAACCACCACGGGAGTCCCGGCGACGGATGCGGAGGCACACGTCGCGTCCGCGTGGTTGACGTGGCCACTGCAGCCGCCGTCACCGTGATCGCATTCGCCCGGCATCGAGGCCCTGACATCCGTGTGCGCAGCCGCCGCCATCTGGTGGTGTCCGGTGTCAGCTGCGTCGCCGGGGACCGGCCCGAGACCGTGCATGCCGAGCAGTCCCAGCAGAAGCGTGCACACGAGCAGTACGCAGGACCGCAGCGCCAACTGCGGTCGAGCGAGCTGTCCGGGGCCTGTCACGGCCCCGTCGTAGGCGCGGATCATCTGCCCCTTGCGTCCCGGGCGTCATCGGAGTAGACACGGATTGCTATACCCACCCAGGGTATAGCAGGCTCTGACGGGAGGGACCGTGTCCGGCGTACTGACGACCGAATACAGCGTGTCCGGCATGACGTGCAGCCACTGCGAGAACGCCGTGAAACAGGAGGTCTCCGCACTCGAATCCGTCGTTGACGTGCGGGTCGACATTCCAACCGGCCGCCTCACCGTGACATCCGCCACCCCGCTCGACGACACCCAGGTGCGCGAGGCGATCGACGAAGCGGGTTACGAACTCACCGGGCGGCTGTGACCCCGCCGTTGCGCCCCGAAGGCCGCGCAGATCAGCCGTCTACTATGGCCCTGCGTACTCGCTTGCGCATTCGGTGGCGAAAGGAAGTCGGGGCCATGCGGCGGCTGGGGGACCTCGAGGCGGAGATCATGGACCGCTTCTGGACGTGGAACCGTCCGGCGACGGTGCGCGAGGTTGTCGACGACATCAACAAGACCCGTCCCGTCGCCTACACCACGGTGATGACCGTGACCAACATCCTCTACAACAAGGGCTGGCTGCTGCGAGGCAAGCACGGCCGCGCCTGGCTGTACTCCCCGGTCCGCAGCCGCGAGGCGTACGCGGCCGCACTGATGGAGGACGGCCTGGGGGAGAGCAAGGACCGTCCCGCCGCGCTGGTCCACTTCGTCGAGAGGATGTCCGAAGAAGAGGTGGCCGCCCTGCGCAAGGCCCTGCGGAACGTGGGACGACAGGCGAAGCCGTGAACGCGGCGCCCGTGCTGCTCGGTTACACGGCGGTCGTGGGTTTCCTCGCGCCGCGCCTGCTCCTCCGCGCGGGCTGGCCGTACCGGGCCCCCGCTCTCGCGGCGGCCGTGTGGCACACCCTGATGGCCTCCTTCGCCATCGGCGCCGCGCTCGCCGCGTACAACCTGGCCATGCCCACCGAGCACCTGCACGCGGGGCTCATGGGCCTGCTGCACACCTGCGGAATGCACGTCAGTGCGGGCGAACTCGACCTCGGCACAGCGCATCGGCTCGCTGTCGCCCTGCCCGCCGTCATCGGCATCGCCCTGCTCTCGAGCTTCGCCCTCCACGTCGTACGAGCCCGCCGGGCGCGGGCACGGCACCGCGAGGCCGTGGACCTGGTGGGCCGCCACTCCGCCGGCCTGTCCGCCACCGTCCTGCCGTACGGCATCCCCGCCGCCTACTGCCTGCCCGGCCGCCACGCCCGCATCGTGATCAGTGACGCGGCCGTACGGGAACTCACGCCAGAGCAGATCGGCGCCGTACTGGAACATGAGCAGGGCCACATCGCAGGGCGCCACCACCTGGCCCTGGCCGTCGCGGAGGCATTCCACTCGGTGTTCCGCCGGCTGCCCCTTGCCCATCACGCCCGGGAGCAGACGGCACTTCTGCTGGAGATGGTTGCCGACGACCGGGCCTTGCGGCGTCACTCCAGCGAGGCGCTGGCCACGGCGATGTACGAGATGGCCGTCGCCCGCACGCCGGCGGGCGCCTTCGCGGCGGGTGGGCACACCGTCCTGATCCGCATGAAGCGGATCCTCGGCCCGCGCCAAACAACTCACCCTGCCCTGTGGGGGTGTGTGGCCGCGGCGACCGTAGCGGTCCCTCTGCTGCCGCTGGTGGTGGCCTGTCCACTCGGTTGACCGACAGCGAGTGAGGCCGCTGTCACTCGCGACCCGGTTGCGATCCCAACTACTAAGCTACTAAGTTCTAACGGACTTGCCGCCGACGTCGCGGCACCGTCCCGACGGCCGCATCCCGTCCCTCGGTACACAGACGCGCAGAGGAGCCACCTCACGATGGGAACGCACCGTCGGCCGAAGCCGCCCAGTCGCGCCCGGATAGCCACCCTCGGCGTTGCAGCCGGCGCGGTGAGCCTCCTCCCGACGCAGAGCGAGGCGGCCCCGAAGCCCACGGTCGACGAGGTGCGCAAGCAGGTCGAGAAGCTCTACGAGGAGGCCGAGGCTCCCACCGAGGAGTACAACGGCATCCTCGAGAAGCAGCAGAAGCTGCAGCGTGAGGTGGACGGCGCACAGGACCGCCTGGCCCGCAAGCAGCAGGAGTTCAACGAACTCCGCGAGAAAATAGGGCCGTTGGCCGCCGAGCAGTACCGCAGTGGGGCCATCGACCCGAGCGTGCAGCTGTTCCTGTCCAGCGACCCGGACGACTACCTCGACAAGGCCGAGGCGCTCGGCCGTACCGGAGACCGGCAGGCCGCCGCACTGCGGGCACTGCGGAGCAAGCAGCGCGAACTCGCACAGGAACGCGCGGACGCCGCACAGCAGTTGAAGGACCTGAACGAAGCGCGCACGGAGGCCGCGAAGAAGAAGGACGAGGTCCAGGGCAAGCTCACCAAGGCCCGCAAGCTCCTGAACAGTCTGACCGCCGAGCAGCGCGCCAGGATGGACGCCGCCCAGGACCGCGAGGACGCCGCCGCCGGCACCAGCGACACGCCCGCCAGCTACAACGGTCCGGCCAGCGGTCGTGCGAAGACGGCCATCGAGTTCGCGTACGCCCAGCTCGGCAAGCCCTACGAGTGGGGTTCGACCGGCCCCAGCTCCTACGACTGCTCGGGCCTGGTGGGCGCGGCCTGGCGCTCGGCCGGTGTCTCACTGCCCCGCACCGTCAAGCAGATGTACGACGCCGGCCGCAAGGTGGCGCAGTCGGACCTGCAACCCGGCGACATCATCTACTGGTACAACGACAGCCAGCACAACGGCATTTACATCGGCGACGGCAAGGCGATCCACGCCCCGCGCACGGGCAAGAACATCGAGATCACCCAGGTCGGCTACATGCCGTTCTATGCCGCCACCAGGCCCTGAGCACCAACACCCGCACCACCTGAGGAACTTCCGTGCCTGCACGTCCGACCGCCCGCACCCCGTTCACGGTCGCGGTGACCGCACTCACCTCTCTGGCTCTCGCAGCTTGCGGAGGCGGCGCATCCTCCGACACGGGCGAGGAATCGGCAGCCTCCCACTCGGAGTCGGCGCTCTCGCACGTGCACGGCCTGGGCGTCGACCCCGCCGACGGGCGCGTGTACGTCGCGACCCACGACGGCCTGTACACGATCGCCAAGGGGCGGAAGCCGAAGCTCGTCGGCGACCGCCGGGACGACTTCATGGGCTTCATGGTGACCGGCAAGAACACCTTCATCGCCAGCGGACACGGCGCCGAAGGCAGCGACCGCCCCAGCAATCTCGGCCTGATCCAGAGCAGGAACGCCGGCCGCGCCTGGACGTCCCGATCGCTGTCGGGGGAGGCCGACTTCCACTCCCTGGACTTCGCGAAGGGCACGCTCTACGGGTACGAGGGCGGCCGGATCCAGGGCAGCACCGACCTCAAGGAATGGGACGACCGGGCGACGCTGGAGGCCCTGGACCTCGCGGTCAGCCCCTCGGGCGACAAGCTGCTGGCGACCACGGCCGATGGCGTGGCCACGAGCACCGACGGCGGCCGCACCTTCCGCAAGAGCGCCGGGCCGGTCCAGGCGTTCGTGTCCTGGCCCGCGCAGAAGGCCCTGTTCGGCATCGACACCTCCGGAAAGTTGAGCACGAGCCCGGACGGCGGCATGACGTGGAAACAGCTCACGACCGTGCCCGGCGGACAGCCCCAGGCGCTGACCGCCATGGACGCCGGCCACCTCCTCGCCGCGACGATGGCAGGCGTGTACGAGTCGCGCGACGGCGGCAGGACCTTCACCGAACTGGCGCCGCTCGCTTCCTGAGTTCTCCGCCGCAGTCGGTCAAGGCTTCACCATGTGGCACCGGTGGCTGAGTGGGCGGGAGTTGCCCGACGTACTAAGGGAGTAAGTAGAACGTCCGGCGAAGGGAAACTCCGTGATCCAGCAACGCATCGTCCTCCTCTCGGCCGCAGGGCTCGCCGCGGCGCTTCTGCTGGGGGCGTGTGGCAGCTCGTCGGACCAGACCGCCGCCGGTACGAGCCCCGGCAGTACCGCGCCGGTCGCCACGGCCGCCGCGGAATCAGCGACCTCCGCACCGGCCGGCAGCGGTGACTCCGGCAGCGGGCACATGGCCACGACCACCATGCTGATGGCCAAGTCGGACAAGGGCATGGGCAGCATGGTGACCGACGACAAGGGGATGACCCTCTCTCTACCGCTACGACAAGGACCAGCCGACTCCGTCCAAATGGACATGCGCGGGTCAGTGCACGAAGACGTGGATGCCCGTCATGGTCCAGGACTCCGTACAGACCATGGGGGTCGAGGAGAGCCTTCTCGGCACGGTCCACCGGGACGGCATGAAGCAGCTGACTCTCGGCGGCTGGCCGCTGTACCGGTACATGGGCGACACGAAGGCCGGACAGATGAACGGCCAGGGCAAGGACAAGGCCTGGTATGCCGTCACCCCGTCCGGCAAGAAATCCACCATGACGAGCTGACCTGCGGGTTCCCTCGATTGGCGGCGAGGGCGCATGGTTTCCAAGACACAGCGGTACGGGGCTGAACGGGGTGTATGGACAGCGCCACCGCGTACACTGACGGGGTGCCGAAGCTGTGGACCGAGACGATCGAAGAGCACCGGCGTACGGTGCGCGACGCGATCCTGAACACCACGGCGGAACTGGCCGCCGAGCGCGGAGTGCGGTCGGTGACCATGTCGCAGATCGCCGAGCAGGTCGGCATCGGGCGGGCCACGCTGTACAAGTACTTCCCCGACGTCGAGACGATCCTGCTCGCCTGGCACGACCGCCAGATCGCTGAGCACCTGGAACAGCTCGCGGAGGTCCGCGACCAGGTCGACGGAGTCGGCGAACAACTCGAAGCGGTTCTCCGGGCGTTCGCTCACATCTCACGCCAGTCCCGCGGGCAGCACGGCACCGAATTCGCGGCCTTCCTGCACCGGGACGAGCAGGTCGCGCACGCCGAGCAGCAGCTCCACGGCATGATCCGCGACCTCCTGGCCGCAGGCGTGCAGGCCGGCAACTTCCGGGACGATGTCGCACCGGACGAGCTCGCGACGTACTGCCTCCACGCCCTCTCGGCAGCTGCCACCTTGCCTTCCGATGCGGCCGCCGACCGCCTCGTCGCGGTCACTTTGTCCGGGCTCCGCGCCGGGAACCTCGTAGCGGACGATCCGAAGCCCGCAAGCCGAAGCGCACACCCCCGCCATCACGGCCCCGGCGCACAGCACTCCGGTCACTGAGCTTCCCCGGCTGTTTCCGCAGCTCCGCACTGTCTGGCAGCGGACCTCCTCTAGTTATTGCAATCCTTTTGCATCTGGGCATCGAATGCCATGCAGGATGGACCACGACGTCGAGCACCACCAGGAATCAAGGACACCGTCATGACCGTTGCGCCCCAGCCCCGGCCGGGCCTCCTCCGGCGTATCAGCGGAGCACTCACCCCGCGCGAATGGGCCCGGGCCAGCGGACTGGCCGCCGCGATCCTCGCGCTGCATGTCATCGGCTGGGGCACGCTGCTCCTCATCGTCGTCCCCCAGCACTTCGAACTGGGCGGCGGACAGGGAGCGTTCGGCATCGGACTCGGCGTCACGGCGTACGTGCTGGGGATGCGGCACGCCTTCGACGCGGACCACATCGCCGCGATCGACAACACGACCCGGAAACTGATCTCGGACGGGCAGCGACCGCTGTCCGTCGGCTTCTTCTTCTCCCTCGGCCACTCGAGCGTCGTCTTCCTGCTGGCGCTGCTCTTCGCGCTCGGCGTGCGCTCGCTCGCCGGGCCGGTCCAGGACGACGGCTCCAGCCTGCACTCGACGCTCGGCTTCATCGGCACCTCGGTCTCCGGCGTCTTCCTGTACGTCATCGCGGCCTTCAACCTCGTCGCCCTGATCGGCATCCTCAAGGTCTTCCGCCGGATGCGTTCGGGCGGCCACACCGAGGCGGACCTCGAGGCGCAACTGGGCGCCGGGGGCGGTGTGATGACCCGGATCCTGGGCCGTGCGACCCGGGCGGTCGGCAAGTCCTGGCACATGTACCCGCTGGGCTTCCTCTTCGGCCTCGGCTTCGACACCGCCACCGAGGTCTCGCTGCTGTTCCTCGCGGCCGGCGCCGCCGGGGCCGGCATCCCCTGGTACGCGATCCTGTGCCTGCCGGTGCTGTTCGCGGCAGGCATGAGCCTGCTCGACACCATCGACGGCTCGTTCATGAACTTCGCGTACTCCTGGGCGTTCTCCAACCCGGTCCGCAAGGTCTTCTACAACATCACCATCACCGGCCTGTCGGTCGCCGCCGCCCTCATCATCGGCACGGTCGAACTCCTGTCGATCGCCGGGGAGAAGCTCTCCCTCCACGGCGCCTTCTGGGACTGGGTCGGCGGCATCGACCTCAACAGCGTGGGATACGCCGTCGTGGCTCTCTTCGTCGTCACCTGGGCGGCCGCACTGCTGATCTGGCGCTACGGCCGGCTCGAGGAGAAGTGGACGCCCGCGCCGGCGGAGGACTGAGCAGCGCATGCCGGGTGGTCACTTGAGGTGGCGGCTGAGGTGGGTCGTGACGTAGAGCACGTACTCCAGCGGGCCACGCCGGAACCATCGCGTCCAGACGGTGGCCAGCAGCATGGCGGTCGCGATGAAAGCGAGCAGCGCGATCAAAGCCGGGAGAGTCTCCTCCTCCATGCCAACGACCCAGATAGCGAGGACGTGCACGACGTAGGCGGTCAGCGAGACCATGCCTACCGTCCAACGCGCCGTCTACCGCACGGTCCAGGAGGCGTTGACCAACGTCCGCAAGCACGCCCCCGGCGCGACCGCCGCCATCTCAATTCAGTACGAGTACGGCACGGTCCACGCCCCTGTCACCAACACCGCCCCCACCCGGCCCGCCCTCCCGCTGCCCAGCACGGCATCGTCGACCTGCACCAGCGGGCCGAACTCCTCGGCGGCACCGTCAGTTCCGGCCCCACGGCCGACGGCGGTTACGAACTCCGCCTGGCACTGCCTGTCCGGGGTGAGTCGTGACCCGACTTGCGCTTCCGGGTGTGAAGGTGACCGTGGCGGGTGGCCAGAGTCCCGATGCCGATTACCTTCGCGAGGACGACCAGGAGAACAACGGCACCGGCGCCCCAGCCCAGCCACCGCGAAGCCGCCAGCACGGACCCGCCGAGCACCAGGTGGGCGACGATGATCAGGGCGACGACTCCGCCGACCACCCCGAAGGACCAGCGCCGTTGCGCTCCCATGGGGTGCTGCTGCTCCTCCCGAGGCTGAGACCCTGCTACCGAGTCGGGTTCGTCCGGCTGCAGGCCGGTCGTCCCAAGCCGCTGCCAGGTGACGGTGAGGCGATCGCGCCTGCCGATCTTTTCGATGCGTCCGGCGACGAGCTCCTGGATCCGCTGCAGGTCTTCCTCTGTGTCGGCGTCGGCTCGCAGCGTCAGCGCGTCCGCGGTGGCCTCCATGGTCCACTGGCCCAGGTTCACACACACGGTCCCGTGGGTGTCCGTCCACTCGACATGATGCACTTCCGGGGGCCGGTGCGCGTCACCGCCGCTGTGGGGGCGTGCCCTGTAGCGGGAGTGTCGGCCCATCTGTTGGGCGTGGCGGCAGAGTTGGACGAGGTAGCGGCTCGCGCGCTCGGTTTCGACTCGGGCTTCCGCGGTCAGCATGGTGTTCCTCTCCGGGTCTCTCAATGGATCAGGCCCTGGTGAGGGCGACGAGCCAGGCCCGGATACCGTCCGGGTCGGTGGTGATGTCGATCGTGCTGGGTTCGATGGAATCGATACGCCATCCCTCGGCGAACGCTGCCTCGATCTCGTTCCGCGCGAGCTTGTGCACTCGTCCCCACTCGCCGGGCTGCCGGTCGCTGAAGCACAGCATGAAGTAGCGGCCACCCGGTCGGATCACCGCGCGCAGGCTGTCGACGTACGTGGCGCGGTCGGCGCCGCCGAAGATGTGGAAGAGACCGCAGTCGAGCACGGTGTCGAAGTCTTCGCGGAGACCGGCCAGCTGCAGGGCGTCCCAGGGCAGGAACCTCGCCGTGCGGCCCCGCTCGCGCGCCTTCTTCTCGGCGGCGCGCAGGGCCCGGGAGGCGAGGTCGACACCCGTGGCGTCCAGGCCGAGGCCTGCGCACATGAGCACGTGCTCGCCGGTTCCGCAGCCGACGTCCAGCACCCGGCCCTGGATGGCGCCCGCCTTGGCGAGTGCCAGGAACGCCGGTTGCGGCCGGCTGATATCCCAGGGCGGCGGGCTGGCGTACAGGTCGTCGGGCCCGGACGGTTCCGCGGAATCGGGGTGGTGGTGCGGGTGAGGGTGACGGAGTGAGCCGGCCATGCCGGTGTCCTTCCCGTTGCGTCTGGCATCCCGGGTTCTTGTCCGGCTGCTCGTGACGACCACAAGCTTTATCGAGACACAGTGTCTCTGTCAATCCATGCTGTTTTGATCACGACGTCGCGTATAGGGATGAGGGTGGAGGACTGAGGAGCTGCCCATACGGCATCCGGGCGGGTCCGTCGGCAGCCGACGAACCCGCCCGGACGGCGAGAGCGAAGGTCAGGCCTGGTAGGCCACGTTCGTCATCATCCCGGCCTCGCCGTGGTACGCGTTGTGGCAGTGCAGCATCCACTGGCCCGGATTGTCGGCGTCGAAGAAGACGGACAGCTTCTTCTTGGGCAGCACGATCACGGTGTCCTTGCGCGGTCCCGAGGCACCTAGCTGATACGTGTGGCCGTGCAGGTGCATCGGGTGCCACATGTCGCTGTCGTTGACGAAGTCGAGCCGGACGCGCTGGCCCTCCTCGATGAGGATCGGGCTCGCCTCGGGGTCGTTCATGTCGAACGGCGTGCCGTTGATGGCCCAGTTGTACTTCGTCATGCCGCCGGTCAGCTTGATCTGATGCGTGACGTCGGTCTTGGCGGACTTCAGGCGTACGTCGTCGGCGGCGCGCAGCTGGGACGCCGTCATGATCATGCCGTCGAGCTCCTTGGGGCGGACGGTCGCGGACGGCTTGCTCCCCGAGCCTGTGCGCACCAGGGCGAGGCCGTTCGCGTTCTTCCCCTCGGCCAGGGCGACCAGGGGGAAGACGCCGTCGTCGAGGGTGACGAGAACGTCGTAGCGTTCGCCCATGCCGACCAGCAGGGCGTCCACCTCCTGGTGCTGGACCGGGAAGCCGTCGGTGTGGGTGATGGTCAGCCTGTGGCCGCCCAGGGCGACGCGGTAGGCAGTGTCCGAACCCGCGTTGATGATCCGCAGCCGTACCTTCTTGCCGGGTTTGCCGGTGTAGACGTCCGGGTCGGTCGCCACCCGGCCGTTGATCAGGTGGTGCGGGTACTTCACATCACCGGCGTCGCCGCCGAGCAGGTCGCTCTCGGCGCCCATGAGCATGAACTTCATCGACATGCCGCCGGAGGAGGCCGAGGCCGTGGGGGAGGGGGACGCGGAGTCGCCGCCCATGTCCATCCCGCCCATGTCTCCCATGTCGTGGCCGTCCGTGCCGCCGGAGCTGGGGCTTGCTCCCATGCCCATGCCGCCCATGCCGTGCTTGAGTTCGGCGAAGACCTCGTCGGGAGTGCCGGTGACGCCGTCGACCCAGTCGTCGAGGAGGACGACCCATTCGTCGTCGTAGTCCAAGGTCTCCTTGGGGTCCTCGACGATCAGCGGGGCGTACAGGCCGCGGTCGAGCTGGACGCCGATGTGCGGGTGGAAGAAGTACGTGCCCGGGGCGTCGGCGATGAAGCGGTACGTGAACGTCGAGCCGGCCCGGACGGCGGTCTGGGTGGCGGGCGGCACGCCGTCCATGTCGTTGCGCAGCGCGATGCCGTGCCAGTGGATCGACGTGGTGGTCTTGTTCGGGAGCTGGTTGGACAGCTCGGCGACCAGGGTGTCGCCGACGGACAGCCGGACCTCCTTGCCCGGGGTGCGCCCGTCGAAGGCCCAGGTCTTGGGCATGACGCCGCCGCCCAGGTCGATCATCGCGGGGGCCGAGGTCAGGGTGAGCTTGTGCTGTCGTCCGGTGCTGGTCCGCTTCTTGTCGGCGGCGGCGACCGCCGAGCCGGACGGGTTGACGAGACCCTTGTCGCTGCCGGAACCGGAGCCGCTGGTGCAGGCGGCGAGCGCGCCGACGCCCGCGGCACCCAGCCCGGCGAGCAGGACGGAGCGACGGTTGATGCTGTTCATGGGGTTGTGTCCTCTGACTCGAAACTGCCGATGTGGTCGCGGGGGACGGCACATCGCGCGCCGTCCGGCGCGGCCTATATGCGCAGTTGAGAGAGGACGGAGAGGTCGGGTGGGGCGCGGCCGACAGCTGCGGCGCCGGGAGCGCGCCCGGCTGTGACGTGCCGCAGGTTCATCAGTGGACCGACCTCGGCCTGGGCGGGTGCGGCGAGCTGCACGGAGGAGACACTCGCCGCGGTGCAGTGCTGCATGGTCGGCATGGCGCACGTGCCGTCATTGGCGCTGTGCGCGGATGCGCCCGAGACGGACGGTGCCGTCCCGGCCGGCATGGCGTGAACGGCGTGGGCCGTGTCCGGCATGGAGGAGACGTCCATCGCGGGCGTCTCGTGGTGGACGAGCACGGCCAGCGCGACGCACAGGGTGAGGAAGACCCCATACGCCCAGCGGACGGCTATGCCGCCGCCGCGAGCCGACCGAATCGTCATGCGCTCCACCTGATGGATTGGGATTGCCGGATCAGCATCTTACCCCCAGGGGGTACCTCGGGCGTCTCGCGTTGCCCCATTCGGAGGCAGCTGTCGGCCTCCGGGGGTACCCGGGAACCGAGTGTCCGCGGCGAGCGCGAAGGGGAACCGGGAAGTCTTCCTGATCGTCTACTAAAGCACTTAGGTCTTAGGTCGATCGAGGGGGAGCCTCATGCGACAACGGCCGACACCGCGGCTCGTCCGCCGGATTGCGCAGCCGGTCGCGCTCGCCTCAGCGGCCGTCGTTGTCCTTGCCGGGTGCAGCGGGGGAGGCAAGGCGGACGGCGACTCGGACAAGGCGAGGGGCGACAAGAACAGCGAACCGCCCGCGATAGTCGTGGAGCCCGGCGGCGCGAACGCCAAGGTGCCGGTCGGCCAGAAGGTGACAGTGCGTGCCCAGGGCGGATCCTTGTCGTCCGTCGAAGTCACCTCCCCCGGTCCGGGCGCACTTTCCGGCACCTGGTCGAAGGGCAAGTCCGTGTGGACCTCCACGGCACCGCTCGCCCCGGGTGCCACCTACACGGTGAAGGCGGACGGCAGGGCGAACGGCGGATCGCACCTCACCAAGACCGCGTCCTTCACCACCGAGGCGCCGAAGAACCCGGTCGTCGGCGAGTACTTCCCCGACAAGGGCGCGACGGTCGGCGTGGCAATGCCGGTGTCGATCACGTTCAACAGGCCGATCCAGGACAAAGCGGCCGTCGAGCGGAAGCTGAAGGTCACTGCCTCCCCTGCGGTCGAGGGTGCCTGGAGCTGGATGAAGGACCGTAACGGCAAGGACCGCATCGACTACCGTCCCGAGAAGTACTGGAAGCCGGGCACCGACGTCACCCTCCGCATGGATCTCGCGGGCGTGAACGCGGGCGGCGGCGTGTATGGCACGCAGCAGCGTGTCGTGAACTTCCGCATCGGCGACGCCGTGACCAGCACCGTCGACGTCAACAAGAAGACCATGACGGTGTCGAAGAACGGCCGGTTGCTGCGGACCCTGAAGGTTTCCAGCGGCAAGAAGGGCTTCGAGACCTGGAACGGCACGATGGTCGTACTGAGCAAGGTGCCGACAATCCGCATGAACTCCCGGACGGTCGGCATCTTCGGCTCTGAGGCGTACAACCTCGGTTCCGTGAAGTGGGACGTCCAGCTCACCCCGTCCGGCACTTACGTTCACGCGGCGCCGTGGAACGCGGGCAAGTTCGGCGTGGTCAACGGCAGCCACGGCTGCATCGGCATGAGCACGTCGGACGCCAAGTGGTTCTACGGCCAGGTCCACCTCGGCGACCCGGTCACCGTGGTCCACTCCGTCGACACCGTGGCGGTCAACAACGGCTACGGCGACTGGAACGTCGGCTGGGAGGCCTGGAAGAAGGGCAGTGCCCTCGACTGACGCGCCGGTTCAACACCGTCTCCTGAACATCGCCCGGCCCTGGGGCGTACTAAGGGCGTTAGCAGTCGACGTCCTTCAGGATGGTGAACATGGCAACTCTGGCGCTCAGTTGGACCGTGGCGGCGGTCGCCGTTCTGGTGGCCGCCGTCAGTGCGGTGCGGGTGATGACCACCAGTGGCGAGATCCGGTTCGCGGCGGGCGGCGACCTGCTGATGGGGCTGTGTATGGCCGCCATGGCCCTTCCGGCGACAGTGGGCTGGTATGCGGGTTACGGCATGTGGTGGGCGGTGGCGTTCGGCGTCCTCGGGTTCGGGGGCGTGGTGATGGCGGTCAAACACACGCGTGCGTGCGGGTGGAAAGAAGGTCGTCACTGGGTGCACCTCATTGTGGGCAGCGCCGGGATGGTGATCATGACGCTCGCTATGACGAGTACGTCGTCGGGGCCGGTGCTGGCTCTGGGCAGCTCCTCCATGGCGCACATGCCGGGCATGGGCGACATGGCGGGTACGGCCGGCGGGCACGGGATGGCCGGCATGGAGTCCATGGAGGGGATGGGCTCGATGCAGGGGATGGACATGTCGGGGATGGCACACACCGTCGCCGGCTCTGGTTCCTCCGCGGGGTCCGGTTCCGTGTGGCGGTTCGTGATCGCGGGGCTCGCCGTGTACTTCCTGCTGTCGATCGGCGCGTCGGTGTGGGCGAGGGCCAGGGGTGCCGGTCCGAGCCGGCGGGGTGCCGACTCGCGGTTCGGCTGGGTTCGGTGGCTGCTGGCCATGCCGGACACGGTGCTCGTCTTCCTGGCGTCATTGACGCTCGCGGTGTGGGGCAGGGCAAGGTCTGCGGAGCGGTCCGAGCGCGGTCGGCGCCGCAAACTCGGGGCCGCGCCGGACGCGGCGCTGGCGGCGCACATCGGCATGGGCGGGACCATGTCCGCGATGCTGTTGATGATGGCCGTGTGATCGCCGGGAGTCGTTGACCGGCCCGGCGGCGGGACTTGATCCCGTATTGCCTTCACGTCCGCGCGCGTGCCGCCCGGTCGCGGAGAGGTCCGTATGAACGGCGCCACAGGCAGATGAAATACCCCCAGGGGGTATAGTGTTCTCGTTGCTGGGAGGGGCCGGGGAACGACGCCCTTCCCGGAGAGCGACCCACGCATCCACACCCTGAGGGAAAAGCCATGACTACTGAGACGAACTCCGGCTCCTGCTGCGGCACCGGTTCCTGCGGCTCCGGCGCCACGGTCGACGTCCAGGGCGTCGGTGTCACCACCGTCTACAAGGTGTCCGGGATGACCTGCGGCCACTGCGAGGGCGCGGTCTCCCAGGAGATCTCCGCGCTCGACGGCGTCACCGCGGTCACGGCCGTCGCCAAGACCGGCGAGGTGACCGTCAACTCCGCCGCCCCGCTCGACGAAGAGGCCGTCCGCGCAGCCGTCGACGAGGCCGGCTACGAGCTCGTCGGCCAGGCCTGACGGCTCCGCCGGGGGCAGGCCCCGGCAACGCGAGAACCCTCCACGCGCCGGGGCATGCCGCTCCGCTCATACGGACGCCGTACGTCCCGGCCTACCCAGGAGATACGCCCATGACCAGCACGGCTCCCGAGAAAGCAGTCCCCGAGGCGCCACCCGCGCCCGCCCACGACATCGAGCTCTCCATCGGCGGTATGACCTGCGCCTCGTGCGCCGCCCGCATCGAGAAGAAACTCAACCGCCTGGACGGCGTCACCGCGACCGTCAACTTCGCCACCGAGAAGGCGAAGGTCTCGTACGCGGAAGGCATCGAGGTCACCGACCTCATCGCCACCGTCGAGAAGACCGGCTACACCGCCGAAGAGCCGCCGCCGCCCACCACCGCGGCTGCGGCCGAGGGAGAAGCGCAGACCGCCCCGGCGGCGGACGGCGAGCTGTTGTCGCTGCGGCAGCGTCTGTACATATCGCTCGTGCTCACGGTGCCCGTCGTCCTGATGGCGATGGTGCCGTCCCTGCAGTTCGACAACTGGCAGTGGCTGTCGCTGACGCTGGCCGCACCGGTCGTGGTCTGGGGCGCCTTCCCCTTCCACAAGGCCGCCTGGACGAACGCCCGGCACGGTGCCGCGACCATGGACACCCTGGTGTCCATCGGCACGCTCGCCGCGCTCGGCTGGTCGGTGTGGGCGCTGTTCTGGGGCGACGCCGGGATGCCGGGCATGCGGCACGGCTTCGAGTTCACCATCTCCCGTGGCGGCGGCTCCTCCTCCATATATCTGGAGGCCGCGGCCGGCGTGACGACGTTCATCCTCGCCGGGCGCTACCTGGAGGCGAAGTCCAAGCGCAAGGCGGGTGCGGCACTGCGGGCACTGCTGGAGCTGGGCGCGAAGGACGTCTCCGTACTGCGGGGCGGCAGGGAAGTACGCATCCCGGTCGCACAGTTGGCCGTCGGGGACCACTTTGTCGTACGGCCCGGGGAGAAGATCGCGACCGACGGCACCGTCGTCGAGGGCACGTCCGCGGTGGACGCGTCCATGCTGACCGGCGAATCGGTACCGGCGGACGTCACGGTGGGGGACACGGTCACCGGGGCCACGGTCAACGCCGGGGGCCGGCTCGTCGTCGAGGCCACCCGCGTCGGCGCCGACACGCAGCTCGCGCGGATGGCACGGCTTGTGGAGGACGCGCAGAACGGCAAGGCCGAGGTGCAGCGGCTCGCCGACCGCATCTCCGGGATCTTCGTGCCGGTAGTGCTGCTGATCGCAGCCGGTACGTTCGGAGCGTGGCTCGCAATGACCGGCGACACCGTCGCCGCGTTCACCGCGGCCGTCGCGGTCCTCATCATCGCCTGCCCGTGCGCGCTGGGGCTCGCCACGCCGACCGCGCTGATGGTCGGCACGGGCCGGGGAGCTCAGCTGGGCATCCTCATCAAGGGCCCCGAGGTCCTGGAGTCCACGCGCCGCGTCGACACCGTGGTCCTCGACAAGACCGGCACGGTCACCACAGGCCGGATGCAACTCCAGGACGTGTTCACCGCCCCCGGTGTGGACGAGAACGAACTGCTGCGGTTGGCGGGCGCGTTGGAGCACGCCTCGGAGCACCCGATAGCGCAGGCCATCGCGGCCGGTGCGGTCGAGCGGGCCGGCAGCCTGCCCGTGCCGGAGAACTTCGAGAACGTCGCCGGTCTTGGCGTCCAGGGTGTTATCGACGGTCACGCGGTTCTCGTCGGGCGACAGAGGCTCCTGGCGGAGTGGGCCATCGACTTGCCTCAGGGGCTGGCCGACGCCAAGGCCGCCGCGGAGGCCGAGGGACGTACGGCAGTCGCCGTCGCCTGGGACGGCGAAGCGCGCGGTGTCCTCACCGTCGCCGACGCGGTCAAGGAGACCAGCGCCGAAGCGGTGGCCGAACTGCGCAGGCTGGGCCTGAAGCCGGTCCTGCTGACCGGCGACAACCAACTGGTCGCCGAATCCGTGGCCAGGGCCGTCGGCATCGACGAGGTGATCGCCGAGGTCCTGCCGCAGGACAAGGTGGACGTCGTCAAGCGGCTGCAGGGCGAGGGCCGTACCGTCGCGATGGTCGGCGACGGCGTCAACGACGCGGCCGCCCTCGCCACCGCCGACCTCGGCCTGGCGATGGGCACCGGCACGGACGCCGCCATCGAGGCGGGCGACCTGACCCTCGTGCGCGGCGACCTGCGCGTGGCCGCCGACGCGATCCGCCTCTCCCGCCGGACCCTCGCCACCATCAAGGGAAACCTCTTCTGGGCCTTCGGCTACAACGTCGCGGCCCTGCCACTGGCCGCCTTCGGCATGCTCAACCCGATGATCGCGGGCGCCGCGATGGCCTTCTCGTCGGTCTTCGTCGTGACCAACAGCCTGCGGCTGCGGTCCTTCAAGTAACCGGACGGGCAACACCGTTGACCGAGGCGCCCGGCCGGAGCGGCCGGGCGCCTCGATGTTGGGGGTGTTCGGCCCCTCCGGGGCCGGACTGGCAACGCAGTTGAGGTCAGGTGCGCAGGAAGCGGGCGACGGCCTGAGACGCCTCGGCCACTTTGTCCCGCGCCTCGTCCCCTCCCGCCATGACGGCTTCCTGGACGCAGTGCTGCAGGTGGTCTTCCAGCAGTTGCACGGCCACCGCTTGGAGGGCCTTGGTGGTGGCCGCGACCTGGGTGAGCACGTCAATGCAGTACTGGTCTTCCTTCACCAGGCGCTGCAGCCCTCGGACCTGGCCCTCGACGCGACGGAGCCGTTTGAGGACGGCGTCCTTGTCATCGTGATAGCCCGGCAGCGCCTGTTGCACCGCGGTGTGATCCACCCGCTCCATACCTCGGCACAGTATCCATCTCGGCCGGCGCCCCGCAGCGTCGATCGCGCTGAACGGGGCGCTCTGCATGCCCGTATCTCTCCTAGAGGGCCTCTCGTGACAGACGGGGACAAGCCCGGCGGCTCGCGAGCGGACCCCCGAAGGGGATGAGCCATATGGCGATCTCGACAGGAGTCGCACTGCGTACGACCGCGCTGGCGTTCTCCACCGCTCTTCTCGTGGCAGCCTGCTCCAGCGGAGGCGGCGGCGGTCAGGGGAACGACACCGGAAGCGCGGCTACCAGCAAAGCCGGTCCAGGAACCAAGGTGACGGTCACGGAGACCGAGTACGCGCTGAAGCTGTCCAAGACGTCCTTCTCGCCGGGCACGTACACCTTCACGGCCGACAACACCGGCAAGGTCGCGCACGCCCTGGAGATCGAGGGACCCGGTGCGTCGGAGGCGAAGACCAAGACCATCCAGGGCGGCGAGAAGGCAGAAGTGACGGTGACCCTGAAGAAGGGCAGCTACGAGCTGTACTGTCCCGTGGACAACCACAAGGGGCTCGGCATGAAACAGCGGATCGAAGTCGGCTGACCCGCGTCGGCCACCCCCTCATGGGCACCCTGGGAGCGACTGCCGACAAGGCTGAGCAACACTCGTAGTTGCACACCCCGGGAGGGCAGGCGGGTGCGGGGATGCGGTCGAGCGTTCGTTCCAGTCCGCTGCGCGGTGTGGAGAGGCGAGCGGTTTCGGCGTCGACTTCTGCGATGCGAAGGCGGAGCATCTCCTCGGCCGGCTCGCACGGCCACAGCTTCGTGTCCCGCACGGTCAGCAGGTCACGGATGTCCCGTAGCGGTGGGCCGAGGTGCTGGACGCCCTCGAAGCGGAGCCGGTCGGCAGCCTGGGGCCCGTAGACGCGGCACCCGGCGGCGGGAGCAGTTCATGGTTCGACGCCAGGCCTTGGGCCGTGCTCCTAGGGCAAGCCGCGTGGGTCGCCCTCGGGTGCCGCCGGTCACAAGGCCCCGTGCCCCTCGGCTGTCAGCGGACCGTGGCGACAGCACGCGCGCGGGGTGGTGATACTGGGCCAACGTTCGAACCCGGGGGGTGCGGTGACCTGGTCCACGGGGCCGGTCGGCCTGGCCGTCGGCCTGTTGATCGCGGTGGTGACCGCCCCGGTGGGGGTCTCGGGTGCGGTGTTCCTGCTGCCCGTGCAGCTCAGCGTGCTCGGCGTGCCCAGCCCGTCGGTCACCCCCACCAACCTGCTCTTCAACGTGGTGGCCGGGCCTGGCGCCTTGCTGCGTTATCGCCGTGAGGGCTTTCTGAACAGTTCGCTGACCCGCCGCCTGGTGGCCGGCACGCTGCCCGGCGTGGTCATCGGCGCCGTGGTGCGTGTCGTTGCCGTCCCCGGTGCCCCCGCCTTCCGCCTCCTGGTCGCAGGCTTGCTGATGCCGTTGGGCATGTGGCTCATCGCCCGCACGCTCCGGCCCGCCCCGCGCACGCCGGCCGCGGAACCCTCCGTCCGGACCATCACTGGGCTGGCGCTGGTGGTCGGGATCGTTGGCGGGATCTACGGAATCGGCGGCGGCTCCATCCTCGGCCCGCTCCTGGTCGGCCGGGGCATGCCCGTCGCCCGGGTCGCCCCGGCCGCCCTCGCCTCCACGTTCGCCACGTCCGTCGCCGGCGCGGCGGCCTTTGCCCTGCTGTCCCTGACCGGCTCCGGGAACATCGCTCCCGACTGGTACCTCGGCCTGGCCTGCGGCCTCGGCGGACTCATCGGCGGCTACCTCGGCGCGCACCTCCAATCCCGCCTGCCCGAGACCGCCCTGCGCTTGCTGCTCGGCGCCCTGGCCGCTGCCCTTGGCTTGCTCTACGCCGTGCAGTCACTGCCCTGACGACCGCGGGGCGGCGACCCGATGGAGAACAACCGAGCGCATCTGAGGAGTCAGGGGGCACGAGCGTGGTCGTCACGACGTGTACGACAAACGAGGGGCTCCGTCAGCGGGCCATGACCCGCCCCTGCGACGGGTCCGGGCGGCCTGTCGGCAGCAACAGCACGCCGACGGCGGAGATCACGGCAGCGACGATCGCACACGCCGCGAAGGCGTTGTCGAAACCGCCGGTTCCGGCCGCCACACCCGCGCGGCCACCCTCCAGACTCGCCCCGGCGATGGTCGAGATCACGGCTACACCGAGCGCCGCACCCAGCTCGTGCGACGTGCTCACCAGGCCGGAGGCGAGTCCCATGTCCTGTTGGGGCAGCCCGTTCATGGCGGCGGTGGTGGCGCACACGAATGCCGTACCGAGGGCGAGTGACAGCAGCGTGAAACCGGCTCAGCGAAGTCAGTGGGGGTCGGGCTGGCACAGCGCTCCACTTGGCCATTCGGAGACACGGCCGTCTCGGCCGGCCCCACGGCTGGGTCAGCCCGGCTTGACCGCCAGCGTCGCAAAATAGTACGACATGTGTTGAGCGGATGCGTTGGAGTGGTGCGGCGCTTCCGCGAAGCCCGTGAGGACGAACCCCGCGGCGAGTTGCCCGCCGATCTGGTCGGTGAGGGTGTGGCTGTATTCAAGAGGGGCATCCGCGCCGAACTTCGTGGCGCGTTCCTCGGCGGAGTACTGCGTGACATCGCTGTAGGGCAGCTTGTGCACGACGATCAGCTCGCCGCGCTCGTCGAGCGCCTCGTGGTCGAACAAGTACGCATCAGGGTTGAGGAAGCCCACGAGCAGAGTTCCGCCCGGTCGCAGGACGCGGAAGCACTCACGCCACACCGGTGCCAGGTCTGGTACGAAGAGGTTGGAGACCGGATGGAATACGACGTCGAATGTTGCGTCGCCGAAGGCGCTGAGGTCGCGCATGTCGCCCAGGACGGTGCGCAGCTCGAGTCCGTCGCGCGCCGCCACCATCTGGTCCTGGCCGAGCTGGCGGGGTGAGTTGTCGAATACGGTGACGCGCGCCCCTGCGGCGGCGAGGATCGGACCCTGCTGGCCACCGCCGGAGGCCAGGCACAACACGTCCTTGCCGGTCAGGTCCGTCGGCAGCCAGGAGCGGTCGACTGGCTCACGCCCGACGAGAACAATCGACCAGTCGCCCATGCGGGCGCGCTCGACATCCTCAGCACTCACCGGCCTCGACCACTCGTTGCCCTCTTGGACATACTTGTCCCAGGCTGCCCGATTGTGGGCAGCGGGGTCGACAACAATGTCCTGCACGTTCAACTCCCTGCTACAGCCAGGCGGACACCTGCGGTACTGACGGTTCGGTGCCGCTAGCCAACACGATTGCAGGGTGCGGGCTCAACGAAATTAGCGGGCATCGAGGTGTCCACGGGCTCGACGGATGGTCGTGCAGCGGGTGCGTAAGCGCTGGTTGCCGGGGTTGCCGAAGCCGTAGGCGTCGCCGGCGATGGTCTTGATGACCCGGTTGGTGCCTTCGGAGCCAGCATTGGTGATCCCAGTGTGGTGTTGCGGTCGGGCCCGTGGAAGAGCGCCGTAACGAGAGCCATCGCCGCCGGTGACATCAGCGCCGCGCCGACGCCCTGGGCCGAGCGGACGGCGATGAGCATCCCACCGTCCACCGCGAGCCCCGAGGCTATGGACGCCGCCGTGAACGACGTCAACCCGGCTGGAAAGGCGTGTAGTTTGCCCATGGCGTCCGCGAGGCGTCCGCCGAGCAGCAGCAGGCTGCCGAAGAAGAGTGTGTACGCGGTGACGACCCAGGTGAGGCCCGAGCCATCGAGGCCGAGGTCCTCGCCGATGGTCGGCAGGGCGACGTTGATCATGGTCACGTCCGCGATCAGCATGAATTGGGCGAGGCAGAGCAGGTACAACAGCCGCCGGCGGTGCGGGTGTTCAGTATGAGCAGACGTCCCGTGCCCATGCGGATCGGGATGAGCGGTTTCCTGAGCCACGTACAGATCACTTTGGCGTTCGAGAGTCTGCCGGCATGGGACGGCCTCGGCGCCGAGTTCCTTGCCGCCACCGGCGGCGCCCTGGACGCCTTCGGCACCCCGGACCGGCTGGCCGGCTTCGTCGGGCCGGCCCCGGTACCGCGCGATTCCGGCCGCGTCCGCGGCAATATGCGCCGTCGCCTCAACGTGCTCTGGGTCGTGATCCGCGACCACATGCCGTACGAGCTCTGCCCTCAACTCCCCACCACGGCTTGGCGGCCAGAAGATCTTCCACCTCCCATCAGGAGCTGCGGCGAAGGCCCGCGGCACGTTGTCGTTCCGCGCCCAAGGCAAGCCTTTCGATGCTCATCGAAACGGTGGAACGTGTGCTTGATCGCCTGGAGAGTGGTGCTCGCCTCAGACGCGGCGAGGTCTGTCGATACCGGCAGGCCTCCCGTGAAATTCCTGCACATCCCCCTCAGGGCCGATGGTTTCGTCCCGCGTGCGATGGGCGGTCGATCGCCGGTAGGGGAAGGGACGGCACGCTTGGAGAACGGACAGGTGAGTGGACAGCATCTTCTCGGGTGAAGGGCGTTCCATCGGCGGGTTCCTTCGCGAACGCTGGACTGAAATGTGCGACGGGCTTGGTCTGCCGCAGTCCATGAGCGGGCCTGTGACGGCCCAGGTCCGCGATCTTCTCCGGCCATGGGCCGACATGCCCGTCGGGCAGGCGAGCCCGTTCCCCTCGTACGTCGCCGGCGACGGCTTCCCCGCCGAAATGTCGGTGAAGTGGTCCCGGGGTAGACCGGAACTGCGGATTTTGTTCGAGGTGCTGGGCGCCTCCAGGCCCATCACGGCGGCTTCCAACCGGACCGCGGCGGCCGCGCTGACGGACCGGTTGGCCGGGGAGCCGCTGGTGGGCCTAGACCGCTACGGGAAGGTGGCCGGTGTGTTCGAGCCGGGCGCCGGCCAGGGGGCAGCGCCCGTGCCCGTGTGGCACTCCCTGGCCTGGCGGCCCGAGCGCCCTCCTGCCTTCAAGATCTATTTCGGGCTGTACGCCGTGGCCCTGCAGGAACGTTACGCCCTGGTGAGCGAGGCGATGGAACGCCTCGCGATGGGCACCGCGTGGGCCGAGACCTCCGCACGGGTGACCCGAGGGACACAGGCGGACGGAGCCGAGCGCGAACTGGAGTTCTTCGCCCTTGACCTGGACGCCGGCGCGCGGGCCCGGGCCAAGGTCTACTACCGCAACCACACCAGCAGCGTCGCGGCCCTGGAGCAGATGGCCTCGCTCGCCCGGACCCATGAGCCGGACAGGGCCCGCTCGGCTTTCCGGGCTCTGCTCGGCACGGCCCCTGAAGCCGCCGGACAAGCCCCGCTGACCTGCTTGGCCTTCCGGCCGGACGCCACCTGCGCCGACGAGTCGACCACCTACTTCCGGGTGTCGAGTTTCACTGCGTCCGACGAGGAAGCCGCGGCCAGGATCGGCGCGCTGATGGCGCACGTGGGCCTCGACCCACAACGTCACCACGCCCTCCTCCGCGCCGTGGCGCCACGGCCCCTGAGCCAGAGCCGGGGCCTTCAGGAGCTGGTCAGCTACCGCTCGCTCGGCCTCGAGGGTGACGTGTCCGTCTACTTCAGGTTTCCGCTCTACCTCCCGCAGTCAGCCCAACCCGGCCCGCCGCCACAGCCATCCCGAAGCACCCTCCAGGAGGACGGATCCCTATGACCACCATGCCTGCGCCCCTACGGGAAGTCGCCGACAGGAACGAACAGCACGTCCGCGAATACCGCGCCAGCCGCCTGATCGTCCTACTGGAGGACCCCAGGACACCGGCAGCCACCAAGGAAGCCGTACTGGCACACCTGGCACCGTGGTCGGACGCGTTCCAACGGATGATCAGCGTCCGGGTCGCGTTCGAGACCGACCCCCAGCTCAAGGAGCTCGCCCTCCAGCACCAGCAGGAGGAGATCGGCCACAACGAGATCCTGGCGGACAGCCACCGCACCGGCCGGAGCGCCGGTTGGGACCCTGTCGTCGAAGCCGGAGCCGCGTGGTTCGTCGACCAGTTCCGCACCCTCCCCGGACTGCACCGGGTTGTCCTGGCCCACCTCGTGCTGGAGGCCGGCAGCCTCACCTTCAGCAACGCCGGCTCCCTGGCGTTCCCCGGCAACGCCTACTTCGCCCTGCACGACGAAGCGGACGAGGAGCACATCGAGATGGGCTACCGCCTGCTCACCGAGCGCCAGGAGTGGCAGCTCGGCGATGTCACCGAACTCCTCGACCGCGCCTGGCAGATCATCACGATGGTCTCCGACCGGATCGCCGAGCTGGCGCTCCGCGACACCGCCGCCCCAGCATGAGCACGCTCCCCTTGGAGACCCTCGACCCTGGCTCTGCCACCAGGATCGCCGAGGGCTGCGCGATGCTGTTCCGGCAGGCCCTCGCCGACCGCCTCGTCGCGGCCTACGTCCTGGGAAGCCTCGCGCACGGAGGGTTCGCACCCGCCGTCAGCGACATCGACCTCGGACTGGTCCTGACGGACCGCCGTCACGACGACGACCGGACCATCCACCGTGCAACCCGCGACCTCCAGGAGAAGGACGGCTCCCACCAACGCCTGTCGGTGTTCTGGAGCTCCTTGCCGGCCCTGCGCACGGACCGGGACGACGGCAGATTCCCGGCCGTCGACCGGCTCGACCTCAAGAAGAGCGGCATGCTGCTCCTGGGCGAGGACGTACGCCGCGACGTGGCACAACCGGGGGACGATGCGCTGCTGACCGACAGCGTCCGCTTCGCGCTGGAGGTACTCGCGACGGACCCCGTCCTGGCCGAGTTCCACGCTCCCGCGCGCCTGGCAAGCGACGTCAGACGGTTCACCAAGGCGGTCCTGCTCCCGCTCAGGTTCCTCTACACCGCCGCCAACGCGGATCCCGGATCCACCGACGACGCCATCCGCCACCACCTGGCACAGCCCTCACCGGTAGCAGCGGACCTCGTCCGGGCCGCGACGCGCGCACGCCACGGACAGCCGGACTCGGCAGAGCACCTCACCGAACTCCTCCACACCGGCCTCGTTCCGCTGTACCTCCACTACATCGACAGCAGCCTCCCCAGACTGACTCCCGCGGACGGCGACCTGTCACAAGGCCTCACCCGCTGGCGGACACGACTCCTGGACCGGCCCGACCCACACCCCGCACACCGGCCTCCACAGGCCGACCTGCCAGATCAGGGCCTTGGACATACAGCAGGCACCGGACCAACTCCACCGTGATCCCGGTCTTTCATGACGGGACTGGTGAGCCGGCTCTCGAACACGATCCGACCGTTGCGGGTCGCTGCCAGAGGGCCCGGTTTGCTGCGCCTCGCAACATCGCCCGCACAACTCCGCCGAATTCCGGCGCAGCCGTGCGGCACTGGCACGACATCGGGCACATGTGAGGTAACGTCCCCGCGTTGTGCCGAGGTCGAAGCGATGCACGAGGAGAAGGCCGAGATGGCTGGCCGAAAGGACGGCGACCGTCCCACGCAGGTGACGGGCGCCGACAGCTCTGCGTGGGCGCAGGAACTGCTCGAGCACCTGCGGCCCAGCGGGCGCGACGTCCGCCGGGTCGTCGCCTGGCTCGCGGACGCCGTGCGGGGCACGGCCTGTCTGCAGGACCACACCGGCCACCTCCTCGCCGGCACCCCCACACCGCTGGACGAGAGCCTCGTCGCGGACCTCGTCACCGGCCGGCTCGCCTCCGCCGCCTGGGACGACACCGGACGCCATCTGCGCCTGGTCAGGGTGGCCCAGCCGCAGTCCGCCGCGGCCGGTGTGCTGGCCGTCTCCCGCGCGACCCCCTTCGACCGGCGCACCGCCGACATCGTGACCCACACCGCCCAGGTGGTCGAACTCCTGCTCAGGGCACGCGAGTCGACCGCGGCCGGACGCCGTCTCGAACGCGCGACGTCCGATCTGCGCCTGGCCATCCTGCAACTGCTGATGGTCGAGGACACCGTCTCCGCCCGCCGGGTCGCCGCGGGCCTGTGGCCCGGCCTGCTCGACACCGACACCGCGTGCGTGTACGTCCTCGAGGGCTGCGCCGAGGAACGCGACCGCATCGCCGAGGACTGCCTGGACGCCACCGAGGAACAGGCTCTCGTCGTACGCTGCCCGGCTGTCGACGCACACGTCATCGTCGTCACGCCCCGCGACGCGGCCGCCGACCAACTGCGCTCCCTGGTCGGACGGCGCCCGGGCACCATCCTCGGCGGCAGCGCCCCGCACACCCTCGCCCGCACCGCCACCGCCTACGGACAGGCCGTCAGCGCCCTTGCCGTCGCCCGCTTCCGGCCCGACAAGCAGGCCGTGTACGCCGAACGCACCCACCCCGAACGCCTGATGGACCCCGCCGCGCTGCACCGCTGGACGGCCCATGTCCTGCGCCCGCTTGACACCCTGGCGCACCACACCCGCGCCGAACTGCTGGCCACCACCCGGCTCGGCCTGGAGTTCACCGCCGTGAACGCCGCCAAGGTCCTCGGCGTCAGCCGCAACACCGTCCGCGCCCGCATGGAACGCGTCGAGGCCCTGCTGCACGCGGACTTCTCCGACCTCACCGCCCGCGCCGTCGTCCACCTGGCCCTCAACGCCCAGATCGGCCTGGCCGAACAACCGCACCCGACCGCCGGCACCGACACGGCCCAGCCCCGCCTCGCTGACCTGCTGGCCGGCCCCGCCCTGCACACCTGGGCAGGCGACCTGCTCGCCCGCCTCGACGCGGACGCCCGCGACCTGCGCCGCACCCTGCGCACCTGGATCGCCGCCGGAGGCAACGCCGAACGCACCGCACAGACCCTGGGCGTGCACGCACAGACCGTGCGCGAGCACGTCCGCAGCGCGGAACCCGTCCTCGAACGCCAACTGCTGGCCGCTGGCAGCGACCTCTACGAGGTCGTCCTCGCCCACCTGGCCCTCGGCGACCTCGAACAGCCCTCCCTCTGCCGGGCGAACCGGGACCTTCCGGACCGACCTGTGCACGGGTGAGCCCCGCGGCCACCGCAGCGGGCACCGACACGATTCACAACGCATCCGCCCGGCACGTAAGTTCGACGGGCCGCGGGGGCACGACCGGAACGGGGGACCGGTCGGGCCCCCCCTTTGCGGTTATCCCTGCAGCCGTACCGGCACCTCCTGCCAGCCGAATGCGATGAACGACGGCACCTGCCGCAACTCGTCCTCCTCGACGGCCAGTTGCAGCTCGGGGAAGCGCTCGAAGAGGGCGGGCAGCGCGGTCAGCGCCTCCACCCGGGCGAGCGGAGCACCGATGCACCGGTGGACGCCGATCCCGAACGCCAGATGGTCGTCGGCCCCGCGCGCCGCGTCGAAGACATCCGCGTCCGGCCCGTAGCGTGCCGGATCCAGCCCGGCAGCCGCATACGTCGTGATGATCGCGTCGCCCGCCGCAATCGTGACGCCGCCGACCTCGAGGTCGGACACGGCGAACCGCAGCGGCAGCGAGGCGATCGACGGCTGTACCCGCAGCGTCTCGTCCACGACCGCGTCCCAGTCGATCTCCCCGGCCCGCACGGCGGCCAGCTGCTTCGGATGCCGGAGCAGGGCCGCCACCGCATTGCCGATGAGATTGACCGTCGTCTCGAACCCGGCGCCGATCACCAGCAACAGCGTGTACAGCAGCTCCTCGTCGCTGAGCCGGTCGCCGTCCTCGTCCCGCACCCGGATCAGCTCGGTCGTGAGATCGTCCCCGGGATGCACGCTGCGGTGAGCGATCAGCGCCGGCAGCACCGTGCCGATCTGCTGCTGCACGAACGCGGCATGCTCCGGGCTCGGGTCGGAGGTGTCCATGATGGCCGCGACCATCCGCCCGGTGTCCTCCCGCAACTCCTGCGGAACACCGAACAGTTCGCAGATCACCTGCATCGGCAACGGATGCGCGAGCCCCGCCCTGACATCCACCACCTGCCCACCGGCACCGGCCGCCTCCAACGCGTCCAGCAACTCCGCGGTGATTGCCTCCACCCGCGCCCGCATCGACTCGGTGCGCCGGTGCGTGAAGCTCGGCGCCACCAGCTTGCGCAGCCGCGCATGGTCACCGCCGTACGTGGAGAGCATGTTGACCACGCCCACCCAGCCCAATATCCAGCCCCAGGAGGGGTGTTCACCGATCTCGGGCCACAACTTCCAGTGCAGCCGCGGGTCCTTGCTCACCTGCGGATCGAGGATCAGCTCCTTGAGGGTGTCGTAACGGGTGGGCGCCCAGGCGGGGATGCCGCCGGGCAACTCCACGGGCACGATCGGGCCCAGGGCGCGCAGGCGGGCGCTCTCGGCGGTGATGTCGGCGCCGAAGGGGTCGAGGGCGATGCGGTCGGTCATGGGCACCAGTACACACTGTCATCGCCGTCAACTCGCCTTCTTTCCTTGCCAATTCGCACGCTCGTCTCGGCATCCTGCTTGTCGGATCAACGGCGACAGCGAGCGGGCGGTGCGCTCACTCGACCCGGTGACCTCCCGCCCGGATCCGTACCGCGGACGCCGCCCCCGCGTTGCCCCGGCATGAACCGAACCGCCCTGGCGCCGCGCCGCCCCCTCGCCGACGAATCCGCTTCCGCCCCCTACGCCGAACTGACCCACGGGCCCGAGGCGGGTCCGCCGATCTACGCCCAGCTCGTAGCCGAGTGGCGCGCCGAGCATCGGGCGGTGCCGGCGTACCCGGAGGTGCAGTGGGCCTCCTTCGCCGACCTCCCGGGCGCGTGATTCGATCGTCGCTGCAACGGATTCTGCTGTCACGGTCTGGAATCTCAGCGCTTTGCTCCGTAGTCTCCGAGTGTTCTGTCGTGCCCAGAGGTCGGAGATTCCATGGATCGCGCTCGTCTGCAGTACCTGCTGGCCCGGGAGAAGCAGCAGGCCGAGCATCGCGGCCGGCGTTCGAAGGACGCCTACGCGCGTGCCGACCATCTCTTCGGGCGGGTGCCGATGACGTGGATGAACAAGACGGCCGGCGCGTTTCCCCGCTATCTGGCGACCGCCCGCGGCGCGCGCGTCACCGACATCGACGGGCAGGAGTACATCGACTTCTGCCTCGGTGACACGGGGGCCATGGCCGGCCACTCCCCGGCGGCCGTCGCCGAGGCGGTCCAGCGGCGCTTCGCCGACCTGGGCGGTGCCACCGCGATGCTGCCGACCGAGGACGCCGAATGGGTCGGCGCCGAGCTGACCCGCCGCTTCGGCCTGGCCCGCTGGAGCTTCTCGCTGACGGCGACCGACGCCAACCGGTGGGCGATCAGGCTCGCCCGGGCCGTCACCGACCGCCCCAAGATCCTGGTGAACAGCTACAGCTACCACGGCAGCGTCGACGAGTCCCTCATCGTCGTCGGACCGGACGGCAGGGGAGTGGCCCGCCCCGGAAACGTCGGAGCACCCTGCGACGTCACCCTGACCAGCCGCGTCGCGGAGTTCAACGACCTGGAGCAGCTGGAGCGCGAACTCGCCCACGGCGACGTGGCCGCCGTCCTCATGGAACCCGCGCTCACCAACATCGGCATCGTGCTGCCGGAGCCCGGATACCTCGAAGGCGTCCGGGAGTTGACCCGCCGCCACGGCACGCTGCTCATCAACGACGAGACCCACACCTTCAGCGCAGGACCGGGCGGCTGCACCGCCGCCTGGGACCTCGAGCCCGACCTCCTGACCATCGGCAAGGCGATCGGCGGCGGCATCCCGGCCGGCGCCTACGGCCTGTCAGCCGAGCTCGCCGACCGTCTCCTCGCCCGCGCCGACCTCGACCTGATCGACATGGGAGGCGTCGGCGGCACCCTGGCCGGCAACGCCCTGTCCGTCGCCGCCACCCGCGCCACCCTCGAACACGTCCTGACCGACGAGGCGTTCGCCCGGATGGCCAAGCTGTCCGAGCGTTTCGAGGCCGGCGTACGAGCGGGCATCGAAGCCCACGCCCTGCCCTGGTCGGTGAGCCGGCTCGGCGCCCGCACCGAGTACCGCTTCGCCTCCCCGGCACCCCGCACCGGCACCGAGTCCGCGGCGGCCGCCGACCCCGAGCTCGAGGACTTCCTGCACCTCTACCTGGCCAACCGGGGCATCCTGCTGACCCCGTTCCACAACATGGCCCTGATGTGCCCCGACACCACCGACCAGGACGTCGACACCCACACCGGGGTCTTCGCCGAAGCCCTGGCCGAACTGACGGGCTGAGCAGGGCCGTTAGGCTCGGCGCAGCCGGTGGGAGAAGGAGAGCAAGGACCGTGGACGAGATCGACCGGGCCATCCTGCGCGAACTGCAGACCGACGGGCGCATCGCCTACGCCGACCTAGGCCCCAGGGTCGGCCTGTCGGCGTCGGCCGCCCGCCAGCGCCTGCAGCGGCTGCTGGACTCCAAGGCCGTACAGGTCGTCGGGGTCACCGATCCGATGGCGATGGGCGGGCAGGCCATGGCCCTGCTCGGCATCGGCGTGGACGGCGACCCGCGCGCGGTCGCCGACGAACTGGCCCGCCGCTCCGAGGTCGTCTACTCGGTGCTCACCTCAGGCGGCTTCGACCTGTTCGTCGAGGTCGTCGCCGCGGGCCCGCGCGAGCTGCTGGACTTCGTCAACGACGTCGTACGGCCCATCGAGGGGATCCGGGAGATCCGGTCGTTCCCGTACTTCGGCATCCACACGCACCGCTTCCTCTGGGACGTCGGCTGAAAGCGCAGCGTGGGACGGGTCCTCGGACTGCAAGGGGCTCCTGCGCGCACACCTCGACGCACGCCCAGGCCCTGTTGTGTCTTCGACGGTGACGGCGACCTCGCGGCCGACTAGCCTACTGGTCGGTAACGGACCGGACCCTGGAGGCAGAACATGGCGCAACTCGAAGTCGAGGGCGCGGTGTTGGCGTACGACGACGAAGGCCCCCGAGACGGCCAGGGCCCGCCCCTGGTATTCGTCCACGGGTGGACGGCCAACCGCCACCGCTGGGACCACCAGAGCGCGCACTTCTCGGCCGAGCGCCGGGTGATACGGCTGGACCTGCGCGGCCACGGCGACAGCACCGGAGCGGGGGTCGGGGCAGTCGACGACCTCGCCCAGGACGTCCTCACCCTCCTCGACCACCTGAAGGTCGACCGCTGCGTCCTCGTCGGCCACTCCATGGGCGGCATGATCGCCCAGACGATCGCTCTTGCCCGGCCCGACCTCGTCGACCGCCTCGTCCTCGTGGACTCCATCAGCCGTATGACCTACAGCCGCGGCCGGGGCCTGCTGATGGCGGCCTCCACCCTCGTGCCCTTCAAGCCGTTCGTCGCCGCCAACATCCAGCGGGCCTTCGCACCCGGCTACCCACGCGAGGAGGTGCGCAAGTACATCGAGGCCTCCGCCGCCACGCCGAAGGAAGTGGTCATGACCGACTACGGCGCCATGCGGGCCTTCGACGTCCTCGACCGCGTCGGCGAGATCGAGGCACCCACCCTCATCGTCCACGGCTTCCACGACATTCAGCTCCCGTTGAAGCAGATGCTGCGCATGGCGAAGGCGTACCCGAACGCGGTCGTCCGCATCATCGACGCCGGGCACGAACTGCCGGTGGAGAAGCCGGCCGAACTGACCGAGGCCCTCGACCGGTTCCTGGCGCCTGCCCGCGGGTGAGGCGATCAGTGCGCCAGCTTGGCCCGGGCGCCGCCGACCGCCGCGGCCGGCCGCGCGGTGGCACGCACCGACCGGCTGACCAGATGTGCATCCCGCCGCAGGTCATGGGCGGCATGGCGGCCGCGCCAGGCCAGCGAGGGGGCGCCCGCCGTGTCGTCGGCCGCGATCAGCAGGCCGCCGAGCATCGACAGGTTCTTGAAGAAGTGGATGCGCTGCTGGGCGCGCTCGTCGGGGTCCTCCGCCTCCCAGAAACGGTGACCGGCGAGGGTGGTCGGCACCAGGGTGCCCGCGATGGCCAGCGCGGCCAGTCGCGGCAGCCGCCCGCTGCCCAGCAGCAGACCGGCCACCACCTGTACGGCCCCGTTGAGCCGCACGACCTGTTCGGTGCGGTCGGGCAGGGCGTCGACCCGCTCGGTGACGGGCTCGACGACCGGCTCGGCCACCGGCGCGACCTCCTCGGGAGCGCGCAGCGTGTTCAGGCCGCCGCTGATGAACATGGAGGCGAGCATGGGGCGGCCGACCGTACGCAGGAGACTCATGACCCTCTCCAAGAGGTGTGGGTAGGTGCAGAGAACCACCGGGTTCCCCTCCCTGATGTGGTCGATGCCACGTCATCGGGTGAGGTGAGGGCGTGTCACCGCCCGCAGCCGCGAGCTACCGTTTTTCGCCTGTCTCCTGTCCCCACACACGCAGTACGGACGGCCCCGCAGTGCTCGCAGACCTCTCCCCGATCATCGCCGCGACCGCCCAGTGGCTGATACGCGCCTACCCCTCGGGCGGCGGCGCACTGGCCTCCGCCCTGTGCGAGGTACAGGCCCGCCAGGCCGTGACCGTCGCGGCCTGGCTGCGCTACCCGACGCCGATGGACGCCGCACTCGTCGGCATGGCGGGCCCCGGGGGATCCGCCCGGCTCGACTGGATCGCCGGCACGGACGACACCGCGTGCCAGGACGCCGACGACCGTGCCTGGCGCACCTGGGTCGACGAGGTCGTGGCGAGCTGGGCGGCCAGTCTGCTGACCGACCCCGAACTGGCCGGCCTCGCGGTGGCCGCGATCGCCGAAGACGGTCACACGGCCGGTACGCCCGCCGAGTTCAGGCGGCTGCTCGCCCCGGACGACAACGACCGGCGGGCGGCGGCGCTGTTGCGCCACCCCGATCTGCTCGCCCCCGTGAGCGCCCTGCACCGGGAGCAGCTGCTGCAGCTCCTCAAACCGGGTCAGGCGCTCATCGCCTGAGAGCCGGGCCACGTCGTAGGGGCCGTGTCCTCTCAGTCGAGCTTGCCGCGGCCGCTGAGCGCGTCACGCAGCCGGTCGACCAGCCCGGCGCCCGGGGCCAGCAGCTTGTTGGCCGGAGGTGTGTCCGGGGCGGTCGGGTGGGTGCCATCAGCCAGCTAGCGAGGGGATCCGCGCCTTTAGGCGTGGGGGGAATCGCTTCTCTTGGCTGCTCTGACCTCAACTGTTCTTACAGGTCTGCACTGTTGACCTCGGTTAGACACGTGCCGCGTGTATCGTCACGGCGTGACGGTGACGCGGAAGGTTCGCCGGTACTGCGGCGGCATGGACGACTTGGGGCTGCACGTGGTGTGGTGCCCGAAGTACCGTCGCCGGATTCTTGGTGGCCGGGTCGCGGTCCGGCTGCGTGAGTTGATCGAGGCCAAGGCCGCTGAGAAGGGCTGGGAGATCATCGCCCTTGAGGTGATGCCCGATCATGTGGACCTGTCCGTCAGGCCCGAACCGAAGGCTTCTGCCTCGTACATGGCCAACCAGTTCAAGGGCTTCACCTCGCGGGTGCTGCGCCAGGAGTTCCCGCACTTGAAGTCGCGGATGCCCACGCTGTGGTCGTCGTCGTTCTTCGTCGCCTCGGTCGGCGCGGTCAGCGCGGACACGGTGCAGCAGTACATCGACACCCAGGGGGAACGTCCGTGGACGAAGAGGCAGAGGGAGGGCAACGGTTGTGCGTCGGGCGTATAAGTTCCTCCTGCGGCCCACCGTCCGCCAGGTCGCCGCGCTCGGCCGAGATGCTGCGGGATCACTGCTCGCTCTACAACGGGGCCTTGCAGGAACGACGGGACGCCTACCGGCACGTCTCGAAGACGACGCTCCGCTACGGGCATCAGTCCGCGCAGCTGAGGGACATCCGGGCGTTCGACCCCGAGCGGCAGGGCCGCTGGTCCTTCTCCTCCCAGCAGGCGACGCTGCGCCGTCTCGACAGGGCGATGCAGGCGTTCTTCCGCCGGGTCAGGGCAGGAGAGCAGCCGGGCTACCCGCGCTTTCGTGGGGTGAACCGGTTCGACACGGTGGACTTCCCCAAGGACGGCGACGGCTGCCGCTGGGATTCCACCCCGCACGAGCGCGTCACCCGCGTCCGGCTGCAAGGCGTGGGGCACGTCCGCGTCCACCAGCACCGGCCCGTCAAGGGCCGGGTCAAGACCGTCTCCGTCAAACGCGAGGGGCGGCAGTGGTACGTCATCCTCGCCTGCGACGAGGTACCCGCCGAACCGCTCCCGGCCACCGGTGCCGTGACCGGCATCGACATGGGCGTGGCCCACTTCCTCACCACATCCCAGGGCGAGCACCTGCCCAACCCCAGACACGGCCAGCGCACCACCGAAGCCCTCGCCGACGCCCAGCGGGCGCTCAAGGCGTTCCCGCACGGCAAGCGGGAGGACCGCAGCGCGAAGCACCGCCGGGCGGTGGAGAAGGTGGCGGGGCTGCACCGCAAGGTCCGGCGCCGGCGCACCGACCACGCGCACAAGACCGCACGTGCGATGGTCCGCACCTACGACGTGATCGCGCACGAGCGGCTGAGCATCGCGAACATGGTCCGCGCATCCAGGCCCAAGCCCGCTCCCCGGACGCCCGGCGCCTTCCTGCCCAACGGCGCGGCGGCCAAGGCCGGCCTGAACAAGAGCATCCACGATGCGGGTTGGGGGGTGTTCCTGGGCATCCTCGCGCACAAGGCTGAAAGCGCCGGTCGTATCGTGATCCCCGTGGACCCCCGCAACACCTCCCGCACCTGCCCCGCCTGCGGGCATGTGTCCGGCGAGAACCGCACCACCCAGGCAAAGTTCGAGTGCAACCAGTGCGGACACACCGCCAACGCCGACCAGGTCGGTGCACTCAACATCGCTATCAGGGCCGGGCTGGTCCTTCCCGACGTGGCCTAGCCAGGCCTAGCCACCGACAGGAGAAGCCCCCAGATCTATCCGGGGGAGGAGTCACGCCCTTCACCTCCAGCCAGGAAGCGGCGGCTCCCGGTCCGGATCCGCCACGGCCCCCCGAGTGCCCCGGCCCCCGGGGCGCTAACACCCCGCTGCAGCGGGGCCCTCACCGGCCGTCCGACCGTGGTGTGGGAGGCGTTTTTGTTGGAACTCGCACGATCGACGACACATCACAACCGACGACACATCCGGACAAGGCCGTCCTCGGGAGGCCGGTGTGGCAGACGTGGCAGACACGGTGGACAACGTGCTCGGACGGGTGCTCGGGGAAGTGGCTGCCCGGGCGGATCGGCTGTGGGAGATCGCCCGGTCCCTGCACGCCGATCCCGAGTACGCCTTCGAGGAACACCGGGCGGCCCGCCTGCTGAGCGGCGAGCTCGAACGCGCGGGGTTCACCGTCGAGCGGGAGCTGGCCGGGCTGCCCACCGCGTTCGCCGCGCGGGCGGGAGGCGTGCGCAGGCCCGCGGTGGCCTTCCTGCTGGAGTACGACGCCGTGCCCGGCCTCGGGCATGCCTGCGGCCACAACCTGATCGCCGCCGCCGGCCTCGGAGCCGCGCTCGCGGCGCGGGCCGTGCTGGGCCGGGGCGAGGGGGCAGTGTGCGTGGTGGGGACGCCCGCAGAGGAGGGCGGTGGCGGCAAAGTCACCGAGACCGAGGCGGGCGTGTTCGACGACGTCGACGCCGCGCTGATGTTCCACCCGGGCGTCCACAGCTGGCAGTGGGCGCCGCTGACCGCCCAGACGCAGTACCGCATCGGTTTCCACGGCCGGGCCGCGCACCCCACCGGCAACCCCACCGAGGGCATCGACGCGCTCGCGGCCCTGATCCAGCTGTTCAACACCTTTGCCGTCGTCGGACGACGGCTTCCGCAGGGTTCGCACGTTCAGGGCATCGTGACGGACGGCGGTCTCGCCACGAACATTGTCCCCGAGTACGCGGAGGGCCTGTTCGGCCTGCGCGCGGCGACGACCGCCGCCCTGGAGGACCTGGCGGGGGAGCTGCTGACCTGCGCACAAGGTGTGGCACGGGCGACGGGCACGACCGTCACGTTCGGGCGCGCCACGCCGCGCTACGAGCACTTCCGGGACAGTACGGTGCTGTCCGCGCGGTTCGCCGAGCACCTGGCCCGCACGGGCACCGAGCTCACACCTCCCGAACCCGGCGTGTACCTGGGCTCTTCCGACATCGGCAACGTCAGCGGACGCGTGCCCGCGATCCACCCCTTCGTCGCGATCATGGACGAGGACGGCTCCGACCACACCCCCGAGTTCGCCACCGCGGCGGCCTCCGACCGGGCCCGCCGGGTGATGTTGGCGGCGGCCGAGGCGCTGGCCTGCACGGCGGTGGAGTTGTTGCTGTCCACGGAACTGCGCGAGCAGGCATGGCGCGAGCACGGGAGTCGTGAAGCCGTCGCGGTGAAGTGATGCCGAGCCGCGCGGACGTGGACGGCGAGATCGGCGCACGCTGTGTCGATCGCCTCGGCCGGCAGACAACTGCCGGGGAACGGAACGATGTCCAGGGTCTCACCGGCGAGGATGTCCGCCGTGGGGGAGATGCGCGACGCCGTCCGCGGGGGCGAACGGCAACCGCGTGTGGTTCGTGCCGTGCCATCGCTGCCGGTTTTTCTCAGGTCCGGGACGCTACGGCCCGATACCGACGGGCCGCGGCCTCCCGCGAAGACCGTGAAAGGCGACCATCGGGTACCCGCCGTCCGCCACTGGCGCACGGACGCCGGGTGCGATGTGCGGCGTGCCCTAGGAGCGGGGCCGTTCGAAGGTGAGGAGCAGGCCTTCGACCGCTCCGGGGCCTATGCGGCCCTTGACGTCGGCGGACGTGATCGCCTTGAGCGCCCAGCCGTCCCCGGCGTGCTTGTTGAGGACCTTCTCCAGCTTGTCGCTGTCCAGCGCGTCACCGATCAGCGACTCCCTGAAGCTGACGACCTTGTACTCGAAGTTGTAGCTCATGACTGCGGCTTTCTCCTGGGCGTGGGCTGCGATGGCGGAGCCAGCCAATCACGCGGCCGGGCCACCTGCACCGGCAGGGCGGGAGTTCCTCGCTGCCGCGCCGACTGCTCTGGCGTTCGCGCCTGTTGGGCGGCGCCCGGCGGGCAGCGGACGTAGCGTGGGCGGCGCAGGCGTACGAGGACGAATCCCATGGTGGAGTGATGTGCTGGAGCGCGAAGGCCGATCTCGTGGCGGGTGCGTCCGTCGCTGCCGTCGGGGTGGCCTGTGTGGCCCGGACGCACCGGCGGGGTGATGTGCTGCTGGCTGCGCTGCCGTTGCTGCTGGGGGCCCATCAGATCGTCGAGTCGGCGGTGTGGGCCGCCGGCGGAGGCTCGGGGCCGGCCACGCTGGCATGGGCCGTCATCGCCTTGCCGTTGCTGGCGCTGTGGGTACCGGTCGGCGTGCTGTGCGCCGCGCCACCACGGGCGCGCCCTCGGCTGGCGGTGCCGCTGGCGGTCGGAGCGGTGACCGCCGCGGTGCTTGCGCACGCACTGGCGGTGCGCCCGGTGACCGCCGAGATCCGCGGCCACACCGTCGGCTACGCACTCGGTCTCTCCCACGGCCGGCTGCTCGTGGCCGGCTACCTCGTGGCCACGGTCGGCTCGCTGCTCTTGTCGGGCGATCGCGGGCTGCTCGCGCTGGGGGTCCTGGTCGGCGCCGGGGCACTCGTCTGCTGGGCGCTGTGGCGATGGGAGTTCATCTCGACGTGGTGCGCGGTCGCGGCGGTGTGCTCGGTGGTGTTGTTCGCCTGGGTGAGCGGGCGGCGGGAGCGGCCGCGGACTCCGGGATCTCCCACATTCGTTTGAAGCATGTCCCCGCACAACGCGCCCTACTGCCAAGGGCGTTGCGGATGCGGAGGTCGACGGTGTGACAGCGGCCGGGGCGGACGGTTTCCGGTCCGGCCCGACCGCTGCCGCCTCGAAGGGGCGACGGGCAGGAACTGCCGCCGGTTTTCCGTCAGTTGCAGAGGAGGACGATCAGACCGTCGCAGTCGCCTCCGCCGAAATGGCCGCCGATGCCGTGGAAGTCGCCGCCGTGGTCATGGCCGCCGTGGACCGGCTTCGCCGCGGTGAGGCTCGAGGCGGGCGTCGCGGCCACGGCGGTCGCCGCGGTTGCCATCCCGGCCGCACAGGCAAGGCCCAGTGCGGCGCTGACCGCGACTATTCGCGGAAGGCGGGTTGCGGACTTCTTGGAGTGGGGGGCGTTTGCGGGGTTCAGCTGTGCTGTGTTCATGCGATCACCCTGCACGGCGGTGCGGCCAATTTCGCCTCGAGCGCAGCCGATTGGGTGAGCCACGGGCACGGGACGTGCGCCCGGGGCGAGCATGCCCTCGTGTGTGATCCGGTGTGCGAGGGTCAACTCCCCCCAGGGGGCGCACAGTTGGGGTCGTATGAGCCGGGATCAGGCCGCCCGGCTCCGGGAGCGGAGCATTCGGCTGACCGTGTCCGAGCGTTCCAGGAGGGTGTTGCGGACCACCGGGGCCGCCTCCTGGGAGGCCTGTTGGGCCTTTTCGACGTAGGCGGCGTCGATGGCGTGTGGCGGGAAGAGGTGGCTGGTGAAGGTCATCGCCGGGATCATCCCGCCTTGGTGCAGATGGGGGATCGAGTCCAGGTAGCGTTCGGCGTACGGGGCCAGCAGTTCGTCCTGGCCGGAGCGCCAGAAGGCCGCCGCCACCTGACGGACCGACTGCACCGGGACCGTGCGGTCGACGGCCAGCGTCTGCCACACCTCCGCCTTGATGGCCGGGTCGGGCAGCGCGGCCCGTACGGTGAGAGCGCGGACCCAGGCGTCGGGGTCCGGGTCGCGCTCGAGCAGGGCGGCGGTCTCGGACGACACGTCACCGCCCAGTTCCGCCTCACGCACCAGCGCGCGCCAGTGCAGGTCCACGTCGTCGCCCGCCTGCTCGCGCAGCCACGCCAGATCGTCCGGCCCGGCCGCGGTACGGGCCAGGCCGCGCAGGGCGACCTGACGGCGGCCGGGGTCCGCGGCGAGGCGACGACAGGCCGCAGCCACCGCCGCCGTCAGACCGGTGCGTTCGCCCGGCGGCGCCCACAGTTCGGCGATGTTCGCGGCCATGGTCAGATACGGCTCGATCACGGCATCGGACGTCTCGGCCGCCAGGACCTCGGTGACGCACCGGCCGGCTTCCGCCGCCGTGGCCTCGTCCATCGTCAGCATGTCCCACACGGTGGCCACGGCCACGCCCCGGGAGATGGCCGTGGGCAGCTGCGCCGCCGTACGGAAAAGGGTGTCCCTGGACGCGGCATCCGGGCGGGTCGTGGCGAAGGTCAGGTCGTCGTCGTTGATCAGCAGGACGTCCGCCGAGGACGGCAGCCCGGCGACCGGGGTGCGGGCCTGCGTCACCTCGACACGCACCAGCGCCGTGCGCTTGAGGGCCTCGCCGGCCCTGACATACGCGCCCACCGCCAGCACCTGCGGGCGCGGGGTGTCCGCGGCCACCAGGGTGACGCCGTCGCCGGCGCGCTCCAGGGAGAAGCGGTCGGTGCCCGCCGTCGCGAGCCATGCCGTACGCCACGCGTCCAGGTCGCGGCCGCTCGCCTCGGAGAGAGCGTCGATCAGGTCCTGGAGCGTGGTGTTGCCCCAGGCGTGGCGGGCGAAGTAGGCGCTCATGCCGGCCCTGAAGCGCTCCTCGCCGACGTACGTCATGAGCTGTTGCAGGACCGAGGCGCCCTTGGGGTAGGTGATGTTGTCGAATATCGACGCGGCCTGGGCGACATCGTGGATGGGCTGGTGGATCGGGTGGGAGACGGGGCCCTGGTCGGAGAGGTACGCCCGGAGCTTCTCGTCCGCCAGATGGCTCGCCCATGCGTCGGTGTGGCGGGTGGCGCGCTCGGCCGCCCAGTGGCAGGCGAACTCCGCGAACGCCTCGTTCAGCCACAGGTCGTCCCACCAGCGCATGGTGACGATGTTGCCGAACCACATGTGCGCCATCTCGTGCAGCAGCACCTTGGCGAGCAGCTCGCTCTCGGCGGGCGTCGGGGTGGCCCGCCGCAGGAAGGCGTCCGACCAGGTCACGCAGCCGTAGTTCTCCATCGCCCCGCCGAACTCGGGCATGAACACCTGGTCGTACCTGCGCTGCGGGAACGGCATAGCGAAGACCTCGCCGTAGAAGGCGAGGCCCTGGCGGGTGAGGGTGAAGATCTCGTCGGCGTCGCGGTCGAGGATCTCGGCGAGGGAGCGGCGGGCGTACAGACCGAGGTCGTGGCCGTCGGCCTCGCGGCGGATCTCGTGGAAGGGGCCCGCGTTGACGACGGTGTTGTACACCGACAGGGGCGGGGTGTCCGGGAAGACCCAGCGCCGGGCCGCCCCCAGATCCTCCACGCGCGCTTCGCCGGAGTTGCTGGTCACGGTCCACGCCGACGGCGCCGTGACGGTGAACGCGTGCGGGGCCTTGAGATCGGGCTGGTCGAAGCACGCCCAGACGAAGCGGGCCTCGTCCGGTTCGAAGCTCATCCACACATAGACCTCGCCGTCGGCGGGGTCGACCGCCTTGTGCACGCCCTCGCCCGTGGTGGTGTCGGCCTGGACGCTCTCCACGCGCAGCACGTTGTGCGCGGCCAGACCGGGCAGGGGGATGCGGCCGTCACCCGTGGGGGTCAGTGCCACACCGTTGAGCGTGGCGCCGAGTACCTCTGCCGCGCAGTCCACGAAGGTCTCCGCGCCCGGCTCGTGACAGGTGAAGGCCACGGTGGAGACGCACCGGACCTCCGGCCCGTCGGGCAGAGCGGTCAGGTCGATGTCCACGTCGTACCGCTCGACGGTCAAGAGCGCGCCCCGGCGCTCGGCTTCGGTGCGGGTCAGGCTTCGGATCCCCATGCGTCCTCCCTCGGCAGACAGCGGACGTCAGCGTATGACGGAGGACGGTGATCGACGCAGGGGTTTTTCCGCGCGCCAAACGGCCGTGTGGCGCCGCGTAGTTGTCGTGGACGTCAGCGTGGGAGCGGTCGTGACCTGGGCGGGCCCCGCGCCGCCTCGTGCCTCAGGCCGGTCGCCACTCATCTGCAACCAATGGTTGCGCATTGGTGACTGCCGTCGTAGGCTGTTACGCAACGAAAGGTTGCGAAAGGATTGGCATGGAGCATGGCAGCATCGAGCGCGACATCCACGTCGACGCATCGCCCGAAGTGGTCTTCGAGGTCATCAGCAGACCGGAGCACATGCAGGAGTGGTGGCCCGACGAAGCCCGCTTCGAGCCCGTCGAAGGGGCGCCGGGTGAGCTCTTCTGGCGCGATGCCGTGACCGGCGAGACCATGACCGTCGCGCTCACCGTCGTCGAGGTCGACCCGCCGTCGAGGTTCTCGTTCCGGTGGTGCTACGTCGACGGCGAACGCGGCGGTGACTCGCTGCTGGTCACCTTCGACCTGGAGCCGACGCAGCAGGGCACCCGGGTGCGCATGACCGAGACCGGGTTCCGCGAGATGGGCTGGGAGGTCGCCGTCCTCGAGGAGCAGTACCGCGAGCACGCGACCGCCTGGGATCACTACATCCCCCGGCTCGGTGCGTACGTCGAACGGCTGGTGTCGGCCCCATGAGCACGCCGGTCGACGACGAGCTCTGGTCGGCGATAGGCGACCCGACCCGGCGCACCCTGATCGACCTGCTCCTGGCGACCGGACCCGGGACGGCCACCTCGCTCAGCGCGGACCTGCCCCTGACCCGGCAGGCCGTGTCGAAGCACCTCGCCGTCCTCGACCGGGTCGGACTGGTCCGCGCGGAGCCTGCCGGCCGGGAGCGGCGCTACCAAGTCGACGAGGCCCAACTCGCCCGCGCGGCAGCGCAACTGGCCGCGGTCGGCACGGCCTGGGACGCCCGACTCCGCCGTATCAAACGCATCGCGGAAGCGATCGAACGAAGCCGCAACAGCAAGAGCGAACACAGCAGCACCGCACATGAGGACCCTGCACACAACCACGAACAAGACGAAGGAGCATGAAGATGGTCGACATCCTGCATCGCATCGGCATCGTCGCGCCGCTGGACGACGTCTACCGGGCGATCGCCACACCCGAGGGCGCCGCCGGCTGGTGGACGACCGACACATCCGGCAAGAGCGAGGTCGGCGGTGAGCTGGCCTTCCGGTTCGGCGACGTCGGCGGCTTCGACATGGAGATCCTGGAGCTCGACCCGGCGGGGCGGGTGCGCTGGCGCGTCACGGACGGCCCCGCGGAGTGGATCGGGACCGAGATCGACTGGAACCTCAGCCGGCACGACGACTACACGATCATCCTGTTCAAGCACGAGGGCTGGCGCGAGCCGGTCGAGTTCATGCACCACTGCAGCACGAAGTGGGCGACCTTCCTGATGAGCCTGAAGGAGTTCGTGGAGACCGGACACGGCAGGCCCGCACCCGACGACGTGCGGATCAGCGACTGGCACTAGGCCTGTCCGCTCTTCGTCGATTCGTACACTGACCGCAGGTCCTGGCAGAAGGAGGCGCTGGTGGATCGAGCCGGCGACAGGCGACGCCCCGAAGGCCTGTTCGTCGGCCTGTGCACACTGGACGTCATCCAGCTCGTGGACCACGCTCCCCGCTCCAACGAGAAACTGACGGCTCGCCAGCAGGTCGTCGCCGCGGGCGGTCCGGCGGCGAACGCGGCCGTGGCCTTCAGTCACCTGGGCGGCGCGGCCCGGCTGCTCACCGCAATCGGCAACCATCCGTTGGGACTTGCGGCCACGGCGGACCTGAACCGGCTCGGCGTGACCGTGTCGGACCTGGCGGCCGACTCGGCCGAGCCGCCCGCCGTGTCGTCCATCGCGGTCACCGCGTCCACCGGTGAACGTGCCGTCGCCTCGACCAACGCGACCGCGTACCGGCTCACCCCGCCCGGCGATCTGGAGAAACTGGTCGCCGAGTGCGACATCGTCGAGTTCGACGGCCACCACATGGAACTCGCCCTGGCTGCCGCCGAGTTGGCGCACGCCGTCGGCCGTCCGACCGTCTTCGACGGGGGCAGCTGGAAGGACGGCACGCGCAGCCTGCTGCCCTTCATCGACGTGGCCGTGTGCTCGGCCGACTTCCATCCGCCCGGCACGAACACGCCGATGGAGACCCTGCGGTTCCTGGGGGAGCACGGGGTGCAGTGGCGGGCGGTCAGCCGAGGAGGGGAGCCCATCGTGTGGGCCGGCCCCGACGGCGGCGGCACGGTGGAAGTGCCGCCGGTGCGCGTGGCGGACACGCTGGGTGCGGGCGACGTCCTGCACGGGGCCCTGGCCCACCAACTCGCGGTGGCGGGCCGCCTCACATCGGAGACCTTCGCCGAAGCGCTGCGTGCCGCGGCCGTGGTGGCGTCGCGGGCGTGCGGGTCGTTCGGCACGCGGGCGTGGATGGACGAGAGGTGACCCCAGCCCGGTGCGCACGCGCATACGTATCTCGTACGGCCCTACGGCAATGGGCGCCGCCTCCAACGCGCAGGCCGGGGGAGAGGGAGTGGAGCATCGGATCGCCACTACTGAACACGGCTTCGATGCCTCCACGTTCACCGCGCGGCTGATTGCACCGAGCGCAGCAGCTGACGCCATCGGGATGCTTCGGGAGGGGCAGTCAAGCTCGTGAAGGCGTGCTGCGGCATCTTCCTCGTCGTCCCACCGGTCGTTCAGAAACGACGCGAGGTCGTTGATGGCGCTCATGTTTGAGCCTGCGTCCGGTCCTGTTTCGATCGTCCCACCGCAAGGCCGTCCGACCGCTGTCGGCAGACACGCTGCATGCGCTCTGTCGCTGGCTCAACTCTCGCATCCTCCGCGAGGTCACAGCCCGAGCCGTCAGCCCGCCGTCCCGAATCGGCACCTTGATGACCTGCCGGTCCTCCACGCGAGGCCGGCCGTGGCAGCCCGCGGTATCAGCGGAGCGAGCAACTCCTGCTCCTCGTCAGTGAGTTCATGCCGACACGTCACGGCCGTCATGATCCACCACCTGATGATCCCTGAGGACGGACCTAGTGGAGCCGTGCGGAAGCTGACGAACCGTCCAAGGCACCGCGGGCTCACCTCACGGCCGCCGTTCGATGACCTTCGCGTGCAGGAGCTTTCCGACGAGTTCGATGCGCAGACGGGGATCGGCAGCGGAGTTCTTGGAGCGGAGCTTGAGCTTGGAGTAGGTGAGGTTGAGCCCGTCGGTGTCGATCACGATGTCCGGCGAGCCGGCGAAAAACAGCTTGCCGTGCACCATGTCCGTCTCGATGCGCAGGACATCCGAGGTGATCACCGCGTGGCTGAAGTCGAAGGTGACTCGGCACAGTTGCGTGCGAAGTTCGATGCGCGCGGGTACCAACCAGCGCCCCTCCCGTACGTACTTGCCGCCGTGTTGCTCGACCACAAGTACGTCTTTGCCTTTGGCCGCGGGCGCGATCGGCAGGTCGGCGGTCAACTCGGCCAACTCGCCGAGCGTCCGGGCCGAAAGCGCGCTCTCCAGCCGCATGTCGAGTTCCTCGGCGTCGAGCCGGCCGTCACCGGCGGCGACCCGCAGCACATCCACGACGCGGTCGCGATCCTCGTGCGATGCCCGCAGGCCGGGTAAGTCATTCGACATGCCGGCCACGTTAGCGACACCGCGCGGCGGCCGCCAGGCACGACAAACTCGCTGCCCGCTGCAAGGCCACCGTGCATATCGCCGCCATCAATGACTGGCGGGATGTGCCTTCGTGGCACGGTCCCGTCCGATAGACGGTCTTACGTGACTCGAGTGCAACTGACCGATCCGGATTGGGAGTTCATCGAGCCGTACCTGCCGATCGGCGAGCACGGCCGGTACCCCGAGCGACTGCGGCGGCAGTTCGAGGGCGTGATCTGGCGGTTCAAGACGGGCGGGCAGTGGCGGGAGATGCCGACGGAGCTCGGCGCCTGGTCGACCGTCCACAACCGCTTCCGGCAGTGGCGTGACGCCGGCGTCTTCGAGGCCCTGCTGGAGGGCCTGATCACGGAAGCCGCGAAGCGGGGTGAGGTGGACGCCCCGAAGGACGGCGAGGCCATCGCCCAAGAACGGGGCTCAGTACCGACCTTCGGGTCCCATTAGGCGTACTCCTCCCGTGCCATCCGCAAGCACCTGCGCAAGCGCGGAATTCGTGCGGTCATCCCTGTCCCGGCCGATCAGCAGGCACACCGCCTTCGACGGGGCAGCCGGGGCGGCAGGCCGCCCGCCTTCGACCGCGAGACCTCCAAGAACCGCAACACTGTCGAGCGGTGCATCAACCGCCTCAAGCAGTGGCGCGGCATCGCCACTCGCTACGAGAAGACAGCCACCATCTACCTGGCCGGACTCCACATCGCAGGCATCTTTCTTTGGTCCGCACGGTGATCCAAACGAAAGTCCCTAGGTGCGACTGGGCCAGCCGGAAGGCGACGTGGGGAGTGCCTGCGAGGTGACAGTGGACATGTCCGGCAGGCCGTTTTGTCACGCCTCGGCAAACCTAGCAAAAGGAAGTGATGACTGTGTCGGGCACCTCTTGCTCCGTGCCGCGTCCGCCGAGCACGCACCTGGTCACCGGGAATGCCTCGAAGCCCGGTGAACTCCAGCCTCTGGCGGGCCGCGGGCCGCGGACCGGGTCCGCTCCGCTCGGGGCGCCGGCGCTACGGGGCGGTGGGACGCGGGGCGGGTGAGGGCGAAGAGGTAGCCGCATTCGTCGTCGAGACGCAGGGCGTGGGGGACGGAGGCCAGGACGGCTTCGGAGAGGTGCGGGTGGCGGCCCTGCTCCAGGCGGGTGTAGTCGGTGGTGACACCCGCCAGGGGCGCGACCTCCTCAGGGCTTGGGCACCCGGCGCGCCCCGCGCCCGGAGGCAGTCCGGCGGTGTCTGGGGTGAGGAGGGCGCGACGGGAGCGGAGAAAGTCGCCGAGTTCGCCGTTGTGCCCCATTCCTCAGGTATTGGAGGCGCGTGGGACTGTGTGCGGTGCGAGGTTGGCCCAGACGACGCTCAGGTGGCCGGTGCGGTAGAGGGCGGGGCCGTCGTCCCCCGGACCACGAGGTGTGGAGCGACCACCTGTTCCCCGGTACCGGTGTCGCGACCGTCCAGGCGCGCGATGGCCCGGTCCACGGCGAGGTGGGCGAGGCGGGGGATGTCCTGCCCGACGGTGGTGAGGTCGATATGGGCCAGGCGGGCCAGATGGCTGTCGTCGAAGCCGACGACGGAGATGGCGCCGGGGACGGGAATGCCGCCGCGGAGGAAGACATCGAGGACACCGGTCGCGCAGCGGTCGTTGAAGGCGAGGACCGCAGTGGGGCGCGGGTGGGAAGCGGCGAGAACCTGGGCGGCCTCGGCGCCCTCTGCCTCGGTGAGGCCCCCGGGCACGACGCGGATGTGCTCGGTGAGACCGTGGCGGCTCATGGCGGTGCGGTAGCCGCGCCGCCGGTCGGCTGCGCCGGGTGCCCTGCCGCCGTCGATGTGGGCGATGGCGCGGTGGCCCAGCGCCACGAGGTGGTCGACCGCCTGGCGGGCGCCCTTGTCGTCGGCGGTCCGTACGACCTCCAGGCCGGGGACGGGTGGCCGCAGGTGGCGGGCCACAGAGACGACCGGCAATTGCCCGGCGAGCTCCGTCAGCCGTGAGGCGGGGGCCTGTGGGCCTAGCAGGATCAGCGCCTCGCAGCGGTCGTCGAGCAGGGTTTCGACGGCCCGCTGCTCACCCCGTCCGGCGGTCACGGCGCTCAGCGCGATCTGGTACCCGGCTGGTTCGGCGGTGGCGTAGATGCCCTCCACCAGGTCGGCGTGGAACGGATGCTGGAGGCCGAACTGCACGCCGAGCAGGTGGGAGCGGTGGCTGCGCAGCAGTCTCGCCCGGGCGTCCGGGCGGTAGCCGATCTCCCGCGCGGCCTCCAGGACACGCTCGCGGGTGGCGGCGCTGGCCCCCTTCGCCCCGCGCATCACGATGGAGGCCAGCGCGGTGGACACACCCGCCCGCGCCGCCAGGTCGGCGAGCGTCGGCCGCTTCCCGTCCGGGACCGCCGGGGTCGCAGGCATCCTGTCCTCTCCTGGTCGGTCTCGTCTGCTGGGGACCGATTGTAGAACGTTCCATTTGGGCGTTGCTTCAGGAGGGGGCTCGGCAACGGCACGGTGACGTGAGAGGTACGACCCTGGCGGCGGCCGCTTGGGCTGGAGAAGGCGCCGCCGAGGCGGCGTGCGTGTGCTCGGTGCTACGGCCGCACTGTCACCGGGCTCTCCCTGACGTCACCCACGCTGACCGCACCGCCTGTGGCGATCGAACCGATCGCGGCGAGGGCGATGCCCAGCGCGGCCCGAGCGTCCTCGCCGGTCACCGACGGAGCACGCTTGTCCCGGACGCTGTCAGTGAACTCGGCCAGTTCGGCAACGTAGGCCGCGTGGAAGAGATCCTGGTCGTAGCTGACGCACTCGGCGGCAGCGCCAGCCGCACCGTAGGACGTGAGGTGGCTGCTGCGCAGGTCACCCAGGGTGAGCATGCCGGTCGAGCCCTTGACCTCACCGCGGACGTCATAGCCGTACACCGCCTGGAAGTTGGCCTCCGCCGTGGCGATGGCGCCGTTGTCGAAGCGGATCGTCACCACGGCCGTGTCGAGCAGTCCGTGGTCTTTGAAGTCGGGCCGGATCAGGGCGTCGGCCATGGCGAAGACCTCGACGGGCTCTGAGCCGGGGTTGAGGTAGCGCAGGACGTCGAAGTCGTGGATGAGCGTCTCCAGGAAGATCGTCCATGGCGGGATGCGCGACGGGTCGTGCAGTTTGGGGTCCCGGGTGAGGGAACGCAGCAGCTGCGGGGCGCCGATGTCACCGGCGGTGATCTTCTCGTGGGCGGCGCGGAAGCCGACGTCGAAGCGGCGGTTGAAGCCCACCTGGAGCGCCACGCCCGCCTCATGTGCGGCGGTGATGGCGCGGTCGGCTTCGTCGAGGGTGATGGCCATCGGCTTCTCGCAGAAGACCGACTTGCCGGCGCGTGCTGCGGCCTCGATGAGTCCGGCGTGGGTGCGGGCGGGCGTGACGATCACGACCGCCTCGATCTCGGGGTCATCGAGCAGGTCACCGATCTCCGTGTACATCTTGGGGCAGCCGAGACGATCGGCCAGAGCCTTCGCGGCAACGGGTGCGGGATCGGCAATGGCGGCCAGCCGTACACCGGGGAGGCGGCGGGCCAGGGTCTCGGCGTGGAAGGAGCCCATGCGTCCGGCGCCGATGAGGCCGACCGCGAGGGACTGGGGGGAGGTCATGGCACATACTCCGTGATCTACGTCGTGGCTTCGGTGGTGGCGGCTGCCGTGGTGCGCGGACGCGAGGGCGGGGCAGATATCCCGCGGCCGCTCCTGTCAGACGGTGAAGGCGGCCCGGAAGCGTTCCAGAGCGGCCTCGCTGTCGCTGGAGGCCCATGCCTCCATGGCGATGGTGCCGTCGTAGCCGATGTCTGCGAGGGTGCGGGCGATGGCCGGGTAGTTGATCTCTCCCGTGCCGGGTTCGCAGCGGCCCGGCACGTCCGCCACCTGGATCTCACCGATGAGTCCCGCGCCGTGGGCGCGGCGCACCAGCTCGATCAGATTCCCCTCGCCGATCTGGGCGTGGTACAGGTCCAGGTTCATGCGCAGACCGGGCCGGTTCACTGCGGCAACCAGCGTCAGGGTGTCGGCAGCCTTCGCGAAGGGCACCCCGGGGTGATCGACGGCGGTGTTGAGATTCTCCAGGGTGAAGGTGACCCCGGCGTTCTCGCCGAGCTCGGCAATCCGGGTGAGTGTGCGGTGCGCGGCCATCCACATCGCGCCGGTGGGCTCCCCGGGTACCGGCACCACGGGCAGCCCCTGGCCGTCCAGACCGGTTCCGTGGAGGTTCAGGCGAGTGCAGCCCAGGTGCTCGGCCGCCTTGAGTGACTCCTCGGCCGTGCGCAACAGTTCGGCGGCGCCGTCGTCATCGGTGAGGCATCCGCTCACGTACCCCGTCATCGAGACGATCTTGGCGGACGAGCGGGCAAGGGCATCGAGATCGTGCCTCGTCCAGTCCCAGATCTCGACCTGGAAGCCGGCCTCGTGGATACGCCGCGCCCGCTCCTCGATCGGAAGGTCGCGGAAGACCATCTCCGCACAGACCGCCAGTGCGTACATCGTGGTTCTCCTCATCTCCGGACGACCGGGAACTAGAACGTTCTATATTCTCTGACCAGTACGCCAGTCACCATGAGCCGCTGTCAAGTGTCCGGCGGCCATGAAGCCTGTAACGTTCTAGAAGTCTCGCGCGGAAGCCGTCAGCACCGCATAGGAGCCCGCCACGGCGCGTCAACTGCGCCGGGGGTCTCCATGCGCCGGCCACCGCGCGAGCCGGTGGCTTGGTTACTTGGGGGCTCTGCTCGGCTGCTCGTCGGCAGGGAGCGTCAGCCTCGGGCGTCGGGTGCCGGTCAGGCCGCAGGTGGCCAGGTGCTCGCGCGTGCTGACGGCGATGGGCAGCGGTACCTTGGGTGCGCAGGGGTAGAGGTCTTGTTCGACGATGACGAACAACTCGGCGTCGAGTTTGGCGAGTGCGGTGACGATGTCGGCGGGGTTGGGCACGCCGGCGGGCGGGGAGACGCACACCCCGCGCTTGACGGTCTCGCCGAAGGAGAGGTTTTCGGCGGCGACCTGGGCCAGGACGGTGGGGTCCATCTGTTTGATGTGGACGTAGCCGACGCGTTCGCCGAAGCGGTGGATGAGGTCGAGGTTGTCGCCGCCGCCGTAGGCGACGTGGCCGGTGTCCAGGCAGAGGTTGGTGTAGCGGGGGTCGGACTCGTTGAGGAGGCGTTCGATCTCGGGCTGGGTCTGGATGTGGCTGTCGGCGTGCGGATGGATGACGAGGCGTACGTCGTACTCGTCGAGCAGCAGCTTGCCGAGCCGGTCGGCGGCCCTGCCGAAGCCCGCCCACTGTTCGGCGGTCAGCTCGGGCGACTCGGTGAACGCGCCCGTCTTCTCGTCGCGGTACATGGGCGGGATGAAGACGAGGTGGTGGGCGTCGGCGGCGGCGGTCAGGCCGGCGATCTGCCGGACGTGGGCGAGCATGTCGTCCCAGGCCTCGGGGCGGTGCAGGGCGCCGAAGACGGTGCCGCCGGAGACCTGCAGGCCGCGGGCGTCCAGTTCGTCCTTGAGGCGCTGCGGGTCGGTGGGGAGGTAGCCGTAGGGGCCGAGCTCCAGCCACTCGTAGCCGGCCTGGGCGAGTTCGTCGAGGAAGCGGGTGTAGGACACCTGCTGCTCGTCCTCGGGGAACCAGACGCCCCACGAGTCGGGGGCCGAGCCCAGGCAGAGGTTGCCCGCAGTGGTGCGGAAGGGAGGTGGCGCCGTTGCCATGGTGTGTCCTTCGGAGAGCGGCACGGAAACTCAGTTGGAGGTGGGGAAGTTGAAGCCCGCGCTGACCTGCTGCTTGGGCTGGGGCCAGCGAGTGGTGACGACCTTGGGGCGGGTGTAGAAGCGGATGCCTTCGGGGCCGTGGATGGGGGAGTCGCCGATGAGGGAGTCCTTCCAGCCGCCGAAGGAGTAGTAGGACATCGGCACGGGCACCGGCACGTTGATGCCGATCATGCCTACCTTGATGTGGCGCTGGAAGCGGCGGGCGGCTTCACCGGAGGCGGTGAACAGGGCGGTGCCGTTGCCGTAGGGGTTGGCGTTGATCAGCGCTATCGCGGCGTCCAGGGATTCGGCGCGGACGATGGCGAGGACGGGGCCGAAGAGTTCTTCCTTGTAGGCGTCCATCTCGGCCGTCACGTGGTCCAGCAGAGACGGTCCGGTGAAGAAGCCCTCCTCATGCCCGTCGACCTTCAGCCCGCGGCCGTCGACGACGACGGTGGCACCCTGCATGGCGGCGGTACCGACGGCGTTCTCGATGCGTTCCTGGGCGGCCTTGGTGACCAGGGGCCCCATGTCGGTGCCGGGGGCGTCGCCGGGGCCGACCGTGATTTCGCGGGCCTTGCGCTCCAGGACCTCGACGAGTCCGTCGGCGGCGTCGCCGACGGCGACGGCGACGGAGACGGCCATGCAGCGTTCGCCGGCGGAGCCGTAGGCGCCGGCGGTGATGTGGTTGGCGGCGAATTCGAGGTCGGCGTCGGGCAGGACGACGGCGTGGTTCTTGGCGCCGCCGAGGGCCTGGACGCGCTTGCCGTGCGTGGTGGCCTGTTCGTGCACGTACTTGGCGATCGGAGTCGACCCGACGAAGGAGACGGCCTCGATGCCGGGGTGGGTGAGGATCGCGTCGACCGCGTCCTTGCCACCGTGCACCACGTTGAAGACACCGTCGGGCAGTCCGGCCTTCTTGTACAGCTCGGCGACGAAGTTCGCGGCCGACGGGTCGCGCTCACTCGGCTTCAGGATGAAGGTGTTGCCGGTGGCGATGGCCATGGGGTGCATCCACAGCGGCACCATCGCGGGGAAGTTGAACGGGGTGATGCCGGCGACGACGCCGAGGGGCTGGCGGAAGTTGTGCACATCCACGCCACGGGAGACCTGGTCGGAGAAGGAGCCCTTGAGGATGTCGCCGAGGCCGCAGGCGAACTCGACGACCTCGCGGCCGCGGGTGATCTCGCCGCGGGCGTCGTCGACGGTCTTGCCGTGCTCGGCGGAGATGATCCGGCCCAGCTCCTCCTCGTGCTCGAGGAGCAGCTGGCGGAAGGCGAACATCACCTGCGTGCGCTGGGTGAGCGACGATTCCGACCAGGTCTCGAAGGCGGCAGAGGCAGCCTGGACGGCGGCGTCCACGTCGGCCGCGCCGCCGAGGACGACCTGGGCCTGTGCGGCGCCGGTGGCCGGATTGAAGACCGGCTGGGTGGCGGTGGCGGTGCCCTGGACGGGAGCGCCGTTGATCCAGTGCTGGATGGTGGTCACGGTGCGGGTTTCCTTTGCGGGGACGGGAGTTACAGGTAGTGCCGCTGGGCGCGCTTGTTCGCGGCGTACGTCTCGTGTGCGGCGCGGGTGCTCTCCAGGGCGGAGACTTCGCTGACCGGGACGTCCCACCAGCCGTGGCCGGGCGGGTTGGGGCCGTAGAGATCGGTCTCGACGTGCACGACGGTGGTGCGGGTGGCGGCCTTGGCCTTCTCCATCGCCGCCCGGAACTCCTCCACCGACGTGGCGTGCAGGACGTCCGCGCCGAGGGAGGAGGCGTTGGCGGCGAGGTCGACCGGGAGGACGTCGCCGTCGAGGAGGCCCGAATCGCCGTCGCGGAAGCGGTACTTGGTGCCGAAGCGCTGGCTGCCGAGTGACTCCGACAGCGAACCGATCGACGCGAAGCCGTGGTTCTGGACAAGCACGATGATGACCTTCAGTCCCTCGGAGACCATGGTGACGATCTCCTGGGCCATCATCAGATACGAGCCGTCGCCGACCAGCACGACGACCTCGCGGGTCGGGTCGGCCATCTTGGCACCGGCACCGGCGGCGATCTCGTAGCCCATGCAGGAATAGGCGTATTCGACGTGGTAAGCCTTCGGGTCTCTGGCGCGCCACAGCTGCTGCAGGTCGCCGGGCATGGAGCCGGCCGCGTTGATGACCACGGCGCGGTCGTCGAGGACCTCGTTCAGGGCGCCGAGGATCTGCGTCTGGGCGGGCAGATCACCGGTGTTCCGTTCGGGAGCAAAGCACTCGTCCTCGATCTCCCGCGTCCGGGCGATCAGCTGGCGGATGTGACGGCGGTAGGTCTCCTCGACCTCCCAGCCGTCCAGCGCTCCGGCGAGGGCCTGGATGCCGAGCCGGGCGTCGGCGACCAACGGCTCCGCCGAGTGCTTGACGGCGTCCAGGCGGGCCACGTTGAGGTTGACGAAGGTGACGTCCGGATTGCCGAAGACGGTGTGGCTGGCGGTGGTGAAGTCGGAGTAGCGGGTACCGATGCCGAGCACCACGTCCGCCTCGCGGGCGAGTTCGTTGGCGGCATACGAGCCGGTGGAGCCGATGCCGCCGACGGCGTAGGGGTGGTCCCAGGGGACGGCGCCCTTGCCGGCGTGGGTGTCGGCGACCGGGATCCCGATGGCTTCGGCAAACGCCCGCAGCACGGTCTCGGCGCCGGAGTACACGGCCCCGCCGCCCGCCACGATCAGCGGCTTGCGGGCGGTGCGCAGCAGGCGGGCGGCCCGTTCGACGGCGGCCGCCTCCGGCACCGGGCGGCCCACGTGCCACACCCGCCGCTTGAAGAAGTCCAGCGGCCAGTGGTGGGCCTCGGCCTGTACGTCCTGCGGCAGCGCGAGGGTGACGGCACCTGTCTCGACCGGGTCGGTGAGCACTCGCATCGCGGCAAGGGCGGCCGGGATGAGCTGTTCGGGCCGCGAGATGCGGTCGAAGTACTTGGATACGGCGCGGAAGGCGTCGTTGACGGTGACGTCGCCGCCGCGGGTGTCCTCCAGCTGTTGCAGGACGGGGTCGGCGGGGCGGGTGGCGAACATGTCGGAGGGCAGCAGCAGGACGGGCAGCCGGTTCGTCGTCGCGAGGGCGGCGCCGGTGATCATGTTGGTGGAGCCGGGCCCGGTGGAGGCGGTGCAGGCGAAGGCGGCCAGCCGGTCGCGCATCTTGGCGTAGGCGACGGAGGCGTGGACCATGCCCTGTTCGTTGCGGGCGAGGTAGTAGGGCAGGTCGGCCTCGCCGGTCACCGCCACTTGCAGCAGCGCCTGGCCGATGCCGGCCACGTTGCCGTGGCCGAAGATGCCCCACACCCCGGGGATGAGGCGCTGCTCCTGGCCGTCGCGCTCGCTGTACTGGTTCGCCAGGAAACGCACCAGGGCCTGAGCGGTGGTCAGCCTGATCGTTTGCATTAGTCGGTCTCCTCGGCCGCGAACGGCAGCCGGTCATCGATGTCCTGGGCGTCCCAGGTCGAACGCACCCAGCCGTGGGCGGGGTCGTCGCAGATCAGCCAGGCACGGTCTGCGCCGGGGCCGGCCATGACGTTGAGGTAGTACAGGTCGTAGCCGGGCGCGGCGATGGACGGGCCGTGCCAGCCGTGCGGGATCAGCACCGTGTCCCCGGAACGCACCTCGGCCAGCACGTCGATGGGCCGCTCTTCGGTGCCGTAGACCCGCTGGTAGCCGAAGCCGTTCTCGCCGCCGGAGACCTCGAAGTAGTAGATCTCCTCCAGCTCCGACTCGACCGGATTGCCGTCGTCGTCCGTGCGGGCCTGGTCGTGCTTGTGCGGGGGGTACGAGGACCAGTTCCCGCCGGGTGTGAGGACCTCGCAGACCAGCAGCTGCTCGGCCTCGAAGGTGCCCGGCAGGCAGTAGTTGTTGACCTGCCGTGAGCAGGCCCCGGCACCGCGCAGCTCGACGGGCACGTCCTCCTTGGACCCGTACCGGGCGGAGAGTGAGCTCCGCCCGGTACGGGCGCTGGGCAGTGCGAACCGGCCGCCGGCCGCACTGCTGATCAGGGCCTCCGACTCGCGGGGGAGGGACGCGAAGTCGGTGACCGAGGCGAACACGCCTGTCCGGCCGGTGAGTTCGAGGACGCTGCCGTCCGTGGTGACGGTGCAGGAGCCCGTCAGTGGCAGGACCAGGAACTCGGAGTCGCCGGTGGACAGGGCGTGTGCCTCGCCCGGCTTGAGGGTCAGGATCCTCAGGCCGGAGTATCCCCAGCCCGCCGATTCCGGCGTGACCAGGAGGTCATAGGGGCCGTCGGCGGAAGTCCCTGCCGGCAGGTGGTACTTGCTCACAGCAGGCTCACCGCCTTGTCCACCGCGCCGGCGACGTCACCGTTCGAGGGGTAGAGCAGAGACCGGCCCACGACGAGCCCCTGCGCGGTCGGCTGCTGCAACGCCTTGCCCCATGAGGCGAAGGCCGCGTCCGCGTCCTTGACCTCGCCGCCCAGCAGCAGCGCCGGGAGGGTGGAAGAGGCCAGCACCCGTCCCATGTCCTCCACCACCGGAAGCTTGAGCCAGGTGTAGGCGGTACGCCGGCCGAGCCCCGAGGCGATGGTGACGGACTTGACGACGGCATCGGTGGACAGGTCGTTGCGGATCTTCCCGTCCTGCCAGGCGGACAGGAACGGCTCGACCATCGCGATGAGCTGACGGTCATTCAGCTCATCGATCGCTCGGGCACTGTTCTCCAGGACGGCCGGTGTGGCGGGGTCGCCCAGCGCGATGCGGGTGAGCATCTTGCCGCCGTCGAAGCCCATCGCGGCGATCGTGTGGGCGTCGTAGCCGGTGAACCGGTCATCGATCTCGAACACCGACCCGGCCAGGCCCGCCCGGTTCATGGAGCCGAAGACGCTCATACCGTCCAGCACGCCGAGCAGCAGCAGGTCCTCGAGGATGTCCGCGGTTCCCAGGACACCGGTCACGCCGGGCCGTTCCAGCGCGATGCACAGGCGCTCCAGCAGTTCGAACCGGTCCGCCATCGCATTCGGGTCCCCGCCGACGCCGTTGGCGCCGCGGGCAGGGTGGTCGGCGGCGATGATCATCGCCTTGCCATGCTCGCCGAGCAGGGAGGGAGCCTTCACCCGGCGCGCAGCGGCGGCCGCGACGGCGCCGGGGTCGCCCACCCGGGCGTTCACGATCCGGCTCGCATTCTCGGACAGCACGTCGTCACACCTCTTGCTGGGAGTCGTTGGTGGATGTTCCGGCCGCCTCGCCGAGCTTGGCGTCGACCTCGGCCTCGGTCGGCATCGCGTCGGAGCAGGAAAGTCGGCTCGCGACAATGGCGCCGGCGGCGTTGGCGAAGATCACGGTGCGGCGGGTGTCCCAGCCCGACAGCAGGCCGTGGCACAGCGCGCCGCCGAAGGCGTCTCCGGCGCCGAGCCCGTTGACGACCTCCACCGGAACCGGCGGGATCTCGGCGGTAGAACCGTCCCGGTCCATGGCCAGGACTCCCTTGGGGCCCTGCTTGACTATGGCCAGCTCCACTCCGGCGGCCAGTAGCGCCTTCGCCGCCGCATACGGCTCACGCTCGCCGGTGGCCACCTCGCACTCTTCAAGGTTGCCCACAGCAACCGTCGTGTGCCGCAGGGCCTGCGCGTAGAACCCGCGCGCCTGGTTCGGGTCGGCCCAAAACATCGGCCGCCAGTCCAGGTCGAAGACTGTTGTCCCCGCCTTGGCCCGGTGAGCGAGGGCGGCCAGCGTGGCCGAGCGGCTCGGCTCCTCGCTGAGCCCGGTACCTGTCACCCAGAGGACCGCCGCGTCCCGTACTGCCCCCAGGTCCAGCTCACCAGCGGTGATGTCCAGGTCGGGGGCCTTTGGGAGCCGGTAGAAGTACAGCGGGAAGTCATCCGGTGGGAAGATCTCGCAGAAGGTCACCGGCGTCGGTGCGATGTCCGACGTACCGACGAACCGGCTGTCGACGCCGTAGCTCTCCAGTGCCTGCCGGACGAAGTCCCCGAACGGGTCCCTGCCCGTCTTTGTGATCACAGCCGAGGAGTGCCCGTACCGGGTCGCGGCCACCGCCACATTGGTCGGGCTACCCCCGAGATACTTGCCGAACGAGGTGACCTCCGCCAGCCCCACGCCGGTCTGAAGTGGATAAACATCCACTCCCACGCGGCCAATGGTCAGCACGTCGAACGGCATAACACTGATTTCCCTTCGCTCCGGAGACTCCGGGGGTGGAGAGGTGGACTTGGCGTCTCAGTTGGTTGCGCCCGTCGGTGGCGGAGACGTGTGGGCGGGGCCGGCCGCCACGGTTATCAGGAGGCGGCTTCCTTGGTGACTGCTACGGGTGCGGTGAGGTCGGCCTCTTCGGGGAGTTCCTCGACGTCGACGCCGCGGACCTGCGACAACTCGTGCTTGAGCGCGGCGAGTTCGGCGCCGCCGGCCATGTGGTTGGTCAGCTCCTCGAGCGTGATCTGGCTGCGCTCGGCGGAGAGTTCCATGGTGCCCAGGCGCAGCACGCTGAAGTGGTCGCCGACCATGTAGGCGTGGTGCGGGTTGTGGGTGATGAAGATGACCCCCAGGCCGCGGTCGCGGGCTGCGGCGATGTACTTCAGCACAACGCCGGACTGCTTCACGCCGAGTGCGGCGGTCGGCTCGTCCAGGATCAGCACGCGGGCGCCGAAGTAGACGGCACGGGCGATCGCCACGCACTGGCGCTGGCCGCCCGACAGGGTGCCGATGGGCTGTTCCAGGTTGTCCAGGATGATGCCCATGTTGCGCAGCTCTTCGTCCGCGGTCTTCTTCATCTTTTCGATGTCGAGGCGGCGCAGGGGCCAGGGGCCCTTGGTCATCTCGGAGCCGAGGAAGAAGTTGCGCCACACCGGCATCAGCGGGACGGTGGCCAGGTCCTGGTAGACGGTGGCGATGCCCTTGTCGAGCGCGTCGCGCGGGGTGGAGAAGCGCACCGGGGTGTTGTCGACGAGGAACTCGCCCTCGGTGTGCTGGTGCAGCCCGGAGATGATTTTGATCAGGGTGGACTTGCCGGCGCCGTTGTCGCCGAGCACGCAGGTGACCTGGCCGGGATGCACCGTCAGGCTCACCCCGTGCAGGGCACGAATGTTGCCGTACGCCTTGCCCGCGTTGCGCAGTTCGACGACCGGGGAGTCCTTCTCGGGGGCCCTGTCCGCGAGGACAGCGCCGTGGGTGCCGGTTTCGTTGGTTGTCATTCGGGTCACCTCCGGGTCGCTGTGCGCTGGACCCACAGATTGATCAGGACGGCGCCGAGCAGCATCACGCCCAGGAAGGCCTTGAACCAGTCGGGGTTCCAGCCGGCGTAGACGATGCCCTGCTGCACCATGCCGAACATGAACGCGCCGAAGACCGGGCCGATCGCGGAACCAGAGCCGCCGGTCAGCAGACAGCCGCCGATCACCGCGCCGGAGATGTAGATCAGCTCGATGCCCACGCCCTCGCCGGACTGCACGGTGTTGAACGAGAACAGCTGGTGCATGCCGACGAACCAGGCGCCGAAACCGACCAGCATGAACAGCGAGATCTTCGTGAAGGCCACCGGCACACCGACGGCCCGGGCCGACTCCTTGTTGCCGCCGGCCGCGAAGATCCAGTTGCCGTACTTGGTGCGCAGCAGCACCCAGGTGGCGATCGCCGCGAACAGCAGCCACCAGAAGACGGTGATCTTCACCTGGACGCCGCCGATGTCGAAGCTGGAGGCGAAGACCTTCCTGGCCTGGTCGAAGCCGTCCATGTTGCTGATGTCGTCGGTGGCGACGTTGCCGGTGACCAGCTTGGTCACCGCGAGGTTGACCCCTTGCAGGATCAGAAAGCTGCCCAGGGTGACCAGGAAGCTCGGCAGGCCAGTCTTGACGACCATCCAGCCGTTGAAGAAGCCGATCGCCAGTGACACGATCAGGGCGGCGATGACGCCGACCCAGACGTTCATGCTCAGCTGGTAGGCGGTCATGCTCGCGGTCAGCGCCGAGGTGATCACTCCGACGCCGGCCGACAGGTCGAACTCGCCGCCGATCATCAGCAGTGCCACCGGGACGGTCACGATGCCCAGGGTGGAGGACTGGTAGAGGATGTTCGCCATCGAGCTGGCGTCGCGCACCGGCGGCGCCGCGATCAGGAAGAACACGTAGACGGCCACGGCACCGAGGAAGACGCCCACGTCGGGGCGGGCCAACAGCCTTACGATCATGGACCGTTCGGCGGTGCGCCCGTCGGTGTCCTTGGGGCCGGGGGCCGGCGGTGTGGTCACCGCCGGCTCGGCGTGCTGGGTCATGCTCGTCACCGGGTTCCCTTTGCGGCGAAGGCGGCGACCTTGTCGACGTTGGACTTGTCGACGAAGGCCGGGCCGGTCAGCACGGGCTGCTCACCGCCGCCGCTGTAGTTGCCGTTGTTCTTGTAGAGCCACAGCGCGTCGACGGCCAGGTAGCCCTGGAGGTAGGGCTGCTGGTCGACGGCGAACTGGATGGAGTTCTCCTGGATGGCCTTGATGAGGTCCTTGTTGAGGTCGAAGGTGGCGACCTTCGCCTTGCTGCCGGCGTCCGAGACCGACTGCGTGGCGGTCAGCGCGATCGGCGCGGCAAGCGTGACCACCTCGTCGATGGACTTGTCTGCCGAGAGCTTGGCGGTGATCGTCGACTTCACCGACGGCATGTCGGTTCCGTTGACGTAGAGGACGTCGGTCTTGCCGGGGAAGGTCTTCTTCACGCCGTCGCAGCGCTGGGTCAGCGCGACGTTGCCCTGTTCCTGGACGACGCAGACGGCGTGCTTGGCGCCGATTTCACTGAGCTTCTTGCCGAACGCCTCGCCCGCCACGGTCTCGTCCTGGCCGAAGTACTCCAGGAGGCCCAGACTCTTCCACTGGCTCAGGCCGGCGTTGAGGCCGGTCACGGGTATGCCGGCCTGCTCCGCCTTGGCCAGGACGGACTTCATGGCGTCCGGCTTGGCCAGCGTGACGGCAATGCCGTCGACCTTCTGGTCGATCGCGTTCTGCACCAGGTTGGCCTGGTTGCCCGCGTTGGGGTCGGCGGAGTAGACGAGCTTGATGTTGTCCTTGGCCGCGGCGGCCTCGGCGCCCTTGCGGACGGTGTCCCAGAAGGTGTCGCCGGGGGCCTGGTGGGTGACCAGCGCGACGGTCATGCGGGGCGTGGTGGCCTTGCCCGCCGACGCGCCGTTCGCGGTCTCCTCGGACTTCTTGCCGCCTGAGCTGCTGGAGCAGCCGGTGGCGAGAAGAGCACCGGTGAGAACGGTGGCGGCCAGTGCGGCGGCTCTGTGCTGTCTGTGCATGTCCCTTGCACCTCGCTGTGCTGATCAGGGTGGGAATGGGGTTCCGGCCTCGGGAGGCCCGCGCCCGGCCGAGTGGCGCGGGCGAGCGGTTGATGAGAACGCCGTGTGCGGCGGAAGGTGTCGTCTGCGGCAGCCAATGGGTGTGTGCGGCTCGGCAGCCTCTAGAACGTGCTACTAGTACGTTCTAGATGCCCGTACTATTGAATGCCCTGCTGGCGATGTCAAGAGGTTTGTCAGGACGTATCGACAACATGGACTGCCTGGCCGCCGACGTGATCTCGAGGATGTCGGGCGTACGCTCCTCTTCTTGCCGCTCGATCCGGCGTCCGGAAAGGACCGCGCTGACGGACGAAGCATCCGTGGTGAACCTGATCAGCCATCTCATCGAGCGCCAGCTGAAGCTGTCCCCCACTCTGACCCGGGATGTCGCGGTCCAGCGGGAGCTACGGGTGCCGATGCCCAACGGGGTCGACCTGCCAGCCGATCTCTCGGCACCACGACGCCTCCGATGACAACGGTGGCAGAGCTTCCACGGACGGCGTCGCCAAGGTGGTTCAGCAGTGTGGTGCCCTCAACGGAGTACGAGGAGGCGCCGTCGAGGGTGACGATGCCGTACTCATAGGTCTGGTCGGCGACTTCCGAGACATCCGAAATCACCCGGTAGGCAGCGGAGTGATTCACGGTCGCGCCGTCCTAGGAGTAGAGCGTCTGGGGTCGCGACAGCTTCTCCACGCGTGCCGGCCGTACCAGGAACATCACTTCGGCGCAGGCTAACTGCAGCTGGTATCCGGTTATGACGCCCATTGCTCCAGCTCCGACAAGCAGTACGTGGGGGACAGCGACGCGTCGTAGGGCACAGGTGTTCCTCTTTGTGGGTGAGGGGAAGAAGCCCGGAGGCCAGCTCCGCGTGCGGCGCTGGCCTCCATGGCGGTTGGATTGACTTCAGAGGGTCATACGACGACGGTGCGGATCTGCTCACCCGCCTCCAACGCTCGAATGGCGTCGTTCACCTCGTGCAGTGGTACGCGGCGCGTGACCATCGACGCGAGATCGAGGCGCCCTGTCTCCGCCAACTCCACGATCAGCGGAATGTCCCGCCGGGCCTGCGTACCGCCGTAGAGGCTGCCGCACAGCCGTTTGTCGTCCGAGGCCAGGGAAAACGCGGGCATGGTGATCATTGCGTCGGCGGCCGGCATTCCGACGAGGGCGACCGTCGCGCCGCGGCGGGCGGTGTCCCACGCCTGGGTGATGGTCGTGGGGTTGCCCACCACTTCGAAGGTGTAGTCGGCGCCGCGTCCGCCGGTGAGACGCCGGACTTCGTCGACCAGGTCGGCGCTCGTGGGGTCGATCGTGTCCGTCGCGCCGGAACCGAGCGCGGCCGACCGCTTGTTCTCCAGGGGATCGACAGCGATGATCCGGGCGGCGCCGGCGATCCGCGCGCCTTGGATCACCGCCTGACCGACACCGCCGGAGCCGATGACCACGACGCTCGAACCCGGCTTAACCTGAGCCGTGTTGAACACCGCCCCCAGGCCGGTGGTGATGGCGCATCCGATCAGTGCGAGCTGTTCGTCCGGCAGGTCCGTGGTCACGGGGACCACGCTTGCCTCGTGCACGGTCATCGCCTCGGCGAAGGTGCCGAGGCCGACGAAGGCTGGAACCTCCGTGCCGTCGGTCCTTTTGACGCGCGGCGCCGAGGTCATGGCCATGCTGTTGTCGCAGAGGTGGGTCATGTCGCGGACGCAGTACCAGCAGGTGCCGCACACAGCGCCCACGGTGCCGATGACCCGGTCGCCGACGGCGACGGAGGTCACCTCGGAGCCGATCTTCGCCACCACTCCGGCGCCCTCGTGGCCGAGGACGAGGGGCAGTGGCATCGGCAGGTGGCCGCCCAGGACGGCGACGTCGGTGTGGCAGACCCCGCTGGCGCCGACTCGTACGACGATGTCGTGCGGGCCGGTTTGCGGGGGTCGACCTCCTCGACCGACAGGTAGTGGCCGTGGTCGAGGCCAAGTGCAGCCAGCATCCGTGCTCTCTCCTCATGAACGTGAACAGGTTGAAGGGGCGGGGGGTTGGTGATCCGACGGGTCGGCTATGCCGGAGGCACGACGGGCTTCATCTGGGACGCGGACTTCCGCGCCGAGGTGGTCCGGGTGGCGGCCGAGGCCCCTGCGGGTGCCACGGCGCCGAACCGGACTAGCTAGGTGACGCGCTGAGGTGCCGGACGCCAAGGGCGGGCAGGAGTTGAGTCAACGGTCAACCAGCCGTGGACGCGGGGCCTCACCCGTGGATTCCGCGTCGGTGTCGTCGGTGCCGACCGGGCCGCGGGGAAGCATCCAGTCCAGCCACTTCGGCAGCCACCAGTTGGTCCGGCCGAGGAGTGTCATGGTCGCCGGTACCAGCACCATGCGTACGACCGTGGCGTCGATGAAGATCGCGGTGGCCAGGCCGAGCCCGAACATTTTGGTGGAGGGGTCCTCGGCGACGGCGAAGGACAGGAAGACCGCCACCATGATGAGGGCGGCCGAGGTGATGATCCGGGCGGTGCCCGAGACGCCCTCAACGATCGCCGTGCCGTTGTCGCCGGTGCGCAGGTACTCCTCGCGTACGCGGGAGAGGAGGAACACCTCGTAGTCCATCGACAGGCCGAACAGGATGGCGAAGAGGAACATCGGGATGAACGACACGATCGGAACCGTCGCTTCCAGCCCGATGAGTGCGCCTCCCCAGCCCCACTGGAAGACCGCGACCATGATGCCGTAGGCCGCGCCGATGCTCAGCAGATTCAGCAGTACCGCCTTGAGCGGTACGAGTATCGAGCGGAAGACCAGCATCAGCAGCAGGAACGACATCGCCAGCACGGCGGCGACGAACACCGGCAGGCGTTGGCTGGTGCGTTGGCCCACATCGGACAGGCTCGCGGCGGCGCCGCCGACGTGGGCCCTGGCCGGGCCGTGCCCGATCGCCGTGGGCAGCACGTCGGTGCGCAGCCGGGCGATGGTGTCGGCCGTGGCCTTGTCCTGAGGGCTGGTGGTCGGGAAAACCACGAGGGTCGCGATGCCGGTGGCCCGATCGATGTGCGTCGGCGCGACGGATGCGATGCCCGGATCCGCCGCGACCGCCCCGACGAGTCGGTCCAGCACTCCCGGATCACCGGTGGGGTCCGCGGAGATGACGAGGGGACCGTTGGTGCCCGGGCCGAATCCCTCGGCGACGAGGTCGTAGGCGCGGCGCTCGGTACGGCTGTGGGGCAGTGAGCCGTCGTCGGGCAGGCCGACGCGCAGGCCGAGCACGGGCAGCGTCGCGGCCAGCAGCAGCGCCGCGGCGCCGACCGCGTACGGCACCGGGTGCCGGCCGACGTGCCCGATCCAGCGACGCCACCCGACGGCGGGGACGGCGCCCGCCGCCGTGTCCCGCCGTCGGCCGAGGCGGCCCGACCGCCCGGCCCGAAGTGCCCGGCCGATCCGGCTGGCCCGGCCCAGCCGCGGGCCCGCCGCGCCGAGGAAGGCCGGCAGCAGCGTCACCGACGCGAGCACCATGGTCAGGACGACGATCGAGACGGCAAGTCCGCCCACCGTCATGAACGGCACGTTCGCGACCGCCATGCCGAGGATCGACACGACGACGGTGCCGCCGGCGAAGACCACCGGCCGCCCCGCCGTGGCCACCGCTCGTCCGGCCGCCGCCTGCGGATCGAGCCCGCACGCGAGGTACTCCCGGTGCCTGGCGAGCACGAACAGCGCGTAGTCGATGCCCACTCCGAGTCCGACCATGCTGCCCAGGACCGGTGCGAAGGTGGGGACCTCTGTCACCCCCGCCAGTACCGTCATCGTGGCGACCCCGACGGTCAGCCCGAAGACCGCCATGCCGATCGGCAGCGCGGCGGCGACGAGCGAACCGAACGCCAGGAACAGGATCGCGGCCGCGGCGAGGAGGCCGATCAGCTCGCTCGCGCCGCCGTCGGGGTCGGAGAAGACGTAGAAGAGGTTCCCGCCCATCTCGATGCGCAACGGCAGCTCGGCGCGCAGCCGGTCGCCGAGATCGACGAGGGCGTCTAGGTCTTCGGCCGACAGCCGGCTCTGGTCGGGGTACTGCACCCGGACGACCGCGATCCGCCCGTCGGCCGAAACGAGGCCGCCGCGCACGGCAGTGTTCCCGCCCGCGTCGAGCGCCCCCGCCGGGTCGCTCGTGCCGAGCACGTGCGGCAGCCGCTTCACCTCGGCCCGCAGCCGCCTGAGAGCGGTGCGCGCGCCATCGTCGTCGAAGAACGTCGCACCGCCGTCGAGGGGGGTGACGACCACTTGGGCGGTCATCCCCTCCTGGCCGGTGCCGGCCCGCTCGATCAGTTCCGCGGCCCGTCGGGAGTCCAGCCCCGGAGCGGTCATCGAGTCCGCGGTCCGCCCGCCGAAGGCGATCGCGGCGAGGACGGCAAGCGTGGCGGCGATCAGCCATGCCGCGATCACCCGCCAGGGATGGCGGGCGGCGCTTGCGCCCAGGCGCAACAGGGCTTTCGAGAGCATCGGGTCCTCCAACCACCTCGTCGGCCGTCCTTGTACGGCCGCCGATGCCGAGGCTCGTCGCCGCGGCGCTCCGCGGCATCGGTCCGCGGGCCGCGGATCCGTCGGCCCCGGGGCGGAGTGACGAACCGTCCTTTCGGCCGATGCGCGGCACGCCGCGGTCTCTACGCTGAGAACCGTGCTGCGAGAAGACCTGCGAACCCTGTGGACCGAACCCCGTCCGCCCGACGCGCCCGCCCGGGTGTGGCGGGACTGGGTGCTGCTCGCCGCGGGCCTGGGCGGTGTGGTGCTGGAGGCCACCCTGCGTGAGAACGTCGTGTGGCGGCCGGTGGCGGTGGTGTTCGCCGTATGGCTGTGCCTGCTGCCCCTGTGGCGCCGGACCCGCCCCCTGGCGATGGTCACGCTGGCGTTCGGCTCGGTGATCCTGCTTCAGGTGGCCTCGCTGGTCGCCGCTCCGCGCGAGCCCGTCGGCCTGTACACCGGCGCGGTCATGCTCGTGCTGGTGTACGCGCTGCCCCGGTGGGGATCGGGACGCGAGATCGTGCTGGGCGGCGCGGTGATCCTCACGGCCGGCGCGCTCTGCTCCGTCACGGACGAGACGCCGGTCGTCGAGAACCTCGTGGGCCTCGTCTTCCTGCTGCTGCCCGGCGTGTTCGGGGCTGCCGTGCGGTTCTGGGTGACCGCTCGCGAGCGGCAGTTGGAGCAGGTGCGCTCCCGCGAGCGCGAGCAGCTCGCCCGGGAACTGCACGACACGGTGGCCCACCACGTGTCGGCCATGGTGATCATCGCCCAGGCGGGCGGGGTGCTCGCGGGCGCCGACCCGTCTGCCGCCGTCAAGGCGCTGGAGGGGGTCGAGGAGGAAGGGGCGCGCACGCTGGAGGAAATGCGTGCCATGGTCGCCGCGCTGCGCGACCGCGGGGTCGGCGCCGAGCTGGCGCCCCCTGCCGGAGTCGCGGACCTGGAGCGCCTGGTGCGCACCCCGGGTGGTCGCCTCAGGGTCGACCTGGGGCTCGACGGCGAACTGGACGCGCTGCCCCCGGCCGTGGACGCGGCCGTCTACCGGATCGTGCAGGAGTCGGTGACCAACGCGCTGCGTCATGCGGTCGACGCGACCGAGCTCGTCGTTCGGGTGGCCACGGAACGGCACACGGTACGGGTGAGCGTGCACGACAACGGCCGGCGCACCGGCCGGGGTCGCGACGGATACGGACTTACCGGACTGCGCGAGCGCGCGACCCTGCTCGGCGGCACACTACGCGCCGGCCCGGGTACCGACCGGGGCTGGCGTGTCGAAGCCGAACTGCCGAGAGCGAGGAGCGAGAGCGGTGTCCATTCGCGTCCTCGTCGCTGACGACCAGACGATCATCCGCACCGGGTTGCGGATCATACTGAACGCCCAGCCCGGCATCGAGGTGATCGGCGAGGCCGCCGACGGGCGGGAAGCGGTACGTCTGGCCCGCGAACTGCGCCCCGACGTCTGCCTGTTCGACATCCGCATGCCCGTGATCGACGGGCTCGAGGCCACCCGGCTGGTCGCCGGCCCGGGCGTCGCCGACCCGCTGGTCGTGGTCGTCATCACCACGTTCGACCTCGACGAGTACGTCTACGGCTCACTACGTGCCGGCGCCCGCGGATTCCTCCTCAAGGACACGGGACCAGACCTTCTCGCCCAGGCCGTACGGTCGGCGTCCGACGGGGAGGCGCTCATCGCGCCCAGCGTCACCGTCCGTCTGCTCCAGGCATTCGCGGACCTGCCCGCCGGCCGGCCCGCGGCCCAGCCGGTCGCCCCCGTCACCGCCCGCGAGGAGCAGGTGCTCCTCGCCGTCGCTCGCGGGCTGACCAACACCGAGATCGCCGATGCACTGCACATCAGCCTCAGCACGGTGAAGACGCATCTGGCCAGCCTGATGGCCAAACTCGGCGCCCGCAACCGGGTCGAGATCGCGATGTGGGCCTACGAAACGCGCCGTATCCTCCCCGGAACCTGAGCCGGGTGCCGGGCCATGTCCCATGAGTCCCCGCCCGGACATCAGCGCACCGGTCGGCTCACGTCGGCTCCACGTGCCTCACCCGCCCCAGAGCGTGACGTACCAGGAGGCCGGAACTGGGACGGTGAGACACCCGATACGACAAGACTCCCGACAGCTACCTCGCCAGTCTCCACCTGCACGCCTCGATGATCCGGATCAAAGACCTCACCAGGACCACCCGATGATCACGACTCGATACGCGGCCTAGCGAGGTACCGCGAGCACGTCCCGGAGTACGTTCGCGAGCGTGACGCGGGCCAGCTCGTGTCTCAGGGTCTCCTCGATGCCCTCGTAGATGCTCTGCATTGCCGGCTGGATGCCGTGACCCACCACGCATCCCTGGTCCGGGGTGGTGCGGTGCATGGCGAACAGCGGGCCGGGTTCCACTGCCTCGTACACGTCGAGCAGGGTCATCGACTCCAGCTCGCGGGCCAGCGACCAGCCCGCGCCAACGCCCCGCCGGGACTCCACGAGCCCGGCCCTGCGCAGCTCGCCGAGCAGCCGTCTGATCACCACGGGGTTGGTGTTCGCGCTGGTCGCGATCTGTTCGGAGGTGGCGACCTCATGGCCTTGGCGCTGGTAGAGACCGATCCAGGCCAGCGCGTGGGCGGCGATGGTCAGCCTGCTGTTGGCGCTCATGAACCCCTCCTCTCGGCTGCAACGCTTCATGTTACGACAGCGTAGTCGTAACAGCTAAGGTTGCAACAGGCTGTCGTAACAATTAGCGTTGCGACTGCCGGAAGGGTCAATCAACGAGGTGAGAAGAATGAGCAAGCCACTCACGGGCAAGGTCGCCCTGGTCACCGGGGGGTCGCGCGGACTGGGAGCCGCGACCGTACGGCTGCTGGCCGAGCAGGGCGCCGACGTCGCCTTCACCTACGTCAGCTCCGAGAAGCAGGCGCAGGCCGTCGTCGACGAGGTGCACGGCAACGGAGCCAAGGCCGTCGCCTTCCAGTCCGACCAGGCAGACACGAGCCGGGCGCCGGCGCTGATCGACGACGTGGTCGCGCACTTCGGCGGCCTGGACATCCTCGTCAACAACGCGGCGATCTCGGTGGAGCAGGGCCGCACGGTGGACGACCCGGACGCCGACACCGCCGCACTGGACCGGATGCACGCCACCAACTACCTCGGAGTGATCGCCGTCATCCGGGCAGCCTCCCGAGTGCTGCGCACGGGCGGCCGCATCATCACAGTGAGTTCCGGACTGGGCTCCCGGGTCGGCGCCCCCGGCCTTGCCGACTACTCGGCGACCAAGTCCGGGATCGAGAGGTACACCATGGGCGTCGCACGCGACCTCGGGCCCCGGAACATCACCGCCAACGTCGTGGAAGCCGGACTGATGGAGGGCGGCATGGAAGGGCCGGGCCCCGAGACCCTCAAGGCCCTGGTCAGCTCGCTGTCCCTGCAACGCGTGGGTCACCCCGACGAAATCGCCGCGGCTATCGCCTTCCTGGCGAGCCCCGCCGCGTCGTACGTCACGGGCGCGGTTTTGGACGCCCACGGCGGCTACAACGCCTGAACCCGAACCCCTGCTGCGCGCCCCGAAGGACATCGCGCCCTCGGGGCGCGCACCGCCGACGACCCGCGACAAGGCGTACGACTCGAAAGCTGTGAGCGGTGAGCTGCGACGCCGCTGCATCCAGGCGCTGATCTCCCGCAAGGGCTCCCGAACATCAAGGGCCTGGGCAAGCTCCGCCGGTCGCCGAGCAGACCTTCGCTCTGCTCCACCACTCCACCAGTTCAAACGCCTCGCGGTCCGCTGGGAACGACGTATCGAACTCCACGACGCCTTCGTCTCGTTGGCTTGCAGCCTCATCTGCTGCACACGCCTCAAGAAGACCGGAGCTCTAAGGAGAGCCCTTCGCCCTGCGCCTTCAAGTTGGCGGAGGCTCATTGCTGAGCATGGCGACGAGGATATGGCGTACCTGCCCATTGCCTGTGTGAGATCGGTTGCGCTGGCAGCCGGTGGAGAGGGAGGTGACTCTGATGAGTTCGGGGGCGGCCGCGGGCGAACGCCGTCGTGGATGAAACGGGCGAGGTCGGCGTTGCGGGCGGCGAAGTGGTCGGTGAGCGCGAGCATGCGGGTCTTGGCGGCGAAGGGGACCGCGACCGATCACGCCGGCCAAAACCAGAGAGCCGCGTTTTACCCGTTCTGCGGCAGCCGCCGAGCCGGTGCGGCCCTGCAGCGGCCACGCGTGCTCGCGCGGGCCTCTGACTGCCTCCATTCGCCTCTGCAACCCGTTCTGGCAGGTCACAGCCGCTTCGACCTTCGTTAGGCCAGGTCAGAGGGGTGTGCCGGACTTACCTGTGAGGTAATCGACCGCGTCGCGCCCCGATGCCACGATCGTCGGCGTACAGAGCCCGCCCCGAAGGACACGACGAAGGGAAGCCATGTCCGCCTACGTAATCGGTCACCTGCAAGAGGCTGCTTCGCACCCGGAGATCGCCGACTACATCGAGCGCATCACCGCGACCTTCACTCCTTACGGCGGCCGCTTCCTCGTGCACGGCGCGCAACACGAGGTGAAGGAGGGCAGTTGGCCCGGTCATGTCGTGGTGATCGGCTTCCCCTCGCTCGCCGAGGCGCAGGCGTGGTGGGACTCATCCGCCTACCAGGAGATCGCACCCCTGCGCTCACGGCACATCAAGGGCGACATCATCCTGGTCCCAGGCGTGCCGGAGGACTACGACCCGACCACCACGGCACGGGCACTGCGGGAGGCGCTGCCCGCCGAGTAGTCGCCGACGTTGGGCAGCCGCCAGGCAGCCATCAGGACCCGTTGACGTCGACCGGCCAACTCGCCCGGGATTCATGCCCCTTGACTCTCGCGGCCATCAATAGGTGTAGTGGATCATTCCTCGGGCGATGGGGGGCCAAGGTGTCTCAACAGCGGCCACTGCGGCGGATATGGGTCATCAGCCAGCTAGTGCCGTGACCGGATAGGTTCACCGAGGTCTCGTGGCCTGCGGGTGCGCGAGTGACCGCTGCTCCCCGGTTTTGGCTGGTCGCAAGGCGGAACGATCTCGTTTGCATCGCTGTAATCAACTTGCTGACCAGCCCGGCGGGCGGGCAGGGTCTGGATCATGCTTGACCTACGCACCTTGAAATCGGACGACTGGCCCCTGTGGCGGGAGTTGCGACTGGCCGCGCTTGCTGAGGCGCCCTACGCGTTCGGATCGACACTGGCCCAGTGGCAGGGCTCCGGCGACCGAGAGGAACGCTGGCGTGCTCGTCTGTCGATTCCTGGCGCGCACGACCTCGTCGTACTCCTCGACGACCTCCCGGTAGGCATGGCCGGCGGAGTGCCGGGCGAGGGCGCAGGGAACGTGGAGTTGATCTCGATGTGGGTCAATCCCGCGGCTAGGGGCAAGGGCGTGGGTGACCACCTGATCCAGGCGATCGAGCGGTGGGCGGCGGAGCGCGGTGCCACGACGATGCGGTTGTCCGTCATGCCGGACAACCGCAAGGCGACCGCGCTCTATGAGCGGCACGGTTTCACGGACACGGGTGAGCCCGGTGATCTTCTGCCCGATGGCGTGGGCAGGGAGCGGGTCATGGCGAAGAGCCTGGCCGCTGTTCCGCCCCAGCGGATGCCCTTCTCGCTGCGGATGCGGGCGCGTTCCCTGCGCTGGGTGGCGAGCACATCGGGGTGACGGGCGTTGGCGCTACGCTGGCGCAACGTCGGCGCAACTCGGTACGGCCGGGCTGCTTCGCAAGTTGCCGGTAGGTGGCGCTCCACTCCTGCTGCGCCTGGGCGAGGTCGGCGGGAAACGGTCGCATGCACAAATTCATGCATGTGTTCGAGTTATGAGTCCATCGAGGAGGGGGACCTCGCCTGTGATCTTGTGATCCAGCTACCCGGGCACCCGGCGTTAGCTGGCCCTGTTCAGCGTGGTCATCTATCGGTTGAGCGAACACACCCGCGCCCCTCTGCACCGCGCTCTCGCCCTGGCTGCGGTCGAGGGAGGAGCATGGGAGTTGAGCGAGCAAGGGAGGCCCGCCATGAAGACCGGAGCCTCGGATTACGACCGCTGGCTGTACTCTCACACGCCCTCCCAGGCCGAGGGCGAGCGTGACGGACCGGCCGAGAGCGCGGCCATGGAGCAGCACCCGGACGTCCCCAGGACCGAGCCGTCCCAGGCGGAGGGCGAGCGGGTGGACGACACCAGGGCCACCTGACCGTCGATAAGCGAACAATGAACGGCGCACACGGCGCCGCCCCGGCCGGAGTTCACCGGCCGGGGCGGCGCAGTTGCGAGAGGTCCTGCTCAGGTCCTGACCACTGACGCAGGAGCCGCTACCGATTGTCGTTGATCACTTATCTGTCCGCCGCACACCGGTGCACGCCACCAGGGCGCTGCCGTCGTCGGTGAGGAAGAGCATGAAGACCCAGACCCCATCGGCAGCCCTGATCTGGCCGAGGCGCACCGGTCGGTCATGCTGGCCGAGGAGCTGCACGGCGCGTTCCAGTCCAGAGGTCTCGATGCCCCTTCGGCGCGTGTGCCTCAGCCGACGTTCATAGACTCGGGCGAGCGACTCGGCAGAAGTGGCTCCGTCCCAGACAACGTAGGAAGCGCCGCTGCGGAGTGCCGCCAGGGCGGCGAAGGACGTCTCGTCCTCACCGACCAGCAGGCGTTCCAGCAGTTCCCGCTCCACGCATCACCTCCAGCCCGGATGTTGCTGTACAGCAGCCAGGTACTGCAACCCCAGCTACCGTCACCGCCCAGCGGTGTCCCGCGGCGTCCTCGAAGCGACCCTTATGACCGCCACTGACTGATCCACATAGAGCTACAACTCACACCACTCACCCAGAGGGCCGGCCGCCCGCGTCTGGGTGAAATCGTGCAGTAGGTCCCACGCCCGATCGATATCCAGGACGAAGTCGCCCGTGAACGCAGCAAGGTCGTCCATGATCGGGACTTCGACCTCGGCACCCGAGGGCACGGTGCCGTCTCCCACGAGCAGAGACATCCGCTCGGAGTCACTCATCAGATGGACGACCGCGTGATCATCTCGGAAGGCCAGGATCAGTACCGGGAAATCCCTATTCGGCGACCGAACCTCGACGTACCCCTGACCACGGGAACGCAGGTCGTTGAAGCGGTCTGACAGATCCTTCACCTCTGAACGTCTCTCAACCGGATGGAACAGTCCCGATTCCGGCGACGTCGCCGCCCACACCACGCTCATCCAGCCCCTCTTCCCCACACAGGTCATCGCCCACGATCCCGGGCCACGCTCCCACGCTCCACCACGACACGACTACTGGGACTGGGTCGCATGATCGTGTGACGAGCTCCAAGAGCTCGCAGAAGAACAGCGTGCGGGCGATCGGTGCGTTGGCCAGCGGCCTCGCGGCAGCCGTGCCGCCAACGCAACTGCGCGGGAGCGAGGTTGGCCCAAAGTCCTCGCGCTCTTGGCCGACGCCCGACAAGAATGACCATTCGAGAGCGGCGATCCAGGCAGAAGACCACCGGAGCCGCCTCGCTCCCACCTTCGGGTGCTTCCACTACGACCCGACACGGGCGCTCTTCGACCCGACCGTAGAGCCCGACGGCGTCGGCGTCACGATGAAGACCGCGGGACCCTGCCGGAGATCATCGATCGGCTCATCAGGGGAAACGAATTCGATGTCGCCGAACTCGGGCTCACCTTGTGGTGATCAGTGGTGGCGGTACGGTGCTGGTCATGCGCGCGCCGATGCCTGATCCGCTTTCGCCCGTCGAGCCCCGCCGTGCCCGCGAACTCGGCCTCGCCGTCGGTGACTTGCCCACGGGGTGGCACAACGCCCTCACGGACGTGCCCGGCATCCGTGTCGGACACACCACACTGATCCGCCCGCCGCGCGTGCACAGCGGTGTCACCGCGATCGTGCCGGACGGCGTGGGTCCGGCAAGCCCACTGCCCGCCGGGGTGTTCGCGGGCAACGGCTACGGCAAGCTGCTGGGCTCCACACAGATCGCCGAACTCGGCGCGATCGAGACCCCGATCCTGCTCACCTCGACCCTGTCCGCGTTCCGGGTCGCGGATGCGCTGGTCGGCTGGATGCTGGAGCGGCCGGAGGGGGCGACCGCGCGGAGTCTGAACCCCGTGGTGGGGGAGTGCAACGACGGGCTGCTGTCCGACATCCGGTCGCGTCCGGTGGGTGAGGAGCACGTGCGTGCCGCGCTGGAGTCCGCGTCCGGCGGTCCGGTGGCCGAGGGTTCGGTCGGCGCGGGCACCGGGACGACCGCGCTCGGCTTCAAAGCCGGCATCGGCACCTCGTCGCGGCGCGTGCCGCTCGCGGGCCATGAGGTCACCCTCGGGGTTCTCGTGCAGGCCAACTTCGACGGCACGCTGCGGGTGCGGGGCCGCACCGCCACCCCCGCCGACGTCGGACTTCCCACCCCCGACTCGGGCCCGGAGGCCGGTTCCTGCATGGTCGTGGTCGCCACCGACGCACCCACGGACGCCCGGCAGCTGACCCGTCTCGCCCGGCGCGCGGTCTATGCGCTGGCCAGGGTCGGCGCCGGGTACGGCCACGGCAGCGGCGATTACGGCCTCGCCTTCGGTACCCGCCCCCTGGGCACGCCCGCCGGACCTGCCGTGCTGCCCGATGCCGAGCTCGACCCCCTCTTCATCGCCGTGCTGGACGCGGTGGAGGAGGCCGTTCTCAACTCACTGCTGATGGCCACCACGACCACGGGCCCGGGCGGGGACACGCGGCACCCGCTGCCCGCAGCGCCGCTACTTGCCCTGCTGGGGTGATCAGTTGCTCGGGGTCACTGCGCGCCGAGTCCGTTGAGGAAGGTGTCGACGACCATGTCGGCGGCCTGGGCGGGGCTGAGATGGGGCATCTGCTGCGAAGCCAGGTGCATGAGCTGGGGCAGCAGTGAACTCGCCCATGCGACGGGGATGTCGGTCCTGAGGAAGCCCTCGCCGGCGGCGCGCTCGAGGAAGGTGTCGACTTCGCCGATCAGGGCGTCACGCCGGTCGCGGATGTCGTCGTCCGCCCGGAGCCGGGTGAGTTCCACAGGCCACCGGCGATTGACGGCGATGATCTCCTCGACGTACCGGTGCAGGGCCACGGCCACGGGAGCCTCGCGCAGCCTGGAGTCCTCGACGGCCCGCTCGACTGCCTCGTAACGCGCCTGGTAGATGGCCGCGAGCAGTTCCTCGCGGGAGGCGAACCGCCGATAGACGGTGCGTCGGTCGACGCCGGCCTCGGCGGCGATGGCGGCGATGCTCGCCCCCGGGTCAGCGGCGAGCATGCGCGCCCCGGTCGTCAGGACGGCTTCCAGGTTGCGCGCTGCGTCTGCTCTCACGCGGCGATCATAGCTCGCTGTGTGGAACCTGACCCACTTACTGCCTCAAGGATGAGTCGATGAACCATATAAGTGCTACATTGATGTGACAGATAAGGGTGGGACTCGACCCCTCAGACTCCTGGGAGAGCGCAAATGATCACCTACGACCGGCTCTTCATCGCGGGCTCCTGGACCACGCCGAGCAGCCCGGACCTGCTCGACCTCCTCTCGCCGCACGACCAGTCGGTCATCGGCCGTGCCGCGCAGGCTCGGCCCGCCGACGTGGACCGGGCCGTGGCCGCTGCCCGTGCCGCCTTCGACGAGGGCCCCTGGCCCCGTACGGCGCCGGCGGAGCGCATTGCCGTCATCCGGCGGCTCAACGTCCTGCGCGAGGCGGACGCTGAGAAGATCGCCGCCCTCATCTCCGCCGAGAACGGCTCGGCGAAGTGGTTCACGCTGGCCGGACAGCCGGGACTCACCCGCCAGGCCACCGCCTATCTCAAGGCGGCCGAGGAGTTCGGCTGGGAGGAGACGCTGACGCCCTCCGACTCCGCCTCCTCCACCCGGAGCGTGGTGCGCCGGGAGCCCGTCGGTGTCGTGGCCGCCGTCATTCCGTGGAACTCCCCGTTCTCCGCAGCCATGGCCAAGATCATCCCCGCGCTGCTGGCCGGCAACACGGTCGTGCTCAAGGTGTCCCCTGAGAACTCGCTGAGCATGGGCTTCCTCGCCGAGCTGCTGGAGCGGTGCGGTCTGCCGGAGGGGGTGATCAGCGTCCTTCCCGCCGACCGGGAGACCAGCGAGTACCTCGTGTCGCATCCCCGGGTGGACAAGATCGCGTTCACGGGCTCGACCCGGGCCGGCCGCAGGATCGCCTCCATCGCGGGCGAGCAGCTCAAGCGGGTCAGCCTCGAGCTGGGCGGCAAGTCGGCGGCCCTCATCCTGCCCGACGCCGACCTCCAACAGGCGGTGCAGGGGCTGAAGTTCGCGTCCCTGCTCAACAACGGCGAGTCGTGCATCGCGCAGACACGTGTCCTCGCGCCGCGCAGCCGGTACGAAGAGGTCGTCGCCGCCCTCAAGGACCTCGTGGAGTCGCTCAAGACCGGTGACCCGAACGACCCCGACACCTTCATCGGCCCGATGGTCCGCAAAGACCAACAGCAGCGCGTACGGGACTACATCGAACTCGGCATCAGGGAGGGCGCCCGGCTCGTCACCGGCGGACCCCAGATCCCGCCGGGACTCGAGAAGGGCAACTACGTCACCCCCACCGTGTTCGCCGACGTCGACAACTCGATGCGGATCGCGCAGGAGGAGATCTTCGGCCCGGTCCTCGTCGTCATCGCCTACGACGACGAGGACGACGCCGTGAGGATCGCCAACGACTCCGAATACGGCCTCTCCGGCGGCGTATGGTCCGCGGACCCGGACCACGCACTCGACGTCGCCCGCCGCCTGCGCACCGGCACGGTCACCGTCAACGGGGCGTCCATCGCCTTCGACGGCCCGTTCGGTGGCTTCAAGGCGAGCGGGATCGGCCGTGAGTACGGCGCGGTCGGGCTCACGCAGTACGTCGAGTACAAGACCGTCACTCTGTGACCGGCGCTTCGGTGCGCAGGGGGCCCGCCACTCGCACCGGTCCGGTGTGCTGCCCTCGGCAGTGCGCGGTCCGGGGCAATGATGATGCCGAGCCTGGGCACTCGTAGCTGCATGAAGGCGATGCCGACAAGTCGACTGATGGCGTTGACCGTTGTGCTGACCGCCCTCGCCGTCGGCACGGCCTGCAGTGACCACGGACGCGCCGAGTCCAAGGTCCCGGCCGCGGCTGACGCCCCCGCAACTGGCGCATCTGGAAGCCGGCTTGTCATCACGACCGACACCGGGCTGCGGCTGCGCCCAACGGACGGGCATCGAGTCACCGTCGACGACCGGATCGAGGCCGCCTGGTCCCACAGGGGCCGGACATGGACGCTCGACCTCTCCTGTCGCGACCAGGACCGGCGCAGCGCCACGTGCCCCCGCATGCCGTATGTGAAGGTTCCGGACGGTATGAATGTCACGGTCAGCGCCCGTAACGCGGGCGTCGACGCGGCGGGCATCGATGCCGCGCTGGACCTGACGACCGTCAACGGCGACGTGACGGTGACCCGTTCCGGACGCGACAATGCCGCCGTACGGCTGTCCACTCGCAACGGCTTCGTGCGCGCGACGGCCCTCGCCGCGCACAGGCTGTACGCGGCGACGACCAACGGGGACGTGGTCCTGGCCTGCGCCACCGCCCCGTCGACCGTCACCGCCACGACCGCCAATGGCTCGGTCGACGTCACCGTCCCGCATAGCGCCCCCGCGTATCGGGTCACCGCAGACACCGACAACGGCCGCGCCACGACGGCCGTCCCCACACGGGACGACAGCCAGGGCCGTGACATGACGCTGATCACGGTCAACGGTGATATCGACGCACGCGTGGAGTGACGAGTCAGGTCTGGGGCAGCCCCCATCGGGGCGCTTCCGCATTGGGGCGTACGGGTGCAACGGCCAGGTCGGGCCGGTCGCCCTTGGCGGTGATCAACGCCGACTCGCCCTTGCGGAGGGCGACTTGGATGGTGCCGTGGCCGGCGTCGGCGTATCGGAGAGGCCGGCCCCGCCCGTCCCGTACCTCGACCGGTCCCGCGATTCCGTGCTGTACGACGCAGGGCGCGCCCGCCTCGTTGACCAGCCGCACCCAGCGGGTGGCGCCGCCCTGGCGGTGCGCGCTGAGCAGGAAGGCGCCCTGTGTACGGAAGTTGTGCAGAGCCAGGTCCGCCCAGGCGGCGGGGAGCGCGGGGAACACCCGGATGATCCCGCCCCAGGACTGGCAGATCATGTCGTGCAGGGACTGGGCCGCCGACAGGGGCGTCTCGATGACCGGCCCGGACTCCAGATACATGGTGTTGGGTTTGATGAAGCGGGTCATGAGCTCGCCGAGGTAGTTCAGCGCGTCCTCGCCCTTGCCGAGCAGCGCGGACATCGAGGCGGCGCCGGTGAAGGTGTAGCCCTGGAGGGCCCCTTCGAAGCCCACCCAGTGCGCGAGTGACTTCTCGATCAGGGCGCGTTCGTCGGGCGTGCGGCCTGTGACCTCGTACAGCGGGTAGACGGCGAGCAGGTGCGAGTAGTGGCGGTGCGACTTCGCGAAGGGGCTGTCCGCGCCGATCATGAAGCCGTTCGCGTCCGTCGGGTACGGCACCCGTTTCGCCAGCACCTCGCGCCAGCGGGGTGCCAACGGGTCGTCGATGCCGAGGAGTTCGGCGGACTCGAGGAGGGTGCGGCAGCCCCAGGTCAGGAGCATCAGGTCGTAGTTGCAGTCGCGCGAGTCGCCGCCGTACTCCGGGGAGAAGGTGGCGGGCAGGTGCAGCTTGCCGTCCGGGCCGGGCTCGAGGAAGTGCAGGTAGTAGTTGATCGCCTTGCGGAGGAGGGGGAAGAGGACGTCGCGGAGGATCGACTCGTCCATGGTGTGGCGGTAGCTGAGCCAGACGTTGTGCAACGCCCAGGTGAGGTTGCCGACTTCGGGGGTCGGCGGGTCCTGGCCCGGGACGCCGACGCCGTAGCCCATGAGGGGGTCGGCCGCGCCGTTGACCAGGTGCGGATCGGTGGTGCGCGGGATGCCGAGCGAGTCGGCGCGGTACGGCGCCGGCGTCTCCGTGGCGAGGTTGTCCCGGAACTCACTCAACGCCCGTGTGATCGCGTCGAGTTCGAGGTGGTTGGAGCCGTGGATGAGCCAGTACTCCAGCTGGGCGTTGAGGTTCCACCAGGTGTTGGGCCACGGGGTGGGCTCCAGCCAGGGGCCGCTGGTCGCCATGACGGGGGCGTCGCGGCGGGCGGCGGAGGCGGCCTTGTAGAGCTGGATCCAGTAGAAGCGCTGGATCCGGGCGTCGGGCAGGGACAGGAAGCTCTTGCTGTAGTAGGCGTGCCACCAGGCGCGGTGGTCCGCCGCGAGGGCGGAGTAGGGCAGCCGGTCCGCGGCGCGGACGGCCTTCAGGGCCCGGTCCAGGGCCGTGTTCTGCGGGTACGAGTGCGCCACGTGCACGTACAGCGTCCGCGTCCGGCCCCTGGTGCGCTCCCGCCACGCGGTGACGTGCTGTCCGCCCGCCAGCAGCGGCTGCACGGCGGCCATCACCCCGTCGTGGTCGGCGACTTGGGCGGGCGGGTTGCCCCGGTAGCCGTTCGGCAGTGGCTTGAACGCGGCCCTCGGACTGATCGCTTCGGCCGGGTGAAACACCCAGCGGAATCCGCGCTCGCCCTCGCTCGGCGTCACTTCCACGGCAAGGACCGAGCGGTCGTTGTGGACCAGCGCGCGCAGGGCCAGGGTGCCCTTGTCGGTGGTGAGCGTGCCCGTCAACTCGGCGTTCTGCAGGGACAGTCGCCAGTCCAGCCCGGTGATCGCGCCCGCCGGCTCAAGTGTGAAGTATCCGATGGGCAGCCGGGCGAGGCCGAAGAGTGAGCCGAACTCGGGGCGGTGGTCCTGTACTTCGGAGTGCTGGACGTTGAAGCGCACAGCGGTCGAGGTGGCGCCGGGTTCGGCGTAGATCCCGGAGCCGAGGTAACCGTTGCCGAGGAACGGGCCTTCGTACCAGGCCGCCGGCATCTGCTGCCACACCATGTCGGCGTCCTCGAGCACGGTCCGCCAGGGGTCGTCGGAGGACACCTCGGCCGCGGTTTGATCGGCCGCGCTCGCCTGGGTGGTCAGGCCGGAGGCCAACAGCGCGCCGCCCAGGGCGGATCCGGTGGCGAGGACGGCACGTCTGGACGGGTCGGGCACGGAGGGGCAGGGCACGGTGCCTCCAGGCAGGCTCAGCGATTCATCGGAGCTATCCAGCGATGAAACATAGAGTCGGGGATGAAGCGCGTCAATGCGATGGGAGAGATCCGATGTGTCGAGTGGTATACACCGACAGGCGCACATGGACACGCGGGTGCGACGAGCGCGGCTGCGTTGTCTGTTTGAATGGCGCAGAGCGGCGTTCACTGCCCCGGCCGCCGCCTGACGACTGCCGGAGGACCGGGCATGGTTGACGGATTCAATGTCGTGGTCAGTGCCGGGAACCTCCGGTCCGATGACGAGCGCGCGGTCCACTTTGCGCATCGGTGGACGCCGGAAGGCGTGGCGGTCGAGGCCGACTTCACCGGGGCGCACCTGCTTCATCTCGCCGCGGCGGGCTGCGTGCTCAATGACCTGTACCGCGAGGCCGCAGGCATGGGCATTGCGCTCGATGGCGTGCGTGTCACCGCGGCCGGGGGCTTCGACACCGACAACTGGACCTCCACCGGCATCACCTACTCCGTGGCTCTGGACTCGACCGCAACCCCCGCTGACCTGGAGCGGCTGCTCGAAACCGTGGACGAGGTCGCCGAGATCCCCAAGGCCATCCGGGCCGGCGCCCGTGTCACCCGGACCGAGCCGTGACGTCGCGCTGACTCTGCAGCTGCGCCTGTCACGGATGCTGCTGCTCCTCAAGCCCGGGCAACGCCAGACCTGCCAGTGATCGGAGGGTCCGGGCCTCGCGGGCCAGGACCTTCTCGTCGTTGTCGGGGACGAACTCCAGGAGGACGTCGAGGGGTTGACCGTGCGCACGTAGGCGGGCCAGGGCTGGGCGCCACAGGTCGGTGCGGGCGGAGAGCGGGTGCCGGGTGGTGCCGGGCCACCACGAGAAGGCGTGGACGGCGGCCACGTGGCCGATCACGGTGCCGAGCCCGTCGAGAGCTTCCGCGTCGGGTACGTCGAGTGGCGGTTGCCAGTAGGTACGGACGTCGGGGCGGTCTGCTTCGCTCAGCAGCCGGAGCGCGCGGTCGGCGCCGTCGGTGAGGGTGTTGCGGTGGAATTCGTACGCGAGTTGGACCCCCGCCTCGGCCGCCAATGCCGCCACGCGCCGGGTGTCCCGGATGACGGCCTCCCTCGCCCTGGGCGACGTCTCGTCCGTGCCCGTCGCGCCCGCCCAGATGCGGATACGGGGCGCACCGAGCAGCACGGCCGAGCGCAGGACGTCGGCGAAGGCTGCGGGGTCGGTGTGTCCGGCACGGTAGTAGGAGCCGTAGGAGGCGACTGCCAGGCCCACCTTCTCGGTGGCGGCACGTACCTCGGCGGCTACGGCCTCGTCGCCCGCGGGTACGTGGATGTCGGCGCCCCACTCGACGCACTCCAGGCCCGCTTCGACCGCAGCCGCGAGGACGCCGGCCACGTCGAGGTGGCGCAGGGTGACGGAGCACAGGCCCAGGCGAAGCGTCATGACGGCTCCTCTACGGTGACCGAGGGGCCGTCGAGGCCGAAATCGACGACCGTACGCGCTCCGTCGGCCCAGCGGACCGTGATGGCGAGGCCGTTCGCCTCGGCGGTCGCCTGCCCGGAGAGGGGCGCCGGGTCAGGTTCGCCGGTGAGGGAGGCGAGCGCGGCGAACGCCGTGCCGGTGGCGGACTCGCCGACGGTTCCGGCGAGTTCGGGGACGAGGGCCCAGGGGCCGAAGGCCGTGCCCTGCGGTGCCCGGACCGCGCGGTGTGTCTGCCAGCCGTGCAGGCCGAGCAGTTGACTCGTCACCTCGGGTCCGTCGAGCCGTATCTCTGTCGTTTGCTCGGCTTCTGCTGCGGCCTCGGGTGGCAGGGCAACTGCCCAGCCACTGAGGTGGATTGGCGTTCCCGGCGGTATCCCGACGGTGCGGTGCACACGCAGTTCGAGTCTGCCGCGGACGAGGGTCAGGCTCTCGATCCGGGCCGAGGGCAGGGCGGGACCGCCCTCGGGAAAGACCGGCCGGTGCCACGAGGCGAGCCAATCGGAGCCGTCGGCAAGGGGGTTGATTCGGATACGGGCGCTGCGGGTGCCGCGCGCTTCGATCGCGATGTGGTTGTCGGGGGCGTTGGCGGCGCTGGTCGGGCCGGTGCGGGTGGAGTAGGCGAGTCGGGCGTAGAGGGGGTTGCCGGGAGCGCGCTCCGGCTCGCGGGAGTCGTACTTGTAGCTGCCGTGGTTGTGCAGGCGGGTCAGGCCGTCCGCGCCAGTGGCCTGGATGAGCAGGCCGGGGGCGGGGAGGGCGAGTGCGCGGTCGCGTCCCTCGGCGGGTGCCTTCTCTTCGGTGGCCGTCCACACCGGGTGTTCGGGCGGGAGCAGCAGGGCGAGGAAGCCCTTGGAGGCCCAGTATGGGGAGCCGGGTCCGGAGTAGTTCTGGAGGGTCGCCGCGTGCGGGCCGTACCAGCCGAGGCTGAGGATGCCGTCGCCGGTGAGCGCGCCGCGGTCGAGGAAGTGCCGCAGCGCTCCGCTGAGGATGCGGCGGGTGACGCCGGGGGCGAGCGGTGTCTGGCCGGTGAGGGCTCCCAGGGCCACCGCGGTGCCGGCGGCGAAGCGGTAGGTCAGGGAGCGGCCGTGGTGGATGGGGGCGCCGTCGGCGTCGAAGAGGAGGGCGAAGCCGTCGAGGAACTCCCGTAGCCGCGGGCCGAGTTGATCGAGCACGGTCCGGTCACCGGTGAGGTGGGCGTGCAGGAGCGGGTAGAAGTGCAGGGCCCAGCCGTTGTAGTGGTCGAAGGCGCGGCCGTCGCCGTCGGAGTACCAGCCCTGCCCCTGATACCAGCCCTCCAGCAGGCCGAGACCCCGCTCGATGGCGAACCGGGTTTCGGCGTCGCCGCGGCCCACGGATTCCAGGAAGCCCGCGACGGTCAGCGGGAAGAGGTACCAGTTGTTGGGCGCGGGCGTGTGCCTGAGCGCGCCGCGCAGCCACTGCTCGACGCGGTCCTGGTCGGCAGCGGGGAGGGTGTCCCAGGTCCAGGGTGCGGTCAGGCGCAGGGCCAGCGCCACGGAGGCGGATTCCACCATGGGCTGGCCCTGGACGCCGTGGTGGCCGATGCGCGGCCAGGACTCGGCGTCGTCACGGCCGGGGGTGCGGGTGCCGTGGGCGAGGCCGGCGGTGTAGCGCTCCAGGAGGTTGAGCGGGTCCTTGCCGGATGCCCCGGCGGTACGGAACGCGGCCAGCAGGAACGTACGGGCGAAGCCTTCCAGACCGTCCGAGCGCACTCCGGACTTGGACGGCGGGCCGGGCAGGTCGATCAGGGCGTGGCCGGGCGTGGCGTAGCGGAGGGCGGCGGTGAGCAGTTGGTCGGCGGTGGCTTCCCAGTGGGCGCGGGCGTAGCCGGTGTGCGGGCTGAGGGCGCGGTCTTCCGGGGGGAGGTCGAGCGGGTGGTGGGGCATGGCAGGGCCACGGCTCCTGTTCATGGCGATGGTTTCCGTCGCGGCTGCGGCGCCGTCAGGCGAGGCGGGCCAGGTTTTCGGGGCGGACGGGGTGGGCGAAGGGCCGGCCGCGGACGTACGACTCGACCTCGGTCAGCGCCAGGTCGGTGAGGCGGCGCAGTTCGCCGCCCTTGGAGCCGGCGATGTGCGGGGTGACGAGGACGCCCGGGCAGTCGAACAGGGGTGAGTCGGCGGGCAGTACCTCCGGCTCGGTGACGTCCAGGATCGCGTTCAGGCGCCCGGAGACCACCTCGTCGGTGAGGGCCCTTTGGTCTACGACGGCGCCGCGCGCGGTGTTGATGAGGGTGCCGCCGGTGCGCAGCTTGGCGAGCAGTTCGCGGCTGACCAGGCCGCGGGTCTCGGGCAGCAGTGGGGTGTGCACGCTGACCACGTCGCTGTCGGCGAACAGTTCCGGCAGGCCGACCGGCTCCGCCCCGAGCTCGCGGGCCTCGGTGTCCGAGACATAGGGGTCGTGCAGCAGCACGTTCAGTTCGTGGTGGCGCAGCAGGTCGATGACGCGGCGCCCGATGATCGAGGCGCTCAGGATGCCCACGGTCCTGCGGTAGTTGCCCGCGTCGGGGTGGCGTTCGTTCCAGTCGATGCGGCGGCGCTCGGCGCGGTAGACGCGGGCCGTGTCCAGGACGCGTTTGTTGGCGAGCAGGATCATGGCGAGGGTGTACTCGGCGACCGGCACGGCGTTGGCCGCAGCGGCCGAGGACACCATCAGGCCGCGCTCCCAGCAGGCGGGGGTGATGTGGTGGCGTACGGTCCCGGCGGTGTGCACGACCGCGCGCAGCCGGGGCGCGGCGTCCAGGGCCGCGGCGTCGACGGGCGGGCAGCCCCAGCCGGTGATGAGCAGCTCGGCGTCGGCGAGCGCCCGGTGTGCCGTGGGGGTCGTGAAGTCGTCCAGGACGAGGTGCGGGTCGATGTCGGTGAGGTCGGCGAGCCGGGCCCGTACGTCCGGGGCGAGGACCTGCTGTGCGGTCCTGTGCGCCATGGCGAGCACGGCGCGCGGGCGGCGCAACAGGCCGTCGGGGTGGGTCACTTGACACTCCCTGCCGTCAGACCGGACTTCCAGTAGCGCTGCAGCGTGAGGAACGCGACGATCAGCGGGACGACGGCGAGCAGCGAGCCGATGACGACCAGCGGGTAGTACTCGGGTGAGACGGTGGCGGAGCTGTTCCAGGTGTAGAGGCCGAGGCTGAGCGGATACAGGTGCTGGTTGGAGAGCATCACCATCGGCAGGAAGAAGTTGTTCCAGATGGCGGTGAGCTGGAAGAGGAAGACGGTGACGAAGCCGGGGCCGAGCATGCGCAGGCTGACGCGGAGGTAGGTCTGCAGTTCGCCGGCCCCGTCGACGCGGGACGCCTCCAGTACCTCGTTGGGGACGTAGCCGCTGGAGAGCAGGCGGGCGAGGTAGACGCCGAACGGGTTGAACAGGACGGGGATGAAGACCGCCCAGAAGGTGTTGACCAGGCCGATGTCGGAGGCCACCAGGTAGAGCGGGAGGGCAAGGACGGTCGGCGGGACCATCACACCGGTCAGGACGAGCCCGAACAGCTTCTCCTTGTGCGGGAAGTCGTACTTGTCGAACGCATAGCCGGCGGCCACGCTGATCAGCGAGCCGACGAGAGCGCCGAGCACCGCGTACAGCAGGCTGTTGAGGTACCAGCGGCCGTAGACGCCGTCCTCCATGGTGAACAGGTCGGTGAGGTTGTGCCCCAGTGAGAAGTTGCCGAGGGAGAGGATGTCGCTGCCGAAGAGCGCGTCGGCGTTCTTGGTGGAGGCCAGCAGCAGCCACAGGGCGGGCAGCAGGGTGTAGAGGGCTGCGATGAGGACCACGGTGTTGACGGCGGTCCGGCTGGTGAGCCTGCTCGTCGTCGGCCCGGGTGCGGTGGTCGGGGTGTTGGTGGTCATCGCGGGCTCCGTTCCCTGCGGCCGGCCCAGTGCGTCACGCCGTACGACAGGGCGCAGGTGACGACGAGGAGGATGACGGAGGCCGCGGAGGCCAGGCCGTAGTTGTTGCGGCGGAAGGCCGCGTCGTAGATGTACATGTTCGGGGTGAAGCGGGAGTTGACCATCGGGGTGGCCTGGTTCATGAGCATCGGCTCGGTGAACAGCTGGAGCGCGCCGATCAGGGCGAACATGCAGACCATCACGACGGAGCCCTTGATGATGGGCACCTTGACCATGAGCGCGGTGCGGATGCCGCCGGCGCCGTCGATGCGTGCCGCCTCGATCACCTCGCGGGGCAGGGCCTGTAGGGCGGCGTAGAAGATCACCATGTTGTAGCCGAGGCCGCTCCACAGGGCGATGTTGACGATGGAGGGCAGCACGGTGTGCAGGCCGAGGAAGTCGATGGTGATGTCGGCCTGGGCGAAGAGTTTGATGACCGGGCTGAGGCCGGGGGTGTAGAGGTAGAGCCAGATGACGGCGGCGATGATGCCGGGCACGGCGTGCGGCAGGTAGAGCAGCATCTGCGCGGTGCGGCGCAGCCGGACGAGTCCGGAGTCCAGCAGCAGGGCGAGCGCGAGGGCGCTGATCACGACGACGGGTACGAAGATCACGCAGTAGAGGCCGATGACGCCGAACCCGGACAGGAAGCTCGGGTCGTCCAGCACGGCGAGGTAGCTGCGCAGTCCGGTGAAGACGGTGGTGCCGCCGCCGAAGCCGAGGCCCTTGTGGTCCTCGGAGAAGAGGCTGAGGCCGATGGCGTAGCCGACGGGGACGAGGAACACGGCGACGAGCAGGGCCGTGAAGGGGGCCAGGAGCGTGACGCAGGCGAGCAGTTGCTGGCGGCGTCCGGGGGAGCGGGGGCGGGACGGGCTGGTGGCGTGCGGTTTTGTGGCGGTCCGCTTTCCCGTTTTCCCTGGGGAGATGACTGTGCTCACGGGTGCACCTCAGTGGGTAGTGACCGACAGGCCGAGGCTCTTGAGATCGGGCAGGGTGCGGCGTTCTCCTTCACGGAGGGCGCCGATGATGGTGCCGCTGCCGGCTCCGGCCTTCGCGAAGCCGTCCTCGACGGAGGTGATGGTGGAGGTCATGCGCGGCCCCCATTTCCAGTTCGGGGAGATGAGCTTGGCCTGCTGCTGGAAGAGGCCGAAGATGTCCTGGCCGGAGTAGTAGCCGGTGTCCATCTCCTTGCGGGCGACGGGCACGAGGGAGGGCACGGCTGGATACGCGCTGCTGATGCCGCTGGAGAGCTTGGCGCGCAGGGCGTCCGGGCTGGTGACCATCCAGGTGATGAAGTCCAGTGCCTCGGTGGGGTGTTGGCTGTCCTTGGTGACGACGAAGGTGGATCCGCCCTGGGTGCCGAGTGACGGCTTGGCCGGGTCCCACTGGGGGAGCGGGGCGATGGCCCATTTGCCCTTGCCGTCGGGGGTGGAGTTCATCAGCGAGCCGGCCGCCCAGGCGCCCGCCGTGTAGCCGACGGTCTCGCCGCTTTGCAGGTGGGCCCGCCACTGCTGGCTGTCCACGGGCTCGACGCGCACCAGGTCCTCGTCGACCAGGTGCTGCCAGTACGCGGCGACCTTGCGGGTCGGGGCGTCGGCCATGGAGATACGCCAGGTGTCGTCGGAGGTCTTGAACCACTGTCCGCCGGCCTGCCAGGCGAAGGCGGCCATGTGCAGGGAGCCGTTGGTGAAGAAGCTGCCGATACGGGAGCCCGGCTGGGCCTTCTTGAGCTTGCGCGCCGAACTCTCGAACTGAGCCCAGGTCTTGGGGACGGGGATGCCGTACTTGGTGAACACGTCCTTGCGGTAGAAGAACATCATCGGCTCGATGTCCACCGGCACCGCGTAGGTGTGCCCGCCGAGGGTGGTGAGGTCCAGCGCCTGCGGGAGGATCTTGCGGCGCACCGAGTCGGGCAGCAGCCCGGTCAGGTCGCGGGGCACGCCGTCGATGGCGAATCCGGGCAGCTGCGGGTATTCGATGGTGGCGACATCGGGGGCGTTGCCGGCACGGGCGGCGTTGCTGAGCTTGGCGTAGCCGCCCTGGGCGCCGGAGGGGACCTGCTGGAAGTCGACCCTGACCTTGTTCTGGATCCGGTTGTACTCGTCGACGACCTCCTGGGTGCCGCGCAGGGCCGACCAGAAGGTGAGGTGGACCGGCCCTCCGGAGGTGGCAGCGGTGCTGCCGCCGGAGGCGGAGCAGGCCGTCAGCAGCAGGGCGAGGACCGTGAACAGCGCCACGCCGGACGTACGTACCAATCGACTGTTCGCCGGGCGTCGTTGACCAGGCATGCACCCTCCCGCGTCGTTGCTGGGTTACGGGCATCCTGTTCGGCCGAAGAAAAAGGCGTCAATACATCGAACAAAAGAAACTGAAACGGCCAAACGCTCAAAGGTTGGCGTGCCTGCGGTACGACCACGGTGGCGACCGCCAGTGGATCAGGAGGCCGCCGAGGCGGTGGACCCCCGGACGACCAGGGCGGGCAGCAACTCCAGGTGACGGGTGGGACCGGGACGCAATCCGCCCCGCGCCGCCTCGAGCCGACGCAGCAGCAGATCGACTCCCATGCGGCCGAGCTCGGCCTTGGGCGGGGCGACGGCCGTCAGCGGGACCGGACCCATGTCGGCGACGACGTCGTTGTAGGCGACCACCGAGCAGTCTCCGGCTACGGAGATCCCCGCCGCCTGCAGCCCCCGTACGAGAACCAGCGCGTCCATGTCGCTGTGGATCACCACCGCAGTGGCACGGGTGTCTACGACCGTCTCGGCCAGGTCGAGTGCCCGCGGGTCGGCGACGCGCGGATCGGGCCCCGCCGTGGGTGAACTGAGAATCGCGCGGCACCCCTTGGCCAGCCCCCGGGCAGCGGACTGCGCGGTGAACTCGGCGCGGATGACCCGCGCGGTCGGGCTGTCGTCGCGCGCCGCCAGGACGATCCGGCGGTGTCCGAGGTCGGCCAGGTGGCCGAGGGCCAGGTGGACCCCGTAGGCGTGGTCGGTGCGCACGCAGTCCACGGAATAGATGGCGCTGGTCCGCGAGGGGCGCCGTTCGACGAGCACCGTGGGAACGTCGAGATCGGACAGCCACGACTGGTCCGCGTCGGCCTCCTCCTGCGTGCGCCAGTGCGGCGACAGCAGCAGTCCGCGGGCTCCGGCGTCCAAGGCCTGGTGCACCGCTTGGCGCTCCTCCGCCCCGCCGTAGCCGGCGGTGATGTGCAGGGCGAGCCGCAGACCGGCCTTCTCCGCGGCCTCACGCGCACCCTGCACGGCCTCGGTGAGATACGTGTTGCTCTCGGGCACGATCATGGCGATCGCTTCGCTCCCGGAGGCGGTCTGTTCGGGCATCGGCCGCAGTGAGCGCGCCACCCCGTGCCCGCGGCGCACCTCCCCGCGCTGCGCGAGCTCCTCGACGTCCCGGCGCACGGTCACGACGGAGACGCCGAGTTCGTCGGCGAGATCGGTGATGCGCGCGACGCCGCGCTCCCGCACCACCTCCGCGATCCGGTCCTGCCGCTGCTGCGCCGGCTCCCGCATGTCCCCACCGCTCTCGTCCGCGTCGCTCGCGCCGCCCGCGTGGGATCGTGCGGGGGCTCGCACGATCGGTTTCGCGCGATGCGGCCATGATAGCGATCAATCGATCAGAATGGAGTTGGTCTTAGCGCGAACAGCGCCTGCTCTTGCGGCCCCAGCCGGCTCACCGTCAAGCCGTCGCCGACAGGACGGCGGGTAGCTCGGCCTGTGCGGTGCTCACGGGTGCGGGTGCGGGTGCGGGTGCGGGTGCGGGTGCGGGTGCGGGTGCGGTCGGTGTGGTTGCGGGCGTGCAACCTGTCTCCCCCCTCGGGCGTGACAAGTGGTGAGGGCGCGACCCCTCAAAACTGTGATGTGGAGGGGGCAATGCGTGATGCGCGTGTCTTCGATGATTTCTACGCCGGCCATGTGGGCCGGCTGACCAGCCAGATGTACGCGATGACGGGCAGCCTCGCCGAGGCCGAGGACCTGGTGCAGGAGGCCTTCGCCCGGGCCTGGCAGAACTGGGAGAAGGTGTCCCGCTACGCGGACCCGGAGGCCTGGGTACGTTCGGTGGCCTGCCGTCTCCGGGTCAGCGTGTGGCGCAAGGCCGTCAACCGGCTCACGGCCCACCGCCGCCACGGCATACCCGACCAGGTCCCCGATCTCAGCCCCGACTACGTGGCGATCGTCGCGGCCTTGCGGCGCATCCCCTACGAGCAACGGCGGGCGATCGTGCTGCATCACCTGGTCGGCCTGTCCGTCGAGGAGACGGCACGGGAAACCGACGTCGCGCCGGGAACGGTCAAGGCCCGGCTGTCACGCGGCCGCCACATGATGGCGCCCCATCTGACCGACATCGCAGGCGACGGCCCGGGCGATGGCGCCCGGACCCCCGGCGTGCGACCGGCCCTCTCTCCACCCAGCAGTGCTCCCACTGCCGTGACCGACGTCCTCGGCTTCACCGACCAGGAGGTGCACCACCATGACTGAGGACTTCGACGCCATCCTCCAGGCAGGGTCTGAGGAGCTCGCCGCACGAACCGGCGCCCGGCCCGCCGCCGCAATCCGGGCCCGCGGGGATGACCTGCGGCGCCGTCGCCGGATGGCCACCGTCGCACTGGCCGTCGCCGTAGCGGCCGCGGTAGGCGGAGGTGCCTTCGCCGTCACCGGCCATTCCGACGAGGCCCCTTCGCCCGAGGCGGTCGTGAGCCCGACCACTCCGGCCACGTCCACCACCCCGCCGACGGCGACGTCGAAGACCCCCAGCGCGGCGCCGGACCACCCGGCGGCCACGCCCTCCTCACCCGGGTCGCCGACGTGCCGTTCCCTGCTGGTGCCGCAGGAGGTCAAGGACGCGGTGACCCAGGCGTACCAGCGAGCGCAGCCGGGCCTCGTGCACATCGCCCCGGTCCAGGGCACCTTCTACTACGGCGAGTGCGACGGCGTCTTCTACGCGGGGACCTCCTTTACCGCGACGGCCGACGCCACCGACAACGAGCTGGTCCAGCTCCAGGACGAGGGGAGCACGGAGAAGTACTTCACCAAGGCCAAGGACGGCGCATGGACCTTTGTAGCGGGTGACGGGTTCCCACGCGATCCTCAAGGCTGCGCCGCCATAGCCGAGATCCCGGCCCGGCTGGCCGCACTCTGGGGTGACTGCCTGGCACGGCCATGACTCCACCAGACGACGCCATACCCGGCACTGAAGCGTCCTGCCCGCGCTGCCTCACACTGTCCGCGGGGTATGAACGGATGCCCCCACCGAAGCCACAGGTTCGCGGCGTCAGACACGTCGGACTTGTGGGAAGTGGCCAAGAAAGTCGGGGAGTTGAGTGGTATCCGGCCCGGCCGGTCTTTGCCGATCCTTCCTTAGCCTGGTCAGTGAGTTTCCATTTGTTCACTGAATGGAGGGCGGATGAGGGAGCGTCTCTGTTCAGCTGAGCGAACCTATGCGAACCGTAAGGTCTGACACGGGTTCTGCCCACCGTGGTGGGGCAGCATGAGCGTGGAGATGGAATCCCGCGCCGAGTGCTGCTCCGCGTGGCTGGTGGCCGGTGGTGGGTGTGCTGATCGTGGTCACGCCCTGGTGCCGGTGGGCTGCGCGGGGCAGCCGACGCCGGTCCGCTGGTGCGTGTCCCTCCGGACGCTGGCCGGCGCAGCCCGAAGGGCGTACCGGGGAGGGAACCTCACGTCGCCTGGGCATGAGGTGGTTGGTTCGCGGCCGAGTGGGGCCAGTCTTCGACCGGTCCGTCCGGCTGGGCTTCGGGGTGGCGGTGATGAGGGCCTTGGCCTCCATGGTGTCCACCACCCTGCGGATCACCATGGTGCCGCTGGCGCGGTCCACGACGGTCTTGGTCTGGTGGGCGAGGCCGCGTGCGGCGATCCGCCGCCAGGCTCCCTGGTCGCGGTCGCTCTGCCAGCCACAGTCACGGCTGGGGCAGATGGCCCACTTCCAGCCCGGCGTGGTGGGCCGGTCGGGTGCCTTGCGGTGCCTGAGCGGTGTGAGGCAGTGCGGGCAGTGCTTCGAGGTGTTCCTCGGCGGCACCGTCACGACCGCAATGCCAACCTCGGCTGCCAGGTGCCGCATACGGTCGGCGATCTGACCGCGCACGGTCTGGGACATGCGCGTGTTGTGGGTGCGGCCCATGCCCCCAGCTTCCATCGACCGAAGGTCTTCCAGGTAGATGACCGTGGCCCCGACTGCAGCGGCCTGATCGACTGTCCAGCGGGCCCCAGCCCACGCCAACGCGTCGTTGAGGTTGGACCGGCGCTCCGAGACGCGCCGGATCTCCTCCGCCAGCACAGCGTTCTTGCCGTCCAGGGCGGGATCGGCGAGCCGCACGTAGTGGTCGGTTTTGGCGTGGAGGCGTTCGCTGATGCGGCGCAGCCGGTACTGCTTGGCCAGCACTCCGGCGGCTCGGAACTGGGCTCCAGAGCCGAGGGCGGTGGCACGTCCGTCGTCGTGGAGTCGGGCCGCGCCCGCGCTGAGGAGGGTGTTCAGTCCCCAGTCCACGCCGAGCGCGACCGTGTGCCCGGTGCGCTGGGTCTTGGGGACGGGGTGGGTGTAGGCGAGGTCGGCGCGTACTTGGCCGCCCGCGATGCGCAGCGTCGGCAGGTGGATCACTGCGCATCCCGGAACCGTGGGCGGCAGCGCGATTGGGCACTCCACCCACGTCCAGTCCGCGTACATCTGCGGGTCGGGCCGGGTGGGGAGTTGCAGCCGCAGGAGGGCTTTCGTCGGCTCGGTCGCCAAGCGTTCGATGGTGGCCTGCTGCCTGTCGCACGCGGCGAGCAGCAACATGCGTGGCACCCGCGGGGTGGGCTCCAGCTCGAAGAGGTCGGCTGCCAGACGCCCGTGCTTACGCTCGAAGGCAGTGATCTGGCGGGTGCGGGAACGGATGATGCTGGACGGCAGGTACTCACCGCCCGGTATCGCGGCCCGCACGTGGTCCCACTCCTCGGGGGTGCGCTTCTTCGGGTCGGCAGGCCATGCGGCCAGCACACCGTCCACCACGTCGGCCCGCCACTTCACCGAGCGCAAAGCGCGCCCGGCCTGCTCCTGGGCCATGCGGACGATCCGGTCGTTGACCTTCACGCCCTCGTCGGGTGCGGTGGTCCAGCCGAGGCGCCGCAGCGCCATCCACGCATTCGACGGCACCTTCCTACCGCCCGCATCCTGCCCGGCTGCGAGGACATCGACGTCGGTGGTGTTCCAGTGCTCGGCCAGCAGCGTGCCGGTCATCTGGGCCACCAGGCCGGTGCACCAGCCCACACGCTCCATCAGAGCAGCAGCGGTGAGGAGTTCGCCGGTCTTCTCGTCCACGCCCGTGCGGATGAGGGCGCGGGCGCACGCGGTGCGGGAGGTCTCGCCGTCAGCCAGAGGCAGCTTCCGGCTCACGCGGCACGGTCCTGGTCGCTGCACTGGCCGGACTCGGCCAGCAGTCGCTTGCGGTTCTCCGCACTACGCATCCCGTACAGGCGCCCGGCGAACGTCGTCACGAGGGAGACGAAGTCTTCGAGGAGTTCATCCCGGCCGCCGAGCTTCTTCGGGTACAGCACTTCCACGGTGACGCCATACACAGTGAACAGTCGCTTGAGCCAGCCGACACCGAAGCGGGCCAGTCGATCCTCATGCGTCACACGCACGACAGTCACGGAGCCGTCCGACACCATCGCCAACACCCGGTTCAGGCCCGGCCGGTTCTCCTTCAGACCCGAGCCGCGATCCTTCACGACCTTGACGATGTCGCCCGTAGAGGTGCCCCGCAGTTCGGTCTCCTGAGCCTCCAGAGAGGACTCCTGCCCGGACGAGCCCGAGACGCGCACATACAGCAACTCCAGGCGCGGACGGGAAGTTGAGGAGTCACTGCCGCGCTTCATGTTCTCCACGTTCACCGAGGAGAACCGGCGCTCACGGCCGACCCACGTGAACGGGATTCTTCCGTCCAACGCCCACTGACGAAGCGTCATTGGGTGTATCCCGAGCCGCTTCGCAGCCTTCGACATGCGCAGCAACTCCATGCACTCAACTATACATACACAACACTCGGGATAACTAAGGGAGTTGGCGAGCCTGAGCGTGAGTCCGGGAAGCCTCGCCGTATCGCGGGCAAGGCGGGAAAGGTGGCGTTGGCCGCCGTGTTTGGTGCGTTCGTGCGGTGGGCGGTGACATGGCTCCTCAACCGCCTCGGCTGAGTAGCACCGGTTCACCGGGATGAGGGGCCGTCGACTTCCGGAGGGAGGGGATGCGACGCCCGACGGCACTTGCCCTTCCCTGTCGAGGACTTCGCGCAATTGACGCCGGAGAACTTCGAAATCTCACCCTCGAATGGGATGGCGACCCGAGGAGCCCCACCCCGCGGGACGGCGCCACGGCCGCACACCATGTGCGGGCGGAGCCGTGGCGGTGAGAGGTTCGATCAAGTGGGTGGTTGGCCAAGTGCGGTGTCTCTAGGATGTATTGCCTGGCGTGCAGGTGCGCCGAGTACGGCGCGGGAGTGGGGGAGACGATGGAGTCGGGGAAGCGGATGTCGACGAAGATTGACGCGACGGTTCCGACGGCCGCTCGCATGTACGACCACTATCTGGGTGGCAAGGACAACTATGCCGTCGACCGCGCTGCCTGCGAGGAACTCGACAAGGTGGTGCCCAGCACGCGGGCACTGGCCCTCAACAACCGGCGTTTTCTGCAGCGGGTGGTCGGGACCCTGGCGCAGGAGTACGGCATGCGCCAGTTCCTCGACCACGGGTCCGGGCTGCCTACTCAGAACAACGTGCATCAGGTGGCGCAGCGGATCGACCCTGCGTCGCGTGTGGTCTACGTCGACAATGACCCGATGGTCCTGGTGCATGGCCGGGCCCTGCTGGAGCAGAACGAGCGCACCACCGTCATTCAGGCGGACCTGCGCGAGACCGACGCGATCTTCTCCCACGCCGACACCCAGCGGTTGATCGACTTTTCACAGCCCGTGGCGGTGCTGTTCAACTCGGTGTTCCACTGCATTCCGGACAGCGACAGCGAAGGGCCGTCGGCGGTGGTGCGGCGGGTGGCCGAACAACTCGCCCCCGGCAGTTACCTGGTGATGTGTCAGCTGGTCAGCGAGGACCCGGAGGTGCGGGACTTCGTCACCAATTTCATGGATCAGGCGACCCAGGGGCACTGGGGCCGGGTGCGGCAGGAGAAGGACGTCGCGGAGTGGTTCGAGGGCATGGACATCCTCGAGCCGGGCCTGGTGGAGGTGTCCACCTGGAGGCCGGACAGCGACGTGGCGCCGCGTCAGCTCACCCAGGAGTGGATCGAGTTCGGCGGGGTGGGCCGAATCCGGTAGCCATAGGCGGAGATCACGTTGCCGGGTACCGCCCAGCGGCGGTGTCGCGCAGGAGGGCCAGCGACTCGCGAGGGTTGAGGGCCTCGTCGGCCAGCCGGTCCAGCGCCACCCGGTACTCCTCCGTCTCGTCGCGGTCCTCCAGGAACGTGGCGCTCCTGATGTGTTCGAGATAGACGATGTCGGGCAGGTCGAGGCCGCCGAAGCGCAGGTACGTGACGGGTATGGCCGGTGCGGAGGCGTTCGTGACGTCCAAGGGAACGATCTGGACGGTCACATGAGGCAGCTGCGCCATCGTGACCAGGTGCTCCAGCTGTTCGCGCATGACCTCACGGCTGCCCAGGACGCGTAGCAGCACCGATTCGTCCATGACCGCCCACAGCTGGGGCGCGTCTGCGCGCTGCAGCAACTCCCGTCGTCGCGTGCGGAGTTCGACGCGGCGCTGGACCTCGCGGGCCGGTGCCGTCGGCAGGCCGCGCTCGACCACGGCGCGGGTGTAGGCCGGAGTCTGCAGCAGTCCGGGAACGTACTGGATCTCGAACGTACGGATCGCTTCCGCGGCTTCCTGCAGGCCCACCAGCCGGTCGAACCACTCGGGCATCAGTCGCTTGTCGAAGCGCTGCCACCATCCCGGTTCCCCGGCGCGCCGCAGCAGCTGCAGCAGCACCGATGTCTCGTAGTCCTCCGTCTTGTACAGATCCAGGAGGGCTCGGACGTCGTTCTCGGTGGGAGGGCGGCGGCCCTTGCCCGCCTCGATGCGTGAGAGTTTCGCCGGGCTGAACCCCACGGCGCGGGCTGCCTGTTCCTGTGCGAGACCGGCGTCTTCGCGGATACCCGCGAGCTGCACCCCGACCAGCATCTTCAGCAAGGTCGGAGCGGGCTCGGTGCGATGCAGATACGGTTCGAGGCGGGAGATGCGAGGTGACTCGGAGGGCATCCTGACTCCCGGTGGACAGGCGACAACAGGCTGCATTATCGCATTGCGCAGCCTGCAGGCGCATGCGTCGGCACAATCGGATGTCCGGCGACCGCGTCACACGAGGTGGTCGAACTCGCCGTCCTTCGCGCCGGCCAGGAAAGCGGCCACCTCGGCCGGTGTGTAGATCAGTGCCGGCCCGTGCGGGTCACGGGAGTTGCGCATGGCGACGCCTCCGCCGGCCAGGGCGGCGACCTCGACGCAGTTGCCTTCGGCGTTGCTGTGGCGGCTCTTGATCCAGTTCACGCCCAGTGAACTCGCCCGCATCCCGTTCTGAGCTGACGGCACGGCAGTCTCCTTGCAGGTGTTCCGCCACACTGCCGGCCTGTCGCCCCGTGGGTGCAGGCCGACGCGCACGGCGCCGGTGTTCCCTTTCGACTCGCGCAATTTCCCGTGAAATTGCACGAAGTTGCTGTCGGCGTGGATAATAGCCAAGGCGTCAACCGCCACGCTGACGCCCCGTCCTGACGTCACCTCAGGAGACGCCGTGTCGTTGTCCGCGCACCAAGCAGCCAGGCTCGGCCCGACTGTGAGCACGCCGGATCGGACCGCACCCCCTGTCGCGCCGCTGCGCGGCGCACCCACGACCGCGACCCTGCGTCTGTCCGGCACGGACCAGGAGTGCGCTCAGGCCCGTGCCTTCACCCAAGGCGCCCTCAGCCGTTGGCAGTTGGACCACTGCCGCGACGATGCGCTGAGCATCGTCTCCGAGCTGGTCGGCAACGCCGTGCTGCACGCCCGGCCGGGCAGTCCCACCGACGAGGGCGAGCCCGGGGTGTGGCTCAAGCTCACCGTGCGCCCCGCTCACCTGGTATGTGCCGTCACCGACCAGGGCAGCACCCTGCCCATCTGCCCGCGGACGACTGGCTCGCTCCACGAGCACGGCCGCGGTCTGCATATCGTGGAGGCCCTGTCCGAACACTGGGGCTGGACCCGCTCCGCCCCCACGGGCAAGACCGTCTGGGCCATGCTGTCCACCCGACGCGGCGCCGGGCAGGACAGCGCTGAGATCTGAAGCGATGAGCAGCCGGGTGAGACACGACCCGCCGGCATCAACACTCGGGCACGTTTCGCACGTGCCCTGGCGCGAGCTCCAGGATGCCACCGGCTCCGCGGCGGCCATCCCCTTCCTGCTCGCTGCCCTCGCCTCGGGCGATGCGGCCGCCGCCCACACTGCTCTGGAGAGACTGGGCAACCGGATCTGCCAGTACGGCTTCGTCGTCGACCAGGCCACAGCCGTCACGGTCCCCTTCCTGTGGGACCTCGCCGAGCGCCCCCAGGTGACCTGCCGGGCCCAAATCCTCCACCTGCTGCGGAACATCGCCGGGGCCCACCAGTGGGAGACCGCGGCCGCCGCCTACCCGAAAGCGTGCCGCGGCCACAGCGACTACGTCGCCTGGGAAGACGCGGCCCGCCGCGCCGTGCATGCCCACAGCGGCGCCATCCCACGGCTCCTGAATGAGCGGGATGCCGAACTCGTCAACGCCACCGAAGAACTCGCCTCGGCCCTGGCTGACTGACGACCTTGTGCCTGACCAGCAATGTCGGCCGCGAACCCGCCCGAACGCTCCCTGCTCACCGCCCGCATGCACGCCAGCCCGGACACCTGAGCCGCACCTCCCCGTCCCGGCTTCTTGAACGACCGTCGTGTTCCATTGACCCTGGCGCCATGCAGCGCCTGACCGACTGTCCCAAGACGCCGACCGGGAAGACGCAAGAGGAGTGCAAGTCATGATCCTCCCGAAGGTCCGTGACCCTCGTTTCGTGACGATCCGCCGTGGTGGAACCCTCACCGATGCGGATCACCATCTCCTCGCTCTCTGGGCTGCCTCGTGTGCAGAGCACGTCCTTGGCCTCTTCGCGTCGGCCCGGCCCCGGGACCCGCGACCACGCCAGGCGATCGAGCATGCGCGGGCCTGGGTGCGTGGCGAGGTGAAGATGATGGAGGCTCGCGCGGCGGGTGGCCATGCGATGGGCGCAGCCAGAGACCTGAGTGGGGCGGCACGGCATGCCGCGTACGCCGCCGGCCAGGCCGGGGCCGTCCCCCACGTCGCCGCGCACGAGCTCGGCGCGGCTGCCTACGCGATCAAGGCTGTGCGTGCAGCGGCACCGCAAGGCGAGAGCGAGACCGCGGGACGCCTCGAGTGCCGGTGGCAGCGCGAACAGCTCCCGGAGGCGATCCGCGAGCTCGTACTTGATGACCAGCGGTTGCGCAACGACATCTGCTGGTCGGTGTTCGACTGTTGAAGCCGAACCTTGCACGTCTGTTCGGGTTGCCGGCCCGCCCGGACGGCTGACTTGCGTTCGAGTGCGCTCCAAGTCGTAGCGTCGCAGACACCGTGGCGCACCAAGCCCCTCGTCCGGTGGGCCCCACAGGATGCCGGGCGGCGGAATTCGTCGCCAGATGGAGGAGGGGCTTGGTGGCGTCCGATCGACCAACGTGTGTGTAGGAAAGGCTGGGACACGGTATGCAGAAGCGCAGTCTGCGGGACCTCCAGGTATCGGCCATCGGGCTCGGGTGCATGGGCATGTCCGCCTTCTACGGATCCACCGATCAGGAGGAGGGGATCGCGACCATCCGGCGCGCTCTCGACCTTGGCATCGACTTCCTCGACACCGCGCAGATGTACGGGCCGCTCACCAATGAGTCGCTCGTCGGCGAGGCGATCCGGGGGCATCGCGACGCGTATGTGATCGCGACGAAGTTCAACTACCGGATGGATGACGCCGTACCCGGCGACATCAGCACGGTCGGCCCGCAGGACGGTTCGGCCGAGCACGTCCGCAGCTCGGTCCACGGCTCTTTGCAGCGTCTGGGGACCGATTACATCGACCTGTACTACCAGCACCGCGTCGACCCGAACGTGCCGATCGAGGAGACGGTCGGCGCGCTGGGCGAGCTGGTCGCCGAGGGCAAGGTGCGGCACATCGGGCTGAGCGAGGCGAGCGCGGAGACCATCCGGCGCGCCCACGCGGTGCACCCGGTCACCGCCGTGCAGAGCGAGTACTCGCTGTGGTCGCGGGACGTGGAGGCGGAGGTGCTGCCCGCGTGCCGGGAGCTGGGCATCGGCTTCGTGCCGTACTCGCCGCTGGGCCGCGGTTTTCTCGCCGGGCGGTTCACCTCGCCGGACGAGCTGGACGCGAACGACTGGCGCCGCGAGAACCCGCGCTTCAAGGACGCCAACCTGGAGGCGAACCTGCGGCTGGCGGCAAAGGTGAAGGAGATCGCCGCCGAGAAGGACGTGACCCCGGCCCAGCTGGCCATCGCCTGGGTGCTGGCCCAGGGCGAGGACCTGGTGCCGATCCCGGGCACCAAGCGCCGCACCTACCTGGAGCAGAACGCCGCCGCGGTCGACATCGTGCTGAGCAAGGACGACCTGGCCCGCATTGACGCGGAGCTGCCCGAGGCGGCGGGGGAGCGGTATGACGAGGCGGGGATGCGAGCGGTCAATCGCTAGGCGGGCGCGGAAGCAGCCGCCGCGGTCGTCGTCTGATCTTGCGGCGTTGCCCGCTGCCGGGGGAGGCGCTGTGGCCCACACCGCCGTGCGGGCGGTGGCACCCCTACGCGGCAGGCGCCCGGCGGAAGGCATGCCGGGTGACGTGGACGCCGCCGGAACCGCCGGCGACCGCCCCCGCGACTCGCCGACCTGAGCCGTGTTGGCCGCCGAGCCGAAGTGGGACGGTTCTCCAGATACTCAGATGTGCCCCGTGTCGTCATCGACCAGGCGAACAAGTCTGTATCTCGCGGTCGAGCGACGGATCTCCGTGTCCGCGCGCCGCGGTTCAGGTAAACCGTGGCGTCCGGTCATGCACGCGGGGCGGGCCAGGAGTTGAGAGGGAGCGGGCCGCGGTCGATGACGGTGCGGATGCAGAAGGTGCTGCGGGCGTCGCGAACGGGACCGATCGCCAGGATCTGGTCGGTGAGCACCTTTTCGAAGGTGCGCAGGTCCGGTACGGCGAGCTCGACGAAGAAGTCGGCGTCGCCGGAGACCACATGGCAGGCGACCACGTGGTCGATCGCCTTCAGTGCCTCTTCGACCACCTGGGAGGTGGTGCGGGAGTGCTCGACCTTGAGGGAGAGGAACACCGTCAGCCCAAGGCCGAGGCGCTCGCGGTCCAGATCGGCCCGGTAGCCGGCCAGGACCCCGTCCTCCTCCAGCGCCTTGGTGCGGCGCAGGCAGGACGAGGGTGACAGGCGTACGGCCTCGGCGAGGTCGACGTTGGGGGTGCGTCCGTGGCGCTGGAGGTGGTCCAGGATCGCCCGGTCGATGCGGTCGTACAGGGGGCGTGGCATGAAATGCAGCGTATCGGCTACATCGGCGAACAATCCTGCACCGTGGCGCCGTACAGGCACTCACTACGCCATCGTGTGCCGGGCTCGGCGGCGCATTCTGGTCACGCGCCGCGGCCACGAAGCCGGTCCCGCTGCCACCTCCGTACCCCCTCTCACCGCCATCGGACTGCCTCATGCACCCCTTCCCCCTGGAACCCGACCGCGCCGCGATGACGGAGATGGGCCGTCTCGTCCTGGACCGTGTCGTCGACCGCACCGACCAGCTCGCGGCCCGCCCCGCGAGCAGCCCCCTGTCGCCGCAGGCCGAGGCCGAGCTGGTGGAGTCCTTCCTGGCACCGCCGCCCGACCGGGGCGGTGACCTGAAGGCTTTGCTCGCGCGCCTGGACGAGGCCGCCGACTGTGCTCTGGAGACGGCCGGGCCCGGACACCTGGCGTACATCCCGGGCAGCGGTCTGTATTCGGCCGCGCTCGCCGAGTTCTACAACCGTGCCGTCAACCGTTACGGCGGCCTGGCCTCGGTTGCCCCGGCCCTCGCCGCGCTGGAGGAGAGTGTCATCCGCTGGATGGCCCGTGAGGTGTGCGGCCTGGCGGAGGGCAGCGGCGGCCTGTTGACCAGCGGTGGCTCGATGGCCACCTTCTCCGCGACGGTCGCCGCCCGCCACCACCGGCTCGGCGAGGATCTCGCCGGCGGCACCGTCTACACCACCGCCTTCGCCCACCACTCCGTCGCCAAGGCCGCCCGCCTCGCCGGGATCCGCGCCGCCCACATACGGACCGTGCCGCACACCCCGGACCTGCGGATGGACCCCGACGCCGCCGCCGCGATGATCCGCGCCGACCGGGAAGCCGGGCTGCGGCCGTTCCTGCTGGTGGCCACCGCAGGCACCACCGACACCGGCACCGTCGACCCGCTGCCTCAGCTGGCCGACCTGGCCCGCCGCGAGGACGTGTGGCTCCACATCGACGCGGCCTACGGAGGCTTCTTCCGGCTCACCGCACGCGGGTCAGAGCGCCTCGCCGGTTTCGAGGAGGCCGACTCGATCACCCTGGACCCGCACAAGACCCTGTTCATGCCGTTCGGCACCGGCGCCCTGGTCGTCCGCGACGTCGCCGCCCTGCACGCCGCGCACGACGGCACCGGCAGCTACCTTCAGGACATGGGGGCGGCGGGGAGCGTCCCGGACTCCGGCCGGCTCGGGCCCGAGCTGACCCACGAGATCCGCGGTGTGCGGGCCTGGCTTCCCTTGCACCTGCACGGGGTGGACGCCTTCCGCGAGGCGCTGGACGAGAAGCTCGACCTGGCCGAACACGTCCACGACACGCTGTCCGGCGTCGCGGAGCTGGAGGTCCCGCAGCGCCCGGACCTGTCCACCGTGATCTTCCGCCTCCGCCCCGCCGACGGCAGCCGGGCCGGCGTCGAGCGGGCCGGCGAGGCAAGCCGCCGCCTGCTGGAGCGGATCAACAGCCACCGGCGCATCGTGCTCTCCAGCACGATTGTCGACAGCCGCTACACCCTGCGCGTGTGCGTGGTCTCCCACCGCACCCACCACGACCGCATCGCCGAAGCACTGCAGATCATCACCGCCGAGGCCAAGCGCCACACCACGGCGTCGCGACCTCCGGCTTGCAGTCCCTGAGTCAGCCGCCCGCCGATCAGCAATCGTGATCCGCGTCGACAGGGCACACGCCACGCGAGAGGGAGACCGCCAGTGTGTCTCACGAGACATCGCAAAGTCTGGTGAACGACGGGTTCACAGGCCTGCTCTGCTTCGGCGCCGGTCGCGTGGTGCCGCGCTCCCGGTCCGGTGAGGCTCCGGGATGCGCACGGTGCGTGTGCCGGGCGCAGAGGCTTCGTACGCAGCCCGCAAATGTCGGAGTGATGCGGGCTCCGCAGGGCTCACCCGAGGGGCAACGCGGCAGCGTTGTCCCGCCGGAGAGCGCGCATTCGAGGTCTGGCGCGGGAGCCGGCGACGACCGCGGATTCCTCGACGCTTCTCACCTGCGAGTGGCCTGTGGTGCTCAGGGGGCGACCGGGGATCGTGCACCGGGTCTGCCCGGGGTCGGCGTATGCCGTCTTGGCAGAACGTGTTTGCCGATGAAACAAGCGGCAACGCGAAGTTCATGAATCAATCGAACAGCGGCGCCAATCAAGATTCCGTATCTACTCGGGATGCGGCCTCCAAGGCCAGGCGGGCCACGGCGAAGGCGACGGCTCCGGCGTCGCGGGCAGCAGACCAGGCAGCCGAGAAGACCGATGACGTGGCGTCAGCAGCCACGGACGCGGCCGGGCGTACGGCCGAGACGACCACCGCGGTCGGGCACAGCGCGGCCGAGCGTGTCCAAGCCGGCCGCCAGGCCGTCATCGCCGCCTCGGGCCAGGCCGTGGCCTTCGCCAAGACGGCCTGGACGATCATCGCCCATCGAAAGCTCCTCGCCGCCGGCGTGGGTGCGGGCCTTTCCGCGTTGGGTGCCACGTCATACCTGGCAGGCCGCCGCGCGGGGCACCGCACGCACGGTCCGATCACTCGTCTGACCGGCGGGCGGATCTGACGCGAGAGGCGGGCCCCGTCACCCTGGCGGGGTTCCCCGACGCATATCACAACCCCGGGTGGAACGTGAGGCCGGTGCCCTGCCTCAGCACCTGAGCGCAGCACCGTCGAGTAGACGGGTGTTCGCCGGAAGGCCGGCTCCGTCACCGGCCATGAACCACTGGTTCCTGGCAAAAGCGGTGATGTGCGGCATGGCAGTTCCCGTCCCTGTCGGCGGGGTGCCCTCGTCCCGCGTGCGGCGGCTTCCTTCAGGCGGAAGGATTGCCGTAAAGAGGCTGGTCAGAGCCCTGTTATGTCAGCCCTTGGTCGGCCAGAGTGGAGTGCCGCATGGTGCGGCCATTCGGTTCGCGCTCGGGGGAGCCGGAGAGGGCGACAGCGAGTGCGACTACTCACTGCGTAGCGTTAATCGCCCAAAAATGTCCACTTAGTTTCAATTGCGATACTCCTCTGTCGGCGGATGCTCGGTACAGCGGCAAGAATCAGCATCACTGCACCCATGAGGGCCGGGGTTGTCAACGCGCGTGAGCTCCTTTCCCGGTGAGGTCCGATTGCACGAGAAGCTCGGGGGCCGATTGTCCCGCTTGCTGCAGACGCAGTCGAAACTGTCGGCTGCCGACTTCGCGGTGCTGGTCCAGCTGACGGATGTGCCGGAGGGGCGGCAGCGCTATCAGGATCTGGCCCGGGCGCTGGAGTGGGAGAAGAGTCGGCGGTGTTGCCACCCTCGGCCTCGGCGGCCTGGATGCGGTCGACTTCCTCCCGCACCCCGTCGACTCGAGGACGGGAGCGAGCTCGCGCTGTTCCAGCAGTGCGACAACCGACGGCATCCTCGACGTCCTGGGAGCGACGCCACGACAGGCCACCACTCCCACGGAGTCGCCTACGCCATACCTCACCAGTGAAAAGGCCGTCCCCGCCTGGCGCTGGAGGGAATGCCGGCCTCAACGGCGACGCCTGCGGCTGCTCCTGCGTCCGCTCGCGCAGCTCGGCGGCCACGGCTCCTGGGCATGCCCCGCGGGACGGCCGCCGTCGCCGGCAGTCACACCGCGGAACGCCTGTCTATGCACACAGGGTCCCGGCGGTCTCGATGAACAGTTCCGCGATGGCCTTGGCTGACGGTGTCGGTGGAGTGTCGCGCAGCCGGGTGAGCAGGATGCGGCGAACCGGGGCCGCGGGGCCCAGGTCGATGGTGGTGACGTCATCCCGCAGGCCGGCCAGGGCGAACCTGGGGGCGAGCGTGATGCCCAGGCCGACCGCCGCCATGGCCTGGGCCTCCTGGTAGTCGTGTGCCCGGTAGGCGATCTTCGGCTCGAAGCCGGCGGCACGGCAGCTACGGTTGAGCAGCTCGGCGACCGGGTGATCGCCCCGGACGATCCAGTTCTCCTCGGCCAGCTCCTCAAAACCGGCGGAGTGCCGGGCGGCGAGCGGGTGGCTGGTGGCGACGACCAGGCAGGTGTGGTCGTCCAGCAGATGGATGACATCGAGGTTGGTCTCGTCCAGACGCCGCCACGGGTAGTCCCACATCAAGGACAGCTCGATCTCCCGGCTCTCGAGGAGGTCCATCAGGCCGGCGTTGCGGTCGCTGTGCACGGCCAGCTCAACCTGCGGGTACCGGGTGCGAAAGGCGCGCACGACGCGGGGCAGCAGGGATGCGGCGATGGTGGGGAAGGTACCGATGTGCAAGGTCCCGCTGTGCAGGCCCGCGATGTCATCGAGGGATCGGCGTGCGGCCCGCAACTGGCGATCGATCCGTGCAGCATGCTCGGCCAGAGTGCGGCCGGCCTCGGTGAGTGTGACGCCCCGGGGGTGCCGCTCGATCAGCGGCTGCCCGGCCTCCGCTTCCAGCCTGCTGATCTGCTGGGACACCGCCGAGGGCGTATAGCTCAGGGCGATCGAGGCCGCCGTGATGGAGCCCCGGCGAGCCACCTCGGCGAGCACCAGCATGCGGCGTACGTCGAAGCTCATCACCACCGCCTTAACCATTTGTGAAAGCAGCTTCAATTTCTTTCGATTGTACTGATGGCGCTGCTGGCGCATCGTCGTACCGACCGGCAGGCGGGCCGCACAGCCGTCGACCCCCTCACCGGGTCCTGGTGAAAGAGATCCATGCTGCGGTCGCGTACGCACACAGCCCCTGACCCGTACGCCCCAGCCCCGAAAGGATCTCCGATCCGGGCAACTGCTGTCCGAACCCGTGGGAGTACACATGACCGAGCAGTGGGACGTCGTCGTGGTCGGCGGCGGGAACGCCGGCTTCAGCGCGGCTCAGTCCGCCCGACAGCAGGGAGCACGGGTGCTGCTGCTGGAGAAGGCCCCCCGCCAGTGGGCAGGAGGCAACTCCTACTTCACTGCCGGGGCGATGCGCACCAGCCACGGCGGGCTCACCGACCTCACCTCGCTGGTCGAGCCACTTCCCGCGGGCCGCGCAGGACGCGTCGACCTCGCCCCCTACACCGACGACGACTTTCTCGCCGACCTGACCCGGGTGACCCAGGGAAGGACCGACCCCGAACTTGCCCGGATCCTGGTCGGTGAATCCCGCGAGACGATGACCTGGCTGCGCAGCCTCGGCCTGCGATTCGAGCTTATGTTCCACCGGCAGGCTTACGAGGTGGACGGGCGCTACCGGTTCTGGGGCGGACTGGCCGTCGGCGTGGTCGGCGGGGGCAAAGGAATGATCGACCAGCACCTTGCCGCCGCCGATCGCAGCGGCATCGAAGTCCGCTTCGACAGCCCCGTCACCGGCCTGGCGACCGGATCCGACGGGTCCGTCCGCGGCGTGATGCTCGCCGACGGGCAGCGCATCGAGGCCGGCGGCGTGGTACTCACCAGCGGCGGCTTCGAGGCCAACCCGCAGATGCGGGCCGGCTACCTGGGCGCGGGCTGGGACCTGGCGCTGGTGCGCGGAACCCCGCACAACACCGGCGATGGCATCCGCATGGCCCTGGCGGCCGGCGCGCAACCCTACGGCCACTGGAGCGGTTGCCACGCGGTGGCCTGGGACAGCCAAGCCCGAGCGACCGGCGACCGGGAGCTGACCAACCAACTCACGCGCGGCGGCTACCCGTTCGGCATCGTAGTCAACGCCGAGGGGCGCCGGTTCGTCGACGAGGGAGCGGACTTCCGCAACTACACCTACGCCAAGTACGGTGCCGAGATCCTCAAGCAACCGGCAGGCGTCGCCTACCAGCTCTTCGACGCGGCGTCCGCACCGCTGCTGCGCCCCGAGGAGTACGCCTCGGCGGGCATCACCAGGGTTGAGTCCGACACCGTGGAGGGCCTGGCCAAGGAACTCGGCATAGACGAGGGCCGGCTGGTGGAGACGGTTGAGCGGTTCAACGCCGCCGTTGTCTCCGGTCGCTTCGACCCGACGGTCAAGGACGGCTGCCGGACCGAGGGCATCAGCCCTCCCAAGTCCAACTGGGCCCAGCCGCTGACCACTCCTCCGTACGTCGCCTTCCCGGTGACCTGCGGCATCACCTTCACCTTCGGCGGGCTGCGGATCGACGCCGACACGCGCGTGCTGGACCTGAGCGGCCGCCCCGTCCCCGGGCTCTACGGAGCCGGCGAACTCGTCGGCGGGCTCTTCTGGTTCAACTACCCCGGCGGCTCCGGCCTCACCGCCGGTTCGGTGCTCGGCAGGCGCGCCGGGCGCTCAGCAGCCGCCGACACGCATTGCCGACGCCCCAGCCGAGTGAGAGCTCACACGGCCACGGAGGACGCACCATAAGCGCGACGTCGTCGACTGAGGTCGTCTCATCCTGAAGTCGCTGGTCACGGGGTCTGGTGTGACCGGTGGCCGCGGTACTCGCCCTTGTCGGCGGCGTGATCGGCACCAGGTGATCGCCTGCCACGGGGCGTTCGCCGGAACCCGCCGCTGTTCGCGCGTGCTGCAAGCGCCCGAGCCGGTCTGCGCGGCAAGCGGCCTGTGGCGGGAGCTGGATCCTGTTTGGCAGCGATGAGTTTCGCGGTGGTACCAGGTCTGTATGTCAGACCGCTTCATCGCATTCGAATCGGGAGGTGTCGTGCGGCTTCTTCTCACATCCGCCGGCATCAAGAACGCGAGCATCCACGACGGGCTGGTCGACCTGCTGGGCAAACCGGTTGCCGAGGCCAACGCCCTGTGCATTCCCACCGCGGCGTATGCCATGCCCGGCGGCATCGGTTCGGCACGGCGGTTCATCAGTGGACGATCCGTCATCTCCCTGTGCGAGGTGGGCTGGAAGCCGCTGGGGGTGCTGGAGCTCACCGCGCTGCCCAGCCTCGGCTAGGAGCTGTGGCTCCCCTCGGTCCGAGAGGCCGACGTCCTGCTGGCAGGTGGCGGCGATGCCCTGTATCTGTGTCACTGGATGCGGCAGTCCGGGCTGGCCGACCTGCTGCCGTCGCTGCGCGAGACGGTCTATGTGGGAGCGAGCGCCGGGAGCATGGTGATGGCCCCCAGCGTCGGGAAGGACTTCACCGAGTCCTACGTCTGGAAGCCCCCTACCGGTGGCGACAGTGCGCTGGGCATGGTCGACTTTTCGATCTTCCCGCACCTGGACCACGAGAATCTCCCGGACAACTCCATGGCCAACGCGCAGAAGTGGGCCGCCGGGATCCCGCGACCGGGGTACGCGATCGACTACGAGACCGCCATCAAGGTGACCGACGGCAGCGTCGAAGTCGTACACATGCCGCTCGTCGCGCCGCTGCGCACCTCGTTGGGCTGCTGGTCCGGTTGCAGAGCACGGGGACCACGGCGAGCGGGCCGATGCGGGGATGGCCCCTGCTGATCGTGCTGCCGCTCGCCGCCCGAGCCAAGACCGTCGAGGACCTCATCGCAGCGCAACCAGCCACCCGACAGGCTCTGAGCCTCGCGCACCAAGCGGTCCGGCCCGGAGCCATAGCTCGGTTCGCCGGCCGAGTCGGACAGTGCGAGCGCGAGGACGACCAGCCGACGAGGGCGGCGGTGCTGCCCGGATGAACGGCGCTCACATGCATCGCGAAGGCCCAGTCGGCGTCGTCGTGTCACCCGAGACTCCCGCCAGTACGTGCCTTGGCTCCCCGGGCGGGGGCTCGGTCCGCCTGCCGACCGCGCCGCCTCGACCATCAACTCACCACGCCCGTCCCCATCCACAGCCAGGAGAACGAACCCGTGCGCATCGTACTGATCGGCCCACCTGGAGCAGGCAAGGGAATGCAGGCTCGGTCCCTCGCCGAACGCCTGTCCGTTCCGGCGATCTCCACCGGGGGACCTGTTTCCGTGCCCATGTCGCAGCCCGGTCCCCTCGACGGCTGCTGGTCGACGAGCCGGCCCCGGCCGGTTCAGCTCTGTTTCAGGGCGCTCATGATGAGTGCGGTCGCCGTATGAGACGGGGGGCCTGGTGGACGCCCGGCCGCCCCCGTCCGTCGGCCGGGCGAGGGCGTGGTCGACGCGGGGACGAGCCTCGTGGCGCGGGCGATGGCGTTTCCCTTGGATGGCCGCCGTCCGCGATGATCGTGATCCCGCTGGCCGTGTCGCATCGGGCGGCTTCCAGCCTCGCGGCCGTTGCCCTCGGCGGCGTTGTGCGAGGCCGTGAACGGTGCTCCTCAGCGCATGAAGGAGAGGGCGTTCTCGATCCCCTGCGCCAGGACCTCGTCTGAGAACTTCTGGTCGGAGAGGGCTCGGGAGAGCTGCAACGTGCCCACCATCATGGTGAAGAGCCCGATGGCCTTGCCCCGGGCGGACTGCGGATTCGCAGGCTTCAGGCGGGCGGCGATCTCGTCCACGATGTCTCGTGCGCCGTCGGTGTAAGCCTGCTGCGTCTCGTCCCCGCAGCGGCTGATCTCGTCGAGCAGCGCGGCGGAGGGGCATCCGTCGCCGGGGTGGTCCCGGTGCTCAGGCGACAGGTATTCGCGAACCAGGTCTTCGAGACCCTGGCGGCCGGGCCGCAGAGTGCCGTACCCCGCGACCTGTGTGCGCAGTTGGTCGGTCACGACGTTGGCGACGAGGTCGTCCTTGGATGCGAAGTGGGCGTAGAAGGCTCCGTTGGTGAGCCCGGCATCCGACATGAGGGTGGAGATGCCCGAGCCGTCGATGCCGTCCTGCTTGAATCGGTGGCCCGCCGTCTCGATGATCCGTTGCCGCGTCGCCTGCTTGTGCTCCTTGGCGTAGCGCACCACGAGCATCCTCCGTTCGCTCCGTAAGGCCGATGCCTCGCAGTCAAGCCTAATCCATGACCTGATGTACGTAATATTACGATCAGCAGGCCATTCGGGTGCCGGTTCTCCGGACGGGACCCTCGGGGCCGAGTACGTATGCTTCGCCCCACTGGCTCAGTGGGACGGCCTTCGGGATGCCGGCCGAGATCAACTTCCGGAAACGGTCACTGGGGACGCCTCAGACAGGCCGATGTGGTGGTGGAAGTCGTCGAAGCGTCGGACTCCTTGGCCGCGTCACGCGGGATCAGCAACGTCCATTTCCACGACACGGGCACGGTGCGGGCCGTCGGCGCCGTTGTCAGCAAGGGCTGTCGAATCGCCCTGGACCAGGCGCAGTTGGCAGCCCGGGCGGACCTCCTTCTTGCCCATGGTTCCAGTAACCGCATGCTCTTTTCGGTGTGTCTCCCTCTCGAAGGTGCGAGGGGAATGCCTACGGGCGCGGTGGTGACGGCCCGCTACTCCTCGGGTCGTCACCACCGTGCGGCGTAGGCCTGTTCCAGGCATGCGAGGGCGATGATTTCGCCCGGACGCGCGGTCCTTCGTCAGGCGGCGAGGGTGGGGTAGTCGGTGTAGCCGGTCGCGCCGCCGCCGTAGAAGGTGGCGGGGTCCGGGGTGTTCAGGGGTGCGCCGGAGCGTACGCGCTCGACGAGGTCGGGGTTGGCGAGTGCCATGGTGCCGACGGTGACCACATCGGCCAGGCCGTCTTCGATGTCCTTGGCGCGGGTGGAGAGATCGGCACCGCCCCGGTTGAGGAGCAGCGTGGTCGGCCACAGCTTCCGGAGGGTGTGCAGGAGTTCCTCGTCGCCGCCGTGGCCGATGTGCAGGTAGGCGAGGTTGAGGGGAGCGAGGGCGCGCAGGAGGTGCGGGTAGAGCTCGTGGGGATCGCTCTCCGTGAGGTCGTTGATCTGGAAGGGGTTGCCGGGAGAGATCCGGATGCCGGTGCGGCCGGCGCCGATCTCGTCGGCCACGGCCGTGGCGACCTCCACCGCGAAACGGATGCGGTTGTCGAGGGAGCCCCCGTACTGGTCGGTGCGCTGGTTCGTGTTGGTGGCGAAGAACTGGTGCAGGAGGTAGCCGTTGGCTCCGTGGATCTCGACGCCGTCGGCGCCGGCTGCGATGGCGGCTGCGGCGGCGCGCCGGAAGTCCTCGACCGTGGCGGCGACCTCCTCGGTGGACAGTGCGCGCGGTACCGGCATCTCCTGGAGCCCGGACGGGGTGAACGTCTGGCCGTCCGGCTTGATGGCGGAGGGAGCGACCGGCTGCCGGTGGTGGGGGGTGTTGTCCGGGTGGGCGATGCGTCCGGCGTGCATGAGCTGGATGACGATGCGTCCGCCGGCCTCGTGTACCGCGTCGGTGACCTTGCGCCAGCCGGCGATGTGTTCCTCGGTGTAGATGCCCGGGGTCACCGGGTAGCCCTGTCCGTCGGCGGAGGGCTGGGTGCCCTCGGTGATGATGAGCGCGTGCGAGGCGCGCTGGGCGTAGTACTCGGCGTTGAGCTCGGTCGGCACGCCGTCGGGGGTGGCCCGGCTTCGGGTCAGGGGGGCCATGGCGAGCCGGTGCGGCAGGGAGATCTCTCCGGCGACGGTCGGGTTCCACAGGGCGTTGAGCATGGGTGATTCCTCAGATGATGAGTCGTCGATCGCTGAGGGCGGGGGCCGGCAGTAGGTGTGATCAGCCGAGCGGGAGGACCGGGCCGTCCTGCTTGGGGCCCGATGGGGACCCGTCATGACCCCTGTCGGCCGAGCTGTGTCGGCGCGATCTATGGAATTACAATCGTAATACTATGTGGGTGTGCGGGCAGTTGCAAGCAGGAGTCGGCAGTCTGCGGGGCCTCCGAGTTGGTGTGCCGCACGGCACGGTCCGGAAGCTCGCCCGTCGTCGACCGGGCTGCGGGTCAGCCGTTCACGCGGTTTGGCCAGGGCGTCGGAGAACAGGGCGCAGGGCCTCGATGACGCCGGGGTCGTCCACCGTGGAGGGGATGGGTTCGTCGTGCCCGTCGGCGATGCCGCGCATCGTCTTGCGCAGGATCTTTCCCGAACGGGTCTTGGGCAGGGCGGCCACGACCGCGACTTCTTTGAGGGAGGCGACGGCTCCGATGCGTTCACGTACGAGTTGGACGAGTTCGGACTCGACCTCGCCCGGTTCGCGGTCGACGCCGGCCTTCAGGACGACGAAGCCGCGCGGTACCTGTCCCTTGAGGGCGTCGGCGACACCGATGACGGCGCATTCGGCGACGTCGGGGTGGGCGGCCAGGGCCTCTTCCATGCTGCCGGTGGACAGACGGTGCCCGGCGACGTTGATGACGTCGTCGGTGCGGCCCATGACGAAGACGTAGCCGTCGTCGTCGATGTGACCGCTGTCGCCGGTGAGGTAGTAGCCGTCGTAGGCGGAGAGATAGGAGGCGATGTAGCGGTCGTCGTCCTGCCAGAGCGTGGGCAGTGCGCCGGGCGGCAGGTGGAGCCGTACGACAATTGCGCCGTCGACGCCTGTGGGCACCGGTTTGCCCGAGGGGTCGAGGACACGGACGTCCCACCCTGGCAGCGGGCGGGTGGGAGAGCCGGGTTTGAGGGGCGCCGCTTCGATGCCCACGGGGTTGGCGACGATGGGCCAGCCGGTCTCGGTCTGCCACCAGTGGTCGATGACCGGGATGTCCAGCAGGTCGCTCGCCCAGTGATAGGTCTCGGGGTCGAGGCGCTCGCCGGCGAGGAAGAGATGGCGCAGACCGGTCAGGTCGTAGTCCGCGGTGAGTGTTCCCTTCGGGTCCTCCTTGCGGATGGCCCGGAACGCGGTGGGCGCCGTGAACATGGTCTTGACCTGGTACTCGGCGGCAACGCGCCAGAACTGGCCCGCGTCCGGTGTGCCGACCGGCTTCCCCTCGTACAGGACCGTCGTGGCTCCGACAAGCAACGGTGCGTAGACGATGTACGAGTGCCCGACGACCCAGCCGACGTCGGAGCCGGTGAACATCGTCTCGCCCGGGCCCACGTCGTAGACGGACCCCATCGACCAGTGGAGGGCGACCGCGTAGCCGCCGCAGTCACGTACGACTCCCTTGGGCTTTCCGGTCGTTCCGGACGTGTAGAGGATGTAGAGGGGATCGGTGGCGGCGACGGGAACGCAGTCGGCGGGCGGTGCGGCGGCTACCAACTCGCCCCAGTCGAGATCGTCGGGACCCAATTCGGCCGTCTCCTGCGGGCGTTGCAGGATCACGCTCTTCTCCGGCTTGTGGGCCGCGAGTTCGATCGCCCGGTCGAGCAGGGGTTTGTACGCGATGACACGCGTGCCCTCGATGCCGCAGGAGGCGGAGACGACCACCTTCGGAGCCGCGTCATCGATGCGGAGGGCGAGTTCGCGCGGAGCGAACCCGCCGAAGACGACCGAGTGCACCGCGCCGATACGTGCGCAGGCCAGCATCGCGACAACGGCCTCGGGGACCATCGGCATGTAGATCACCACACGGTCGCCGTGCTCGACACCGAGCCGCGAGAGTGCCCCGGCGAAAGTCGCCACCTCGTCCCTCAACTGCACGTAGGTGTAGGTGCGCCGGGTGTCGGTCACCGGTGAGTCATAGATGAGGGCAGCCTGTTCGCCGCGGCCGGCTTCGACGTGCCGGTCGAGCGCGTTGAAACAGACGTTGAGCCGACCGTCGGGGAACCAGCGGTAGAAGGGGGCGCCCGAGGAGTCCAGGGCGCGTCGTGGGGTGACATCCCAGTCGATGCCCTCCGCCGCCTTCAGCCAGAAGCTCTCCGGGTCCTCGGTACTGGCGCGGAAGACATCCTCGTACGTTCCCATCGCGCACTCCTTTGTGGCATCAAGGGACGGTGGCGTGGCTGTGTGCGGAACCGTGTCGGACACAAGTACCGCAAGTCGGCCGATCTGGTCGAGCAGGATGCCGGCGACCGGCGGACGGGTCACCGGCATCGCGGTGGTGTGGCGGTCCGGCCGACAGGCCTCTCCGCCGGGTGCAGCTTCAGCTCACGTGCCGAGGTGCTTGCGGAGCCACTGACCCATCTGCTGGATCGCCTCGTCCACCTCGGGTACGCGCCCCGCGCCCAGGACGAACGAGTGCTGTCCCTCGGGCAGCGGGTGGACCTCGGAGGTGACCTTGAAGTCCGCGAGGCGGCGGCCGAGTTGGGCGCCGTCGTCGGCGAGGGTCTCGTACTCGCCGTAGTGGACGACCGTGGGGGGCAGGCCGGTCAGATCGGCGCTCACGAGGCTGATCTTCGGATCGGCGAAGTCCAATCCGGGCTCCTGGAGCCAGGCTCCACGGAAGAGCTCCAGGGTGTTCCTGCTGAGCATCTTGTCGTTGTCCTCGTTCGCGTCCACCGACGCGTTCTGGATGGTGAGGTCGGTCCACGGTGAGACGCTGACGATCGCGCCCGGGGTCGCCTCGCCCTTCGCGAGCAGGCGCAGCGGGAGCAGCACCGCGAGGGTGCCGCCGATCGAGTGGCCCGTGCTGCCGATGTTCCGCGGCTCGTAGCCCTGCGAGAGCAGCCAGCGGTAGGCCGTCTCGGCGTCGTCGAGCTGCGCGGGGTAGGGGTGTTCGGGCGCCAGGCGGAAGTCCACGACGAGGGAGCGGGCTCCGGCGGCCTTGGCGATGTGGCCCGCTGCCTTGCGGTCGGAGTGCATGGAGGCGGTGACGGATCCGCCGAAGTGGAAGTGGAGCAGTGCCTTGTCGGGGTCGGCGCCCTCGGGGATGGCCCAGAGGGCGGGGACGCCGCCCGCGTCCACCTCGGCGTACGTGACGCCTTCCGGCTCGGTCGACGCCTTGTGGTTCGAGTCCACGATGTCGCGGATGACGGCCAGGTCGAGACCGGGTGTCGACGACTTCGCGCTCACGCTCGCGAGGAACTCCGCGAACTCGTGTGCCTCTTGGCTTACTGCCATGGTGCTGCTCCTTGTCGGGCGGGTGCCGTGCCGCGTTCCCCCGCGGCGGGCGGGTCGATGTACTGGTCATGACGCTAGTAGCTGAGTATATGAAAGTAAACCCAGGCGACGGAGTCACCTGATGGATGCGCGGAGGCCCATGACGGGGCATCGGGCATGGATCCTTCAGGGCGCCTGCCGGGCGGGTCGCGACCTGTGGACCGGACCGCCCGGGGCCGGTGGGGCGAGTGCGTGCGACGCGCCTGTGGGCGGCGTCCGCGCCGGCGATCCGGGGATTCTGCCGCCGCGTCCAACTCGGCTTCGGTGCGGTCGCGTGGCGGTGGGTGCGGGCGCAACAGCAGGGCGCCAGTGCGCCCTGCCTGCATCGCGCGGGCTTGCCTGCCTCGGCCGGCCGTACCGGTAGGCGTGTCGGCTTGCCGAGCAACTGGTCAGGCCGACGGGATCGGCGGCGATCCGACCGCCGGACTGTCCTGTGTCCGCGACCGTGGAGGCGCACATGACTTCATGGATGAGAATGCGCGCTTGTCGCAGTCCTGGTACCCGTTGAGCTGGGCCGTCATTGCACACCAGGCATCAGCGACTGCACGGGTGCTACTCCTCGAGGAACTGAATGGCGTGCTTCAGGAAGCGCTCGGGGTACTGGAACTGCGCTCCATGCCCGGCATCGGGGTAGATCAGCAGTTGCGCGTTGGGGATGTTCTGGGCGAGGTGCCAGGAGTTGATCGAAGCGATCATCACGTCGTTCTCGCCGTTGAGGACCAGCGTCGGCTGGGTGATCGCGTTCAGGAAGGCGTAGGGATTCTCGCCCGGCAGCGGTTCTGCGTAGGCGACAACCGCTTCGAACTGTGCCTGCGCGACTGCGGGCGAGCTCGGCGTGTCCTGGTCGGCCCGCTGGTGGCGGCGCTCCCAGAAGGCCCGGCCTGCTTCGACCGCGGCTTCCGAGCGGCCGAAGAACAGGAAGAGGAAGTCCTCCAGGGTGGGGACCGGATTCAGCGCGTACTGAGGCACCTGGGGGTCACTTGTCGGGTCCCCGCCGCGGAGGCCGGTGCCGAGCAGGAGGAGCTTGCGTACCAGCTGGGGGTGGCGCAGCGTGACCTCCTGCGCCTGGTAGCCGCCGAGTGAGAAGCCGAGCAGATCGACCTGCTCCAGTCCCAACGCCCGGATGACGGCGGCGATGTCGTCGGCCATGTCCTCCATCCGGTTGCGCGGGGTGCCGGAAGACGAGGCGATGCCGCGCCCGTTGAACAGGATGACCTCACGGCCTTCGGCCAGGCCGTCGGTGAGCAGCGGATCCCAGTTGTCCATGCCTCCGCGGAAGTGCTGGAGCAGGAAGATCGGGACGCCGGAGGGCTTGCCCCAGCGTCGGTAGGCGAAGCGGTCGCCGTCGACCTCGATGTACTGGGTCGGTGCGGTCACATGGGTGTCACTCATGGTCTGGCCTTTCTGGAACAGGTAGCAATAGGATTACGATCGTAATGTAAAAAGTCAAGCCCATAGATGTCGACCGACATCTATGTGCGCTTGATCGCCGAGCGTCAATGGAGGAAGGGGCGGCCGATCGTGCGGGTCACCAAGGCGCAGGCAGAGCGCAACCGTGCCCACATCGTGGCGACAGCCGCCAGGCTGTTCCGCGAGCGCGGCTACGACGGTGTCGGTGTGGCGGAACTGATGGCAGCCGCCGGGTTCACGCATGACGGGTTCTACAAGCACTTCCGCTCCAAGGCCGACCTGATGGCCGAAGCATCCGCAAGCGGGCTCGCGCAGGCCGCGGCACGGGCGGAAGGCCTGGCCCCCGCCGAGTTCGTCGAGCGCTACCGGGATTCGTTCGCAGTGCATCGGCCTTCAGGCCGGCGGTGAAGTGAATCTGACAGTGGCGGCGCGGAGCGTCGCAGATTCAGGTCCGGCGGCGCTGGACACTGCGTTCCTTGCCGGCGGCGCGGAGCGTCGTGAGGGCTTTGCCCGGCGGAGCCGGGCGGTGCTCACACCGGCCGGTTCTGCTGCTCGATGTACTGCCTGACCACGGAGAGCGGGGCACCGCCGACGGTTCCGGCGAAGTAGGACCCGGACCAGAGTTTGTTGGCCCGCCAGTAGTGCCGCACCAGGTCGGGGAACTCCTGGCGCAGGCGGCGGGAGGAGACGCCCTTGAGGGAGTTGACCAGCTTGGTCACGGCGACCTTGGGCGGGAAGTTCACCAGCAGGTGGACGTGGCTGTCCTCACCGTTGAACTCGACCAGGTCGCACTCGAAGTCCGCGCACACCGACCGCATGATCTCCTCCATCCGCCTCAAGTGGGCATCAGTGAACACCTTGTGCCGGAACTTGGTGACGAAGACCAAATGCACATGCATGACAAAAGCACAGTGCCGACCAGTTCTGATCTCCTGCATCTCACCCATAACCCAAGTATGTAGGGTGGCGGCCATGCAGCTGAGGTACAGCTTCCGCCTGTACCCGACCACACCCCAACGCACCGCGTTGGCGAGGGCGTTCGGGTGCGCCCGCGTCGTGTTCAACGACGCGGTGCGGGCCCGCGAGTACGCCCGCAAGGCAGGGACCGCGTTCCCCGGTGCCGGCGAGCTGTCGAAGAAACTGATCACCCAGGCGAAACGGACCGTGGAACGGTCCTGGCTGGGCGAGGTCTCCGCTGTGGTCCTCCAGCAGTCCCTGCGGGACGCCGAGACCGCCTACAGGAACTTCTTCGCCTCCCTCAAAGGAACCCGCAAGGGCCCGAAACTCGGCCCACCCCGCCTCAAGTCCCGCAAGGACAACCGGCAGGCGATCCGGTTCACGGCCAACGCGCGCTGGAGCCTCGATCACAGCGGGCGCCTGTACCTGCCCAAGATCGGCGCGGTGAAGGTGAAGTGGTCCCGCACCCTGCCCGCCACACCGTCCTCGGTCACCGTCATCAAGGACGTGGCCGGCCGGTACTTCGCCTCCTTCGTCATCGACACCGACCCCGCCGCCGATGCGGCACGGATGCCCGACACCGAGTCCACCGTCGGCGTCGACCTCGGCCTGAGTCACTTCGCGGTCCTGTCCACCGGCGAGAAGATCGACTCCCCGCGCTTCCTGCGGCGTGCGGAGAAGAAAGTGAAGAAGGCCCAAAAGGAGCTGTCCCGCAAACAGAAGGGATCGAAGAACCGGGACAAGGCCCGTCTCAAAGTCGCCCACGCCCAGGTTGCTGACGCACGCCGGGAGTTCCACCACCAGCTCTCCACAAAGCTGATCTCCGAGAACCAAGGAATCGCTGTGGAGGACCTGGCGGTGAAGGCCCTGGCCCGCACCAGGCTGGCCAAGTCCGTGCACGACGCCGGATGGGCACAGTTCATCAGCATGCTGGCGTACAAGGCACAGCGGTACGGCCGCACCCTGGTCAGGACTGGCCGGTTCACGCCGACCTCGCAGACCTGCTCCACCTGCGGCGCCATGGACGGGCCCAAAGCCCTGAGCGTCCGGGAATGGACCTGTAGCGCCTGTCGCACCGTCCACGACCGGGACCACAACGCCGCACTCAACATCAAAGCGGCCGCCGGACTGGCGGCATCGGCCTGCGGAGCGCCGGTAAGACCGGGAGCGATCCCGGCACAGCGCGAAGAAACAGGAAGCCACGGACTCCCGACCGGAAACCGTGCCGCGTAGCGGCACAGCAACCAGCCAGGAAAGGCCAGAATCCTCGGGCTTCAGCCCGAGGAGCGAGTCAAGTCTCGCGGGAGCATCGCGGACGCGGTGACGGCTGTACCGTCGCGGCTCTCAGCGGCGACGCGGCCCGTCAGCCGGTGGACATCAAAACAGAGTTCGCGGCAGGGATCGAGAAGCTGCTCACGGCCCTCCAGGCCCATAGCGGCACGCGGGGGGACATGGACCAGGATGCGGCCCGAGCCCTGGCGATCGACACGCTCGCCCATTCGGTCGGCGCGGTCATGTTGTCGCGGGCATGCCCGGACGGTTCTCCGCTGGCGGACGAAATCCTCGATGTCTGCCGCGCGGGGATTCTTGCGTCACTGCCACACGGCGACGTCGACGGGGCGGAGGCGGGGGGCCCGGAAGCCTGACCGCAGCCGAGTGGTCTTGCCGAGTTGCGCGGCGCGGATCGACGTATCCGCTGTTCCGGCGCCGAGGGTGACGCCGCCGTAGTGCGTGCTCATGAAGTGCCCCCTTGCCGGGGGTTTGATGGGTGGCGCGTGGAGTGAGCGGTCATGCGGCGCGGTGGTGGGGCGCCAGGGTGGCGTGGATCTGGTCGCGGATGTCGGCGAGGACGGCATCGTCGCTGCGGTGCAGGTACATGGTGGCGGTGGTGCTGATGTGGATGATCGCGGTGATCACCCGTGCCAGCGTCGCCGCGTCGGCGGCGCCGACGTGCTCGTCGCGGGTGAGCAGGCCGGTGATGCCGTCCTCGAGGCGGCCGGCAAGGGCCAGGCCCGCTTGGCGGTAGGGCTCGGCCGGGTCGCCGAAGACGAGTTCGTGCAGGTATGTGCGGCCGTTCTCGATGTGCTCCCTTGTGCACTCCACGACCGGACGGATGAGAGCGATGACCCGCTCCGGCGCGCCCTGTCCGACGGCGGTGTTCGCGGCGGCGAGGCCGGAATCGACGGCGGCGGCGAACTTCTCGTTCTGCACCATGATCAGCAACTCGGCCTTGGTGGACGCGTACAGGTAGAGCGTCCCGATCGCGACATCGGCCCGGCGGGCGACCTGCTGCGTCGTGACCTTGTCGACGCCGTGTTCGGCGAACAGCTCGCGGGCTGCGGTCATGATGCGCTCGCGCTTGTCCTGTTTGGCCCTCTCGCGGCGCCCGATCGGCATGTGACCGCTTCCCATGGGGACCTCCCTTGACAATATTTCTGAGTCGACTCATAGTTGAGTGTACTCGGATTGGTCGGGTGGGGCGAGACCCCGGATGCCGTACCGGGTTGGCCGATCCAGTCGCAAACATGGATAAATAAGACAAATTTTAGGAGTGGCGCCCCATGCGAGCGTTCGTCGTCACCAAGTACAAGGAGCCGCTGCAAGAGGCGGACGTCCCCGAGCCCACCGTCGGGGAGCACGACGTGCTCGTCCGGGTGGAGGCCGCCGGGCTGAACCCGCTGGATGAGAAGATCCGCGCCGGTGAGTTCAAGCAGATCCTGCCCTACAAGCTGCCGCTGATCCTGGGCAACGACGTCGCGGGCACTGTCATCAGCGTCGGGACGGCGGTCCGCGGCTTCAAGCCCGGAGACGAGGTCTACGGTCGGCCCGACCAGGACCGCATCGGCACCTTCGCCGAACGCATCGCCGTCGCGGAGGGCGACCTGGCGCTCAAGCCCGCCTCGATCAGCATGAATGAGGCCGGCTCGCTGCCGCTGGTGGCGCTCACGGCGTGGCAGGCGCTGGTGGAGCGCGGGAACGTGCGGCCCGGGCAGAAGGTTCTCATCCATGCCGGCGCCGGCGGAGTCGGTTCGATCGCGATCCAGCTCGCCGCGCACCTCGGTGCGCACGTCGCCACGACCGCCAGCGCTTCCAACGAGCACTTCGTGCGCGCGCTCGGCGCGGACACGGTGATCGATTACCGCAGCCAGGACTTCGAGCAGCTCCTGACCGGCTACGACCTGGTGTTGGACAGCCTCGGTGGGGAAACTCTCGAGAAGTCCCTGCGGGTGCTCAAGCCCGGCGGCAAGGCCATCGGGATCGCCGGTCCCCCGGAGCCCGCTTTCGCGCGCGAGGCCGGCCTCAACCCGCTGCTGCGCCTGGCGGTCGCCGCCCTGAGCCGCAAGATCCGCAAGCAGGCGAAGAAGCTCGGCGTGACGTACGAGTTCCTGCTCATGCGCGCCAGCGGCGACCAGCTCCGCCAGATCACCACCCTCATCGACCAGGGCGTGGTGCGCCCGGTCGTGGGAAAGGTGGCCGGCTTCGACCAGACCCCGCAGGCGCTGCAGTCCCTGTCCCAGGGCGGCATCCGCGGCAAGGCCGTCATCGGCAACAGCTGACCTGCCGCAACCGCGACGGGCGACACGAAACACACAGCGACACAGAACACACAGGAGAATCCGTCATGAGCAGCACCGACACCCCGAACGAAGCCGTCATCACCTCCTACGCGAAGGCCCCGGCCCGCACCGTCAGCGCCGGCGGCGTCACCTACGCCTACCGCGAGCTGGGGCCGAAGGGCGGCATCCCCGTCGTATTCTTCGTCCACCTCGCCGCGACCCTGGACAACTGGGACCCCCGCATCATCGATCCCATCGCGAAGGGCCGTCACGTCATCGCCTTCGACAACCGCGGTGTCGGGGCGTCCACCGGCCAGGTGCCGGACAGTGTCGAGGCGATGGCCGACGACGCCTACACCTTCATCAAGGCGCTCGGGTACGACAAGATCGACGTCTTCTCCTTCTCCCTCGGCGGCATGGTCGCTCAGGCCCTGGTGGTGAAGCACCCCGAGCTCGTCCGCAAGCTGGTCCTCACCGGCACCGGGCCCAAGGGCGGCAAGGACATGGACAAGGTCGCCCGAGTCACCTACTGGGACATCCTGCGCGCCACCTTGACCCGTTCGGACCCCAAGGAGTTCCTGTTCTTCAACCGCAATGCCACCGGCAAGCCCGCCGCACGCGCGTTCGTCAACCGGCTCAAGGAGCGCACCGTCGACCGAGACGTGGACATCAAGACCAAGGCGTTCCAGACGCAGCTGAAGGCGATCAAGAAGTGGGGGCGCTCCACCCCCGACGACCTGTCGACGATCACGCAGCCCACCCTGATCGCCAACGGCGACAACGACCGCATGGTGCCGTCGGTTCTGTCGGAGGACCTGCACCGGCGCATCAAGGGCAGCGAGCTGATCATCTACCCCGACTCCGGGCACGGCGGCATCTTCCAGTACCACCAGGAGTTCGCCCCCGTAACGGTCGAGTTCCTGGCGCGATGACCACCACCTGACCAGGAAAAAGGGCAACATCATGAGCACGTCACCGGTCGCCGCGCCCCTGGAAGCGAAGAAGCCTCTCACCTCCTCGATCCTGCTGTGGGTGCGCACCGACCAGCCCCGTCAGACCGGCATGGACCACTGGAAGGGCCCGCACTCAGGGATCATCTCCGCCACCCCGGGCCTGGAGGAGTACCGGCAGATCCACCTCGCCGAGCACAACACGGGCCTGTGGCCGGCCATCGACGGGGTCCAGACCGCGATCCCCGCCGACCGGAAGATCGACGGCGTCGCCGAAGTCACCTTCCAATCGGCGCTTGCACCCCTGAAAGGGCGCAGGCAGACGAAGCTGGCCTACGCCGACGAGATCAACGTGTTCCGCCGCACCCTGCTCTACGCCGGCCCGCCGAACTCATCGCGCTGGTACGACGTCGCAGGTCCCGGACAGACGGTCGGTGCCCGCGCGCTGATCTACCTTCGCCGCAGAGACGGGGTCGGCTCCGGCGCCTTCCGGAAGTTCGTCAACGAGCAGCTCGCCCCCGCGCTCGCCGGCACGGGAGCGCTGACGGAACTGCGCACGCAGACGTTCCTGCCCTGGATCGAAAAACTCTGGGACACCCCGGACGTCGCCCACGACAACCCCCACGACCAGCACTTCCACGCCTCGGTCAGCCTCGGGTTCGCCGACACCGCAGCACGGGACGCCTTCTTCACCGGCAACGCGATCGAGGACCTGTCCGACCGGCTGGCACCGCAGGTCTCCGCGATCCACGCCTACGACGTCACCGCCGCCCTCACCTACGTCAAGAACGGCGACATCCTCCCGTACTACGAGGAGTGAGCGGCGCGGGCTCTGCTCATGCATCCGCGCCTTGCTTCCCCGCCCTCCTCGCACCCCCGTCGCCGTCTGACACCCCTCACACATCCGAATCCGTATCCGGAGCGAGCCATGAGCGAGCACAGCACCATCCGTTTCGAGCGCACCTCACCGCAGATCGCGAAGATCACCTTCGCCAACCCGCCCGTCAATCTCATCACCGGCGAGACCGTCCTGCGCCTCATCGAGATCGTCCAAGAACTGGCCACCGACCCGGACATCCAGGTCGTGCTGTTCGACAGCGCCACCCCCGACTTCTTCTACAACCACTTCGACCTGGCTGCCGCCGCCGACTTCCCCGCCCCCGAGGACCCGGAAGCAGTGCCAGCATGGACGAATCTGGTCCTGGAACTCTCCAAAGCGCCCTACATCACCATCGCGACCATCCGGGGACGCACCCGCGGTGGCGGGAACGAGCTCGCTCTCGCTCTCGATCTGCGCTACGCCAGCCGCGAGAAGGCGATCTTCGGACAGCCCGAGGTCGGCAGCGGACTGCTGCCCGGCGGTGGCGGCGCCGAACGCCTCCCTCGCGCCATCGGGCGCGACCGCGCCCTGGAAGCCATCCTTACCAGCGACGACTACGACGCCGACACCGCCGAGCGCTGGGGCTGGGTCACCCGCGCCCTCCCCGACAACGAACTCGACGCCTTCGTCGGCACCGTCGCCGCCCGGCTCGCCTCCTTCGACCGCACCTCACTCGCCTCGGCCAAAGCCCAGATCAACCGGGCATCCCTGCCCCCGGACGCGGACCTGGTCGCCGCGTACGGCGAGTTCGCCCACTCCCTCACCCTTCCCGGTTTCCTCACCCGGGCCGCAGGCACGCAGGCCGTCGCCGAACAGGCCGGCATCGACTTCGAATACCGTCTCGGGCACCACATCGGCGTCGCCAACCAGCAACGCTGACACCCGGCAGGAAGCGAGCACGGACGCAGCAGATGCCGCGGCCGTGCTCGTTTTGTCGCGAGTCCCATCTGGGTCGTCGTACGCGTGCCCGATGGGGGCGGGGAACGATGGCGCGAAGCCCGGTCACCAACGAGGACGACCGACGGATCGGCGCTGCTGCTTACGCGGTGCGGTGTTCGACGTCTTCCGTACCGTGGTCGACCGGCGCCCCGGCAGGGCCGGCGAATTCGAGCGCGTTGGCGCCCCGCGTCGGGGGGCACAGGCCGACTGACCAGGGCTCACCACCCAGTGGCGCGGCCTGTACGCCGACGGGGCTGCGGGTGTTCGAACCCCATGGATCACGCGGTCCCGACGTCAGGAGATCACACCGGGACCGAAGGACAAGTTCAGGCGTTCGTGCCGCGCAGGTCCGGGTAGAGCGCCTCGACCGGGCCGCTCAGAGCCGCCTTGACGCCCTGGGTCAAGGCATCGGCCAAGACCTCGTACTCGCCGGCCTCGACCGCGTCGTAGACCGTCGTCACCAGCTGCGTCGGCAGCATCTTGGGTCCCTCGGCGTGCGCGGCCATGTCGGTGTCGACGTAGCCCATGTGCACACCCGTCACGTGGACGCCCAGGGGTGCGAGCTCGATGCGCAGAGAGTTGGTGGCCGACCACAGTGCGGCCTTGGACGCGCTGTAGGCGCCGCCGAAGGCGTACCAACTGGCAACGGAGTGCACGTCGATGAGGATCGACCCCTGCTTGGCGGCGAGGATCGGTGCGAAGGCGCGAGCGAGGAAGACTGGTCCGAAGAAGTTCGTCTCCATGTTCGCCCGGATGTCCGCCTCGGTGACGTCCAGCAGGCTCGCGCTCGGCGGGGTGGCGCCCGCGTTGTTGACGAGCACGGTGACGTCCGCCGCGGCGGCGACGGCCGCGTCGATCGACGCGCGGTCGGTGACGTCAAGGGTCAGGGGGACGATGCGTTCGTCGTCCCAGGCGCGGGGGGAACGGGCGGTGGCGTAGACCTTGGCGGCGCCGCGAGCCAGGGCGTCGTGGACGAAGTGGGTGCCGATACCGCCATTGGCGCCGGTGACGAGGACGACTGCTCCATCGAGGGAGGGCATGGGTGTTCCTTCGTTCCAGGGGGATGTGAGGTGCGTGGCTCTGCACGGATGGAGCAATGACTGCTCGCCCTGTGATGGGAGAATGAGCGTAGCCATATTCGAGCCCACGCGGTACCGAGTGTAATCATAACTGACTAAGGTCAGAATCTTATTCCTGGAGGACATCGCCATGTCTGTCGCCCCCCGGCCGGTCGGACGGCGCGAGCGGAACAAGCAGGAGAAATTCGACCGCATCGTCGCTGCCGCGACGGAGTTGTTCGCCGAACACGGCGTCGATGAGGTCACGACCCAGCAGATCGCCGACAAGGCCGACATCGGCACCGGGACCCTGTTCCTTTATGTCAAGACCAAGGGCGAACTCCTCCTGCTTGTGCAGAACGCCAAGTACATCGAAGCGCTCGAGCAGGGCCGGGCGGACGCCGAGACCGTCCCGGGCGTGCTGGACGCGGTGATGGCGATCGTCCGGCCGATCGTGGAGTGCAATCGCACCCAGATCGACAACGGACGTACCTACCTGCGAGAGATGGTCTTCGGCGACCCCGAGGAGCACCGGCACAGCGCGGCACTCGCCATCGTGGCGCAGACCGAGGAGGCCATGGCCGCCGTGCTGCGCCGAGACGAGCGGATCACGGAGGGTGACGCCGCGACGCTGGCACACATCGTGTCCGCCGTGATGTTCCTCAGCATGGCGGTGAGCGTGAACATCGCCTTGAGCGTCGAGGAGATCGTGCAGGACATCCGGCGGCAGGTCGACGTCCTGCTGCCTCGCTGAAGCACGGCCGGCCTCCGTCCCGGGCGATCATCAGGATGGCTTTCGGCTACGCCGTGGCTCTGATCCTTACCGCCGCGACCGGGCGGCGGCTGTGGTTCGATCGGCGGGATTCCACCGCACCTGCATCTCGTCGGCGTTCACTCCGGAAGCAGTTCATCGGCCCGTTCGGCGACCTCTTGCCGTAGCGCGGCCCACAGGGCGCGCACGGCGGCGTGTGTCACCGCCTCCCGGCGGACGGCCAGGGTGATGGGGAGCCGGATGTCGATCTCGTCGGGGAGCAGCCGGCGCAGTTGCGTCCGCTGGGTCAGGAAGGCCGGAAGGACGCCGATGCCGGCTCCCTGCCGGGTGGCTTCGAGTTGGGCGAAGACGTTCGTCGAGGAGAAGGCGGGGGCCATGCCGGGAAGGTGGCGCTCGATGTCGAGGTCGCCGACCTGCAGCATGGACTCGATGTAGAAGATGAGCGGGTGCTCGCGCAGCTCCGCCAGCGACTTCGGCCGGCCGTACGTGGCCAGGTAGTCGTCGCAGGCGTAGAGCCCCAGCGTGTAGTCGGTGAGGTGCTCGGTCACCAGGCGGCTGCTGGAGGGAACGCCGATGACTACGGCGAGATCGAAACCGGACGGGCGCAGGGCGAGCTGCCGTGTCGCGGTGATGAGTTCGACCTGGAGCTGGGGATGGTGGCGGCGCACCCGTACGAGCGCGGGCGTGGCGAAGGCGGTGCCGAAGCCGTCGGGCGCGCTGACGCGCACCGTGCCGTGCAGGGACGGCGCGTCCTGGCCCTCCACGGTGTCGACGACGCGGTCGATGGCCTCCTCGATCACGCGCGCGCTGTCCGAGATGGCTCTTCCGATCTCCGTCAGCGTCCATCCGTCCGGGCCGCGCTCGATGAGGCGCAGGCCGATGCTCTTCTCCAGCGCGGCGACACGGCGTGACACCGTGGTGTGGTCCACCCCGAGTGCGTCGGCGGCGGTCACCAGCCGTCCGGTACGGGAGACCGCGAGCAGGTAGCGCAGGTCGTCCGCGCGGAGTCTGCGCGGATCGATGGAGCGAGGCGAGCCGGCCGGCCGTGGAGCGGGGCTCTCGTCCGGGGAGCGGGGATGCACAGCCCCACCGTATCTGCGTTTCTGCACAGTCGGTGTGCGCCATTGGTGGATGTTTGCACACGGTGCGGGCCGCACAGTCGGGGCAGCGGGCGCGACACGCTCCGCTGTTCTTGCCGAAAGGGCCACCATGGTTGCCAGCCTTTCCCTCCCGCGGATCCTGCGCGTCGGCGGCGGTGCCGTCGGCGAGCTGGGTGACGTCGTCGCAAGGTTGGGCCTGCACCGCCCCTTGCTGGTGACGGACGCGTTCCTTGCCGGGACGGGTGTGGCGGAACGCCTGATGTCGACGCTGAGGGATGCCGGGCTACAGCCGTGCCTGTTCGCCGGCACCGTCCCGGATCCGACGACCGACTCGCTCGATGCGGGCCTGGCCGTGCTGCGGGAACACGGGGCGGACTCGGTGATCGGGGTCGGCGGCGGCAGCCCGATGGACACCGCCAAGGCCCTCGGCCTGCTGGGCGTCCAGGGCGGCCCGATGCGGGACTACAAGGCCCCGCACACCAGCCTCGGCCCGGCGCTTCCGGTGATCGCGGTCCCGACCACCGCGGGCAGCGGCTCGGAGGCCACCCAGTTCACCATCATCACCGACAGCGCGACGGACGAGAAGATGCTCTGCCCGGGGCCGGCGTTCCTGCCGGTCGCCGCCGTCGTCGACTTCGAACTGACCCTGTCGATGCCGTCCCGGCTGACCGCCGACACCCGTGTCGACGCGCTCACCCATGCCGTCAAGGCGTACGTGAGCCGCAAGGCCAACCCGTTCTCCGACGGCCTCGCCCTGAACGCGATCCGGACCATCGGCCGCCACCTCCGCCGCATCTACGCCGACGGCGGAGACATCGAGGCGCGCGAGGCGATGATGCTCGCCGCGACCCAGGCCGGCATCGCCTTCTCCAACTCCAGCGTGGCGCTCGTGCACGGCATGAGCCGTCCGATCGGCGCTCACTTCCACGTTGCCCACGGTCTGTCGAACGCCATGCTCTTCCCCACGGTGACGGCGTTCTCCGTACCCGCCGCCGAGAGCCGGTACGCCGACTGCGCCCGCGCCCTCGGAGCCGCCACCGACGGCGACAGCAACGCCGTGGCCGCCGATAGGCTCGTGGAGGCGCTCCGGGCCCTGTGCAAGGATCTTGAGGTGCCCACCCCAAGAGCCCACGGCATCGACAAGGACGAGTGGTTCCGCCTGTCGCCCCTCATGGCAGAGCAGGCGCTCGCGTCCGGATCCCCGGCCAACAACCCCGTCGTACCCACCGTGGACGAGATCCAGGATCTCTACGCGCAGATCTACGCCTGACACCTGGCGAGTGAGGAACGTGATGGCCACGACAGCAGGTCCGCACGGATGGCGAGGTGACGACCGTGACTGATACCGCAGCGGTCGAGATTCTCGCCGATGTCCATCGGAGCGTCGGCCGCATCCTGCTGAACCGGCCCAAGGCGCTCAACGCCCTGACGACAGGCATGGTCGCCGCCATCGACCGTGTGCTCGCCGCGTGGGAGGACACACCGCTGTCCGCTGTGCTGATCGCCAGTACCAGCCCGAAGGCGTTCTGTGCCGGTGGAGACATCCGTACGATCCGCGAGTACAGCCTCGCCGGGAATGCCGAGGCCAGTGAGCGGTTCTTCGCCTCCGAGTACCGGCTCAACGCCCGGATCGCCGAGTATCCCGTGCCGGTTGTGTCGCTCATCGACGGCCTGTGCATGGGCGGCGGTCTCGGTCTGTCCGTCCACGGCAGTTTCCGCGTCGTCAGCGAGCGCGCGGTGCTGGCGATGCCGGAGACCGGGATCGGGTTCTTCCCGGACATCGGGGCCAGCTACTTCCTGCCGAGGCTGCCCGGCGCGATCGGCATGTACCTGGGACTGACCGGACACCGGCTCGACGCGGCCGACGCGCTGTACACGGGGCTGGCCACGCACTTCGTCCCCGCGGACGAGCTAGACGCGGTCGGAGAGGCCCTGGCCGACAGCCCCGGCGACCCTGTGGACGTGGTCCTGAACCGCCTTGCCGGCCGTTCCCCGGTGGCGGGCAGCGCGCTGGCGAAGGTGCGCGGGGACGTGGACTGGGCGTTCGGTGCGCCGACCCTCGGTGAGATCGAGAAACGCCTGCGCCACCTCGACACCCCCTGGGCGGCAGCCGCGCTGGCCGCCACGGAGTCCGCCTCACCGCAGAGCCTGGAGATCACTCACGCCCTGCTGGCCCGGGGCAGGCAGCACACGCTGCGAGAGTGCCTCGACGCCGAACTCGCCCTCACGCGCACGACCATCCGTACACCGGACTTCCTGGAGGGTGTCCGTGCGGCCCTGGTCGACAAGGACCGCGCCCCCAACTGGCGCAGTGCGTCGCTCGGCGGGCGGACACAGCTGTCCTGAGCATGGCTGCCCACGCATGCGGGGCGGGTCCGTCCGCCGTGATCACACGTCTGACACGTCACGGGAGTGAGGGCTTGCCCACGGCTCGGGGCGTCAGGGAGCTGTGGGGCGTGTTGTGTCGCTGGACGTACGGCATGGGAGGCACCGAGACGATCACAGCGGCGGTTCTCCCTGACCGCGGTCGCCGCTGGATCGCGGCGACGTCTCCCCCCACCAGTGATCGTGCCAGACGGAGGGGGCTCGGGCCGGACTGCCCTCAGTCGTTGTCGGGGGTCATCGAGACCACGACCTTGCCGGCTTTGGTGCGGCCCTGCTCGACGTACGCCACCGCATCGAGCGTCTGGTCGAACGGGAAGGTGCTGTCGATGACCGGGCGGAGTTTCCCGCTGTCGTAGAGGGCGCCGATTTTGCGGAGCTGGGAGCCGTTGGCCCGCATGAAGAAGAACTGGTAGCGCACGCCCAGCGCCTTGGCCTGCTTCCGCACCTTGCGGCTGAGCACGTTCATGACCAGGCCCAGAAAGGAGGGGGCGCCGAGCTGCTTGGCGAAGCCGGCGTCCGGCGGGCCGACGACACTGATGGCCAGGCCGCCGGGCTTCAGTACGGTCAGCGACTTCTCGAGGTTCGCTCCGCCCACGGAGTCCAGCACCAGGTCGTAGCCGGACAGCACCTTCGAGAAGTCTTCCTTGGTGTAGTCGATGACGACGTCGGCGCCGAGGCTCCTGACCAACTTCTCGGTGTCGGTGTTCGTGGTCGTCGCCACCGTGGCGCCGAGGTGCTTGGCGAGCTGGATGACGGTCGATCCGAGGCCACCGGCACCGGCGTGGATGAGCACCTTCTGCCCCGGCTTCACGTGGGCCTTGTCGACGAGAATCTGCCAGGCGGCAAGGGCCACCAACGGCACCGCGGCTGCCTCGTTGAGGGTGAGGGAGGCCGGCTTGGGTGCGACGTCGTCCACGTCGATCGCGATGAACTCCGCAAAGGCCCCGATCCGCAGGTCGCGCGGACGGGCGTAGACCTCGTCGCCGACTTTGAGGCCGTGTACGGCGGAGCCGACCCGGGTCACGACGCCGGCCACGTCGTGGCCGAGTACGAACGGACGCTTGTACTTGAGGAGCTGCTTGAACTCCCCGTTGCGGACCATTTTGTCCAGCGGGTTGATGCTGGCGGCGCTCACTCTGACCAGGACGTCGCGGTCCCCGACCGTGGGCTCGGGCACCTCTGCGGCGCGTGCGCCGTCCTTGCCGTACTTCTCGACGACGAATGCCTTCATGTCGGCCGTCTTTCTGCGTGGGTGTTCCGGTGGGCTGTGTGATTCTTCGCGCAGGTCCGCGTGCGCGCCCGTTTTTCGCGTGCGGTCGGGTTGATGTGCCGGTCATGACGCTACCGACTGAGTATAGAAAAGTAAACTCAGCTGGGCTGGGTGCGCGAGGTCTCGTACGGTCCGACCTGCTTCAGTGGTTTTGAACGCGCCCTCGGCTGTCCTCGCAACCTCCTCGCGGGGCTGCTCCGGATGCTGGTGGAGGGAGGGGGGCCGCCGAGACCTGCAAAGCATCGGGCTCGCGGAGTCGGCCGAAGTGGGTGATCACGCCCAACGGCATGGATGATTCCGGCGGTGATGGGGCTCTTGCAGTGGGGCGACCGTTGCCGCGCCGACCCGGAAGGTCCGGCCATGCTGGCGCGGGGCTGCGGATGCTGCCCCCGGCCCCGCATTTCGCATGAGGCTCGTCGACAGGGCTGAGCGCGATTGCGCCAGGTGTTCGTAGCGGTTCAGCCCGCCGGGTGTGGCCGCACCGCCTGGTCGCGGGCTTGGTGGTGCTGGGGGCGGACCTCGGTGCGGTTGCCGCAGCGGGGCATGGAGCGCCGGCGGCGGTTGTGGGCGGGGGAGCGGTCCGGGAGCGCAGGGGCTCAGGTCCGCTCGCCCGTGGCGTTGGCGAGTCGAATGGTCCGTTTCAGGATTCCGGTTCAAGGTCCTGTGATGCAGTCAGGGCCTTGTGGGTCGATTCCAGGATCCTCTCCGACAGTTCTGTGCCCGCCGTGGCCCGGGCGAGCAGGATCGCGCCGACCAGAGTGGCCACCATGGGGAGGCCGTCGGCGGCGTCGGTGGACATCCACGAGGCGAATTGCTGGACTCCGGTTGCGTACGTTTCGCGCACCTCCCCGGCTGTGGGTTCGCGAGCCACGTCTCCTGCGAATCCCGCGGTGGGGCAACCGGTGCCGGGCTGGTCACGGTGCTCGGCCGACAGGTAGAAGTCCACGAGGGCGCCGCGAGCGGTGTCGTGATCGCCGTGGTCTGTGTCGAGCGACGCCAGGAGTACGTCCAGGTCTCCGAAAGCGGCCTGAGCCGCCTCGGCCACCAGAGCCTCCTTTGAGGCGAACTGCTTGTAGAAGCCACCCGTGGTCAGCCCGATGGACTTCATCAGATCGGCGACGCTGATGCCGTTCACGCCGCGTTCCCGGAACAGCTTGGAGGCCGCGGCGACCGCGCGCCTGCGGTTCTCGAGCGCTTGTGCCTGCGAAACCCGACTCATCACTCACCGGCCCACGTTAGATAGTTAAGTGCATCTATCGTACGCGAAGCGTCGGCGCCCGGCCGCGACGCCCTCTTCCTGCACGGCTCTTTCTCGCTGCCGCAAGGCGGGGGGCCTGTGGATCCGCTTCGGTCTCCGGCCGCGGGCGGTGGTTGGCGGGATGGCGGGCGTTGACCGGATCGCTTTAGATAGCTACCGTAATCTAAAGCGAGGTCGATGCTCTGGCCCCTCTACTCATCCGCCAGCCCAGAAACGAGATCCCTCTATGACCACGCAGAACAAGACCGCTGTCGTCACCGGCGCGTCCGCCGGCCTGGGTGCCGCTTACGCGCAGCGGCTTGCCGACCGGGGCTACGACCTGATCCTGGTGGCCCGCAACGCTGCGCGGCTGGAGACGCTGGCGTCGGACATCCGCAGCCGCACGGGCCGTGCGGTGGACGTCGTCGCCGCAGACCTCACCGATGCGGCGCAGATCTCCGTGGTCGAGGAGCGTCTGCGCACCGACGCAAGCAGCCGACCACCCTGGTCCTCAACCGGGCCGGCACCGACATCGACACCCGCGCCAAGGACGTCGAAGACGGTGTCGCCGACGTCGTCACCGTCGGCACCATGGCGCTCGCCAACCCCGACCTGGTCGAGCGCGTACGCACCGGCGCGCCGCTGAACACCCCGGACCCCGCCACCTTCTACGGCGGTGACAAGGCCGGCTACACCGATTACCCGGCCCTCTCCGAGTGATGAACCCGGTCCACACCGCCTGACAAACCCCGGCGCTACCGGGTCCCGGCTAGCCGGTATGCACACGTGAGCCCATTAATTCACGGTCCGTCATCGGGGCGGAGTCGCTCCGCTCCATCTATATGGGAGAAGCACATGTCTTCCTCGAACGTCAAAACCCAGACCTCCACCGCCGACTTGCACCGGCTTGCGGATGAGTACGTCAGGCGCGTCAACCTGCGTGACCTCGACGCCCTGTTCGACCTGTACGCGCCGGACTTCCGCTCCCATGCCGCCGACGGAACCACCACCGGCGTCGAGGAGACCCGCGCGGTGCTGGCGTCGTTCCTCGACGCGGTCCCCGACTTCGCCGCCACGCCGGTCCGTGTCGTCGCCGAGGACGATTGGTTCGCGATCAGCTTCATCCTCACCGGCACGAACACCGGGTCCTTCAACGGCACTCCCGCCACCGGCCGATCGATCAAGGTCCTGGAGCTCCGCATGTTCAAGGTGGTCGACGGGAAGCTCGCCGAGCACTGGGGCCTCATCGACCTGGCGACGCTCTTCGCCCAGTTGCAGTCCTGAGCGGGTTACGCGAGTTGATGTCTGTTTCACCCTTTCGTAAGGGGTAGGAGGGCCGGCCGCAGTGTCGCCGGGCGGTCGTGGTTTCAGCGGGGTGAAGAAGCCCTGCTCGTCTCGAGCAGTCGAGGTGCAGGCTGCAGCTTGAAGCCGGCGCCGGGATGTCGGCGATCGCGCTCAGGGCTTCCCGAGCGAGGCCCTTGGTAGTACGACCGTAATGTAAAGACCTCGGGAGGCAGCTATGACAGCAAATCGGCCGGTGGCACTCGTGACGGGCGCGTCCTCGGGTCTCGGCAGGGCAACAGCACGCGCACTCGCCCAGGCGGGGTTCGACGTGGTCGGGACGAGCCGGAAGACGCCGGACAGCACGCCTGGCGACGGTGTGACGTTCCTCCCCCTAGACGTGACCAGCGACGACTCGGTGAGCAGCGTCGTCCAAGAGGTGATCGACCGGTTCGGGCGGATCGATGTCCTGGTCAACAACGCCGGGCTCGGCATCAACGGCGCCGCCGAGGAAATCTCCGTCGCCCAGGCGCAGCGCGTGTTCGATGTGAATGTCTTCGGCCTCATGCGCATGACCAGGGCCGTCCTGCCGCACATGCGCGGCCAGGGTCACGGGCGCGTCATCAACATCTCTTCCTTGGGCGGGTTCGTCGGCAACCCCTTCATGTCCGTCTACATCGCGACCAAGCATGCGGTCGAGGGCTACACCGAGTCCCTGGACCACGAGATCCGCGAGCACGGCGTTCGGGTTCTGCGCGTCCAACCCGGCCCCCTCAACACCTCGTTCGACACGAACTCGGTGGAGGCCGACACCCCTGTGCCGGTATACGCCCACCAACGGGCCATCTACGACGAGGTGATTGAGGAGGGGCTGAGGAACGGCGACGATCCCGCCGTCATCGCCAAGGTGGTCGTCGCGGCGGCGACCGACCGAAACCCGAAACTGAGCTATCCCGCCGGCTCACAGGCCCCACGCCTCAAGCTGCTGCGTCGCATCCTCCCTGCCCGGACCTTCGACAAGCAGGTGCGCAAGTTCAATCGGATGACCGGCTGACAGCCACGGGCCCCTATCACCGCGTGGATCGATCGGCTCCCGCCCGGGAATGATCACGATGAACCTTGACGTCGCGCGCCCAGGACACGGAGGCATTGTCCGTGTCCTGGCACATGGCGAAACGCGTGAGTGCTCACATCTGGGACCAGAGCGGCGATGTGGCGGGGCGTCCCCATTCCCCGCTGACACCGCAAGGGTGTCGCCGATCATGCGAACGTGTGGACGCCGCGCGTGCGATCGCGCACGTCGCCGCTGAGGCCGGGATGTCCCGCCGCTGCCTGGCAAAGAGGCGGAAGTCGAGGCGATCTGGGCGTAGAGCGCGCCGTCGGTGAGTCCGGCGCCGCCGTCAGGATCGCGATGCCGAGCCGTCTGTCCCGTCCTTCCTGAATCGGCGGCCGGCCTTCTCGGTGATCCGTTGCCGCGTCACGTGCTTGTGCTCCTTGGAGTAGCGCGCCACAGGCTCGCGGATTTCATTAGTTATCCCAAGCTTTCCGTAGTGCTCTCTGTGTACAGTGCTCCGTATGGAGTTGCTGCGTATGTCGAAGGCCGCGAAGCGCCTGGGAATCCACCCCATGACGCTGCGTCAGTGGGCGCTCGACGAAAAGATCCCGTTCACCTGGGTCGGCCGCGAACGCCGCTTCTCCTCCGTCGACATCGAGAACCTGAAGCGCGGCGGCACCGACCGGCCCCGCCTGGAACTCCTCTACGTCCGCGTCTCCGGCTCCACCGGCCAGGAGACTTCTCTGGCCGCGCAGGAAGAGGAGCTGCGGACCACCGCCACCGGTGAAGTCGTCAAGGTCGTCAAGGACCGGGGATCCGGACTGAAGGAGAACCGCCCAGGACTCAGCCGGGTTCTGGCGATGGTGTCCGACGGATCGGTGACCGTAGTCCGTGTCACCCATGAAGACCGTCTCGCCCGGTTCGGTGTCGGCTGGCTCAAGCAGTTGTTCGCCGTGCACGGCGTAACGCTGGAAGTACTGCATCCGAAGAAGTCCGGCGGCCGGGAGGAACTCCTCGAAGACTTCGTGTCCCTGGTCACTACGTTCGCCGGACGCCTGTACGGCATGCGCTCGGCGGAATCGCGTCGTCGGCTGCTTGCCGAGGCCGCAGAGCGCGCATGAGCCGGAAGCTGCCGCTCGCCGACAACCAGACGTCCCGCACCGCCTGCGCCCGGGGCCTGCTGCGCACCGCGGTCGATGAGAAGACCGGTGAGTTTCTCAGCGCTTGCGTGCTGGCGGAGCGGGTCGGTTGGGCTGCCGGTCTGGTGTCCGGCATGGTCGCCGATCTGCTGGGCAAGCACTGCAACACTCCCGACGTGAACGCGCTGGCCTCCGGCGTGGACGCGGGTGGGCAGAAGCTGCCGTCGAATGCCTGGATGGCCCTGCGCCGCCTGGGGTGGACCGTCCCTGCTGGCGCCAAGGTCAACGACCGCATCGTCCGCATGGCGCAGGAGCAGGCCGGTCGCACTCTGCGCTCCGTGAAGTGGCGGGCCGATCTGACCGCCGGTGTCCTCAAAACGTGGCCTGCGGATGCGAAGAAGCGCACCGCCGACGAGTGGGATGCCGTCCGTGAGGCAGTGCCCGGCGGGCAGCACCTGCCGTCCAGCATCATCGCGTCCCGCACCCGGCAGATTTCTGCCTTCCACAAGAAGCACGGCCGGTTCCCGGCCGACGTGTTCGAGCTGGAGAGAACGCCTCGGATTGCCCGCATGCTGCTCCTGTCCGCCTGTGACGGCCAGCAGGCCGGCATCGAGCGCGCCGATGAGTCGGGCCGGGCACTGCTGCGCCTGCAGTTGCCCACCCGCCCCGATCCGCAGTCGTATGCGGACTGGACGTGGGTGGCCTGCCCGATCACACTGCCCCCGACCGTTCCCGCCAGTGCGGTGTTGCACCTGCCTACCCTGCGCATCCATCCGGGCGCCGTACATACCGACCTCGCCTACACCCACGCCGTCCCGAAGACGCAGCGCACCGGCCACACGGTCGCCCTCGGGGTGGACTGGGGACTGAACACCCTGCTCAGTGCGGGCGCCGCCCACCTCCACGACGACGGCACGATCACCACGCTCGGCTCCGGTGGCACGTTCCGTGCGTCCGGCGTCCTGTCGAAACAAAACCGCCTGCGCCGCCAGTCCGAGTACCTGCACGCGAAGGCCGACCAGTACGGCCGCCTCATCGACAGTCGCGAACGGCACCACCTGGCAGACAAGCGTCAGATTCTCACCCACGAGATCCGTCATGTGTCCGACCGCCGGTCCAACCTCAACGACGCCCTGGCCTGGTCTGCCGCCCGGTGGGCGGTGGACCAGGCGATCGCCGCCGGGGCCACGGCCATCTACATCGAAGACCTCCGCTCGATGGAGGCCCGGGGCATGGGCCGCAACCACAACACCCGCCTGTCGCAGACGGTGCGCGGGCAGATCGTCGACCGGATGCGGCACCTGGCTGCCGAGGCCGGCATCGCCGTGGTGACGGTCCCGGCCCGCAACACCTCGAAGCACTGCCCGCAGTGCCTGGTGCCACTGCGGCACCGCAAGGCCCCCGACCGGCCGACCGTACCGGGCTGGAAATGGGCGATCTGCCCCTCCTGTGACTGGCAGGGCGACCGTGACCAGGGCGCCTGGCGGCGTATCGCCGCACGCGGCCTCGCCCACCAGACCAAAACGGTCACCGACCGTGCCGGCGGCGCCATGATGATCCACTCGGTGGCCGACAGGCTCGAAGCCAAGGCGGTCATCACACCGCCTGCCGCCCAGACCGGCCGGGACAGGTCCAAGACCGGACCGACCCGTCACCAAGCAGCATGTCCGACGCCCAGGCGACGCCGGACACCCTCCCCCACCAGGCCGCAAGACCTGGCGGGCCAGCGTCCGGAGGGACACGCTCACACGGTCCGGAGACTGCCTCGTGCGGCTCTCCGGAACCAGGGCGTGACGACGATCAGCAAACACCGCCCCCGAGGGGCAATCCTGGGCGCAGGTTTCCACCTGCACGCCCACGCCTCCCCTCCCCGGTGGGAACCCGTACCAGACGCAACACCTGACTACGCTTCCCCAAGCTGATCAGAGACGCTTCCTCTCGTCGCCATGTGAGCTCTGTCGGACCGATGCCTTGGAACCGGGCCTGGTCCATGGTCCGACTTGCGTGATGTCATGCCGTCAGGCGATGCGAAGGGTGAGGGTCGCCTTGCCGGGGGCTGCTAGCTGAGTATCTGAATGTAAACTTAAACTCGGTTAGGATCGCTCCCATGGATGCATGGACCGAAGTCCTTGAAGACACCGGTATGGACCCCCTGCTCGACCGGGACACGTCCAACTGCTCGATCGCGCGAACCCTTGAGATCGTGGGCGAGAAGTGGACGATCCTGATCCTGCGTGAGGTGTGGTACGGCTCGTCCCGGTTCGGGGACTTCGAACGCGTCCTGGGCTGTCCTCGTAACCTTCTGGCGACGCGGCTCCGGATGCTGGTGGAGGAAGGGATCCTGGCGACCGAGACGTACAAGGAGCCCGGTTCGCGGAGTCGGCCGAAGTATGTGATCACCCCGAAGGGCATGGATCTGGTGCCCGCCGTGATGGGGCTGCTGCAGTGGGGTGACCGCTACCGAGCCGACCCGGAGGGGCCGGCGATACTGGCACGACACCGCGAGTGCGGCGGGCGCGTCGACGTCCGGATCAGCTGCGAACGAGGCCACCCGGTGCCGACACAGGACATCGAGAGCGTCCCCGGCCCAGCCTTTCGTATGAGGTCGTCCGAGTGAGCTGAGGACTCCCCGTCAGCTTTCCGTCATCCCTCCGCTCTGTCGTGTACGCGCCTGATGGAGGCGGACCTTGGTGCGGTTTCCGCAGCGGGACATGGAACACCAGCGACGGTTGCGGGCCGGGGAGCGATCCAGGAAGCGCAGTGCGCAGCGGTCCGCTCCACAGACACGCACGCGCCGGATCTCGGCGGAAACAAGCAGGTCGACGGCGTCCTGGGCGATGAGCGCCAGCGCGAGTGCGGGGTTGGTGGCGAGGGTCGTGGTGCCGGCGGGCTCCAGGCGTTCGTGGGTGATGACGAGTTGCAGGGCGGGTCTGGGGGCCGCCGCGGCGGATCGGTTGAGCAGTGTCACGTCGCCGGATGTGGGCAGTCGGCCGTCGGCGACCGCCAGTACGGTCCGGTCGATGCTCTCGCGCAGTCGTCGGGCGGACATGAGCACGGCTGCCGTGGGGGGATCGGCGGTTTTTGGCGTGAGCAGGAGGGCCTCCCGGAGCCAGCCCATCAGGTCGTCCGGTCCCCGGAGTGTCTCCTCCGGAGTGGTTTTCCACCGGTTTCGGAGGGTGTTGGCGAAGTCCAGGCAGACCCGTCCGCCGTCCCAGATCCACATGTCGTCCGTTGCCACGTCTCCATTCTGCCCGCTAGCTTAACCGTCTAAGACGGTTAGCTTGTGTCAGGAGGGCGGCGCATCCATGGGACAGCCGACGGCGACGACCGGAGTGACGCAGGTGGACGGGGTCCGCCTGCACTACGTCCGAGCCGGGTCCGGACCTCTGCTCGTCCTGCTCCACGGCTGGCCGCAGACCTCCGACTGCTGGCGGCCGGTACTGGCGGATCTCGCCGCCGACCACACCGTTGTAGCGCCGGACCTGCGCGGATACGGCCTGAGCGACAAGCCCACCACCGGTTACGACAAGCGGCGCATGGCCGCCGACATGGCAGGCCTCGTCGAGGCGCTCGGCTTCGAGCGGGCCATGGTCGTGGGTCACGACCGGGGCGCCCGCGTGGGGCATCGCTGGGCGCTGGACCGCCCGGAGCAAGTCGAGCGGCTGGCCGTGCTCGACATCGTTCCCACCCGCGAGATGTTCCGCCGCCTGGACGCCTCGCTCGCCTCCGGGTACTGGCACTGGCTGTTCCACATGCAGCCCGATCTCCCCGAGCGCCTCGTGGGACCCGACATCCGCGGGTATCTCGAGTACTTCTTCGAGCGGTGGAGCTACAACCGACACGGACTCACCGCCGACGCGGTCGACGGCTACGTCCGCGCGTTCTCCCGCCCGGGCGCCCTGCGCGCCAGCCTCGACGACTATCGCGCCATGGAGGAGGACACCGCGCTCGACGACATGGACGCCGCCGAAGGCCGTCGCCTCACCATGCCGCTGCTGGCGCTGTGGGGTTCCGCGGGGCTGCCTGCCCGCCTGCCGACCCTGGAGATCTGGCGTGACTACGCGGACGACGTCACCGGTGTCGAGATCGCGGAGTGCGGCCACTTCATCCCGGAGGAGCAACCGGAGGCGCTGCTGGCGCATCTGCGGCCTTTCCTGGCCGGCAGGACGAGTCGGCGAGCCCCACGGTGACGGAAGCGGTGCCCCCTCAGCTGCTCGAGCGCCGACCCGAGGGGCGCCCTGTCCGAGGGGGCTTCGGCCAGGGTGCGCCGACCCGACGAACGAGCCTGGAGGGCAGGGCCTGACAGCTGAGGGGCGGCCTCGCCGTAACCGGCTGGGCGCCCCTCAGTCCGGGCTTCAGGCCGCGACCGCGGCGCCGGCCGGAGCACTCCCCGCAGCAAGGCTGGCGGCCGGGCCGTCGGCCTTGCGCTGCCGGGGCATGAACAACGCCACAGCCGCTGCCAGGGCGACGGCAGCGGCTCCGACCCAGAGCAGAGCCGTACCCACGAAGAAGCCGCCCAGCATCGGCGTGCTGGTCCAGCCGTCGGCGTTGCCGCGCACCAGGGCGTAGACGATGCCGAACAGGCCGCCGCTGACCATGGTCGTGCCGGCAAGGTCGAGGCTCGGGTTCGGGTCGTGGTTCTCGCCCAGCCGCAGAAGGGCCAGCGGAATCAGCGCCAGACCGAGCGGGACGTTCAGCCAGAAGATCCACTGCAGGAGAGATCCTCGGTGAGTGTGCGACCCCGACAAGGCCCGCGCGATCGCACACAGCTGGGGGCGCCTTCAGTTGGGGTCATGGGCCGCTAGCTGGTGCGGCCCATAACCCCAACTGTGCTGATCAGGGCCCTGCAAGGACGGCGGTGTGGCCTGCCCGCAAGGAGCCTTTGTCGATCTTGCCGACCGCGTTCTTCGGGATGGCTTCCACCACGACGTATGAGGCCGGGCGCTTGAAGCCGGTCAGGCTGCGCGCGCAAAGCGCTTCGAGCGCCGCGGGGTCGACGGTCGAACCGGGCCGGGGCTGAACGTAGGCGACCACCACCTCGCCCCACTTCTCGTCGGGTACGCCGATCACTGCGGCCTCGAGGACCGACGGGTCGCTCGCGAGCACGTCCTCGATCTCCTTGGGGTAGATGTTCTCCCCACCACGGATGATCATGTCCTTCGAGCGTCCGACCAGGGTCAGATAGCCCTCGGCGTCGAGGTGGCCCACGTCGCCCGTGTGCAACCAGCCGTCGACGACGACCCGGGCCGTGTCGTCCGGACGGCCGAGATAGCCGCGCATGATGTTGGGGCCCCTCAGGACGACCTCGCCGTCCGTGCCCGGCGCCGCCTCGGTACCGTCGGCGTCGAGGATCCGGATCTCCTGACCGGGGAAGGGAAGCCCCACGGTTCCTGCGCGACGGGGTCCCGCGACGGGGTTGATGGTGGAGCCGCAGGTTCCTTCGGAGAGCCCGTACCCCTCGACGAGGGGAAACCCGTACCGGGCCTCGAACCGGGCCAGCAACTCGGCGGAGGCAGGTGCGGCGCCGCAGACCGCGAACCTCACCGACGACGTGTCGGGCCGAACGTCGTCAGGGAGTGCCGCGAGCATGCTGTAGATCGTCGGGACGGCGCTGAAGAAGGTGGGGCGCTCCTGTTCGACGAGGTCGAAGAAGTGGTGGGGGTCGAACCGGCGGCCCGCGATGACGACACTGGCGCCGGCAAGAAGCGGCGTCAGGATGCTCACCACGATGCCGTTCACGTGGAAGAGCGGCAGGATCAGCAGGCAGCGGTCGCTCGGCCCCAGCTCGAGAGCCTGGCGTCCCATCTCCACCATGGCGTCGATGTTGGCGTGGTCGAGCATCACGCCCTTGGGTACCCCGGTCGTGCCGCTGGTGTAGATGAGGAGAGCCAGAGCGGACGAGTCCAGACGCGGTGCCTGTTCCCACTCCGGCGCCTGATGTTCGCTCAGTTCACCGACCGTGAGTGTGGTCAGGCCTGCCGTGGTTTGCGAACCGTCCTCGACCACGAGCAGGCGCGCACCGGAGTCCTTGAGCTGCCGGACCACTTCGACATCGGTCATGCTCGGGTTGACCGGCGTGATGGTGGCGCCGAGCCGCCAGGCGGCGAACAGCAGAAGGACGAACTCGACGCGGTTCGTCAGCTTGAGGGCGACGACGTCACCGGGACCGATTCCGAGATCGTGGAGCTGACGCGCCGTCCGGAGGACGCCGCTCAGCAGTTGGGCGTTGGTGAGGGACTGCTGCCCGTCCGATACCGCGGCCCCCTGGGGGTCGAGCTCGGCTCGGCGGTCGGGCAGAGAAGCGAAATTCATGGCGAACCTGTCTCGGTGTGATGCGATCCGGTCAAGTCGTCGACACGGCGGGTGCCGGGTCCAGCTGGCGGGAGAGGAACTCGATCTGGTCGCGGACCAGCGCCTCGAACGTCTCGCCGGTATAGAAGTCGAAGTGACCGGCGTCGTACCGCTTGATCTCTCCTTGGGGCGCGGTCCGGGCGTACCGCAGGGTCTGGGCAGGAGGCGTGACCGAATCGGTGTTGCTGACGCAGAAGAGGATGGGCATGGCGACCTTCCTTGCCGCACGCCCGGGCCGGTAACCGGCGATGGTCGGAATGACCCGTGCCGCCACTTCGTTGCGGAACGTTGTCCCAGCAGGCTGCAGTGCCTGGTATCCGGGGAGGGCGTCCGGAGCGTTCATGAGGGCCGGGGAACCAGGGGCGGCGGCGATGGGAACCATCGCGGGTGCCTTACCACGCACTCTGGCTGTCAGATCCCGGGCAAGTACGGGGGTCATTCTGAGCGAGGCGACCGGGCCGAGCGCGAGCGCGGAGGCGAGACCGTCAGTGAACGGGCATTGGGCCACGGCCGCGCGTAGTTCCGGATGTCGAGAGGCCACCGTGATGGCGTGGCCGCCGCCGAAGGAGCTGCCCCACACCGCGACGCGTGCGCGGTCGACATCATGGCGTGTCTTGACGTAGGCGAGGGCGGAGTCCCAGTCGGCCAGCTGGCGCTTGATCGACAGGAGCTGGCGAGGGTGGCCGCCGCTGTCCCCGAAGTGTCGGTACGTGAAGGCCAGGGAGGCGATGCCGGCCTGTGCGAAGCGCTCGGCGAAGGCGTCGAGGCGCATCTCGCGGGTGGCGCCCAGGCCGTGCCCGAGAACGACGACGGGCGGAGAGGTGACACCTGTGGGCAGGTAGAGCCAGCCGGCGCAGGTACTGTCGCCGGAGGGGAAGGTGACGTTGTGCCGGATGAAGGGCTGTGGTGCTGTCATGTCGAGTCACCGTTCATTCGTCGAGCGGCGCCCGGGCACGCTGCCCGAGGCGAGTGCCTGCGTGTAGGTGTCGGGCCTGTAGAGCGGGAGTTCGCCGGTCACGTCTGTCGCATTCAGGTAGCCGAGCATCAATGTCTGACCCTCCTGCGACATCACCCTGGCGAAGAACTCGGCGCGTTCGACGTGCAGACCGTCCTCCAGTGACATGGAGCCGCCGAAGTACACCGACCTCTTGGCAGCCGCGACCGATCCCTTCGATCGCTTGCCGAGGCGTTCCGCGAGTTCTATCGCCTGTGTGACCACCTTGTCCTGCGGAACGACCTGGTCGACCGCTCCATTGGCGAGAGCCTCCGCAGGTGTGAAGGGCTTGCCTTCGAGGATCGCTGCCAAGGACCGGTGGGTACCGATCAGGCGAGTCAACCGCTGGGTGCCGCCTCCGCCGGGAATGATGCCGAGGAGGACTTCTGGCTGGCCGATGAAGAAGTCTCCGTCAGCCATGACCCGCAGATCGCATGCCCAGGCGAACTCCGCGCCGAGGCCGAGAGCCGAACCGTTGAGGGCAGCGACGAAGAGGACACCGCTGCGGTTCATCCGGAGGAACGTCGTGTGCAGGCGCTCCAGTTGGAGGGCACCTCGCATCGGAGTCTTGCGCATCAAGGTGCCCAGGAGACGAGATCGGTCCACGTGCTTTGCCATGCGCACGACGGCGGCGGCTCCACGGCGGCCGACGGTAGGGCTGGCTGCGCCCTCTTCTTGAAGCCATCGGACCGCGGCATGGCTGACGAACCGTTCGGGATGCGCCCCGGTGAAGACGACGGCACGAATGTTCGGATCGCGGTCGGCCCGGTCCACCAGTTTGTCCAGCTGGGTGGAGATGTCGAGGCCGAACTCCTGGTGCGGGCCACCGTCGACACGGACGACCAGGACGGCTCCCCGGTCCTCGATCTTGAGATGGCCCTTGTCTTTGTACGGCATGAAGTCTGCTCCCGTGCTGAGTTCATGGAGGGGTGGGAAAGTGCGTGGGGACAGTTGCGGCCGCGAGTGGCAGTGATGGGGTCGTGTTCGCCCCGGGGGTTGTGTCCGCGCAGGCGGCATGAGACTGGGCAGCGCGTGACGACGGGTCCGGAGACGTACGCCGTGTCCGTGACGACATGTCGCCCACAATGTGTAACATTGCCGCGAAGACTTAGATAACCAAGTTATTTTAAATGTGTCAACGGTGGAGGCAGGCGAGACATGGCAGGGCGGGCGAGGGTCGAAGACGCGCAGGAGCGACTTGTCCAGGCGGCCATCGGTCTGCTGGCCGAGCAGGGGCCGTCGGCCATCAAGGCGCGCACGGTGGCTTCCGCGGGCGGACTGTCGACCATGGTGGTCTACAGCCACTTCGGCGGGATCCCTGAGCTGATGAGCGCCGTTGCCGACCATGGGTTCAAGGAACTCGGCAGAGCTTTTGCCCAGGTGCCGGTGACTGAGGATCCGATCGCGGAACTCTTCGCCATGGCCTTGACGTGTCGTCGAATGGCCCACGAGAACCCTCACTTGTACGACCTGATGTTCGGTCTGTCCACTCGCGCGACATACCGGCCGCTGTCCGACGCGGACCTTCGCCTGAGTGGGCACTCGCCGGCGTTTCGAGAAGCCCACGCCCATGTCGCCGCGGCGTGCGATCGGTTCGTGCGCTCCGGCAGGGGCCGGCAGCAGCGACCCGAGGTCATAGCCGCTCAGCTGTGGAGCTTCGTACACGGCTACATCACCCTTGAACTGGCCGAGCACTTCGTCGAGTTCGACGACGCGGTGATGCAGGTGCTTCTGCCGATGGGTGTGAACTTCTCTGTCGGCCTGGGTGACAGGCGTGAACGTGCCGAGGCCTCGCACGAGGCCGGCGCGCGCTTGTACGACTCCATCGTCCAAGGCCTGTGAGAAGGGGGGCGGCCGGGTGCCGCCCCTTGCGCTCCACGCTAGGGCGACCTGGTCTCCACGATGGGGCTGTTGGTACCCGGCGTGAGTTGGTCATGCCTCCCCAATGCCTCGACCTCCCGTTCCAGGGACGGGACCGCGTGGGCCGCGAAACGCCGAGCCCAGGGCCAGGTCAGCGGCGAGTTCAGTGCCCCCTTGGCCCAGTTGGCCACGGCGACGGCGCGCGGGACGTACACGCGGCTGCGTCGGCGCGCGAGCCCGTCGACGATCGCGGCGGCAGCCCGGTCGGCGCTGGTGGTGACGTTGCCCGGATAGGGCAGCCGTCGGCGCAGCCCCTGGAACGAGGGGAGGTCTGCCTCGGCGCCCCGGACGAGGTCCGTGTCGATCCAGGAGGGATGCACGAGGCCGACCGTGACCCCGAGGTGTGCCACCTCCTGGCGGTAGGTCAGGGCGAGCAACTCGGCCGCGGCCTTGCTCGCGCCGTACGAGGCCATCGCGGCCAGCGGCATGAAGGAGAGCGCGGACGCCACGACCAGTACATGGCCCCGGCTGCGCTCCAGATGGGGCGTCGCGTACTTAAGGGTGCGGAACACCCCGTTCAAATTGACGTCCAGGACCCGCTCGAACGACGCCTCGTCTGTCTGCCGCACCGTTCCGTACGCCACGACGCCGGCATTGGCGACGACGAGGTCGACGCCGCCCATGACCTCCGCGGCCCCATCGATCGCTGACCGGAGGGCGGCACCGTCACGCACATCGGCCTCGGACCATGAGGCGGCGGGGCCCAGATCATCGGCGAGGGCGCGCAGCCGATCGGACTCCAGGCCGATCAGGGCCACACGAGCCCCTCGGGCGGCGGCGAGGCGGGCCACCTTCTCGCCGATCCCGCGTGCCGCTCCGGTGACAACCAGCTTTCTGCCCAGCAAGTCACGTTTCATGGCGGCAACATAACTTCGTTATTTATGGAACACAAGGCGTCGCGCACAGGTTCCGTACTCGCTGCACCTGCTGGGTCTCATGACTGGACGAACCTATGCTGGCTGTCATGAGGCGGACATCCTTTGCTCAGTGGCCCTGCTCGATCGCGCGGACCATGGACCTGCTCGGGGACTGGTGGACACCCTTGGTGCTGCGCGAGGCGTTCTACGGGATCCGGCGGTTCGACGCGTTCCAGGAGTCGCTGGGGATCGCACGCAACACGCTCACTGACCGGCTGCGCCGGCTGGTGGAGGAGGGGCTGCTGGAGAAGCGGCCGTACCAGGCGGAGCCGGTTCGCTACGACTACGTGCTCACCGAGAAGGGGCGCGACTTCTACGGCGTGCTGCTGGTGATGAATCGCTGGGGGGACCGTTGGCTGGCTGGTGAAGCGGGCCCGCCGGTCGCGATGCATCACGAGGTGTGCGGGGAGGAAACCCATGCCGAGGTGGTGTGCGCCGCCTGTGGTGAGCCGATGACCGCAGACAACACCCGCGCTCGGATGGGTCCTGGCTATCCGCCGCACCTGGCCGAGCGGCCGGATGTGAAGGAGCGTTTCGCGGGCTGACTCAGTGGTTCCGCAGATCCGCACTCACCCTTGACAGGTAAGTCTATCTACGCAACTTTACAGGTCACAAGCTCACGTGGGTGTCATTGGCGAGAGGCTGCGGGATCATGGAGTGGACGGGCGCGCGCTATGCGGACAAGCCGACGGTTGAGGTTCACACCTGGATCGCCGCCCCACCGGCGGAGGTGTGGACGCTGGTGTCCGACATTGAGCTGATGCCGCGCCTGAGTCCCGAACTGCAATCGGTCGAGTGGCTGGATGGTGGAGGCGGCCCTGCCCTGGGGGCCCGATTCATCGGCCGGAGCAGTCATGAGTCCTTGGGGGAGTGGGCCACCACGTCCCACATCGTCGAGTGTGAGCCGTCGAGGAGGCTCGCTTGGGCGGTGGAGGACCCGTTGAACCCGACTGCGATCTGGCGGTTCTCGTTGGAGCCGCAGGACGGCGGCACTCTGCTGCGGGAATGGATGCAGATGGGGCCCGCTCGCTCGGGTCTCTCCTTCGCCATCGACCGTATGCCGGAGAAGGAGCAGAAGATCGTCTTCGTGCGCATGCGGGAGTTCGAGACCAACATGATCGCCACTGTCGAGGGGATCAAGAAGCTGGCTGAGGGCGCCGGGGCCTCTGGCGAGGCGACTCTCTGATGCGCACCTCTACCACGATCGAAGCCTCCGGCGCCGATTGGCGGCAGATCGTCGACTACGTCACCGAGGCGGAGAAGCTCGGTCTGGACATCTGCTGGGTGGCGGAGGCGTGGGGCTCCGAGGCGCCCTCGCCGCTGGGCTACCTCGCCGCGAGGACCGAGCGCATGCTGCTCGGATCGGGAATCATCCAGCTCGGCACCCGCACGCCGATGGCCATCGCCCGCGCCGCGATCACGCTGTCCCGGATTTCCGACGGGCGCTTCCTTCTCGGACTGGGACCCTCCGGGCCGCAGGTGATCGAAGGACTGCACGGAGTGCCCTTCGACCGCCCGCTGTCACGGATGCGAGAGACCGTCGAGATCGTGCGGCGGGCCGCGTCGGGGGAGAAAGTCGCCTACTCCGGGCGGGAGTTCCAGATCCCCCTGCCCGGCGGGGAAGCCAAGCCCATGCGGCTGTCGATGCGCGCCGAGTACGACATCCCGGTCTACCTGGCGACCCTCTCCCCGAAGATGCTGCACCTGACCGGCGAGATCGCGGACGGCTGGCTGGGCACCAGTTTCGTACCCGAGGGCGCCAAGGAGGCGTACTTCGACCACCTGGACCAGGGCCTGGCTGCCGCTGGTCGCAGCCGTTCGGACCTGGACATCTGCCAGGGCGCCGAGGTCGCCTTCGCCGAAGACGAGGACGCGCTGAGCGCAATGGTCGCCGGGCGCAAGAAGGAGCTTGCCTTCAGCCTCGGCGGTATGGGCTCGGCGACCACGAACTTCTACAACAACGCCTACAGCCGCCAGGGTTGGGCCGAGGTGGCGGCCGAGGTCCGGACACGTTGGCAGGCGGGGGACCGGGACGGCGCGGCCGGCCTGGTCACCGACGAGATGGTGCTGGCGACCACGCTGATCGGAACCGAGGACATGGTGCGCGAGCGGCTGCGCGTTTGGCGCGACACCGGTGTCGACACCGTTCGCTTCTATCCCGCCGGCGAGACCCTCGTCGCCCGACTCGCGACCCTGGGCCGGGCCATCGACCTGGTCCGCGACATCGAGGACGAGGCGGCACGGTAGCGACGGGTCATGCCGGTCAACGAGGGCCGCTCAGCGTCGGCGCCGTCGACGGGGTCCCGGTCAGCTCAGCCGCGGGCGCTGATGTCGTCGGCGGCCAGGCCCGACATCAGCAGGGTGATCGCGCGGAACGTCCTGGCCAGGGCATCTTCCCGATCCGCCGCGGCGGCGATGATCTGGTTGCCCTCGCACAGGCCTGCCAAGAGCAGCCGGGCGACGGTGGCGACAGGCACATCCGGTTGCAGGTCGCCGCGTTCGGCCAAAACGGTCAGGAGCCGTTCGATCGGCGGTTGGGCGATGGCTTCGTTGATGTGCCGGTACTGCTCGCCCAGGACCGCGGGTGCCTGGGCCATCAGCTCACGGTGCAGGGGGTCGTCGATGGTCCGCCGCAGGAAGGCGTGCGTGAGGTTGGCCACCGCGGTCATGGCAGGCTCGTCCGGCGTGGCCCGGACCGCCTCGGACGTCGCGTCGCTCCGTGTCAGCCAGAGCCAGCATCCTGGTTCGGCTACGCCCGGCCAAGGTCGGCTTCTCACCTCGTGCGAGCAGTTCCCGGAGCACTCGCTGTCCGGTGTATCCCGTCGCACCCAGCAACACGATCCTGCGCTTTCCCACGGCTCCGCCTGCCTTCCCGGATTCAGGGAAAGCGCAGGCAGTCCCCTATACGTCCATCGAGACCGGCGTTGGACAGGCAGCGCGAGGAGGACCCGCGGCGCAGCTGACCCGCGGAGCACTTCCGACGCAGACCCGGTCATGCGGTATCCAACCCGCGCATATCAGCCTGGCCGCGCGTCGACCGACACGCCTGCCCACACGCCGTTTCCCACCGGCCTCACACCGACATGACCAGGACCGGTGCCCGGGCATCGAGTGGGCATCCGCATGCTCAGTTGACACCCAGGCCCTCCATATCAGCTGTACCACTGGTTCGCTGCGTATGGCGCACCGGGGTGACGGACTGCGGCCTGGGCTGCGCAGCTGTGGCCTGATCGGACAACTCGCCGTCCGGCGCCATCGACTCGTGCGCTGGTCGGTACGGCGCGTCGCCGGACACTTCTCGGCGTGGCTCCACGTCCGCGGATGTGCTGACTCAAGCCTGTGCGTTCGCCGCCTGGGTTCGCGCTCACGTTCTCGCCGGTACCGGCCGCCGGAGCAGGTAGGCAGCTGCGATCGAGACCAGGACGGCCATGCACGCGATGAACACCAACCCGGCGCGCTCCAGGCCGATCGGGCCCGTCAGTACCCCTACACCGATCACCGGCACCGAGATGCCCGCATAGGCCACCACGAACAGCGTCGAGATCACCGCCGCTCGCTGCTTGGCCGGAGCCGCCTCGGCCACCGCGGCCACTGCTCCGCGAAACGACAGCCCCTGCCCGACTCCACCGACGAGCGCGCTCAGCACCACGAGCAGCATCAGGTCCCACCGCAGCGCCCCCGCGAGCAGCGCAAGCCCGGCGAGGAGCCCGGCGCAGCCCAGCGGCAGCGATCGCCCCACCCCGGTCCGGCCGACGGCCAGTTGGCCGGCGGTCGAGGAGAAGAAGGCCAGCGCGACGACCAGCCCGCTCACCGCGTGGTTGTCCACGTCCAGGGACTTCGCGAGGAATGCCGGGCTGACCGCCGTGAACACCCCGAACAGCGCGAATCCCACGAACGAGGCGATCGCCGCGGGCCCGAACACCGCCCGCACGGGCATGGGCAGGCTGGGCCGCTGCGGCCGTACGGTGCTCAGCGGCAGCCGCTCCCGTACCGTCTCCGGAAGCCGCAACAGCACGGCAGCGGAGCCGGCCAGCAGCACGAGGTGCACGGCGAACGGCAGGTACAGCGGCCGGACGGCGTACTGCGCGAGCACCCCGGCGAGCAGCGGACCGCAACCCAGTCCGCCCATGTTGGCGGCCGTCGCCACGAGCGTGGCCCGCGAGGCACCGCCGTACGGCGCCAACTCCATCACATACGCCGTGGCGGCCCCGGTGAACAGACCGGCGGACAGCCCCGACAACAGCCGCCCCGCATACAACCAACCAAGCCCGGTGGCGCACAGGAAGCAGACAGCGCTCGCCGCAGCGAATCCCAGACCCCACAGCAGCACCGCACGCCTGCCCACGGCGTCCGAGGCGTTGCCCATCAGCACCAGCACGCCGATGACCCCGAAGGCGTACACGGCGTACACGACGGTCACCGTCAACTCGGAGAACCCGAACATCTCCTGGTAAAGGGGGTAGAGGGGCGTCGGCAGTGTGGTGCCGGCCATGCAGACGGCGAACACCGCCCCGCTGAGCAAACACTCGCGCCACCCTCGGTGATCACCGTCCACGCCGCTGACGGTAACTCCCTGCGCTGCCCCGCTCCGACCCGGCGCGCCATCCGAAGCGGAGAGGGGAGAGAGACCAACTGAACAGCGCACACGGTTCCTTGAATGCGGTATCGACGGCTCCTTTCGGAGGATCCCCAATCAGCCGAATTGGGAGCGTCAGCCGGGACGCAGCGGGGATACTCGTTCGCGAATGCTGGTCAGGCCGTCGGGATCACTATGGGGATGAGGCGCGATGGCCATGATCCGGGAGACGAAGGGCAGGAGCTCGCGGCGGGACGGCAGCCCGTCAAGCTCAGCTGTGCGTTGTCGCTTACGTGTTCCGAAAGCCCTGGCCGGACGCTGCAGGACGAGGACCGTGATGACGTACACGCCGCCCCTTTGGCCCGTCTCCGTGAAGGGCGTCGCCCTCGACGCGCAGGACCGCGTGCTGCTGCTGAAGAACGAGCGCGACGAATGGGAGCTGCCCGGCGGCCGCATGGAAATCGGCAGCCCGGACGGGACCGTGCCGACCGACGCCAGCCCGGAATCCGCGCTGGAGCGGGAGATCAAGGAGGAGACCGGCTGGGCGGTGAAGGCCGGCCCACTGATCGACGGCGGCGTGTGGATCTACGAGCCCATCCCCGGCCGCAAGGTCCTGATCGTCACCTACGGCTGCTCCGTGCTCACCCCCGACCAGACACCGGTGGTCAGCCATGAACACAAACAGCTCGGCATGTTCACCGTCGACGAGGTAGCGGGGCTGAACATGCCCGAGGGGTACAAGCATGCCGTCGCCGCCTGGTACCGGTGCGACGCGCCCCTGGACGAGTACGAGCGGATGTAGACGACGATGCCCGGGGCAGAGATCGCGAAGAACCGACCAGAGACAGCCTCTTCGAACTCCCGCTCGTCACCGCTGTGGTCGATCTGTATCGGCAGGGTGCAAGCGTGCTTGCTGATCGCGTTCACGGACTTGACAGTTCACAATGTGCGCTCGTAGCCCCCGATGATGACGCGCTCGAGGTTCCAGCCGTCCGCACTGCAGGGCGTCCCCCCAGACGTTCGGGACACCCGCGCAAGTCATCGATGTGTAGATGCCGCCCCCGCGAGGAGGGCCTTCGTCTCGACGGCGTCGGGGGTGGTGCCGGTTCTGCGGTTGCTCCGGGGACGAGGGGGCCGCGGAGTACGGGGCAGAGTTGGCGGGGTACATCGCCTGTGACGAGCGTGCCCGCGGCGAGCCGAAGCGATCGGCGGGCTACTTGTTCGCGGCGTGCGTGAGCTCGCCGCCATCGGCGAGTAGCACGCGAACCGTGCCCCACACAAAGAAGGGCAAGGGGCCGTATCCGCTCCTCGCCACTCTCAACATACAGCGCGTGGGGGGCCTTGCGGCAAGGCCCTGGCGAGGGCGCAGAATCGGCGACCGTTGCTTGATCGGACGAAGGGGGAACCGTTACATGCGAGTGGTGTTGTCGTCTTACGGATCGCGCGGGGACGTCGAGCCGATGGCGGCGCTGGCGATCGCGCTTGGGGGGCTCGGGGCCGAGGTGCGGGTGTGTGCGCCCGAGGACGAGGAGTTCGCCGAGCGGCTGGCCGGCGTCGGGGTGGAGATGGTGCCGGTCCGTCTTTCGATCCGCGCGCTGGCGGCCGGGGCGACGTCCACGGCCGCGCCCTCCATGACCGAGCGGGTGGCGATGTTGGCCGCCGCGCAGTACGAGGCGGTGACCGTGGCCGCCCAGGGAGCGGACACGGTGGTCGCGACCGGTCTGTTCCCGGCCGTGGCCGGGGCCAGGACGGCGGCCGAGAAGCTGGGGCTGCGGTTCGCTTACGTGTCCTACTTCCCCGGCATGCCGTCGCCGCACCACCCGCCGTACCCGCTGCCCGGCCGGCCCCTCCCCGAGGGAGTCACCGACAACCGGACGTTGTGGGACCTGGACGTCGAGGGCCAGAACGCGGTCTACGGCCCCGGACTCACATCCTTCAGGAAGGAGGTGGGGCTGCCGCCCCTGGACAGCGTCCGCGATTACGCGATCACCGGTCGGCCCTTGCTGGCCGCGGACCCGGTGCTCGGGCCGTGGCGCGAGCCGGCGGATCTCGACGTCGTACAGACCGGCGTCTGGGTCCAGGGGGACGAACGCCCCCTGCCCGCCGACGTCGAGGCTTTCCTCCAGGCCGGGGAAGCACCGGTGTACGTGGGGTTCGGCAGCATGGCCATGCAGGGTTCGTCCGACGCCGCCGGGGTGGCCATCGAGGCGGTACGTGCCCAGGGCCGCCGTGTGCTCGTCTCCAGGGGCTGGGCCGACCTGTCGCTGATCGACGACCAGGACGACTGCCTGGCCGTGGGGGAGACGAACCATCAGGTGCTGTTCCCGCGCGTGGCCGCCGTCGTCCACCACGGAGGGGCGGGCACGACCACGACGGCAGCGAGGGCGGGTGTGCCCCAGGTGGTGGTTCCACAGCTCGTGGACCAGCCGTACTGGGCAGGCCGGGTGGCCACCCTGGGCATCGGCGCGGCCCACGACGGCCCGGTCCCGACCGTGGAGTCCCTGTCGGCCGCCCTGGCAACGGCCCTGACCTCCCAGACCACCGCCGCAGCAAGGGAGTTGGCGACCGCCATCCGCACCGACGGCGCGGAGAAGACCGCCAAGCTCCTCCTCGAAGGCTTCGGCGAACAGGCCTGACAGACCCACCCGGTCCCAAGTCCCCCGGGGAGCAATCAGAAAATTCCGCCCCACCGCCGGCGGGCGGGAGTGCGCACCAGGCCCGACCTGCACTTGCGTAAGTCCGCGGGAAGGTCCTCTGAGCCCTGTCCGTACCATCTGGGAGAGTCATGACAAGTAGGTTCACCGAGTTGATCGTTGACTGCCACGATCCGGAGAGGCTCGCGGCCTTCTGGTGCGAGGTCCTGGACTTCAAGGTGATCGACCGGAGCGAGAGCAAAGTCGAGATCGGCTCCTGGGTGCCGACCGTCGAGGATGTTCGGGCCCGCCAGATGCCGCCCACCCTGGTGTTCATCCGGGTGCCCGAGGGCAAGACCGTCAAGAACCGGCTTCACCTCGACGTCAGCCCGATCGACGGCAGTACCGAGGAGGAGGTGACCAGATTGCTCGGCCTCGGCGCCACCACGACGGATGTGGGCCAGGGATCAAACCGGAACTGGGTGGTCATGGCAGACCCCGAGGGCAACGAGTTCGACGTCCTGCGCACCCTGGCACCGCAGAAATAGGCTGCGAGCGGGCACCCGCGCCCCGTCACACACGGCAACTATCACGTTGCCGAGGAAAGCTCGATGATCACTGCCCTCCGGGCCGCCCGGCGCCGCGACCGCGTTTGGTGTGCAGATCAGGCTGGTCAAGCGGCCGCCTTACGGAGCTGCTTCGTGACGGGTAACGCGCGGGGCCTGTCCCAACAGTGTGTGGACGGGCCCCGTAATCGAGCGCCGGACAGGCCGTGCACCTGTATGTCCCCGCAGGAAGTGGGCCAGCTGCCTTGGACCGCCAACACGCAACCAGCCGACTGGAGTTGCAGCAGCCAGCTCAAGATCAAGTCTAGTGCGCGCCACCGGCATCTCCGCTCGACGCAATGGCCACACGGGCTGGGCTACCGTCAAATTCCGCGTCCTACTGTGTGCAAGGCACTGCCCTCCATCCGACCCACAAGGAGCACCAGGCCGTGAACGTCGAGATCCCCCCGCACGTGCGCGACACCGCCTTACAGTTCGGGGCCGGCGTGCCCTACGCCCTGAAGGTCCTGGCCGGCCAATTGGCCGACGATCCGGACATGGGCCGGCCCTCGACTCTGCCCGGCATCCTCACCGTGATGGTCGACGGCGATCTGTTCGAGGACTGTCCCGCCCTGGCCGTCGGCTATATCCGCGAGCCCGACCGGATTGAGATTCGGTACGTGAGCCGAGCCCCCTCCACCGAGCCGCCTGCCGCGAACGCCCCGGGCCAGAACCACGGCCAGGGCGAGAGGGAGGGTGAGCCTGCCGGTCCTGGTGCCGATGCGGTCACCGGGCGGCAGATCGCCGACGCCTGGCGACGCATCACCTGCTGGCTCCAGCACAACGCCTCCGACTCCCACGGGGCGCTCCGCTCCGGCGCGAGCCCCGCCACCCTCACCGGGCTGGAGCAGGATCTCGGCATCTCGATACCCGCCGACCTGCGCACCTTGTGGTCTCTCACGGCAGGCGACGACGGGGTCAACGGCGCGGGATGTCTGCCCGGCAACCAGGCCCTGATGACCCTGGACGCGGTAGCCGCCTTCCACCGGCAGCAGATGGACGCGCAAACCCACCAGGACACCCTCAACGACCGCCGCCCCGAGCACGACCGGATCACCGTGTGGAAGGCTGCCTGGATCCCTGTCGTCTCCTACGGCGTCGCTGACCGCACCTCGGGCCTGTATCTGGACGCTGTGACCGGCTATCTGGGCCGCTGGTCCCGCTATAACGAAGGACCCGGCGACGAACTCGACACTCTGGCCACGTACCTGGAAGACGTCGCGGACATGCTCGAAGCCCCCGGCCTGGCCACGCGGGACAAGCCCGGCCTGGTCGATGGGGCACTGGTGTGGGGCAGCAGGCTCGACTCCGCGCAGGAAGACCAGTGGCAGCCCCTGACCGGCTGACCCACCCGAGGAAGGGGGCCAACCCTGCGGGCCGGTCCCCTTCCTGCTGCACCTGCTGCCGCTGAGGCTTGCGTCAGCTGATCTTGCTCCACGTGCACGTGGTCGCGGTCGACGTGCAGTGCTCGAATCCGGGAAGGGTCACGAAGAATCCGTCACCGTCCAGCATCCGCCACGACGGAGCCGGGAACCCGCTGAACGCCCGCTGATTCTGTACGCTCGGGATCGCGGCACGCCCGCACCGCTCCGTACCGCTCGGCCCGTTCGTCGCCGTGCGGGTGTCCGCCAGGATGCCGAAGTTCGCCGAACCGTCACCCATCTTGTCGGTGAACAACTGGGCGCACTTGCTGCCCGACGTCACCAGGTTCACGCTCTTGGGGAAGCCGCCGGACTCGTGCGTCGAGGCCATCGCGAACTCGTCACAGTCGACCGACCCCACCGACGTATCCGACGGGTGCACGCTCCAGGTGTTGTCGCACACGCGCGTTCGGCTGTTGTCGGACGCGAGTCCCACCGCTTGGAGCCGGCGTGATCGGGCATCACCTGCTGCATGTACCAGTAGTACGCCCCGGCGGCCGGGTACAGGTTGGTGTCCACCGTCCAGTTCAGCTTGAAGAACGGCAACACGCAGCCCGGCGCCGACGGCTTGAGGATGTCGTCGCAGCGCGGCGCCAGCTCACGCATCGCATCCGTCCCGGAGGATCCGAAGTTTGCCGTGGCGATCGCGGTGTTGCTGGCGTCCACGGTCGCGGTCACCGACCAGCCCAGGTCGATGGTCTCCTTGCCCGTGCCGGACCAGGTCGTCTGGATGGTGCCCCACCGGCCGCTGTAGGGACTCGCGTCGGCTGCGGCCCAGTAGGCGGTGTCGCCCGCGGGATTGTTCTGGTTGTCGGCCCACCGGATCCGCGACGTCACACACGACGAGCACGTCGACTGGACGTTCCACTTCATCGTGACGCCTTTCAGCGCCTCGCCGATCGAGACCGGCACGATGACGATCTGCTGGTCGAACTCCCCGAAGTCCGACCCGGACGCACCCTTGTTCGGGTACGCCTTGATCCGCTGCTCGAAGTCGAACGTGGCGAAGCCGATCTGCGCATCATCCGCGTCGAAGAAGATCAGCTTCCCCGACCCGATGCTCTTGAGGCACGCCTCGGTGCGGGTCATGTAGTCCTTGCCCGCGGGCTGACTTACCGGCCTTGCGGGCCTTGGCCTCCGCCGCCTTGCGCAGCGCCTCGGCGCGATTTTTCGCCCGCGCCTCGGACTGCGCGGTGGGTGGGGACAGCTCGATGCAGAGCTTGCGTCCCTGGGCGTCCTGCTTGCCGCAGGTACGCTTCTGCGTCGCCTCCCGCTTCACCGCACCGTTCGCGTCGAACGTCGGCAAGGCCGGCCCCGGATTGGACCGGGTGAACTCGTCTATCTCCTGCACGGTCGGATCGATCGTCGACGACGCCTGCGCCGCCGGGAACTTCACATACGGCTCGATACGGAAGTCCGCCCACGGCGACCAGCTCGTCTCGTACAGGCTGCCGTCGTAGGCGGAGGTGCGGAACTTGTACAGCACGCCGGGCTTCAGGATGCCGTAGGGCACCGGCACCTTCGCCGTGCCGCCCGAGGCCACGTACGGCGACACCAGCACCCCGTACTGACCCGACCCGTCGAGGTCGACCTGCGCCTTCGGGGTACCGTCCGCGTTCGTGGTGTACACCTGGAATGTCAGGTTCGCGGTATCGCCGTCCGCGTCGGTCACCGTGTTGCGCAGCACCACCTCCGGAGTGATGACCCGCCAGACGGTGCCCGACTTGGAGAACTTGGGCCCGGCCGACGGCGTCTTGCCGGACACCGGCCGCTCACCCCCAGCAGCGATGGCCGCCAGATCCTGCGGCCCGGCGGCGGCCACCGCCGCGGGCGAAGCCCCTAGGCCGGACGCAGACGGGGTGGGCGCCGCCGCTGCGGTGCCCACCCCGATCAGTAACGCCAACACGACACCAGCAGCAACATGCCGCCATGTCGACGCGCGTAAGAGTCTCAATTCCTCAATCCCCCTTTGCAGATTCATGACTTGTGCACGACAACCCGGGACCCCATCACGCCCACACCCGAATCAATATGATCAAAATCATGGTTTGCAGTCCGGGGACTCATTCAGGCCATGCAGGCCAGGGGTGCGCCAGGGCTGAAGACGCAGCGTCGGTCAAGGCAACAACCCACCTCCTGCATAGGGGAGTTGGCGTTGCGTGGCGCACCCACGGCAGCACGGAGACGAGGAGGACGGCTGCTCGGCAGGAACCGCCAGCCTTGCCGAACGGGCCCTGGAATGGCTCGCCGAGCACGACCGCAGAACATCCAGCTCGCCAAGCGACCGAGGCAACAGCCAACGCAGCCGACCACATGAGTTCCATCGCCCTTGACACATCGATCTCGTGATCATCGTGAACAGGCGGCTCAGTCCTGCACTTTAAGCACGGCGACGCACAGGTTCGCCGACAGGCCGGCTCGAGAGTCTCAGAGGGCGGTATGTGACGTGCTGTCACATCTATCGTCACTGGAACGTGTGGGATCGCTGTCTCTCCGCTGCCCGGGAGGCATGGGGTGCTGACGTGACACCTGTGAGCGACCGCCAGTCCTACAAGAGCGACTTATCCGACGAGCGCTGGGCCCTGATCCCGCCCGTGATCACCCCGTGGAAGGCCCGGCATCCCTCCGTCTGCGGCCACCAGGGCAACTACGACGCTGCTGGAGCTGCCCGATCCGCCACTGCCCGTGCCGCGGGCCGCGAAGCTGCCGGACCATCCGGCCTACCAGCAGATCATGGCGGTGTTCGCCGCGGCCGATGCCCCGCTGCGGGCGCGGGAGGTTGTGAGGCGATGGACGTGGAGATCGCTCCCAGCAGCATCAACAACGTCCGTCTGAAGCTCAAGCGGCTCGCCGAGCGGGGGATCCTGGCCGAGACCGAGCAGGGGCTGTTCACCCTGCCACGGCCGTAGCCCCTCCGGCGGGCCGCAACCAGCCTGCTCAGCCCAACCGAAAGACCCAACCGGGCATCACCTCAGGTGCCGCCCTCTGGGGGCGCTCTCTCGCGCCGATGAGCGGACACGTCGTTCTGCCAGCCCGCCGAGAAAACCCGTTGCGAGTGACCCGCATCGGATGTCTGATTGATCGCCACCGATCAGGGGAGGGAACGTGAGGACGTCGCTGCCCACCCCCTCGTTGTCCACCGCCCGCCTTCGACTGCGTGCCTTCGAGGACGCGGATGCGAACGACCTCTTCGCACTGCACAGCAGCGCCTACGTGCTGCGCTACTGGGACGCGCCACCGTGGAGCGAACGCGCGCGCGCCGAGCAGTTCATCACGGCTTGCCGGCAGATGGCAGCGGAGGGCACCGGGGCGCGGCTGGCCGTGGACCGTGTTTCCGACGGGGCGTTCATCGGCTGGTGCAGCCTGAACAGATGGAATCCGGACTACCGCAGCGCGTCGCTTGGCTACTGCTTCGACGATGCAGCGTGGGGCCACGGCTACGCGACCGAGGCCGCGCACGCTCTGCTGTGGTGGGCATTCGACACGCTGGACCTAAATCGCGTCCAAGCTGAGACCGATACGCGCAACGTGGCTTCTGCCCGCGTGCTGGAGAAGCTCGGCTTCGTGCGTGAAGGGACGTTACGGGAAGACTGCGTCGTCAACGGCGAGGTCTCTGACTCGTGGGTCTACGGGCTGATCAGGCGAGAGTGGCAGCCATCGTCCGAGCCGGTTCTCGCCCACTGAATTCCGTCGCTCGGCACCCGGTATCGGCTAACCCCAAGCAACTGATCACTGCGCCTCATCCACACACAACGGCGAACCGGATAAGGGCTTACGTACCGTCCTCTCAGAACTCGCGCGCGTCCAACCGCAGCAAAGCCGACCAAGAGCGGAGTACATGGCTCCCACCAGCCGAGGGCTACCGATGCCAGTACGTCACTGACTGGATCGCCGACAAGACCCGTTGGAACCTCTGCGTCGATGCCACCGAACAGGCCGCTCGTACCGACGTGTTGAACGGCTGCCCGGACGTGCCGATCACCGTGACATTGGCTCACCGCGAACACCGCCGGCACGCAGTGAACTTGCAGGTGGCCACCGATCCGGGCGGCGGCCCCTTCGTGAGTACCGGCAGCAGACGCAGGCCTCGGAGCAGCAGCGACCCACGCCCCGTGAGAGACATTCGGTCAGTCCGGGCATCCGCGCCAGGGATGCCCGGAACCAGTCGGTCTGGGTCAGGCGCCTGCCTACTGGACGTCGACGAAGTCGCCGGTCGCCTTCGCCGAGCCGGTGGTGGTGGTGCCGGCGAAGACGAAGCGGTAATAGCCGTCGGAGACGGCCTTGGTGGTGGTGCTCAGGGTGCCGGTGCTGCTGGTCTTTACCGTCTTGAGGGTGGTGTAGGTGTTGCTGCCCTTCTTGCGGAACTGCAACTGCACCGGCTGGGTCGCGTAGCCCGCGTACTTGCCCGTGGTCCAGTTGGCGCGGCTCAGCTTGCCGGTGACCGTGATGGTCTTGCCCTTCTTCACCGGCTCCGGGGAGGCGTCGGCGGTCAGCTTGGCGGCGCGCTTGATCTTGGTCCTGGTCACGTCGTCGTTGTAGCTGGCATTCGCGTACAAATCGTAGGCGCCGAGGAAGAGTTTCCAGGTCCCCGCGGTGCCGTTGCCGTCCTTGAAGGCGACCGCGGGGTCGATGGTGAAGACCGTCTTGCAGCTGTAGCTGTAGCCTCCCTGGACCGCCGTTTCCGTGCAGGTGGGGGTGTCGTCCGACTCCAGGCCGCCGGTGATGGTGTCAGTGCTCGAACTGTCGGTGCCCTGCCACAGGAAGGCCTGGGTGACGGCGACGCCTTCCTCGTCGAAGGCGGTGAACGTGACTGTGACGGCCTTCTTGCCCGTCACACCGAGGACGATGTCCTTGCCGCCGTTGACGACCCCGTCCGTGAAGGTGGTGCCGCCCAGAGAGTCCTTCGGCTGGACGCTCCTCGAGGCGAAGGCTCTGAGATCCGTCGACGCCCCCGGGTGCTCCGATGCCTGGGCGGCGCCCGGAAGAGCGAGCGCCGAGAGTACGACGGCGCTGGAAAAGACGGTGGCCGCAGCGCGCATGCGCATGTGATCCCCCCATAGTGAGGTCGAGAGGCCCTGCCGAACTGTCCCCACGGCAGGGCCTGTTGATGGCATGCATCGTATATGTGTACGAATCTGAATCGGCTCGGAACACGCCCGACCCCTGCAGAAGCTCATGGCGTGGGAGAGCGGAGGATGCCGCCGAGGTCATAGCTGTAGTCGGGTGACGGGTAGAGGTCCGTCGGGAAGAGGTCCGTCGGCTGGGAGCCCGGCGTGGGCACGTCGGCAGGGTCGGCGGTCGGCTTGCCGTCCGGGCTGCACACCTGCGGTGCTGAGGGCTCGGACAGCTCGTAGTCGGCGACCCGCTTCGACCGGAAGTCCACCGTGGCCCGCCCCGAGATGTCCTCGCAGCCGCCGACCTAGACCTCGGACAGCGGGGTCATCGGCTCGGCGTGGCCCGTGCCGCTCCTGGCGCATGTCTGACGGTCGACCCGTCGATCGGTATGCACATGCCAGAAGATTGGTATGGACCAACTCTCTTCAATGCGCCGACCGGATCCCAGTGGAGGCAGCACATGCGAAGACCGTCGGTACTTCTCACCCTGCTCGCCGGGCTGCTTCTGCTGGTCCTGGCTCCACCCGCCGCCGCGGCCACACCAACCGCCGCGTTCTCCAAAACGTTGATGTGGGAGGGGGGTTACCAGGGCGCGTACACCATCACGAACGCCGGCAGTACCGCCCTGTCGGGCTGGAGCGTCGAGTTCGACCTTCCCTCCGGCACCACTGACGGCTCGTACTGGGACGCACTGCTCACCCAAAGCGGCAACCACTGCACCTTCAAGAACCGTGAATACAACGGCACACTGGCGCCGGGTGCGTCCGCCTCCTTCGGGTGGGTGTCCAACGGCACCGGCACGCCCACCGGCTGCAAGCTCAACGGCACGTCCTGCACGGGTGGTTCGAGCACCGACACCGCGCCTCCCAGCACCCCGACCGGAGTGACTGTCGGCTCCGCGACCAGCTCGGCCCTGACCGTGCGCTGGGGCGCCTCGACCGACGATTCGGGCTCCGTCGCCGGTTACGAGATCTCGCGTGACGGCGGCACGCCCGTCAGCGTCACCGGCACCTCGTACACGGCCGCGGCGTCGCGGGCCCGCACGCGGAACGAGTAACTCGTGCCGGCCCGCAGCCCGGTGTTGATGCACACCTCGCGGCCTGCTCTCGCCCAAACTCGCCGTCAGCAACCTCCGCGCTAGGGCACGAGGACGATCTTGCCGTGGGTGTGGCGGCGTTCGAGCTCGGTGTAGGCCTCGCGGACTTGCGCCATCGGGTAGACGTTCGCGATCGGCACCTCGAGGCGTCCGTCAGCGATCAGGCCGGCAAGCTCGGCGAGCACCTTGGCGCCCGGCCCGGCCGCGACCCCTCCGTCGGTCTTCACCCCGTGCTTCTCGGCGGCCGCGAAATCGGCGATGGTGTCGATCCGATCGGTCGGGACGCCGAGGGCGAGTGCCAGCTCGACGTACCCGTCGCCGAAGGTGTCGATGAAGGCGTCCACGCCGCTGGGCGCGGCGGCCCTGATGCGGTCCGCGACGCCCTCGCCGTACGCGACCGGGATCACGCCGTGGCTCTGCAGCCACTCGTTGTTGCTCCCGCTCGCCAGGCCGATGACCGTGGCCCCGGTACGGCGCGCGAGCTGGACGGCGAGCGAGCCGACTCCCCCGGCAGCTCCGGAGATGACGACGGTCTCGCCTTCCTTGGGCTGGACGGCGTGTACCGCCCCCCATGCGGTTACGCCGACGACGTACAGGCTGCCGGCCACCTCCCAGGAGACCTTCTCCGGCTTGCGCGTGAGGTCACCGGCCTCGACCAGGACCAGCTCGGCCTGGGAGGCGCGCTTCTGGGTGAATCCGATCACCTCGTCACCGGGCGAGAATCCGGCGACCCCGGCGCCGACCTCCTCGATGATCCCGGCGAGGTCGCTGCCCTGCCCGGAGGGGAACGTCGACGGGAACAGGTCCGCCACCGCCCCCGTGCGGATGGCCGCCTCACTGGGGTTGATGCCGGCCGCTTTCACCCGTACGAGGACCTGCCCGTCCCTGGGCACCGGGCGTTCCACCTCGTTGACCCGCAACACGTCGATCCCGCCGAACTCGTCGTACCTGACCGCCTTGGGCATGATCTCTCTCCTTCGACTCGCTGAAGCTGACTTGGGTGTGGGCTACGCCCGCCGGAGTTCGAGCACGGGAATGATGCGGATTCCGGCAGTGTGGCGTGCGTACTCGGCAAAGCCGGGGTAACGCCGTGCTTGCTCGGCGTAGATGCGGTCGCGTTCGGCGCCGATCAGTTCGCGAACGGTCACCCGGTAGGTGGCAGTGCCGCGTTCGATGGTGCCCTCACCGGCGGCGGTCAGGTTGCGGTACCAATCCGGGTTGGTGGGTGCTCCGCCCTTGGTTGCGAAGACGTAGACGATGTCCGGCGCGGTGTCGTCCGGGAGGTACATCGTCGGGCTGACGTGCTCCTGCCCGCTCTTGCGGCCGCGGTGATGGACGAGGACCAGCGGAGCGCCCTCGAAGACCCCGCCGACCCTGCCCTCGTTCGCTCGGAACTCTGCGATGGTCTTCGCATTCCGGTCGAGTGCTTCGCTCATGTCGAACTCCTGCCGTTAACGATCCGGGTTATGCGCTGGGAGAATGAGCTGTAGGGACAGAGCGGGTTCTGCGGAGGATCTCCCTTCGGTCGGCGACCTCCTGCCGGGAGGCGGGCCACTGCGATCCCATCCACCAGGCAGGTGAGGAGGCATCACCGGAGGCGTGACTCCTCGGTGCAATGGGACGTCTCGGCTCGTAGGACATGGCGGGACTTCTTGTAGGCCGCAAATGGGTGAACGGAGCCCGGCGGGTGGCTCAGGCTGTGGCGGCCGAGGCCATGCGCAGCGGTGCGAGCGCGGTGCTCCAGGCGATGACCTGGTCGAGCATCGTGTTCAGGGCGGGCAGGTTGTGGTCGCCGGGCTTGAAGACGCTGAAGTTCTCGAATTCGGTGATCATCGACAGCGTGACCTGCTGGCGTACATCGGTCATCTGGAGCTCGGCGACGACGAGCCGCAGCTGTTCGACGGCCCGGACGCCGCCGACCCCGCCGTAGGACACGAAGCCGACTGCCTTGTTGTTCCACTCGGCGTAGAGGTAGTCGATGGCGTTCTTCAGTGAGCCGGGGATGCCGTGGTTGTACTCGGGTGTCACGATGACGAACCCGTCGAACGAGGCGACCTTGGCGGCCCATTGCTTGGTGTGCTCGTGCTGGTACTGGCCGAGCATTGGCGGGAGCGGCTCATCGAGGTGCGGCAGGGGGTGGTCGCGGAGGTCGATGAGCTCGAACATGGCGTCGTTGCGGCGCGAGGCGATATCGAGAACCCACTTCGCGACCTGTTCGCCGTTGCGGTTGGGGCGGGTGCTGCCGAGGATGATGCCGATCTTGAGGGTGCTCATGACGTTGACTCCTTCTGCAGCGGGGGCGCTAGGCGGGGCTGCTGTCGGTGCGTCGGGCGCGGACGGTCGCAGTCAGCTGCAGGCGCCGCGCGGCAATGCCCTTGAGTTTGGTGATGCTGTGGGCGTAGCGGTCGACGGTCGCGGTGGCCTCCACCGCGATCTCCTCCCCGTCGACTTCGGCCCTCGCCACGGTGAAGGTGACGGGTGCTCGGACACCGTGCGCGGTGAGCAGCCCCTGGAGCGTCCACGCGCCGGCCTCGTCCTGTTCGGCCCCGATGCAGGTGAAGACGATGTCCGGGTAGGTGGCCGTGTCCAGCAGCGTCTTGGACAGGACTTGGCGGTCCCGGTTCTTGTTGCCGGTGTCGAAACTGGCCGCGTCCGCGACGGCGTCCACACGGGTCGCAGTCAACGGCTCGGCGAGGGAGACGGTGCCGCCGCGCAGTCGGAAGCTGCCGCGGACGGTGCCGAGTCCGAACATGTGCTTGGTGGCGACGCTGACCTGGGAGCGCAAGGCATCGATGTCATACCGGCCCGGCTTCGGGGCTGTGGTGGTCATCATGGCCTCCTCTCGATTGATCCTTCATCGCTGCGAGGACTCTGGTCGGCGCCGGTCACCAGACCTTCATGCCGCCGTCGACAACCAGGTCGATGCCGGTGACGTAAGAGCTCTCGTCGGACGCGAGGAACAGCGCGACGTTGGCCACCTCCTCGGGGCGGCCGAACCGACCGAGGAGTGTGCGGCTGGTCATCTGGCGGGCCCACTCGCCGTCGGCCAGGTCTCCTCGGGTGGCGTTGCTCTCGATGAGGCCTGGCGAGATGGAGTTGACGCGGATTCCGTGCTCGCTTCCCTCCAGGGCCAGTTGACGGGTCATCCCGATGACCGCGGCTTTGTTCGTCGTGTGGGACAGCGACGGCAGCAGCTTGAAGCTGAGGGAGCCGTTCAGGGAGGCCATGTTCACCACCACGCCGCGACTGGCCCTCAGGTGCGGCCAGGCCGCACGGGTGAGGTAGAAGACCAGGTCGACCTCGTCCCGGCGGGCGCCGTCCCAGTCCTCGTCGGTGACCTCCTCGATCCAGGCGAAGCGGTTGCGGGCGGCGAGGTTGAACAGCACGTCGATCCGGCCGAACTCGCCCACCGCGACATCGACGAGCCGTGCGCACTCGGCAGGATCGGACAGACGGCACGGTTGCAGGGACATCATCGAGCCGCCCGCCGCCCGGACCAGCCCGACCGTCTCCTCCGCCGGCTCGACCGTCACATCGCAACCGACGACGAGCGCGCCCTCCCGGGCGAAGGCCAGCGCGGTGGCGCGTCCCATGCTGCCGCCCGTGCCTGTGACGACGCAGACCTTTCCTGCCAGACGGCCCGTCATCTCACTGCCCTTCCTTGGCAGCCGCCGCGGCGAGCTTGTCCGCCTCCGCGACACCCACCTGGTCCGTCAGCTTCGGCACCTCGTCGAAGTACCAGTAGATGACCTCGCGCGCCGGGCCCGCCGGCGGCGAGGCCCAGTCACAGAAGAGTTCGGTGGTCACCGCCAGCGCCGTGGTAGGCACCGCATCGGCGTGCCCGAGACGGTCGACCCCCACCACGGTGAGCCCGGCGTCGGCCAGCCTCACCGCGACCGCCCGGCCGAGGACACCGCCGGCCCCGGCCACGAACGCCACTCGATCACTCATCGTCTGCTCCGTTCGTCTCTGGCGGTTCAGGTTGGAGGGGCCACGGGGTCAGACTCGCGCCGAGGCAGGTGAGTGCTCATCACCGGAACCTGGTGATTCGGCGTCGTTGGCATGCCACGTACACGCCTGAGGCCGACCGTCGCGACGAGGGACACCAGCCAGCGATCGTCCGGGTCCAGCGCGAGGCCCGCGCGATCCTGGAGACGCTCGGCGCCCCGCGGACCGACACCGGCGAGATCCGCAACGCCCAAGCTGTCATCCGTCTGGCAGAGGGCGGCCCGACAGCGGACCTGACTGCGGTAACGCCGGTCTCGACGGAACCGCGCCCGCCGTCCACAGCGCCACGGTGGTCGAAGCCCAGTTCCTGGCCGCGCATGCGCACCACGCACTCGGGGAGGAGCGGGAAGCCGAGCGGGCTGTCGAGGACTCCCTTCGCACTCGCCGAGCCGCAGAGGCTGGTCATGCCGTTCATGATCGCCGGTGCCGGGGACCTGCTGGAGGCGATGCCCCGGCGCTGTTCGGCGCATCCCGCGCTGCTCACCGACATCCTCGACCTCCTCCGCGGATCGACCCTGTCGGCGCGCCACACCCAGAAGGGCTGGCAGGCTGCCTGGGACGAGGCGGCAGGCATCCTGTCCGCACGGCTCCGCCAGGCCCCCGCCTCGAGTAGCGACCTAGCATTAAGAGGTCCTAACAGAAGTTGTTGATCATGTGACTGTTGGTTTGCCCGCTCGTTGGTCTGGTCGTGGGAAAGCGACAGTCACGGCCTTGGATCGTG
>NZ_JBIAUR010000023.1:0-175222 GCF_042893105.1 Streptomyces sp. NPDC001663 | reverse complement strand
AACCCGGAAGCTAAGCCTTACAGCGCCGATGGTACTGCAGGGGGGACCCTGTGGGAGAGTAGGACGCCGCCGAACAAATTGTAAGAAAACCCCCGGCCGGGGATACCGGTTCGGGGGTTTTCTGCGTTTCAGGACGCTTGATTCGAGGAGCTCTCCGGAGAGAGCCCCTCGAATTACAGACGTCCTGCCGCCTTCAAGGCCAGGTATGCATCTGCCAGTGCTGGTGCAAGTTCGTCCGGTGTCTCGTCGACGACCGTGACTCCATGACGACGGAGCTGCTCGGCGGTGCGGTGGCGTTCGCTCTGGGCCTGTGCGGCGGCTGCAGCCTCGTACACAGCCTCGGTGTTTCCACGAGCCGTGGCCATGCGGGCGATGTACGGGTCTGCCACGGATGCCACCAAAATCGTGTGGCGTTGGGTGAGCTGAGAAAGGACGGGCAGTAGGCCTTCTTCTACTGGGGCCGCATCGAGGCTCGTTAGCAGCACGATCAAGGAGCGGCGAGGAGCCGTACGGAGAGCGGTGGCTGTCAGGCCTCGGGCATCCAGTTCGACCAGTTCCGGCTCGAGTGTTGCCATCGCATTGACCAGGGATGGGAGGACATCGCGTGCTGTCCGGCCCTGGACGAGGGAGCGAACCCGGCGGTCGTATGCGAGCAGGTCCACGCGGTCGCCGGCGCGGGAGGCCAGTGCCGCCAGGAGCAGGGCGGCGTCCATGGAGGCGTCGAGGCGTGGGGCGTCGCCCACGCGGCCTGCTGAGGTTCGGCCTGTGTCGAGGACGACGAGGATGTGGCGGTCGCGTTCGGGGCGCCAGGTGCGTACGGCGACCGTGGACTGGCGGGCCGTTGCGCGCCAGTCGATGGATCGGGTGTCGTCGCCGGGGACGTATTCGCGCAGGCTGTCGAATTCTGTTCCTTCGCCGCGTGTGAGCACGCTTGTGCGGCCGTCGAGTTCGCGTAGGCGGGCGAGTTTCGAGGGGAGGTGCTTGCGGCTGGTGAAGGGCGGCAGGACGCGTACCGTCCAGGGGACTTTGTGGGTGCCTTGGCGGGAGAACAGGCCGAGGGGGCCGTAGGACCGGATTGTCACGCGGTCCGCCTGGCGGTCGCCGCGGCGGGTGGGGCGTAGGCGGGTGGTGGCGCGCCGGCGCTCGCCGGCGGGGATCGTGAGGCGGTGGCGGGAGGCTGCCACTTCGGTGCCGGGCTCCCAGCTGCTCGGCGGCCAGGCATCGCGCAGACGGGCCCGGAGGAGGCGGCGGGACGGGTTGGTGACCGTGAGGGTCAGGTCCGCGGTCTCGCCGAGGCGTGCGGTCGTGTCGCCGGAGCGGGTCAGGCCGAGGCGTCGTACTGGTGCTGCGAGGGCGAAGTCGCAGGCGCAGGCCACGGCCAGGGGGGCGTTCACGGCAAGGATGCCCGTCCAGCTGGGGTCCCAGATGCCGACGGGGAGGGAGCCCAGAGCCGCGAGGAGTGCGGCGCGTCCGGTGAGTGCCATCAGCGGGGGACGGGGACGTGGGCGAGGATCGCGTTGATGACGGAGTCGGCCGTGACGCCTTCCATTTCTGCCTCGGGGCGGAGTTGTACGCGGTGGCGGAGGGTGGGCAGGGCCAGGGCCTTGACGTCGTCGGGGATGACGTAGTCGCGGCCCGTGAGCCATGCCCATGCGCGCGAGGTGGCCAGGAGGGCCGTGGCGCCGCGTGGAGAGACGCCCAGGGTGAGGGACGGGGACTCGCGGGTGGCCCGGCAGATGTCGACCACGTAGGCCGTGATTTCGGGGGAGATCGTGGTCTTGGCGACCGCGGCGCGGGCTGCTTCCAGGTCGGCCGGGCCTGCGACCGGGCGTACGCCGGCGGTGTGGAGGTCGCGTGGGTTGAAGCCCTCGGCGTGGCGGGTGAGGACGTTGATCTCGTCCTGGCGGGAGGGGAGAGGGATCGTCAGTTTGAGGAGGAAGCGGTCCAGTTGGGCTTCGGGGAGGGGGTACGTGCCCTCGTACTCGACCGGGTTCTGCGTCGCGGCGACCAGGAACGGGTCCGGGAGCGGGCGCGGGGTGCCGTCAACCGTGACCTGGCGTTCCTCCATGGCTTCCAGGAGGGACGACTGGGTCTTCGGCGGGGTGCGGTTGATCTCGTCCGCGAGGAGGAGGTTGGTGAAGACCGGGCCCTGCTGGAACGAGAACTTGGCGGTGTGGGTGTCGTAGACGAGGGAGCCCGTCACGTCGCTCGGCATCAGGTCGGGCGTGAACTGGACGCGCTTGGTCTCCAGTTCGAGTGCGGATGCGAGGGCGCGGACGAGCAACGTTTTGGCGACCCCAGGGACTCCTTCAAGTAGTACGTGTCCGCGGCAGAGAAGGGCGACGACGAGGCCGGTCACGGCAGGGTCCTGGCCGACCACGGCTTTGGCGATCTCGGCGCGCAGGGCTTCCAAGGAGGCTCGGGCTTTGCCCGGGTCCCCGGTGTACCCGGCGTTGTCAGTGGTCGGGTCCATCATGGACGGCGTACCTCTCTTTCGAGGGCGTCGAGTTGGTCGGCGAGGGCTATGAGGGCCGCGTCGTCGCCGGGCGGCGGGCCGAAGAGGAGGACGTGCAGGGATTGTCCGTCTCCGTGGAGGTGGGCGGACAGGGCGGGTAGCAGGGCCTCGGGCGCGTGCGCCTGGGCGACGGGGACGCCGACGAGGGGGGCGAGGCGGGTGCGGGTGGTGGAGCGAAGAGCGGCGGCCGCGCGGTCGCGGGCGTTCGCTTTGCGGTAGAGGCGGGCGCGGCCTTCGACGGCTTCGGAGGCGCGGATCGCCACCGGAAGTTTTTCAGGCACGAGGGGGCCCAGTCGGCGTGCCCGCCAGAGGGCGGCTAGGGCTGCCGCGATGAAGAGCTGCAGGGTGCCCCAGAGCCAGCCGGCGGGGAGCAGGTCGAAGAGGCCCTTTTCGTCGTCGGTGTCGGTGGCTGCGGTGTCGGAGAGCGAGGGGAGGTACCAGATCAAATGGGGACGGGAGCCGAGGAGTTGGAGGGCGAGCGAGGCGTTGCCCTGCTTGTCGAGGCGGTCGTTGAAGAGGATGTCGGGCGCGCCGAGGATGACGGTGTCGCCGTCCCCGGAGGTCTCCGGGATGCGCAGCAGGGTGGCGAGGCGCTGGCTGGGGTAGCACTCGTCGGCGTCGAGGTGTGTGGTGGTGTACCGGATTCCCCCCGTGTCGGCGCTGCCCGCGCGCCGGGCGCCGGCCAGCGCGCACTTGGGGGAGAGCGTCGAGTCGAAGCTGGTTGCGGGGTCCGCGGTGACGCCGGGGGCGAGCCTTTCGACGGACCAGCTGCCGGGGGCGACGAGGACGGTGCGTCCGTCGGAGCCGGCGATCGCCGAGTGCAGCCGGGTCTGTTGACGGTGCGTTAACCGGTCGGGGACGGCTACCAGGAGGGTGATGTCGGGGGCCGCTGCGGCGCGCGCCTCGTCCAGGGTGGTGACCACGCGCGTGGACACGCCGCGGTCGGCGAGGAGTTCGGCGACGGCGCGGCTGCCGTAGGGGTCGACGGAGCGCGGGTCGAGTTCGCCGTGCCGGCTGTCGGAGCGGATCACGGCGATGGCGACGGCCCCGACCAGGAGAAGGACGACGGCGAGGACGATGCCTCGTGCGCGGGTCCACACCTGGCGTGCGGTGGACGAGGCCGAGGTGGACGGGAGCATGGCCTCCGTGGTCATTCGGCGGCTCCCTGGCGGGCGTTGTGGGCCGTGCTGGGGGTGCTGCTCGCGAACTGCGGCTTGGTGCGCTCGAGGTCTCGGTCGAGTTCGGCGATGCGGCGATACGACTGCTCGGTCGCCCTGCGGCCGCCGTACGTCACGTCGTCGAAGTCGCGGGCCGCAGTGCGCAGTCGGTCCGTGTGGGAGGGCAGTGCGCGGCCCGCTTCTGCGGCGGCCTCGTCCGCGGTGCGGCCGGGGCGGACGTCGAGGAGCGCGCGCTCCTCGAGGGAGCGGACTATGGCGCGCATGTGTTCCTGGACGGCCTGGTTCCAGTGGCCCTGGGCTGCGTGTGCCTCGGCGGCCGCGCGGTGTTCGGCGGCGCTGCGGGGACGGTCGTCGAACAGGGCCGCGGACGAGGTGGGTTGGCGGCGCGGTGTGCCCAGGCGCCACCACAGTGCGCCGAGTACCGCGAGGACGGCCATGATGACGACGACCAGGCCGAGTGTCCCCCCGGGTGTCGCGGCTGCGGCCGAGCCGAACAGTTTGTCAACCCAGTCCCAGAATGCGTTCAGGGCGCGTTGCAGCCAACCGGGGTCGTTCTCGTGGTACATGCGCTTCGACAGCTCGCGGCGGGCCGCTTCCCGCGCGGGATCACGCGGGATCGTCACCGGCGGCTCGTCGCCGGAGCGCGCCAGCGACAGTACGCATGCGTCGCCGACGCGCAGGAGGGCCCGTACGGCAGATTCGGCAGCGTGCGGCAATGTCGGCACCGCTGTGAGAACTCCCCCCGTCGTGCTCACCGCATCAGCCTCCGGAGCCGGCATTGGTGCCGTAGCCCTGGACTCCGGCGGCACGGGCCAGTTCGAGGTCGAGAGCCTCGCGGCGGATGCGCTGGTCGATGTAGAGGAGCACGGTAACGCCGGCATTGATCGGGAACGTGATCATGGAGCCGATCACCGAGCCGATGCCGCTGATGATGAGGAAGGTCCAACCGAGGTCGTCGCCACCGCTGTTCAGGAAGCCGGTGAAGCCTCCACCGCCGAACGCTGCGGCGAGGAAGGTGAAGGGGATGACGATGATGGCCGAGATGATGTTCGCGATGATTCCGGCGAGCAACTGGATGCCGAAGACACGCCACCAGGAACCGCGGACGAGCTTCGTGGACCGGCTCATCGACTTCACGACGCCCTGCTTTTCCAGCATCAGCGCGGGCGAGGCCAGGGAGAAGCGGATCATCAGCCACAGCGCGACGATGCCGGCGCCGATGCCGCCCAGCACGGCGAGCGCGATACCCGGGCCGGTGCTTCCGAACACGGCCACGAGGGTGCCGGGAAGCACGCCCACGAGGATGATTCCGGCGGCGATGAGGGGGAGCAGGCAGATCAGGCCGAACAATTTCACGACCTGAGAGCGGGAATCGCGCCAGGCCTCGCCGGCCGTCACCGGCTTGCCGAGGACGGCGCGGCTGGTGACGGTGGTGAGCAGCGCGGTTGCGGCGACGGTGGCGATCAGGGTGATCACGGCGACGGCGCCGGAGCTGGCCATGACCTCGCCGAGGGCGCGGGTCAGCTCGCCCGCGGTGGCGCTCGGATCCTCGAGAGCCTCGGTGCTGGCGTCGTTCAGCACGAGGCCCTGCAGCAGGATGACGAGGACCTCCGTGACCACCGCGACGGTCAGGGAGATGCCCAGGACCGTGCGCCAGTACGTACGCATGGTGGAGACGGCGCCGTCGAGAATCTCGCCCACGCCGAGCGGGCGGAGCGGGATGACACCGGGCTTGGCCGCGGGCGGGGGACCGCCCCAGGCACCTCCCCAGCCGCCGTAGGGGCCGTAACCGCCATGTCCGCCGTATCCGCCGCCCTGGCCTCCGTAACCGCCAGGGCCGCCAGGGGGTTGGCCGCCGCCCCAGCCCGGGCCGGGCGGTGGGGGCGGCGGGGCCTGGCCGGGGCTCGCCGGGCCGGTGGGTGCGGACCACTGGCCGGCCGGCGGCTGCTCCTGGGACCACTTCGTGCCTGGGCCGTGCGGATCCGCACCCGGCTGGTCGGCGGGCTGCGCGGGGCCGGGCCGGTCGGCGGGTTCGGCGGGGCCGGACGCGCCGGGCTCCTGCCCGTCGGACGGGGCAGATCCGGGCGAGGCCCAGCCCGGAGTGTCTTTCATCGTCGCTCCTTCACGGTGCCCGTCCGCGGTCGCGGCGGCAGGTTGGCAGCCATCGTGCCATGGGGTGGTCGCCCAGGTACCGGCCGCGGTATGGGCAGCACACCTTCAATTGTCCGCCGGGTAAGGGGCAGACTGATCGCATGGCTGATCAGCACGCGCAATCCGGCGAGGACAGCAGGCCGACCGAGATACCGGCGATCCGCTGGGAGGAGCCACCCGAAGGCCCCGTACTGGTCCTTCTCGACCAGACGAGGCTGCCGGCAGAGGAGGTCGAACTGGTCTGTACGGACGCACCCGCGCTGGTGGAGGCGATCCGTTCGCTGGCCGTGCGCGGGGCACCGCTGCTCGGCATCGCGGGAGCGTACGGCGTCGCGCTCGCCGCCGTGCGCGGCTTCGACGTGGACGACGCGGCAACCGCCCTGTCGGGGGCCCGGCCCACCGCGGTGAACCTTGCCGTGGGTGTGCGTCGGGCGCAGTCCGCCTACCGGGCCGAGTTCGGCAAGAACGGCGACCCCGAGCGGGCGGCAGCGGCGGCGTTGACCGCGGCGCGGGCGCTGCACAAGGAAGACGCCGAGGCCAGCGCTCGTATGGCCGAACGCGGGCTGGCACTGCTTGATGAACTGCTGCCCGGCGGCGGGCACCGGATCCTCACGCACTGCAACACCGGGTCGCTGGTGTCGGGCGGTGAAGGAACGGCGTTCGCAGTGGCGCTCGCGGCGCACCGGACGGGCAGGCTGCGGCGGTTGTGGGTGGACGAAACGCGTCCGTTGCTGCAAGGGGCTCGCCTCACGGCTTATGAGGCGGCGCGCAGCGGCATGGCGTACACCTTGCTCACGGACAACGCGGCGGGTTCGCTCTTCGCGGCCGGCGAGGTGGATGCGGTGCTCATCGGGGCGGACCGCATCGCGGCCGACGGTTCGGTGGCGAACAAGGTGGGGAGCTATCCGCTTGCGGTGCTCGCGCGGTACCACCATGTGCCGTTCATTGTGGTGGCACCGGTGACGACGGTGGATCCGGACACCCCGGACGGGGCGTCCATCGAGGTCGAGCAGCGCCCTGGGCATGAGGTGACCGAGGTCACAGCACCTCAGGTGCCGGTGGCGGGAGCGGAAGCAGGGGGCGGGATACCGGTGGCACCGCTGGGGACCCAGGCGTACAACCCGGCGTTCGACGTGACGCCGCCCGAGCTGGTGACCGCGATCGTCACGGAGGAGGGCGTCGTTTCGCCCGTGACGGCTGAGGCTCTTGCAGAGCTGTGTGCCAGGTCGCGCCAGGTGACGATCGGCTAAGGGATGATGTCGGGCTCGATCGACGGCAACGGCCCCTCCACTTGCGGTGATTCGCAGGGCGAGGGGCCGTGACATCCAACGGCGACATCAACGGTTGACGTCTGGGTCCTGATAGGCCGCTTCCAGCTCCCGAATTCGGGTCGGCTGCCGGAGTGGGCGGTCTAGCCGGCCCACGGCTGCGATGACATCCGCGGGCGGGCTCAGTCGCTCGGTACTGTCGCGGCCTGGCCAAGAGCCGTAGGGCCGACCGCATGGTCAGCCTCCGCCTACCCTGGGTAGCTGACATCCGTTACTGACATCAACGTCGCGGGACAGGGGCAGACAGTGACGGCCCAGTACGACTATCGTCACCGCTCAGTGACCATGCTCACCTGCACCTTCACCACTGTTATGAGAATGGGATGATGTCGTTTATGAAGGGACGAGTCCTTGTCGTCGACGACGACACCGCACTGGCCGAGATGCTCGGCATCGTGCTGCGTGGTGAAGGTTTTGAGCCGTCTTTCGTAGCCGACGGGGACAAGGCGCTGGCTGCGTTTCGGGAGGCCAAGCCTGATCTCGTGCTGCTCGATCTGATGCTGCCGGGGCGGGACGGTATCGAGGTGTGCCGGCTGATCAGGGCCGAGTCGGGTGTGCCGATCGTGATGCTCACGGCCAAGAGCGACACCGTCGATGTGGTGGTCGGGCTGGAGTCCGGGGCCGACGACTACATCGTGAAGCCGTTCAAGCCGAAGGAGCTTGTCGCCAGGATCCGGGCGCGGCTGAGGCGGTCGGAGGAGCCTGCGCCGGAGCAGCTTGCCATCGGGGATCTGGTCATTGACGTGGCTGGGCACTCCGTCAAGCGCGACGGGCAGTCGATTGCGCTGACACCGTTGGAGTTCGATCTGCTGGTGGCTCTTGCGCGCAAGCCCTGGCAGGTGTTCACGCGCGAGGTGCTGCTCGAGCAGGTGTGGGGTTACCGGCATGCTGCGGACACCCGGCTTGTGAATGTTCACGTGCAGCGGCTGCGCTCCAAGGTCGAGAAGGACCCCGAGCGGCCGGAGATCGTGGTGACCGTGCGGGGTGTCGGTTATAAGGCAGGACCGAGCTGAGATGACTGGTGACAGTGCCGCTTCGGCGAACGGGTCGGCAGGGGCCCGCGCGGGGCGGCCTGTCGGCCGGAAGACGGCGGGTGGCCGCTGGGGACGCCTGCTGGAGGGCGGGTTGCTGCAGGGCGGCGTCCAGGGCAGTCCGGTGCTGCGGTTGTTCATGCGCTGGGTGCGGCGGCCGCTGCTGCCCGTCATGCGGCTGTGGCGGCGCAACATTCAGCTCAAGGTCGTCGCCACGACCCTGTTGATGTCCTTGGGCGTCGTTCTGCTGCTCGGGTTCGTCGTCATCGGGCAGGTGCGCAACGGGCTGCTGGACGCCAAGGTGAAGGCCTCGCAGAGCCAGGCCACGGGCGGTTTCGCGGTGGCCAAGCAGAAGGCCGACGAAGCGGCCGCCGGGACCAGCGACGACGGCATCACGGTGGACGGCCGTCCCTCGCAGAACGTCATCCAGTGGATGAGTGACCTCGTGTCCTCGCTGTCCAGCGGTGGCCAGGGCGCCTTCGACGTGGTGACCCTGCCGGCGGGCGAGGACAGCGGCGGCGGGCGTGGCCCGCGTGCCTCCGGGGACGTCGACCCCTCCGCCAGCGTCCCCGAGGATCTGCGCGCGCAGATCAACGAGAGCACGGCGGCCGCCCAGAGCTACACCCGCATCATCTACAGCAACGACAAGGACTCCCAGCCCGCGCTGGTCATCGGCAAACAGGTCAACGACCCCAACGGCGACCCGTACCAGCTGTACTACCTCTTCCCGCTCACGCAGGAGGAGAAGTCGCTCAGCCTGGTCAAGGGCACGCTCGCGACCGCCGGGCTCTTCGTCGTCGTACTCCTCGGAGCCATCGCCTGGCTCGTGGTGCGGCAGGTCGTCACGCCCGTGCGGATGGCGGCCGGGATCGCCGAGCGGCTGTCCGCGGGGCGGCTGCAGGAACGTATGAAGGTCACCGGCGAGGACGACATCGCACGGCTCGGCGAGGCCTTCAACAAGATGGCGCAGAACCTGCAGCTGAAGATCCAGCAGCTGGAGGATCTGTCGCGGATGCAGCGGCGGTTCGTGTCGGACGTGTCGCACGAGCTGCGGACGCCGCTGACGACCGTACGGATGGCCGCGGACGTCATCCACGAGGCGCGCGAGGACTTCGACCCGATCACCGCGCGGTCGGCGGAGCTGCTCGCGGATCAGCTGGACCGGTTCGAGTCGCTGCTCGCGGACCTGCTGGAGATCAGCCGGTTCGACGCGGGTGCGGCGGCGCTGGAGGCGGAGCCGATAGACCTCAGGGAGGTCGTACGGCGGGTCGTCAGCGGGGCCGAGCCGCTCGCCGAGCGCAAGGGCACGCACATACGCGTGCTCGGCGACCAGCAGCCCGTCGTCGCCGAGGCGGACGCCCGGCGCGTGGAGCGGGTGCTGCGCAACCTCGTCGTCAACGCCGTGGAGCACGGCGAGGGCAAGGACGTCGTCGTCAAGCTCGCCTCGGCGGGCGGGGCGGTCGCGGTCGCGGTGCGCGACTACGGTGTCGGGCTCAAGCCCGGCGAGGCCACGCGCGTGTTCAGCCGCTTCTGGCGGGCAGACCCGGCACGCGCGCGTACCACGGGCGGTACGGGCCTCGGGCTGTCCATCGCCCTGGAGGACGCGCGGCTGCACGGCGGCTGGCTGCAGGCGTGGGGCGAGCCGGGCGGCGGTTCGCAGTTCCGGCTGACGCTGCCGCGGACCGCGGACGAGCCGCTGCGGGGCTCGCCGATACCGCTGGAGCCCAAGGACTCGCGGCGCAATCGTGGACTCAATGACGCCGGGCTGCCGCGCGGGGGCGGGGAGAAGGTCGCCACCGTGCCCGCACAGCCGGCGGGGGACCAGATACCGCAGATAGCCCCGAGGCTGAACGGTGCGACCCCCACCGCAGACCCGACGGCGCTGCCCGGCAGCGGCGCACGCGTCGTGCCGCGGCCCACCTCGGGCGCGTGGCGACAGGACGAGACGCCCACCGAGGGCGGGGCGGGGAGCGAGACCTCGAGCCCGGAGACCGGGTCGGAGGACTCGAAGAAGCATGGGGAGGCATTTCGTGGGCGCTGACCGCGAGGGGGATGCGCGGCGCAGACCGGTGCGCGCGGCGGCGTACGGCGCATGTGGTGTCGTACTGCTGGCAGGGTGCGCATCGATGCCCGACAGCGGAGATCTGCGCGGCGTCGACTCCACTCCGCGCCAGGACACCCAGGTACGGGTCTTCGCGATGCCGCCCCGGGAGGACGCCCAGCCCACCGAGATCGTGTCGGGCTTCCTCGAGGCGCTGACCAGCGACGACCCGAACTATTCGACGGCTCGTCAGTATCTGACGGGTACGGCGTCGAAGACGTGGAAGCCGGGGCTGGCCACCACGGTCCTCGCGGACGGACCAGGCACCGAGCAGGACCACTCGGGCGGTAGGGAGGACCCCGGCAACGTGTCCTTCACGCTGACCGGTGCCAGGGTCGCGCGCGTGGACGCGCACCAGTCGTACGCGCCTGCCAGCGGGCACTACACCGCGCTGGTGCACCTCACGAAGGACAAGAAGACCAAGCAGTGGCGCATCGACAGCCTTCCGCAGGGCGTCGTCATGGGGAAGTCGGACTTCCAGCGCAACTACATGTCGGTCAACAAGTACTACTTCGCCTCGAACGCCGCCGCGGGCACGACGACCCAGACGGCGGCCGTCGCCGATCCCGTGTATGTACGCCGGCGGGTGGACCCCATGACACAGATGGTGCGTTCCCTGCTCAACGGGCCCACGAACTGGCTCGATCCCGTGGTGCGGACGAGTTTTCCCACCGGTACGGCGCTGAAGAAGGGCATCACTGCGCTGACGCCCGACGACCAGAGCAAGCTGACCGTGCCGCTGAACGAGAGTGCCGCCCGGGTCGGGCAGACCCAATGCAACGAGATGGCGTCTCAGCTGCTGTTGACGCTGCAGAATCTCACCCCGGCAGTGGACGAGGTCGAGCTGCAGTCCGGCAGCAAGCGGTTGTGCTCGCTCAGCGGGGGCCGGGCCGACGACGCCGCCGCCCGCGCTTCGGTGGAGTCTCCCGGCTACCTGTACTTCATCGACGGCAAGCACCGGCTCGTACGGATCGCCGTCGACAGCAGGGGCACCAAGGCCGATCCAGTGCCCGGAGCGCTGGGCGAGGGCGCCAAGGAACTGCGCTCGGTGGCCGTCTCGCGCGACGAGGACACCGCGGCCGCGGTCGCCGGCGAAGGCAAAGACCTGTACGTCGCGTCGCTGGTGTCGGGCGGTTCGCTCGGGGACCCCGTGCTGACCAGCCAGGGCAAGACGGCGCAGGACCGGCTGACGGCGCCCAGCTGGGACGCCCACGGCGACCTCTGGGTGGCCGACCGCAACCCCGACGACCCCCGGCTGCTCCTGCTGGAAGAGGGCAAGGGCGAGCCGCTGGTGGTGCGGACTCCGGGCCTGGACGGCCGCGTCCAGGAGGTCCGGGTGGCCGCCGACGGGGTGCGGGTGGCGATGGTGGTGGCGAAGGGCGACAAGACGTCCCTGCTCATCGGGCGGATCGAGCGGCGGCAGGAGTCGGGCGAGGACCGGCCGACCGTGTCGGTGCTGGAACTGCGCTCCGCGACACCGGAGTTGGAGGACGTCACGACCATGTCATGGGCCGGGGACAGCCGGCTCGTGGTGGTCGGGCGCGAGCAGGGCGGCGTACAGACAATGCGGTACGTCCAGGTCGACGGCTCCACGCCGGAGGGGCCGGCGCCCGCGGCCCTCAGCGGGGTCAAGGAGATCACCGCGGCGGAGTCCGACGGGCTGCCGCTGGTGGCCTACTCGGAGGACGGGATCGTGCGGCTGCGGTCCGGGGCGCAGTGGCAGAAGGTGGTCGCGGACGGGGTCGCGCCGGTCTATCCGGGGTGAGTCCCGGGGGCCCGTTCTCTTGTCCGGGGTGAGCCCCTGGGGCGAGTCGTCCACAGGGAGTTCTCCAGAGTTTTCCACAGGGGTGGCCGGGGGGCTCCGGCGTTGGCACAGTGGTGGGCATGCGGGGGTGGTGGCAGGACCTCACCGACCTGGTGCTGCCGGCCGAGTGCGGAGGCTGCGGGAGGCCTCGCGCGGTGCTCTGCCCTGAGTGCCGTGCCGCCCTGAGCGGGGCCGCACCGAGCCGGGTGCGACCGGTGCCGGAGCCGCCCGGGCTGCCCGTGGTGCACGCGGCCGCCCGGTACGCCGACGAGGTGCGGGCCGTGCTGCTGGCCCACAAGGAACGGGGCGCACTGGCCCTCGCAGCACCGCTGGGCACGGCCCTGGCGGGGGCTGTGCGGGCGGGGCTGCAGGAGTCCGGGGCGCTGGGCCACGGGGGCACTTCGGCGGGGCTCAGGGACGTACAGGGCAGCGCGGTTGCGGGTGGCGACGGGCCGGTACTGCTCGTTCCCCTACCGTCCGCGCGGGCGGCGGTCCGGGCGCGGGGACACGATCCGGCGCGGCGGATCGCGCTTGCCGCTGCGGGCGAGTTGCGGCGCTCCGGGATCGCGGCGCAGGTGCTCTCCGTGCTGCGTCAGCGGCGTGCCGTGGCCGACCAGGCGGGGCTCAACTCCCGGCAGCGGATGGACAATCTCGCGGGCGCGCTTGCGGTGGCACCCGGCGGGGCAAGGCTGCTTCAAGGCGGACGGATCGTGCTCGTCGACGACCTGATGACGACCGGTGCGTCCCTGTCAGAGGCGGCTCGTGCCGTGCGGACGGCTGCGGCGGACGAGGGGACGGGAGCTTACGGGAGGAGGGCAGAGGAGGGCGTCGCGGATCGGCGGATGTCGGGGCCGGAATCGTACGGTGAGGCAACTACGGCCGTGTACGCGGCAACTGCTCGGGAAGGCACAGAGGAACCGATGGCTGGATCAGCGGACGAAGGGACCGGCCGTATGCACGTCGTGCCGGGAATGGCGGGTGCGGGGCGCGCGGGTGACCTGATCTGCGCAGCCGTGGTCGCAGCGTCGCCGGATGCTTTCGAAATAAACCGGAACTGACTGCGAACTTGCATCGTTGCAGGTAATGAGAGGACCAATTCACCTGAACGGAGGTACGCCGCGGTAGAGGGTGACGACATCCGTCCAGGCGAGATATGTTCGGTTGTGAGGGAAAGGCGCAGGCCATACCTCTCGTATCCGAATGCCGAGCTGCGGGTTTCTCACTATCACCCGCTCCGGTGGAGTGGAGATCTTGCCCGCGGGGGAGGAGGTGGAAGTCACCGAGTCCGAGGTTCCGGAGCACCGGAGCCTGGTGCAAAAGGGAGATGCTCCGCAGCGAGGCGGAGCGATCCGGGAACGGAGTTCTGCGTGGACATCGTCGTCAAGGGCCGCAAGACCGAGGTGCCCGAGCGGTTCCGCAAGCACGTGGCCGAGAAGCTGAAGCTGGAGAAGATCCAGAAGCTCGATGGCAAGGTGATCAGCCTCGACGTCGAGGTGTCCAAGGAGCCCAACCCCCGACAGGCCGACCGTTGTGACCGAGTGGAGATCACGCTCCGCTCCCGCGGTCCGGTGATCCGGGCGGAGGCAGCGGCCAGCGATCCGTACGCGGCGCTCGACCTGGCGGCGGAGAAGCTGGATGCCCGGCTGCGCAAGCAGCACGACAAGCGGTTCTCGCGGCGCGGCGCGCGCCGGATCTCGGCTGCCGAGGTCCCCGACCACGTCCCGGGCGCGGCGACGCTCAACGGGAACGGCCACCCGGTCCATGAGGAAGAGCCGGACGGCGTACCCACCAAGAAGATCGGCTCGCTGGAAGTAAAGGGCGAAGGCCCCCTCGTCGTCCGCGAGAAGACCCACGTCGCCTCCCCGATGACTCTCGACCAGGCCCTCTACGAGATGGAACTGGTCGGCCACGACTTCTATCTCTTCGTCGACTCCGAGACGAAGGAACCGAGTGTCGTCTACCGGCGGCACGCCTACGACTACGGCGTCATTCACCTCAGCACCGACCCGATGGTCGCGCAGGCGCAGTCTCCCGCGCCGGGCGGCACGCTGGGTGGCTGACGCACGCGACTGACGGATGAGCCTGTGCCCCTGGAGCGCCTGTGCGCCCCCAGGGGCACCGGTGTGCAACCACTTCGCGCCCCGCTCTGTCACCGCGTTGTCGTCCGGGCATGGAATCATGGCCGCAATGGCCCAATCGGTGGGCCGTTGCCTTGGGTTGGCGATGGCGCAGCACCACAGGCCACAGCCTTCAGGGGGAGGAACGATGGCGGACAGCTTCGGACCGATGCAGGAGGGGGATGCCGACGGCGGCGTCGTCGGCATGGGCCCGGACGCGGGCACTCCACGCAAGGAGCCGATCAGAGTCCTTGTCGTGGACGACCACGCCCTCTTCCGCCGTGGCCTGGAGATCGTGCTCGCGGCCGAGGAGGACATCCAGGTCGTCGGGGAGGCCGGGGACGGCGCGGAGGCCGTCGACAAGGCCGCCGACCTGCTGCCGGACATCGTCCTGATGGACGTGCGGATGCCGAAGCGGGGCGGGATCGAGGCGTGCACCTCCATCAAGGAGGTCGCCCCCAGCGCGAAGATCATCATGCTGACGATCAGCGACGAGGAGGCCGACCTCTACGACGCGATCAAGGCGGGTGCGACCGGTTATCTCCTCAAAGAGATCTCCACGGACGAGGTGGCCACCGCCATTCGCGCCGTCGCCGACGGCCAGTCGCAGATCAGTCCTTCCATGGCGTCGAAGCTGCTCACCGAGTTCAAGTCGATGATCCAGCGCACGGACGAGCGCCGACTGGTGCCGGCCCCGCGGTTGACCGACCGCGAGCTGGAGGTCCTCAAGCTCGTCGCCACGGGAATGAACAACCGCGACATCGCCAAGGAGTTGTTCATCTCCGAGAACACCGTGAAGAACCACGTGCGCAACATCCTGGAGAAGCTGCAGCTGCACTCCAGGATGGAGGCCGTGGTGTACGCGATGCGGGAGAAGATCCTCGAGATCCGCTGACCGCGACGTCGGTCAACGGAGGGCGGCGACCAGTGCTCGGGTCACCTCCTTGGTGAGCGGCTCGTGCAGCTCCGGGGCGTCCACGCGCTCCACGCGTACGCTCGTGCAGTTCACCCAGCTCGCCGCCTCGACCAGCGCCTCCGCCACGGCCGGGACGACCTTCGCGCTGTCCAGGGTGACCTGCTTGGCGACCAGGGTGCTGCCCTCGCGGGCCGGGTCCACGCGGCCGACCAGGCGGCCGCCGGCGAGGACCGGCATCGCGAAGTAGCCGTAGACCCGCTTCGGCTTGGGGACGTAGGCCTCCAGGCGATGGGTGAAGCCGAAGATCCGCTCCGTGCGCGCCCGCTCCCAGATCAGGGAGTCGAAGGGGGACAGCAGTGTGGTGCGGTGGCGGCCGCGCGGGGGCGTCTCCACGGCCGCGGGGTCGGCCCAGGCCGGCTTGCCCCAGCCCTCGACCGTCACAGGGACCAGGCCCGAGTCGGCGATCACCGCGTCGACCTGTTCGCCCTTGAGACGGTGGTAGTCGGCGATGTCCGCCCGCGTGCCGACGCCCAGGGACTGGCCCGCCAGGCGGACGAGACGGCGCAGGCACTCGGTGTCGTCCAGCTCGTCGTGCAGCAGCGCGTCCGGGATCGCGCGCTCGGCCAGGTCGTAGACCCGCTTCCAGCCGCGGCGCTCCACGCACACCACCTCGCCGTACATCAGCGCGCGCTCGACGGCGACCTTGGCGCCGGACCAGTCCCACCACTCGCTGGTGCGCTTCGCGCCGCCCAACTCCGTGGCCGTGAGCGGGCCTTCGGCTCGGAGCTGCTTGATGACCTGGTCGTAGGCGCCGTCGGGGAGCTCGTGGTTCCAGTGCGGGCGGCCCCGGTAGGCGCGGCGGCGGAAGGCGAAGTGCGGCCACTCCTCGACGGGCAGGATGCACGCCGCGTGGGACCAGTACTCGAAGGCGTGAGTCTCCGTCCAGTAGGCGTCCTCGACCGTCCTGCGACCCACCGAGCCGAGGCGGGCGTACGGGATGAGCTCGTGGGAGCGGGCGAGGACCGAGATCGTGTCGAGCTGGACCGCGCCGAGGTGGCGCAGGACGCCGCGGACACCGCCCTTGCGGTCGGGGGCGCCGAGGAAACCCTGGGCGCGAAGGGCGATGCGGCGGGCCTCGTCCGCCGAGAGGTCGGTGGTGGGACGCGGGGTCGTCATGGTCCGCACGATAGAAGGTGCCACTGACAACGCCAGCTGACCTGCGGATTCGCAGCTAGGCGCCCGAAGTTGGGGCAGGGGCGGGGAGATACGGCGCCGTCGACGGCAGCTCCAGGTCCGAGGGCAGGAGCGAGCCCACCCAGCAGTCCCGCCGTACGCCCTTGTTGTTGATCGCGGAGCGCAGCGTGCCCTCGATGATGAAGCCCGCCCGCTCCGCCACGGCACGGGAGCCGTTGTTGCCCACTTCGGCGCGCCATTCGACGCGGTCGATCGACAGATGGATGAAGGCCCACCGCGAGGCGGCGACAACGGCCTCGGTGGTGTAGCCGTGACCGCGGTGCTCCTTCGTGCCCCAGAAGCCGACCTCGGCCGAGCCCAGGGAACGCATGGTGAAGCTGAGCATGCCCACCAACTCCTCCCCTTCGGGGAGGAAGACGCCGAACGTGAACATGGAGCCGGCCGCCCAGCCGTCGGGGACCAGCTGCTCCGTGAAGCTCTGCGCGTGTTCGGGGAGATAGGGCGAGGGGATCGTCGTCCAGCGCTGGATGTCGGGGTCCTGGGCGGCGGCGTACACGGCGTCGGTGTCCTCGGGGCCGACCGTGCGCAGAAGGAGGCGGGCGGTCGTGAGCGTCACGGGTTCCATCTGCCGATTCTCCTTGGCATGTCGGACGGCACGCCATGTTTTGCCGTGTGTGAGCGCGTGATCACAATTCGCGTAATTCGTCGGCGGTGCGCGGCACCATCCGCGGGGCCCGACCGTTGTCCCCTTTGAAGAAGATTTGAAGCGGTGTGCGAAGCAGTCGGCGGTCGTCGTCCCGGCAGGCCTCCCGGCTTGGCGGTGTCCTCGCATACGATGGCCGTTGCTCAGTAAGTCAAATGGAAACCGACCGTCCCAGGCCCGACCGGCAAGGAGACCAACCCCCGTGTCCGTCCTCTCGAAGATCATGCGTGCAGGCGAAGGCAAAATCCTGCGCAAGCTGCACCGCATCGCGGACCAGGTCAACTCCATCGAAGAGGACTTCGTCGACCTCTCCGACGCCGAGCTGCGGGCCCTCACCGATGAGTACAAGCAGCGCTACGCCGACGGCGAGAGTCTGGACGACCTGCTTCCCGAAGCGTTCGCCACCGTGCGCGAGGCGGCCAAGCGTGTCCTCGGACAGCGTCACTACGACGTCCAGATGATGGGTGGCGCGGCCCTCCACCTCGGCTATGTCGCCGAGATGAAGACCGGTGAGGGCAAGACCCTGGTCGGCACCCTGCCCGCGTATCTGAACGCCCTTTCCGGAGACGGCGTTCACCTCATCACGGTCAACGACTACCTGGCCGAGCGCGACTCCGAGATGATGGGCCGCGTCCACAAGTTCCTTGGCCTGAGCGTCGGCTGCATCCTCGCCAACATGACGCCGGCCGAGCGCCGCCAGCAGTACGAGTGCGACATCACGTACGGCACGAACAACGAGTTCGGCTTCGACTACCTCCGCGACAACATGGCGTGGTCGAAGGACGAACTGGTGCAGCGCGGCCACAACTTCGCCATCGTCGACGAGGTCGACTCCATCCTCGTCGACGAGGCCCGTACGCCGCTGATCATCTCCGGCCCGGCCGACCAGGCCACCAAGTGGTACGGCGACTTCGCCAAGCTGGTCACGCGCCTGAAGAAGGGCGAGGCCGGCAACCCGCTCAAGGGCGTCGAGGAGACCGGCGACTACGACGTCGACGAGAAGAAGCGCACGGTCGCCATCCACGAGTCGGGCGTCAGCAAGGTCGAGGACTGGCTGGGCATCGACAACCTCTACGAGTCGGTCAACACGCCGCTGGTGGGCTACCTGAACAACGCCATCAAGGCCAAGGAGCTCTTCAAGAAGGACAAGGACTACGTCGTCATCGACGGCGAAGTCATGATCGTCGACGAGCACACCGGCCGTATCCTCGCCGGCCGCCGCTACAACGAGGGCATGCACCAGGCGATCGAGGCGAAGGAAGGGGTGGACATCAAGGACGAGAACCAGACGCTCGCCACGATCACCCTGCAGAACTTCTTCCGCCTCTACGGCAAGCTCTCCGGCATGACCGGTACGGCGATGACCGAGGCCGCCGAGTTCCACCAGATCTACAAGCTCGGCGTCGTCCCGATCCCGACCAACAAGCCGATGATCCGCAAGGACCAGTCGGACCTGATCTACCGCACCGAGGTGGCCAAGTTCGAGGCGGTCGTCGACGACATCGCCGAGAAGCACGAGAAGGGCCAGCCGATCCTCGTCGGTACGACGTCGGTCGAGAAGTCCGAATACCTCTCGCAGCAGCTCTCCAAGCGCGGTATCCAGCACGAGGTGCTGAACGCGAAGCAGCACGACCGCGAGGCGACGATCGTCGCCCAGGCCGGCCGTAAGGGCGCCGTCACCGTGGCCACCAACATGGCCGGACGTGGTACGGACATCAAGCTCGGCGGCAACCCCGACGACCTCGCCGAGGCCGAGCTGCGTCAGCGCGGCCTCGACCCCGAGGAGCACATCGAGGAGTGGGCCCAGTACCTGCCCGCCGCCCTGGAGCGTGCCGAGAAGGCGGTGAAGGCCGAGTTCGAGGAGGTCAAGGACCTCGGCGGGCTCTACGTCCTGGGTACCGAGCGGCACGAGTCGCGCCGTATCGACAACCAGCTGCGCGGTCGTTCCGGCCGTCAGGGCGACCCCGGTGAGTCCCGCTTCTACCTCTCGCTCGGCGACGACCTGATGCGGCTCTTCAAGGCCCAGATGGTCGAGCGAGTGATGTCGATGGCGAACGTCCCGGACGACGTGCCGATCGAGAACAAGATGGTCACGCGCGCGATCGCGTCCGCCCAGTCGCAGGTCGAGCAGCAGAACTTCGAGACCCGTAAGAACGTCCTGAAGTACGACGAGGTCCTCAACCGCCAGCGCGAGGTCATCTACGGCGAGCGGCGCCGCGTCCTGGAGGGCGAGGACCTGCAGGAGCAGGTCGTGCACTTCATGGACGACACGATCGACGCGTACATCGCCGCGGAGACCGCCGAGGGTTTCGCGGAGGACTGGGACCTCGACCGGCTGTGGGGCGCCTTCAAGCAGCTGTACCCGGTGAAGATCACCATCGAGGAGCTGGAGGAGGCGGCCGGCGACCGGGCCGGTCTGACCGCCGAGTTCATCTCCGAGTCCATCAAGGACGACATCCACGAGCAGTACGAGTCCCGCGAGGCGCAGCTCGGCTCCGAGATCATGCGTGAGCTGGAGCGCCGGGTCGTGCTGTCGGTCCTGGACCGCAAGTGGCGCGAGCACCTCTACGAGATGGACTACCTCCAGGAGGGCATCGGCCTGCGCGCGATGGCGCAGAAGGACCCGCTGGTCGAGTACCAGCGCGAGGGCTTCGACATGTTCACCGCCATGATGGAGGGCATCAAGGAGGAGTCCGTCGGCTACCTGTTCAACCTGGAGGTCCAGGTCGAGCAGCAGGTCGAGGAGGTCCCCGTCGAGGACGCCGAGCCGGTCGACCTGGGCAAGCAGGACGCGGTGCCGGCGCAGGCGGGTGCGCGTCCGGAGATCCGCGCCAAGGGGCTCGACGCCCCGCAGCGCCGGAACCTCCACTTCTCCGCGCCGACCGTGGACGGCGAGGGCGGCACCATCGAGGGCGACTTCGTGGGTGACGAGGAGCCGGTGCGCTCCGAGGCCGACGGCCTCACGCGCGCGGAGCGGCGCAAGCAGTCCCGGAGCGGGCGCCGCCGCAAGAAGTAGGCCGCGAGCAGGCACGTGACGGTGCCTGCGGCGCCCGTAGCGGATCGAAGGGCCGGGTCACCGAGGGTGGCCCGGCCCTTCGGCGTGTGCGGCCAGGGGGCTACTCGTCGGTGGCGCGTGGCGGGCGGGCGCCGCCCAGTTCCACCGCGGTGCAGCGCCAGCGGAGGTCGTGGCCCCGTTCCAGGCGGAAGGCCATGGCGCGCAGCTGGTCGCCGGCGCCGATGCGGGCGAAGGCCTCGACGGCTCCGGGGCGCGGGACGCAGTAGCCGATGTCGCGGACGACCGGGCGGGCACCGTGGGTGCGCAGGGGCCCGCGCTCGGCGAGCCAGGCCAGTTCGTCGTAAGCGCGGCCCACGGTGTGCCGGAGCATCGAGTGGACGGGGCGCTGACCGCTCAGGACCGCGACCAGGAGGTCGGCGAAGACGTCGGTGGGCCGGGGCTGGGGGACGAGTGTGCGGAGCGCCTGAGAGGGAGGGGGCGGGCTGGTCCGGCGGTCGGCGACGGTGGCCGCCGCGCTCCTGGCCGGAGCTGCGGCGACCGTCGACGGCCGGTTGTCGGCGGGCTTCGTGACCGCCGGGACGCCGCTGCCCCGGGACCTCGGCGGGCGGCCGCCGCCCGGTGCCGTACGGGCCGGGGTGCCGCCCGGGGTGCGGGGCGGGGCACCGCCGGGGCGGCGGGAGTCGCGGCGGGCCGGAGGACGGCTGCTCGACTGGTGCTGCGCCCTGGTCATGACCTTGTGCATCGCATGTCCCCGTTCGGTCGGCCCGGCGATACCGGGCAGTAACTTGGCGATGGGGATCTTGTACGGGGCCATGGGCAGCGGCGGCAAGCAAGCGGGGCCCGGGTCGGGGAGGCCGGAATGTTCACCTATCAGGGTGATGGAGGAGGCCTGTGACCTGGGGATCACGGGGATGCCGCGGGTGAATTCCCGGGTCCGGAGTTGACGCCTCCGGGCGTGTGGGCGGGGACTCGAAAGGGGACGCCACACGTATCCTGAAGGCCCTCCGGGAGCCGCGGCAGCGCCCCGGCCACCGACCACGAAAGCGGCCAGCCATGCGTGTCTACGTCCCCCTGACCCTCTCCGGTCTCGCCGAGGCGTACAAGACGGGAGAGCTGGGGACCGGGCCGCTCGTCGCGTACGCCGTTACGCCCGCGCTGCGCGAGTGGTACCTCTCCGACGACATCGAGGAGCTGGAGTACGCGGCCCTGAACCGCGCCGCCCTGGCCTCGCTGCGGCTGCTGGCCGCGGACCCCGGCGCGGCGCGGCGCCGGGTCGTCGTCGCCGTCGACGTCCCCGACAGTGCGGCCGCCGCCGACCCCGACCGGGGCCTCGACCCGGCCGCGCTCGGCGAGGTGCGGGTGACCGGGACCGTACGGCTGGCCAAGGCCGCCGCCGTGCACGTCGACCTCGAGGACGCGGAGGCGGACGTGGCCACCGCGGCCGGGGCGCTCGAGGCGGCGGACCGCGGGGACGACGACGCACAGTTCCTGGTGGACGGGGCCGAGGACCACGAGTTGCTGTGGTACGCGACGCAGGAGATCCCCAACCTGGTCGGGCTCGAGGACTGAACCCGCGGTTGGCCCTGCTCCTGCCCGCTCAATGTCCGGCTGACCTGCGATTCTCTTGATTGTCAGTGGCGGCGGGTACGTTTTTGGCATGGGGAAGCAGACAGGGGCGCACATCGTCTGGGACTGGAACGGCACGCTGTTCCACGACAACGACGCGATCATCGGGGCGACGAACGCGGCGTTCGCCGAGCTGGGCCTGGCGCCGATCACGATGGAGCAGTACCGGTCGCTGTACTGCGTGCCGGTGCCGAAGTTCTACGAGCGACTGCTCGGCCGGCTGCCGACGGACGCCGAGTGGGAGGTCATGGACGAGACCTTCCACCGGTACTACGCCGAGCACCGGGTTGCGTGCGGGCTCACCGCGGGGGCGACGGAGCTGCTCGCGGGGTGGCGGTCGGCGGGGCGCAGCCAGTCGATCCTCAGCATGTACGTGCACGACGAACTCGTCCCGCTGGTGCGCGGGTTCGGGATAGAGGCGCACTTCATACGCGTCGACGGGCGGACCGGGCCGTCTGGAGGCAGCAAGGCCGAGCACATGGTGCGGCACCTCGCCTCGCTCGCCGGGGTGGATCCGGCTCGCACGGTGGTCATAGGCGACGCCGCCGATGACGCGGTGGCCGCGCGGCACGTGGGAGCGCGGGCCGTGCTGTACACCGGCGGGTCGCACGGCCGGGCCAGCCTCGAAGCGGTGGGTGTACCGGTGGTGGACACGCTCGTGGAGGCGGTTGCCGAGGCGGAGCGGTTGGCTGCGTAGGAGGCTGCGCGGTTACGTCACCGGCGCCTTCGCCCTCAGCACTGTCAGGAACTCCCGCATCCACGCCGAGTGGTCCGGCCAGGCGCGGGACGAGACCAGGGTGCCGTCGACCACCGCCTCGGCGTCCTGGAAGCTGGCGCCGGCGGCCTGCATGTCCGGTTCGAGTGCGGGATACGCCGTGACGCGGCGGCCGCGGAGGCTGTCGATCGCGGCGGTGAGGAGGGGGCCGTGGCAGATCTGGGCGACGGGCTTGTCCGCGTCGAAGAAGGACTTGAGGATCTTGCGCAGTTCGGGGTCGTTGCGCAGGTACTCGGGGGCGCGGCCGCCGGGGATGACGAGGGCGGCGTACTGACCGGGGTCGACCTCGGCGAAGGCGAGGTCGGCGGGCCAGGTGTAGCCGGGCTTCTCGGTGTAGGTGTCGAAGCCGGGTTCGAAGTCGTGGACGACGAACTGGAGCTTCTTGCGGGCGGGGGCCGCGATATGGACCTCGTAGCCCTCCTCGCGGAGGCGCTGGTAGGGGTACAGGACCTCGAGTGACTCTGCTGCGTCGCCGGTGATGATGAGGATTTTCGCGGTCATTGTGGGCGGCTCCCCTCGGGCGGGCGTGCGCTGTCATGGGCAACGTGCCTCGTGGAGGGTGGCCTTGCCAAGAGGTCAGGGCGTTTTCGAGCAAAGGGGGATCAAATGGAGGACAGGATTCGGCGACCCGCACGACGGCGGGGTGTGTGCCCCTGTGCAGAGTGTCAAAGTTCCACCCCTGGATTTGTACACATACGGCTCATGACGGGCCCCCCGTACTGAGCGATAGCCTTGTGGCGTGATCAGCGCGATATCTCGCGGGGGCGCTGTTGCCCCTGCCCTGCGCCCGGTGAGCACGGACCACCTCCGTGACCGGGCGGCAGTCGCTGGTCTTCGCGGGCGGGACGGGGTCGCAAGGACCCCGAGGACGCCGCACACACCCCGGAAGCACACGTTGCAGAGAGCAGCGTCACATCCCGTGGGCGCGTCGGAAATGGCTGATAACCCCCCGCTCATCTCGCCTTGCGGCATAGCGTCGGAGCAGACCGGAGAACCCGGGCCGTGGCGACGAGCCGCAGGGGAAGAGACCGTACTTCCTTCTACGTCACGCAACGGCGCGCGACAGGAGCCAGAGGACAATGCAGACCAAGCTGGACGAAGCCAAGGCCGAGTTGCTCGAGAGGGCTGCTCGGGTAGCTGAGAACAGCCCGGTCGGGGGGCACCTACCGACTGGGACGACGGACGAGAGCACGCCCGACCGGGACACCGTGCTCGCGTTCCTCCAGCGTTACTACCTGCACACCGCCCCGGAGGACCTCACCGGCCGCGACCCGGTCGACATCTTCGGAGCCGCTCTCTCCCACTACCGGCTGGCCGAGAACCGGCCACAGGGCACGGCCAACGTCCGGGTCCACACGCCCACGGTGGAGGAGAACGGGTGGACGTGCAGCCACTCCGTAGTCGAGGTCGTCACCGACGACATGCCCTTCCTCGTCGACTCCGTGACGAACGAGCTCACGCGGCAGGGACGCGGCATCCACGTCGTCATCCACCCGCAGATCGTCGTCCGCCGGGACGTCACCGGCAGGCTCATCGAGGTGCTCGGCGCACACACGGGCGGCGAGCTGCCGCACGACGCGCACACCGAGTCCTGGATCCACGTCGAGATCGACCGTGAGACCGACCGCGGTGACCTCAAGCAGATCACCGCCGACCTGCTGCGCGTCCTGTCCGACGTCCGCGAGGCCGTCGAGGACTGGGACAAGATGCGGGACGCGGCGATCCGCATGGCCGACGAGCTGCCCCAGGAGCCGGTCGCCACCGACCTGCGCGAGCAGGACATCGAGGAGGCCCGCGAGCTGCTGCGCTGGCTGGCCGCCGACCACTTCACCTTCCTCGGCTACCGCGAGTACAGCCTGCGCGACGACGACTCCCTGGCCGCCGTGCCCGGCACCGGCCTCGGCATCCTGCGCTCCGACCCGCACCACGCCGGCGACGAGAGCCACCCGGTCAGCCCGTCCTTCGAGCGGCTGCCCGCCGACGCGCGTGCCAAGGCGCGCGAGCACAAGCTCCTCGTCCTGACCAAGGCGAACAGCCGGGCCACCGTGCACCGGCCGTCGTATCTGGACTACATCGGCGTCAAGAAGTTCGACGAGCAGGGCAATGTCGTCGGTGAGCGGCGCTTCCTCGGTCTGTTCTCCTCCGCCGCGTACACCGAGTCCGTCCGCCGGGTTCCGGTCATCCGCCGCAAGGTCGAGGAGGTCCTGGAGCGCGCCGGCTTCTCGCCCAACAGCCACGACGGGCGCGACCTGCTGCAGATCCTGGAGACGTACCCGCGCGACGAGCTCTTCCAGACGCCCGCCGACGAGCTCGAGTCCATCGCCACGTCCGTCCTGTACCTGCAGGAGCGGCGCCGGCTGCGGCTCTACCTGCGCCAGGACGAGTACGGGCGCTACTACTCCGCCCTCGTCTACCTCCCGCGCGACCGCTACACCACCGGCGTCCGGCTCAGGATCATCGACATCCTGAAGGAGGAACTCGGCGGCATCAGCGTCGACTTCACGGCCTGGAACACCGAGTCGATCCTGTCCCGGCTGCACTTCGTGGTCCGGGTCCCGCAGGGCACCGAGCTGCCGCAGCTGTCCGACGCCGACAAGGAGCGCATCGAGGCCCGTCTCGTCGAGGCCGCGCGCTCCTGGGCCGACGGTTTCGCCGAGGCGCTGAACGCCGAGTGCGGCGAGGAGCGCGCCGCCGAGCTGCTGCGCCGGTACAACAACGCCTTCCCCGAGGGCTACAAGGCGGACCACACACCGCGTTCCGCGGTCGCCGACCTCGTCCACCTGGAAGAGCTCACCGAGGCGCAGGCCCACGGCGGCAAGGACTTCTCCCTCAGCCTGTACGAGCCGGTGGGCGCCGCGCCCGAGGAACGCCGGTTCAAGATCTACCGCAAGGGCGACGCCGTCTCGCTGTCGGCGGTGCTGCCGGTGCTCAACCGGCTCGGCGTCGAGGTCATGGACGAGCGGCCGTACGAGCTGCGCTGCTCGGACCGCACCACCGCCTGGATCTACGACTTCGGCCTGCGCATGCCCAGGTCGCAGAACGGCGGCGGCGACTACCTCGGCGACGACGGCCGCGAGCGCTTCCAGGAGGCCTTCTCCGCCACCTGGACCGGCAAGGCGGAGAACGACGGCTTCAACGCCCTCGTGCTGAGCGCCGGGCTCGACTGGCGTCAGGCGACGGTGTTGCGGGCGTACGCCAAGTACCTGCGGCAGGCGGGCTCCACCTTCTCGCAGGACTACATGGAGGACACCCTCCGCAACAACGTCCACACCACCCGGCTGCTTGTCTCCCTGTTCGAGGCGCGGATGTCGCCGGACCGCCAGCGCGCGGGCCACGAGATCGTCGACGCCCTCCTCGAAGAGGTCGACGCGGCCCTCGACCAGGTCGCGAGCCTCGACGAGGACCGGATCCTGCGATCCTTCCTGACCGTCATCAAGGCGACCCTCCGTACGAACTTCTTCCAGGAGGCGGCGGGCGGCAAGCCGCACGCGTACGTGTCCATGAAGTTCGACCCGCAGGCGATCCCCGACCTGCCGGCGCCGCGCCCGGCGTACGAGATCTGGGTGTACTCGCCGCGCGTCGAGGGCGTGCACCTGCGCTTCGGCAAGGTCGCGCGAGGAGGTCTGCGCTGGTCCGACCGGCGTGAGGACTTCCGGACCGAGATCCTCGGCCTGGTCAAGGCGCAGATGGTGAAGAACACCGTCATCGTGCCGGTCGGCGCCAAGGGCGGCTTCGTGGCCAAGCAGCTGCCGGACCCGAGCGTGGACCGCGACGCCTGGCTGGCCGAGGGCGTCGCCAGCTACAAGACGTTCATCTCGGCGCTGCTCGACATCACCGACAACATGGTCGCGGGAGAAGTCGTGCCCCCGGCCGACGTCGTACGGCACGACGAGGACGACACCTACCTCGTCGTCGCCGCCGACAAGGGCACCGCGACCTTCTCCGACATCGCCAACGGCGTCGCGGAGACGTACAACTTCTGGCTCGGCGACGCCTTCGCCTCCGGCGGCAGTGCGGGCTACGACCACAAGGGCATGGGCATCACCGCCCGCGGCGCCTGGGAGTCCGTCAAGCGGCACTTCCGGGAGCTGGGTGTCGACACGCAGACCGAGGACTTCACCGTCGTCGGCATCGGCGACATGTCCGGCGACGTGTTCGGCAACGGCATGCTGCTGAGTGAGCACATCCGGCTGGTCGCCGCCTTCGACCACCGGCACATCTTCATCGACCCGAACCCGGTCGCGGAGACGTCGTACGCCGAGCGCCGTCGCATCTTCGAGCTGCCGCGTTCGAGTTGGGCCGACTACAACACCGAGCTCATCTCGGCCGGCGGCGGCGTGTTCCCGCGTACGGCCAAGGCCATCCAGCTCAACTCGCACATCCGCGAGGCCCTCGGTATCGAGGGCAAGGTCTCCAAGATGACTCCGGCCGACCTGATGAAGGCCATCCTGCAGGCGCCGGTGGACCTGCTGTGGAACGGCGGCATCGGTACGTATGTGAAGGCCAGCACGGAGACACAGGCGGACGTCGGCGACAAGGCCAACGACCCGATCCGCGTCGACGGGGCCGACCTGCGCGTCAGTGTCGTCGGCGAGGGCGGCAACCTGGGTCTGACCCAGCTCGGCCGGATCGAGTTCGCCCTGCACGGCGGCAAGATCAACACGGACGCCATCGACAACAGCGCGGGCGTGGACACCTCCGACCACGAGGTGAACATCAAGATCCTGCTCAACGGCCTGGTCACCGACGGCGACATGACCGTCAAGCAGCGCAACAAGCTGCTGGCCGAGATGACCGACGAGGTCGGCCGCCTGGTCCTGCGCAACAACTACGCGCAGAACACGGCGATCGCCAACGCGCTGGCCCAGTCCAAGGACATGCTCCACGCCCAGCAGCGCTACATGCGCCACCTGGTGCGCGCGGGCCACCTGGACAGGGCGCTGGAGTTCCTCCCCACCGACCGCCAGATCCGCGAACGCCTGGGCGCGGGCCAGGGCCTCACCAGCCCGGAGACGGCCGTCCTGCTGGCGTACACGAAGATCACGGTCGCCGACGAGCTGCTGCACACCTCGCTGCCCGACGACCCGTACCTGCGCACCCTGCTGCACGCGTACTTCCCGTCGGCGCTGAGCGAGCAGTTCTCCGACCGCATCGACGGCCACCCGCTGCGCCGCGAGATCACGACGACCGTCCTGGTCAACGACACGGTCAACACGGGCGGTACGACGTATCTGCACCGGCTGCGCGAGGAGACCGGCGCCTCGCTGGAGGAGATCGTCAGGGCGCAGACCGCGGCCCGCGCGATCTTCCGGTCGGCGCCGGTGTGGGACGCGGTGGAGGCCCTCGACAACCAGGTCGAGGCCGCCGTCCTGACCCGTATCCGCCTGCACTCCCGCCGTCTGGTCGAGCGCGGCACGCGCTGGCTGCTCAACAACCGGCCGCAGCCGCTGCAGCTCGCCGAGACCGTCGACTTCTTCGCCGAGCGCGTCGAGCAGGTCTGGCAGCAACTGCCGAAGCTGCTGCGCGGCGCGGACCTCGAGTGGTGGCAGCAGATCTACGACGAGCTGACCGGCCCCGGCGTCCCGGACGAAGTCGCCACGCGCGTGGCCGGGTTCTCCTCCGCGTTCCCGGCGCTGGACATCGTCTCGGTGGCCGACCGCATGGGCCGGGACCCGATGGACGTCGCCGATGTCTACTACGACCTCGCCGACCGGCTGCACATCACCCAGCTCATGGACCGCATCATCGAGCTGCCCCGCGCCGATCGCTGGCAGTCCATGGCCCGCGCCTCCATCCGCGAGGACCTGTACGCGGCCCACGCCGCGCTGACCGCCGACGTCCTGGCGGTGGGCAACGGCACCTCGACCCCGGAGCAGCGCTTCAAGGCGTGGGAGGAGAAGAACGCCGCGATCCTGGGCCGGGCGCGCACGACCCTGGAGGAGATCCAGGGCTCGGAGACGTTCGACCTTGCCAACCTGTCGGTGGCGATGCGGACGATGCGCACGCTGCTGCGGACGCACTCGTGAGCATGTAGGCACTACGACGACGAGGGCGCCCCGAGCAGAACAGCTCGGGGCGCCCTCGTCGTCGTAGGAACGTCAGGAGGCGACCGCCACCTTCGGCTTGGGCTTGACCTTGTCGGTCTTGTCGCCGGTGAAGGCCTCGTACTCCTTCATGACGTCCTCGGTCGGGCCGTCCATGCGCAGCTCGCCGCGCTCCAGCCACAGCACCCGTTCGCAGGTGTCGCGGATCGACTTGTTGTTGTGGCTGACCAGGAACACCGTGCCCGCGTGCTTGCGCAGTTCGCGGATCCGCTCCTCGGACCGCTTCTGGAAGGACCGGTCGCCGGTGGCGAGCGCCTCGTCGATGAGGAGTACGTCGTGGTCCTTGGCGGCGGCGATGGAGAAGCGGAGGCGGGCGCCCATGCCGGAGGAGTACGTCCGCATGGGGAGGGTGATGAAGTCGCCCTTCTCGTTGATGCCGGAGAAGTCGACGATGTCCTGGTAGCGCTCCCTGACCTCCTCGCGGGACATGCCCATCGCGAGGCCGCCCAGGTAGACGTTCTTCTCGCCGGTCAGGTCGCCCATCAGGGCCGCGTTGACGCCGAGGAGGGAGGGCTGGCCGTCGGTGTAGATGCTGCCGTTCTCCACCGGCAGCAGGCCCGCGACCGCCTTGAGCAGGGTCGACTTGCCGGAGCCGTTGGTGCCGATCAGGCCGATGGCCTCGCCCTTGTACGCCACGAAGGAGACGTTCTTGACGGCATGCACCTTGCGCACGCCCGCCGCCTTCTCGGCCTGCCCCCGGCGCAGCATGCGGTTGAGCGCGGCGGTCGCGGAGCCGCGTCCGGCGCCGGTGCCGTTGACCCGGTAGACGATGTCGACGCCGTCGCAGACGACGGTGGGGATCAGCTCGCCGGGGAGTGCGTCGGCGGGCTCGGGGAACGCGTCGGAGATCACGTCGGTGAACTCGTTGCTGTACTCGTCGTTGGTGTACTCAGCCACGGCCGTACGTCTCCTCAGCCTTCCAGAAGTAGATGAAGCCGCCGACGCCCGCGAGCAGGGCCCAGCCGGTCGCAGCCGCCCACACGTGCGGGGGCAGCTGGCTGGAGTGGAAGCTGTCGATCAGCGCGTAGCGCATGAGGTCGATGTAGACGGCGGCCGGGTTGGTCTGCAGGGCGATCGTCAGCCAGTGGGGCAGGTGGTCGCCCTTGGTCAGCTTGTCGATGCTCCACATCACGCCGGAGACGTACATCCAGGTGCGCAGCACGAACGGCATCAGCTGGGCGATGTCGGGGGTCTTCGCGCCCATCCGCGCCATGACCAGCGAGACGCCGGCGTTGAACGTGAACTGCAGGACCAGGGCCGGGAGGGCCAGCACCCAGGAGACCGCGACCGGTACGCCGAAGCAGAGCAGGATGACGATCAGTGCGGCCATCGAGAACAGCAGTTGCTGCAGCTGCTGGAGGCAGAACGAGATCGGAAGTGCGGCCCGCGGGAAGTGCAGTGCCCGCACGAGGCCGAGGTTGCCGGAGATCGCGCGGGTGCCCGCCATGATCGAGCTCTGGGTGAACGTCCAGATGAAGACGCCCGTGACGAGGAACGGGATGTAGTCCGGCACGTGCCGCTTGGTGCCCAGCAGGACGCCGAAGATGAAGTAGTACACCGCCGCGTTCAGCAGCGGGGTCATGACCTGCCAGACCTGGCCGAGCTTCGCCTGGCTGTACTGCGCGGTGAGCTTGGCCGTGGCGAACGCCGTGATGAAGTGGCGCCGCTCCCACAGCTGGCGGACGTATTCCGGCAGCGTGGGGCGGGCGCCGCTGACCGAGAGGCCGTGGCGGGCGGCGAGGGCCGCGAGGTCGTCGTCGGCCGGGGCCGGCGACGGGGGCGGTGTGTGGAGGACCTGGCTCACATCCGCTGCTTTCGCTCGGGGGAGGGGGGTGCTGGCGTCCGGCCCGTCGGCCGGCCGGTCCGTTGCCCCACGTTTCCTTACGCTTCTCTTCACGTTCTCTTACGTCGGGACGGGACCGTATCGTCGCAACGGGAGCGTAGGCCGATTCGGCGTCGGAACGCAACCGTTTCGTCGTGACGTCTTCCACGGGGTGAGACCGTTTCGTTGTGACCTGGTGCGTGGGGACGGGACCGTATCGTCGCAACGCCCTATGCTGGTCCGCATGACGACGAACGCCGAGGAGCCCCAGACGCGTCCGCGCCGCCGGACCCCGGCCGGGGCGGCCGTACTCCGGGAGGATGTGACGGAAGCCATCCGGGCGGCCGTCTTCGAGGAGCTCGCGGCCGTCGGCTATGCGCGGATGTCGATCGAGGGGATCGCGCGCCGGGCGGGCGTCGGCAAGACGGCGGTGTACCGGCGCTGGAAGTCCAAGCTGCACCTGGTGCTCGACGTCGTCTCGGCGATCGCGGTGATGGGCCTGCCGACGCCCGACACCGGCTCCCTGGAGGGCGACCTGCGCCTGCTGTACGAGGTGACGTCGCGCGCGCTGCGCCACCCCGTGGCCTCGCAGATCATCCCGGATCTCCAGGCCGAGGCGGCCCGCAACCCCGAGATCGCCGAGGCCATGCAGAAGACCCTGCGGGAGGGGCAGGAGGGTGTCGCGAGCAAGATCATCGTGGCCGCGGAGCAACGGGGCGAGGTCCGTGCCGGGCTCAACGAGGAACTGGCCCTGGACCTGATCTCGGGCCCGCTGTACTGGCGCTCGGTGGTGATCCGCAGCCCGAAGCTGCCGAAGGGGTACCTGCCCGCCCTGGCCCGTGCCACCGCGGAGGCCCTCAAGGCGCTGTGAGTATGCTGCGGTCCCCGGCCGCCGGCGGCCGAAAGTGCGTCGCCGTGCGTGCGGTGACCGGAGTTGAGGCGGAACTGCCGTGAGAGTCGTGATCGCCGAGGACAACGCCCTGTTGCGCGAGGGGCTCGTCCTGCTGCTGACGTCCGCCGGACACGAGGTCGTGGCCGTCGCCGGCACCGGGCCCGAGGTGCTCCCCGCTCTCCTGGAACACCGCCCCGACGCCGCCGTCCTCGATGTGCGCATGCCGCCCGGCTTCCGGGACGAGGGCCTGCGCGCGGCCCTGGAGGCACGCGCACAGATTCCCGGGCTGCCGGTGCTGGTGCTCTCGCAGTACGTCGAGGAGTCGTACGCCGCCGAGCTGTTGACCGGTGGTGCGAACGGGCTCGGCTATCTGCTCAAGGACCGGGTCGGCCGGGTCGACGAGTTCCTCGACGCGCTGGAGCGGGTCGCCGCCGGCGGTACGGCGCTGGACCCCGAGGTCGTCACCGAGCTCCTCACCCGCCGCAAGGACTCCCCGCTCGACTCGCTCACGCCCCGCGAGAGCGAGGTGCTGAAGCTGATGGCCGAGGGGCACGACAACGCGACGATCGCCAAGACGCTCGTCGTCACCGAGCGGGCGGTCCACAAGCACATCGGCAACGTCTTCCTCAAGCTGGGCCTGCCGCCGAGCGACAGCGGCCACCGGCGGGTGCTGGCCGTGCTGACGTATCTGAACAACCGGTAGCCGAGGCGTTGTTCGCGGTCAGCGGGCGTCCGGTGCGGCGCGCAGGGCGAGGAGTTCGGGAGCGAGCACCTCGATCCGGCCACCCTCGGCCGGCCCGATCAGGCCGTCGCGGCGGAGGCGGGACAGGGCGCGGTTGACCGTGACGCGGGTGACGCCGAGCAGGTCGGCGAGTTCGTTCTGCCCGCCGGGCAGAGGCGCGCGCCCGTCGGCGGCGGCCGCCTCCAGCAGCCAGGCCGCGAGCCGCGCCTCGCACGGCAGGGTGACCGCGTCCGTCAGGCGTTGCTGCTGGGTGCGGGCCTGGGCGGCGAGGAGGCGCAGCACGTGCGCGCGCACGGCGGCCGAGTCGTCCAGCAGTGCCATGAACCGGGCGCGCGGTACGGCCCTTACGGCGCACGGCGTGAGTGCGGTGAACGTCCCTGTGTGGCCCGCCCGGTCGAGCAGCGCGACCTTGTCCAGGGCGCAGGGTCCGTCCCACGCACCGAACCGCACCACGCGACCGCCTGCTGCCGTGGCCGACGCCGCCGTAGCGCCGTCCAGGAGCACGAGCAGGTGGTCGGCGGGGGTGCCCTGGGTGCGGAGCAACTCTCCGGTGTCGTAGCGGCGGGGGACGGACACCTGCCAAAGGCGCTGCAGGTCGGGGTCCGGGAGTGCGGAGAAGAGGGGGACGTCGCGCAGCCGCTGCCAGGCGTCTCCGCCGTCCATGCAGCCACCTCCTCCCTGCCGGCCGGCTGTCTGTATCGGCCGATACAGCACCGGGATCGCGCCGAGCCTAGTCTCGTGGCCGCCACCCCGAGCAGAGCCGACCGGGATGACGCACAAGACGGAAGGAACTTCCCGTGCTCGTAGTCGAATTGGCCTTCACCCCCACCCCTGAGCGCCTCGCCACCCGCCCCGCCCACCGCGAGACCCTCGCCCGGCTGCACGCCGACGGTGAGCTGGCCGCGGCAGGACCCTGGGCCGACGACGACGGCGCCCTCCTGGTGTTCGCCGTGAACCGCGGCCGACTGGAGGAGCTCCTGGACGCCGACCCGTACTACCGGCGCACGCCTGGGGTGGAGGTGCGCTCGGTGCGCGCGTGGACGCCGGTCGTTGGGGTGCTTCAGCCGTTCTGATCGTGCTTGACCGGGCCCAGGGCGCCGTCGAGGCGGTGGGGCGGTGCGAGGTCGTCCATCCCGCGCAGGCTAGTCGCGTGCCGCCTCCGGATGCAGTCGTACCCAGCCCTGCCAGGCGGAGGTGATCATGTCCTGGACGTCGTGTTTGGCCTTCCAGGCCAGTTCGGTGGCGGCTCGGTCGGCGGAGGCCACGACACGGGCCGGGTCGCCGGGGCGGCGGGGGGTGACCGTCGGGGGGCGGTCGTAGCCGGTGATGGCGTTGATGCGGTCGATCATCTCGCGGACCGAGACGCCTTCCCCGCGGCCGATGTTGAGGGTGAGGCTGTGGCCGGGGGACGACTGGAGGGCGCGGGCTGCCGCGACATGCGCGTCGGCCAGGTCCACGACGTGGATGTAGTCCCGTACGCAGGTGCCGTCGGGGGTCTCGTAGTCGTCGCCGAAGATGCGCGGGGGAGCGTTCTCGGTGAGCTTCTCGAAGACCATGGGGACGAGGTTGAAGACGCCGACGTCCGCGAGCTCGGGGGCCGCCGCGCCCGCCACGTTGAAGTAGCGGAGGGAGGCGGTGGCCAGGCCCGTCGCGCGGCCCGTCGCCCGGACCAGCCACTCGCCGGCCAGCTTCGTCTCGCCGTACGGGGACATGGGGATGCAGGGGGTCTCCTCCGTCACCAGGTCCACGTCCGGCATGCCGTACACCGCGGCGGAGGACGAGAACACGAAGGACGGGACGCCGGCCGCCGTCACAGCCTCCAGCAGGACGCGCAGGCCCTCGACGTTCTCCCGGTAGTAGTGCAGGGGCAGGTCCATCGACTCGCCCACCTGCTTCTTCGCCGCCAGATGTACGACTCCGGTGACGCCGTGGTCCGCGAGCGCGCGCCCGACCCGCTCGCCGTCCAGCGTCGAACCGACCACCAGCGGCACGCCTTCCGGCACGCGCTCGGCGATGCCGGTCGAGAGGTCGTCGAACACCACGGCCCGCTCGCCCGCCTCGGTCATCGCCCGTACGACGTGCGCCCCGATGTAACCGGCGCCGCCGGTGATCAGCCAGGTCATGTGTGGCCGTCCCCTCGTCAGTAGGCGTCATGGCCCGTGTCCCACGTAACAGTGAAGCAGGCCGGGGGTGTCACACGGGGACCACAGGAGTAACTCCCTGTGAATCGGGAGACACGCGGGGTGTCGACTCCGGCATCGGGGGAGCGGTCGAGCGCCAGAGGCGGGCGAAGGACAGGACGGCGGCCGCCGTGAGCAGGCCGTTGCGTACGAGCATCAGGGAGCAGCCCGCCCAGGTGCAGGCCATGACCTGGCCGTACAGGACCGGGTAGGCCACGGCGCTGACCGCGGTCGCCGCCAGGATCAGTGCCGTCACCGGGCGCTGCACGGTGTGCCGCGAGGTCAGGCACACGGCGGCCAGGCCCAGCAACCAGATCATGTACTGCGGGCTGATCACCCGGCTGGTGACGGTGAAGAGCAGTACTGCGCCGAGTGCGGCGTCGTACGGTGTCGCGGGACTCCAGTGCCGGGCCCGCAGCCGCCACAGGAGCAGCAGGCCGAAGGCGACCGCCGTGAGCGCGAGGGACACGTGCGCCACGGTCCGGACGTGCGGGCCCGTGAACTCGAAGGCGCCGTACTGGTAGCGGACCTTCCCGGGCCATCCGGCGTGCGTCGCGAAGGCGAGCACGGTGCCGCCCAGCGACTCGATCTGCACGCCCCGGCCGCCCTGTTGGCGCAGGAAGCCGAAGGGGTTGGCGAACAGCGCCGCCAGCACCCCGAGCGACACGGCTCCCGTACCGGCCGCCCATGCCCACGCCGAACGTGTCGTACGTCCCCTCGGCATGCCCAGCAGCACCAGCGCCGGCCACACCTTCACGAGCGCGCCCAGGGCCGCGAACGCCCCGCACGCGCGCGTGGAGCGCGACAACTTCAACAGGGAGATGACGGCGAGGGCCGTGACCTGCACGTCGTAGCGGGCGAGCGGGACGTTGAGGAGGAGCGGGAGGCCGAGCGTCCAGTAGGCGGCGCCGCGCAGCGAGCCGGCGCGGGCCAGCGCGAGCGTGATCGCCGCGTCGGCGGCCAGGGTGAGGGTGACGAACGCCTGGAAGTAGGTCAGGCCCGGCAGCAGCGCCGGCGACAGCAGCACCGGGCCGGCGCCCGGCGGGTACTGCCACAGCGGGTCGTGCGCCGGGAAGGCGCCGTGCGCGAGGACGCCGTACCAGTGGTGGTACAGGCGCCACACCTCCCGTGCGACCGCGCCTCCGCCGAGCCGGGTGAGGTCGTCGTGGGCGAGCAGCCACAGCATGGCGGAGCGGGTGATCAGCCAGACGGCGGCGAGGGTGAGCAGGCGGTGCTTCCTGACGGCATTCATCACGGCGGATCGTAAGCCGGGCGAATGGTGTGTCCGTGCCAATGCACCGTCAATCGTCGGTAAGAGCTTGCCAACAGCACAAAATCAGCCGGGTGGAGAGCAAGCGCGCGAGCGTGGTGGCTGTGGCGGTGCCCGTCGCCGTCATGCTCGCGATCGGGCTCTGGGGGCTCGACCGCGGCGGCATGTGGGGCGACGAGAGCGTCACCTTTCTGGTCGGGCGGCGCACGGTGCCCCAGATCTGGCAGTTGCTGCACGGCATGGACGCGGTGCACGGCCTGTACTACCTGCTCATGCACGTCGTGCTCGCCGCCCACCCCGGCGAGGTCGTCCTGCGCCTCCCGTCGGTGTGCGGGGCGGCCGCGACGGCGGGCCTGGTCGCCGCGCTCGGCGTCCGGCTGGCCCGCCCCCGGGTCGGTCTGTGGGCCGGTCTGCTCTACGCCGTCACGCCGCTGACCGGCCACTACGCCCAGGAGGGACGGTCGTACGCCCTCGTCGCGGCGGGTGCGGCGGGCGCGACGCTGTTGCTGGTGCGGGAGTTGGAGAAGCCTCGGTCGTGGTGGCCGTACGGGGGCGTCGTCGCCGTGACCTGCCTGCTGCACGAACTCGCGGTGCTGGTGCTGTGCGCCCACGCGGTCACGTTGGCGCTTGCGCGGGTGCCGAAGACCGTGTGGTGCGGGTGGGGGCGTGCGGTGGGGGTGGTCGGGGTTGTTCTGCTGCCGTTGGTGTGGGTGTCGCAGGGGCAGTCCGGACAGGTGGGGTGGTTGGTGGCGCCGGGGTGGGAGCAGGTCGGCGAGCTGGTGCGGGACTTCGCCGCGGGGCCTACGGGGGTGGTGTTCTGGGTGGCTGTCCTGCTGATGGTGGTGGGGGTCCGGGCGGGGCGATTGGCGGCGGTCGCGCTGCCGTTGCTGGTGGTGCCGCCGGGGGCGCTGATGGCCGTGTCGCAGGTTCGGCCGCTGTATCACGAGCGGTATGTGCTGTACGCGTTGGCGGGAGCGGCGTTGTCGACCGCCGCCGGGACCGAGTGGGTGGCCGGGGTCGTGGGGCGCCAGCGGCCAGGTGGTCGCCTCGTCCCCCTCGCGGGCGCCCTGGTCATCACCCTCGCCTTCCTCCAGCACCTCCCCCTCTACCGCCACGACCGCTCCCCGGCCGACCGGCCCGAGAACCTCGCCGTCGTCTCCGCGCTCGCCGCCCGTGAGATCCGCCCCGGCGATCCCGTGCTGTTCGTGCCGTCGGTCTGGCGGCTTGCGGCGCTCACGTATCCGAAGGGCTTTCGGAAGGGGCGGGACATCGCGCTGGGAGAGTCAGGGCCCCGTTCCGGAACTCTGAGCGGGCGTGAGACCACGCCCCGGCGGCTGAAGCGCGAGCTCGCCGGTGTGGACCGTGTCTGGGTCGTCGCCCAGTCGGGCGTCCTGCGCTCGCGCCCGGTGGACCCGACCGAGCGACTCAAACTCGCCGTCGTGGAAGGGCAGTTCATCCCACGGGAGAGGTACGTCAGTGGCCGGGTGGCCCTGCAGCTCTACGTCCGTCGCGCGCCTACGAATCCTCCGCGGACGCCGACACCGCGGCCGCGTCCAGCGCGGTCGTGAGCTCGTCGAGCCGGGCCCGCAGCGCACGGATCTCGTCCATGTCGAAGCTGGTCGCCGCCACGATCCGGCGCGGCACCTGAAGCGCACGCTCGCGCAGGGCCACGCCCTCCTCGGTGAGCCGTACCTCCACCGAGCGCTCGTCCCGCGCGCTGCGCTCACGCCGTACCAGACCGGCCGTCTCCAGGCGCTTGAGCAGCGGGGAGAGTGTGCCGGAGTCGAGGCGGAGGTGTTCTCCCAGCTTCTTGACCGGCAGGTCGCCGTGCTCCCACAGCACCAGCATCACCAGGTACTGCGGGTAGGTGAGCCCGAGGTCCTTGAGGATCACGCGGTAGACGCCGCCGAAGGCGCGCGAGGCGGCGTTCAGGGAGAAGCAGATCTGCTGGTCGAGGCGGAGCCAGTCGGTCGTGGGCGGCGTCTCGGCGGGGGTCGGTGTCGGGGTCGGCGAGGTGCTCATGCCTCCAGGATAGCTCTTGCGAGCCATTTAGTTGTGCGCAATTGAGTTGTGTGCTCTACTTGTGGTCGTGAGGCGGCCGCGAGAGAGCCGCCGGAGCAATGTGACTCGAGAGGGATGGTTTTCCATGGACGCGCTCTACACCGCTGTCGCCACCGCCACCCACGGCCGTGACGGTCGCGCCGTTTCCAACGACGGCAAGATCGACCTGAAGCTGGCCCCGCCGGTGGAGCTGGGCGGCAACGGCGAGGGCACCAACCCGGAGCAGCTGTTCGCCGCAGGTTACGCCGCCTGCTTCGGCAGCGCCCTCGGCCTCGTCGGCCGCCAGGCCAAGGTCGACGTCACCGACGCCGCCGTCACCGCCGAGGTCGGCATAGGCAAGCAGGGCGAGGGCTTCGGCCTCAAGGTCACCCTCCGCGTCGAGCTGCCGGACACCGTGGACGAGGCCACCGGCCGCAAGCTCGTCGAGACCGCCCACCAGGTCTGCCCCTACTCCAACGCCACCCGCGGCAACATCGAGGTCGACCTCGTCATCGAGTAACCCCCACGGGAGAGCCGACCCGCGCCAGCACCTCCCCCGTCCGCAGGCTCCACGCCACCACGACCGCCTCCGGCGGCACCGCCCGGTTCTGCGTCAGCAGGAGCCAGCGGGCGTGGTAGCGGCGGACGAGGGCCTCGCGCTCGGCGCGGGTCGTGCCCGGCGCGAAGTAGGCCCGGACCTCGGCGGCCCGGCGCCTGCGCTCCCGCTCGTCCAGGGCCGGGTCGGGCCAGATGGGCGCGGCGAGGTTCGGCCCGTATCCGGCGATGAGGTGACTGGCGAAGTACCCGTCGGTGAGCACCACATCGCCGGGCCGGACGTACCGCATCGCCCAGTCGTACGTCGGCCAGTCCGGCGGCTGGTCGAGCCCCACCGGATCCAGCGCCGGCGGCACCACCGCCCCGCCCTGCACGGTGAGGAACCCGACGCACGCCCAGACAAGGGCCATCGCGCCCAGCGCCTTCCGGAACCACCCCCACGGCCGGGGCGCCGCCAGCTCCACCGCCAGTGCGAACTGCAGCGGCACCAGCGCGGCCCACAGCGCCCTCGCGTACGTGTAGTGCCCGCTCACCCAGCCGTACGCCACCACCGCGCTCTCCAGCGCGAACATCAGCACCAGCGGGTCCCGCCCGGCCGAGCCCCGGGCGCGCCACCACAGCGCGGGCGCTCCGATCAGGGCCAGCCAGGAGTTCCCGGCCAGGTGCTCGTAGAGCCGCTCGTGCATCCAGTCCATGCCGGTGTCGTCGGACAGCGACAGGACGTCGTAGTACGGCCATACGACGGCGACCACCAGCGCGGCCACGCCTGTGAGCCCCCACCGGGCCGCCACCGGCCGCCGCCACCCCCGCTGCCGCGCCGCGACGATGCCCAACGCCCCGACCACCGCCGACACGGCCGTGACCGGATGGATGAGCAGGATCAGGCCGTACAGGGCGCCGATCCCGGCGTAACCCCACCAGCCTTCGAGCCCGCTCGGACCGACGAACCGAACGGGCTTCGAGCTCGCGCACGCGCGCGTGGCGGTCGTCCCCCAGGCCCAGAACGTCAGCCCGATGGCGAACGCCGACGGATAGCTGATGTTCGTCGTCATCGACATCAGCCCGAGGTAGCCGCTCCACAGGATCCGTTCGGTGCCCCACAGCAGCGTCATCGCGGGCAGGGCGAGGACCGGCGCCCACGGGCGTGAGGTGAGGGTGCGGACGAAGCGGCCGATGCCCGTCAGCAGGACGATCAGGTGCAGTGGGCCCGCGAGCCTCAGCACCTCCCAGCCGGTCAGTCCCGTCAGCCGTGCGAAGACGGCCTGGGCGACGGCGTACGGCCCGTAGTACGGGCTGCCCGCGCCCGGCAGGGCCGCCATCGAGTGGGCGGGGTGGAGCAGGTTGGCCTTGAGCCGCTCGATCACCGCCGCGTGCTGGCCGGTGTCGCAGCACAGCGGGATCCGCCAGAACGCCAGCGTCATCACGAGCCAGAACAGACCGCCGAAGACCTGGTACGGGGTGGGATGCCACGCACGGCCGCCGCGCACGGCCGTAGCGCCGCGTGCGGTCCGCCGGACCAGGAGACCGGCGCTCACCGGACGGTCGGCAGGGGGAGGGTCTTGGGCATGGCCCGTATGTTTCCCTCCGGGAGCGCCGGATCGATGGAGCGTCACCTCATCGAGTGAGCCCGTTCAGTGGCCGGGGAGGGCAGCAGCGGCGACGGCGCGGGCTGCGCGAGTTCCTCGCCCAGCATCACCGTCCGTACGACCCGCTCGGCGGCCCGCCCGTCGTCGAACTCGCAGAACCGCTCCCGGAAGGCGGCCCGAAGCCCCGCCGACTCCTCGTCCCGCCAGGTCCCCGAGGTGAACAGCCACGCCAACTCCCGGTAGGAGCACGACACATGGCCCGGTGCCTCGGCGGTGATGTCGAAGTAGGCGCCCCGGCTCGCCGCGTACGCGCCCCAGTCGTCGGCGTGGATCACGATCGGCCGGTCCAGGTTGGCGTAGTCGAACATCAGGGCCGAGTAGTCGGTGACCAGCACGTCGGAGGCGAGCATCACGTCCTCGACGTGCGGCTCGTCCGTCGCGTCGATCAGCACACCGCGCGCGTGCAGATCCGCAAGCCCCAGCCCGCGCGCCGTACCGGTCGCGAGTGAGGGATGCAGGCGTACGACGAGGGTGTGGCCGGCACCGAGATCCGCGGCGAACCGGGCCAGGTCGATCCGGTCGACGTGCCCGCCCCGGCGGTACTCGCGGCGGGTCGGGGCGTACAGCACCACCTTGTTGCCGTGCGGGACCCCGAGTCGCGCGCGGACGGCCGCGGCGTGTTCCGCGGAAGGGGCGACCAGCGCGTCGTTGCGCGGGCTGCCCGTCCGCAGCGACGTGAAGTGGCAGGGGTAGGCCCGCTCCCACACCAGCTCCGAGTGCCGGTTGGCGACCAGGCTCAGGTCCCAGCGGTCCGCGCGGTGCAGCATCTTCGGCACACTGAAGCCGTGCCGGGCGCCGGGCCTGTCCAGCAGGTCTGCGCCCATGTACTTGAGCGGGGTGCCCTGGTGGGTCTGGACGTGGATGCTGCCGGGGCGTTTGGCCAGCGTGCCGGGCCAGTTGACGTTGTTCACCCAGTACGTGGCCCGGGCCATGAGCGCGTGGTAGCGCCGCGAGCCGGGGGTCACGTGGTCCAGCCCGTCCGGCAGCGAGTCCACCGCGTCCTCCCGGACCACCCACACCCCGCGGATGTGCGGGGCGAGTTCGCGGGCCTTGGCGTGGATCGCGGCCGGGTCGCCGTGCACGCCCGCGTGGTGGCTCGCCGAGTAGACGGCGAGGTGCGGGTCGAGGGGGAGCCTCGACAGGGCCGCGTATCCGGCCTGTCGGGCGGCGCTCGACGCCCTGCCGACCGTACGCCGCTTGCCGGCCCCGGCGATCCTGCGCAGCCCGCGCGCCCCGCGCAGCGCCGCGAACGAGGCGTACGGCGAGGTCGCCAGCAGCCGCATCTCGGTGCCGCGTTCGCCGTCCGGCGGGATGAAGCCCTCGGGGCAGTGGCGGCGGTGGAAGGAGCGCATCTCGCGGTAGAAGTCGGGGCGGTCCGCCGCGGTCACGCGGTCCTCGCGGGCGATGACGAACAGCATGTGGTCCAGGGCCCGTTCGAAGAGAAGGGGCCGCGCCCAGGCGAGGTCCTCGCGCTCCTCGAGAAACGCGAACAGACCCTCGTACTGGGGAAAGATGTCGAAGTGCCGGCGCCCCGGCGTCTTGGTGATCGCGCCCTGCCGGCGCTGCCGGTACTCCACGCCGATCCGGTTCAGACAGGCGATGCTCTCCGCCAGCACCATCGACCGGTAGGTGACGGGCGCGTCCTCGTACAGGCCGGGCGCGTACTGCAGGCCGTGCTCCTGGAAGAAGGCGCGCCGGTACGCCTTGTTCCAGGCGACCAGGAACAGATGGACGTACTCGGGGCTCTCGCGGAGGCTGAAGACGTCCTGGCCCGCGGCGGCCAGCAGAGTGGAGGCGTCGCTGGGGCCGCCCCGGCCCCACCAGTGGGTGCGGACATGGTCGAAGACCAGGATGTCCGGATCCTCGGCCGACTTCAGCCGGTCGGCGACGGCGGCCAGCAGACCCGGCGTGTAGAAGTCGTCGCTGTCGAGGAAGAGGACGTAGTCGCCGCGCGCGTGCTCCAGGCCGGCGTTGCGGGCCCGGCCCAGGCCGACGTTCTCGGGCAGGTGCAGCACCCGCACCCGCGCGTCGCGCTCCGCGTACTCGTCGAGGATGGCGCCGCAGCCGTCGGGCGAGCGGTCGTCGACGGCGATCACCTCGAAGTCGGGATACGACTGTCCGAGCACCGAGTCGATGCACTCGCGCAGGAAGCCCTGCACCTTGAAGACGGGGACGATGATGCTGAAGCGGGGCACTGCTGAGCTCAGCTCCTTACGAGGGTGGAGGCGGCGGGGGCCGGGACGCGCTCCGCGAGCGGGATCACGGGCGGGATCGACTCGGGCGGCTCGCCCAGCAGCACGCGGCGTACGACACGTTCGGCGGCGCGTCCGTCGTCGAACTGGCAGAAGCGCTCCCGGAAGGCGGCCCGCGCGGCCCCGGACTCCGGTCCGCACCAGGAGCCGTCGCGGAACACGCGCGCCAGCTCCTGCGGTGTGCGGGCCACGGGGCCCGGCGGGTGCTCCGGCAGGTCGAAGTAGACGCCCCGGGTCTCCCGGTAGACGTCCCAGTCGTCGATGTACACGACGACGGGCCGGTCCAGGTTGGCGTAGTCGAACATGATCGACGAGTAGTCGGTGATCAGCGCGTCGGCGGCCAGGCACACGTCCTCGGAGGAGCGGTGCGCGGTCACGTCGATGATCCGGCCGGTGCTCTTCGCCCTGCCCTGGTCGTAGAAGTAGTGGGCGCGCAGCAGGACGACGACGTCCTCGCCGGCCTCCTCACAGAAGGCCTCCAGGTCCAGGCCCGTCTCGAAGCCGGTGTGGTAGTCGCGGTGGGTGGGCGCGTACAGGACTGCTGTCTTGTTCTCGGGGATGCCCAACTCCCGCCTGACACGGGCCACATCGTCGGCCGTGGCCGTGTAGTAGACGTCGTTGCGCGGATAGCCGTACTCAAGGGTCTCGTGCGCGGCGGGGAAGGCCCGCTCCCACATCTGGGTCGAGTGCCGGTTGGAGGTGAGGTTGTAGTCCCAGCGGTCCACGCGGGCCAGCAGCTTGGCGAAGCTGCCGGTCGCGGACGCCACCACGGGGTACGTCGCCTGGTCCACGCCCATCTTCTTCAGCGGGGTGCCGTGCTGGGTCGACAGGTGGACGCTGCCGGGGCGCTTGACGACGGCGTCCGCGAAGTTGGCGTTGTTGACGAGGTACTTGGCGCGGGCCAGCACCTCCCAGTACTCGGCGCTGCCGATGACCGCGTACTCGATGTCCTTCGGCACGGTGTGCGCCTGGTCCGGCTCGACGAGGAACACCGAGCGCAGATGCGGGGCGAGTTCGCGCGCCTTGGCATGGATCGCGGCCGGGTTGCAGGCGTAGCCGCGGCCCCAATAGGCGCAGTACACCGCCAGGTTGGGGTCCAGCGGGCGGCGCAGGTCCCGGGCGTAGCGCAGACGGGTGCGCAGCATGCGGGGGCGGGGGAGGCGCTCGGCCACCTTGGCCGCCGACTGGTTGGCGCCGCGCAGGGTGCGGAAGGCCGCGTACGCCCCGCTCGCCAGGAGGCGGTGCTGGACGCCGAGGCTGCCGCCCGGCGTCCGGTAGCCGGCCGGGCGGTGGCGGCGATACAGCCTGCTCGCCCGGCGGAAGAAGGCCCGGCGCTTGGCGGGCAGGCGCCGGGCGTGCGCGGCCGTCTTCAGTACGGCGGAGAAGAGCTGCTCGAACAGCGGGCCCAACCGGTCCGGGTCGAGGTCCTGTTCGGCGGCCCGGGTGAGTACCAGGTCGGTCTGGGAGAGGAGTTCGAGGTGGTGCTCGCCGGGCAGACTGAGCCGGTTGCCCTGCCGGCGCACCAGATGCCGTACGACGACCTGGCGCAGCACCGCGACCTTCTCGGCCTTCAGGGTGACCAGGCCGCCGAAGCCGACGTCCGTGAAGTGGCCGTCGGGAAAGGCGATCCGGTGCTCGGCGAGGAAGACCCTGCGGTAGGCCGCGCTCCACGCCGGGAGCTGTACGCCGGTCAGCCGGGGCACCTGGTCGGGGGAGAAGGCCCCGTCCGGCGTCTTCGGCAGCAGCAGCGCGGTCGGGTTGGTCGGCTCGCCCTCCCACCAGGGGATGCGTTCGTGTTCGGTGTACAGGACGTCGACGTCGCCGGTGTCGGCGAGGCGGGCGTCCAGCGCCGAGAGCGCGCCCGGGACGAGGACGTCGTCGCCGTCGAGGAACAGCACATACGCGCCGGTCGCCGCCCGCATCCCGGCGTTGCGCGCCCCGGCCAGACCGGCCGACGGGGGTGAGTGCACCGGGGCCATCCGGGAGTCCCGCCCGGCGTATCCGGCGACGACGTGGGCCGCGGGCGCGTCGGGGGCGTCGCAGACCGGGATCAGCTCGAAGTCGCCGAAGGACTGCGCGAGAACGGAGTCCAGCGCCTGGGACAGCCGGCCTGCCACCCCATGGGACGGGACGATGATGCTGAAGCGGGGCATTCTGCTCTTTCTGTCGATGTTCTTGCGGGGCCCGGGTGCGTCTCAGCCGACGCGGCGGCGTCCGGGCCGCCCCGTGGGGCGCCAGGTGGACGGCCGGCTCGGTGTGGGCCGCGACGGACTGGAGGGCATGCGAACTCCCCGGAGTGAGAACGGCGTTCAGAGGCTGTCGGTGACGGTCAGGGGGCCGGTGGGTTGCGGCACGGTGGCTTGCGGGGAGCGCGCAAGGGCCGCGGCGGCGGACGGCACGGGGTGGCGCTCGTCGAGGGGGAGCACCGGCGGGAGGCCGGTCTCGCCCAGCACCACATGGCGTACGACCCTCTCGGCGGCGCGTCCGTCGTCGTACGTGCAGAAGCGCTCGCGGAACGCGGCCCGCAGTTGCGTGGAGCGGGAGCCGCGCCAGTGGCCCGTGGCGAAGATGTCGATCAGCTCGTCCTCGCTGCGGGCCACCGCGCCCGGCGGGAAGGAGCGCAGGTCGAAGTAGATGCCGCGGGCCGCCTCGTACGCCTCCCAGTCGTCGGTGTGGATCACGATCGGCCGGTCCAGGTTGGCGTAGTCGAACATCAGGGACGAGTAGTCGGTGACCAACGCGTCGGAGGCGAGGGCCAGTTGCTCGATGCTCGGGTGGCCGGTGACGTCGATGACGCGTACACCGTGCGGGACGGGGCCGTGGGTGCGGGCCAGGACGACGAAGCGGGGGCCCAGGCGGTGCAGGACGCGTTCCAGGTCCAGGGGGGAGCGCTGGGTGCGGCAGTAGTCGCGGTGGGTGGGCGCGTAGAGGATCGCGACGGTGTCCTGCGGGATGCCGAGGGAGTCGCGGATGCGGGTCACCTCCGCCGAAGTCGCCTTCTGGAAGGCGTCGTTGCGCGGACTGCCGTATTCGAGCGTGGTGTAGCCGCCCGGGTGGACCCGCTCCCAGGTGAGGGTGGAGTGGCGGTTCGCCGACAGCACGTAGTCCCACTTGTCGACACCGCGCAGGAGCTCTTCGAAGTCCAAGTCCCTTGCTGCGGCGGGGCGTTCCTGGAGGTCGAGGCCCATGTGCCCCAGCGGGGTGCCCTGCTGGGTCTGGATCAGGATCTGGCCCGGGCGCTTGACCAGGCGGGGCTCGAAGCCGGTGTCGTTGACGAGGTACTTGGAGCGGGCCAGGGCGGTCCAGTAGGCCGCCGTGTCCCGGCGGGCGAGCCACGCCGTGCGGATGTGCGGGGCGAGGGAGCGGAAGGCCTCCTCCAGGGCGCCCGGGTTGCCGCCGCGGCCGTCGTGGGTGGCGAAGACGGCGCGGTCGGAACGCAGGGGGAGGCGGAGCTGGACGCGGTAGTGGAGGCGCAGGGTCAACGTCCGTACGGTGCGCAGGAGTTTGACGGCGAGCTTGGCCGTGCGGCGGTATGCGGCGGCCGTCAACTGCAGGGTGCGGTACGTGCGGTGCAGGCCCCAGCGGACCAGGGTGTGGCGCAGGCGGGAGCGCAGCGGGACGGGGTGGCCGGGGACGCGGTATCGGCGGCAGTGGGCGCGGGCCCTGCGCAGGAACTCGGCGCGCGAGCCGCGCGGCAGCCGGTCGCGGCGGGCGAACACCTTCGTCAGATGGTCGACCATGCGGCGGAACAACATCGGCCGCCAGCGCGCCAGTTCGGGGCGTGCGTCGAGGAACGCGAAGACACGGTCGTACTGCTCGAAGAGGTCGAAGTGCTTGCGGCTGGTCGTGCCGAGGATGTTGCCCTGGCGGCGCTGGCGGTAGTGGACGCACACCCGGTCGAGGGTCGTGATCGACTCGGCGGTCATCAGGACCGGGAAGGTCCACGGCGTGTCCTCGTAGTAGCCGGGCGGGAAGGCGAAGCCCTCGCGCTCGACGAACTCCCGCCGGTAGGCCTTGTTCCAGGCCACCATCAGCAGATTCAGCAGGCCCGGGCGGTCCTCCAGGCGGAAGGGGGCCGGGCCCTGCTCGGCGAGCTGGACGGCGACGACGTTGCGGACGGTCTCGCCCGACCAGTACGTGCGCGCGTAGTCGTAGACGACGACGTCCGGTTCGCCCGTCTCCTTCAGGCGGTCGGCGATCGAGCGCAGTGCGTGCGGGGTGAGGGTGTCGTCGCCGTCGAGGAAGACCAGGTAGTCGCCGCTCGCCCGTTCCATGCCGGCGTTGCGGGCGCGGCCCAGGCCCTGGTTCTCGGCCAGGTGCAGGGGGCGGACGCGCGGGTCGCGGGCCGCGAACTCGTCGATGATCGCGCCGGATCCGTCCGGCGAGCAGTCGTCGACCGCGATCACCTCGAGATCGGGATACGACTGCGACAGCACCGATTCCAGACACTCGTGCAGATACGCCTGAACCTTGTACGCGGGGACAATGACACTGAACCTGGGCAAGGGACATCCATGGGTCGGTGCGACGACAGGGCCTTGCCCGGGAACGGCCGATGGAGTGACTTGGTTACGCCGCGTGCGGCATACGGGGGATCTTGGGTGAACGGAAGGGGGCGGGACCGTAACGTCCCGCCCCCTCAAGCCGGTTGTCGTACAGGCCCGGCGGCTACTTCACCGCGCCCGCCATCACACCGGACACGAACTGCCGCTGGAACGCGAAGAACACGGCCAGCGGGATCACCATCGAGATGAACGCGCCGGGCGCCAGGACGTCGATGTTGTTGCCGAACTGCCGGACCTGCTGCTGCAGTGCGACCGTCAGCGGCTGCGACGACGAGTCCGAGAACACCAGCGCGACCAGCATGTCGTTCCACACCCACAGGAACTGGAAGATGCCCAGCGAGGCGATCGCCGGTGCGCCCAGCGGGAGTACGACGGTGAGGAACAGGCGGGTCTCGCCGGCGCCGTCCAGCCGTGCCGCCTCCAGGAGTTCACGGGGGATCTCCGCGAAGAAGTTGCGCAACAGGAAGATGGCGAACGGCAGTCCGAAGCCGACGTGGAAGAGGACCACGCCGATGATGTCGCCGAAGATCCCGATCTTGCCGAAGAGATCGGCGAGCGGGATCAGGGCGACCTGGACGGGCACGACGAGCAGCGCGACCACGACCAGGAACCACCAGTCGCGGCCCTTGAAGTCCATCCAGGCGAAGGCATATCCGGCCATCGCGCCGATGAACACCACCAGCAGGGTGGCCGGGACCGTGATCCAGATGGTGTTGAACAGCGAGTGGGTGATCGTGTCGTTCTCGAGGAGCGACTTGTAGCTCTTGGCGGTCAGCTGGCTCGGCGCGGTGAACGCCTTCCACCAGCCCGAGGAGGCGATGTCCGTCGGGTCGCGGAAGGAGGAGACCAGCAGGCCGAAGGTCGGCACCAGCCAGAACACCGCGACCAGGATCAGGAAGACGCGCAGGACCCCGCCGCCCGCCCCGCTCGCCACCCTGGCGGCGAAGGAGCGCTTGGCGCGCACGGTCGTGTCGAGGGTGGTCACCGCTGACGCTCCCTTCGCAGACGGCGGATGTTGACCCACATCACCGGCAGCACCAGCAGCAGCAGGATCACGCCGATCGCACTGCCGACGCCCTCGTTGCCGCCGCCGCCGAAGGACGACAGGAACAGCTGCAGGGCAAGGACGTTGGCGTCGTCCTGACTGGGCTGCGGGGCGATGATGTAGACCAGGTCGAAGATCTTCATCACGTTGATCATCAGCGTGACGAGGACGACGACCAGGACCGGGGCGAGCAGCGGCACGGTGACCCTTCGGAACACCTGCCACTCGTTGGCGCCGTCCACGCGGGCCGCCTCCAGGAGGTTGCGGTCCACGCCCGCAAGGCCCGCCGCGATGAGCACCATCGCGAAGCCCGCCCACATCCACACGTACGCGCCGATGATCGCGGGCGTCACCAGCGTCGGGCCGAGCCAGTCGATGCCGTTGTACGGCGCCGAGAAGTTCGAGGCGGGCAGCCGTAGTTGGGCCCCGTCGGCCGACGCGGGCAGCGTGAAGACGCCGTCGGCGCCGCTCTTGGCGGAGGCGACCACCTTGCCGCCCTTCACGGCCTCCACCTTCACGTCCTTCAGCGCCTTCTCACCGGGGTCGACCTTGCCCTTGGTTCCGCCGCCGCCGAGCTTGAAGTCCAGCCAGACGGTGCCGGTGATCCCGGAACCGCTCGCCGGCTTCGCGTTCTCCGGGGTGCCGGGAAGCTTGTCGGGCGCGATGCCGACCAGGGGGAGCAGGGCCGGGGTGCCCGCGTGCACGGTGCCGGTCGTCGTGAACGAGCCGCCGCCGGAGGCCTTGAGGTCACTGGCCGTCGCGTTCGGCCGTGCACCCGGATAGACCGAGGACGACACGAACGTGTCGTGGATCGACTTGGCGACCGCGTTGGCGGCGCCCAGCTCCGGGTCCTGTTCGTAGACCAGCCGGAAGATGATGCCCGCGGCGAGCATCGAGATCGCCATCGGCATGAAGACGATCAGCTTGAACGCCGTTCCCCAGCGCACCCGTTCGGTCAGCACCGCGAAGATCAAACCGAGCACGGTGACCACGGCGGGCGCCACCGCCACCCAGATCGCGGTGTTGCGTACGGCGGTCAGCGTGGCGTCGTCGGTGAAGATGTCGTGGTAGTTGTCCATCCCGACGAAGCCCGAGCCATCGGCGTCGTAGAGGCTCCGCCAGACCGAGTACCCGATCGGGTAGACCACGAGCGCCCCGAGGAGCACGAACGCGGGCAGCAGGAACAGCACCGCCACCCACAGCCGCGTCCCCGTGATGCTCTTGCGCGGTTCGACCTGGGGCGTCGGCAGTGCGCCGGCGCCCCCTGCCGATTTCGCCACTGACGTCATGACCGGCCCGTCAGCTCGAGCCGTACGCCTTGGCCGCGTCGGCCTCCAGCTTCTGCTGGGTGCCGGCGATGTTCTTCGGGTTGCTCAGGAAGTCCTGCAGGTCCTTCCACTCGCCGGTGCCGGCCGTGCCGCCGAAGGCCGCCGGGGCCTGGTCGGACATGTCGAAGCGGAAGTTGTCACCGGCCGCGATCAGCGCCTTGGCGATCGTGCGGGTGATGGCGTCCTTGTACTTGCTCTCGTCCATCGCCTTGCTCGGGGAGATGAACCCGCCCTGCGCCGCCCAGATCTCGGCCGCGTCCGTCGAGGCCAGGAACGTCAGCAGCGCCTGGGCGCCCTTGCCGTCCTTCAGCGCCACGGCCACGTCACCGCCGCTCACCACGGGCGACTGGGTGCCGGTCGAGGGGAACGGGAAGACCTTGGCGTCCGTGCCGAGCTTCGCCTTGGTGTCGGCGTTGATGTTCGCCGTGACGAAGTCGCCCTCGAAGACCATCGCGGCCGGGTTGGTGCCGGAGAAGGTCTGGGTGACCGACTTCGGGAACTCCGTGTTCAGCGCGCCCTTGGTGCCGCCCGCGATCAGGTCGTTCTTGCCCCACAGCTGGGCGAGTGTGGTGAGCGCCTTGGTGACGGACGGGTCCGTCCACTTGATCTTGTGCGCGGCCAGCTGGTCGTACTTGTCGGGGCCCGCCTGCGAGAGGTAGACGTTCTCGAACCAGTCGGTGAGGGTCCAGCCGTCCGCGCCGCCGATCGAGACGGCGGGGGAGCCGGCGTCCGACAGCGTCTGTGCGGTGGCGAGGAAGTCCTTCCAGGTCTTCGGCGTGGTCTTGATGCCGGCCGCGTCGAAGGCCGCGGTGTTGTACCAGACCAGGGACTTGTTGGCGGCCTTGGCGTAGACGCCGTACTGCTTGCCCTTCCAGGCGCCCAGGTCCACCCAGCCCTTGGAGAAGTTCTTGTCCAGCTGGGCCTTGGCGTCCGCGCCGAGCGGCTTGAGCCAGCCCTTGTCCGCGAACTGGTGGAGCACGCCGACCTGGGGCAGGAACGCGACGTCCGGCGGCTTGCCGCCCTCGATCTTGGTACCGAGGAAGGTGGAGGTGTTGTTGCCCGTCGGCACGAAGTTGACCTTGGCGCCGGTGCGCTTCTTGAACTCGTCCAGGACCTTCTGGAAGTTCTCCTGCTCGGGCCCCGTCCAGACGGCGGCGACCTCGAGGGTCTGGCCGTTGAGCTTGGGGAGCTTGACGGTGCTCGCGTTCTCCGAGCTGCCGCCTCCTCCGCCGTTGTCCTTGTTGTCGCTGCCGCCGCATCCGGTGAGCGCCAGCGCCAGCGCTCCCGCGAGGAGGGCGGCTGCGGACTTGGCGGCCCTGCGTGTCCGGTTGTTGCTGCTCGTGCTGCGCATCACTGCCCCGTTCTTCGATCTTCGTCGAACGTCGAGCGCTGTCCCGTGTGATCTGGTCTACGCCCGTGGGGTGGGGTCGGCAAGTGTGCGTCCTGTGTCAACCGGGGGATCGTGACCCCCTCGTGACCAGGCGTCGTATGAGGAGCCGCACGAGGGGTGCGGACCTACAGGAGCGAAGGGACCTCCGTCGCCGAGACCTCCCGTGCCGCCCTTTCCAGCGCACTGGCCAGCAGGGCCAAGTCCGTCGGGCCGTTGCCCAGTTCGCGGACCGGGCGGCGGGTCGGGGGGTCGCCCATCCGTTGCCAGTCCAGGGGGACGACCGTGGGGCGCAGTGTCGCCGTGCGGGGGATGCGGCCCGTGACGCGGCCGCCCTGGAAGGGGGTTGTCCGGCCGTCGGACCAGGTCAGGCGGCCGCGGCCCGGGGCGGGGTCGTCCGGGGCGGTGCCGGGGGCTTCGAGGGTGGCCCGGAGGGTCGCCGCCCGGGCCGGTTCGGTGTCCGCCGTACGGCCGCCCGGGGTGGTCGCGGCCACCAGGTGGACGCCGAGTCGCTCGCCCTCGCGGGCCACCGCCTCCAGCGCCCGCATGACGGAACCCGCCGCGGGCCGGCCGGGTGAACCGAGCGCGGGGGAGACCAGGGCGTCCAGGTCGTCCACCACCACGACGAGGCGGGGCAGCGGCGGTGCCGCCTCCGTCTGGCGGCGCGCCGTCCCCGGACGCAGCCGCATCGTCGAGCTGGGCGGGGTGTCCAGGTCGCCCGTACCGGTCGCTCCGGTCGCTCGCTGGGACACGATGCGGCCCGACAGCTCCCGGCCCGTGTGCCACTCGGTGAACACGGAGCGGCCCAGCAGCTCGGCCCGCCGCTTCAGCTCGGCGCTCAGGGACTGGGCGAACTCCCGCATACGGACGGGGTCGTTGGCGGTGAGATGGGTCGTCACATGCGGGACGTCCGTACAGACGCGCAGCCCCTCGCCGTGTCCGCCTCCCCCAGCGCCCACGCTGTCCCGGCCGTCCATCAGGACGATGCCCAGCCGGTCGGGGCGCTCGGCCGCGGCCAGCGAGGCGACCACGGCCCGCAGCAGCTCCGTACGTCCGCTGCCCGCGGGGCCCTCGATCAGCAGGTGCGGTCCGTCGGCAGCGAGGTCCGCGCAGACCGGGCCGCGCGGGCCCGCCCCGAGCACGGCCCAGGCCCGGCCGCCGAGCGACTGTGTGTCGTCCGCCGCGTCCGCCCAGCGTGCCATCAGCGACGCCGGGGTGGCCCTCGCGAGCCCCAACTCGTCCAGCAGCCTTGCGGCTTGGGGCAACGGCGCGGACACGCGCGCGTGCCGTTCACCGGTGGCACCGTCCACCCGCAGTGGCGCCAGCGCCCGCGCGAACCGCTCGGCCCAGGGCAGGGAGACGGCGTCCACCGCGGCCACGGTGCCGGGGCCTATGGGGCCGGCGTGCGGGGACGGTGCGGCTGCGCTCGGACCAGCCGTGGGTGTTGTTGCGGGGATGGGGGTGGTGCGCGTGGTGTGCGTGTCGGTCGGTTCCGCAGGTCCTGCGGGTCCACCAGGTCCCGTGGGGCGGGCCGGGTCCGCCGTCCCCGGCAACTGGCCCGCGGCCCCGTCCTCGGACGTCCTCGCCCGCGCCACCCGCATCAGCCGCAGCGCCGTCGCCACGTCGCCGCTCAGCAGGGCGACCGCGCCGCACTCCCGGAACGCCGGGGCCACCGCGCACGCCGCCTCGTACGTCTCCGTCACCGGCGACGCGGGCGAGGCGGATGCCGTCTCGGCGAGGCACACGACGTGTATCCCGGCCCGCGGTCCCTCCAGCGCCAGCCGCGCCACCGCCTTGCGCACGTCCGCGCCTCCGGGGTCGCCGTCGACGACGACCACGGTGTACGGCCCGGCGAAGCCGTCCGTCTCCTCCGTGCCGTCGTCGGCACGGGCCCAGGAGGGCCGGCGGGTGGCGGCTCGGGCCTGGGGCCGGCCCGTGGACATCGGCGCCGGTCGCGTTCCGCTCCTTGTGTCCGCCTGGTGGTCCTCCAGGCGCCGCAGCAGTTCGTCCGTACGGGCCGTGGCCTGTTCGCGGTCGTAGGCGAGCAGGAGGCGGCAGTCCTGGCCGTGGCCCGGGCGCAGATGGGGGAGCCAGCCCAGCCAGGACCACTCCGCGGTGCGCTCCTCCAGGGGGCGGGAGCGGTCCGCGGTGATCAGGACCATCTCCAGGGCATCGGGGGAGTGCAGGGCCGCGAGCTGGGCCATCACCGCGCGGGCCAGCCCGGACAGACGGGTGCGGGGGCCGGCCAGGCCGAGTGCCCCGGCCTCGCGCAGGTCCGCGGTGACCGGCACCGCGGGCAGCAGCCCGGAGCCGTCGGGCGCCGCCCGGTCGGCCGTGCCGAGCCGGACCGTGAGCGCCTCCGGGTGGCCCGGTCCGCGCTCCCACAGCCGCGGGCCCGGTCCGAGCGCGGTCAGGAGCAGCGTGGCCAGGTCCGGCCAGGTCTCCGGGAGCTGGGGGCCGGTGAGCGGGGCGGGCCCCGCCGTCGCCTCGGGGGCGTCGTCCTCGTCGTACGCGTCCTGCTCGGTCGTGGCCTGATCGCCGCGCCCGCCGGCCAGCCGCCGTGCCCATGCTGTGAGACCCCCGCGCCTGCGCAGGCCCGGTGGTACGTCGGTGCCGCGCAGCGGGGTTCCCTTGCGCCGACCCGTTCCAGGGGCGTCCGTGTCGTCCGGTGCGGACGTGTCCCATACGACCGCGCCGAAGTGGCCCGCGTGTGTGTCGCCGCTCGCTCCGGACGCTCCTGTGACGCTGCTCTCGATCCGTGGCGCGCCGCCCTGCTCGGGCACCAGCGGCGCTTCCGCGGAGCCGTGTCCCTGGGCGGCCGGCACGCCGCGCGAGGGTGTGGCGGTGCTGTCGCCGCCGTCGGCCACGCGCGCGTGGGACGTCGGCTCCGGCGTCGTGGCGCCGCTCGTGGGGGCCGTAGCCGCACGCTCGCCGCCGGAGGTCACCCGGACATGCCCCTCACCGTCCGGAGCGGTCGCCACCCGGGCTCCCGGTCCTCCGGCGGGGGCGATCCGCAGGGCCGACTCGCCGATCCGCAGCAGCGCCCCAGGGGCGAAGCGCACCGGGCGCTTGCCGAGGCGGGTGCCGTCCAGGGTCGTGCCGTTCGTGGAGTCCAGGTCGGCGACCGAGACCTGGCCGTCGGCGGTCACCGTCACCGCGCAGTGCAGACGGGAGACGTCCGGGTCGTCGAGCGGGACCTCGGCGTCGGCGGAGCGGCCGATGCGGATCTCGCCGCCGTGCAGAAGGTGGACGCCGCCCGCGTCCGGGCCCGCGATCACCTGCAGTTGGGTCGGGGCGTCGTCCAGCTCCGGGTGGGGCTCGGGCTCGGCCGGGGCGCCCAGCGAGAGCACGGCGCCGTCGATCAGCGGGGGCTCGCCCAGGGTGCAGCGCCGGTCGTCCAGGCGCTCCGCGCCCACGTACAGCACCACCGCGCCGCCGGAGGCGGCCGCACCCGCGTCACCCGCGACCGCCGAGGCCAGTGCCGACGCCACCGCGGCCAGGGCCGTACCGGCGGGCGCCGTGACCAGCACGTCGCAGCTCGCGGTGCGGGTCCGCGCCCGGTCGGGCGGGCCCAGCGGGTCTACGACGGTCAGCCGGATCTGCATCGCCGTCAGCGGTCCCTTCTGCGCGGGCGCGGACAGACAACACCCCACCCCACACGAGCACATCGGCCAGTACGAAATGCATCCTCGCATCTGCCACTGACAACACGCCCATGCTCCGGTCCCAAGTGATCTTGATTGGTCACCTCTGCCCCTAAAAGTGCCTGACCAGTAGCGCACCGACGATCACTTGAGATCGGTCACGTCCGGTCCCTGGCAACCGGCCGACCGGGTCGAGCGTCTTTCCTTCGAACGCGTACGGGAACCGGTACGTAAGAGGCACAGAAAGACGACAGCCGGCCGCTTCGGGCGGCGGCACTACAGTGGGTCGGAACAGTGTGTCGGAAACACAGGCAAGCAGCAGGGAGCACATGACGTGCGGCCGGTAGGCAGCAAGTACCTGCTCGAGGAGCCGCTCGGACGCGGCGCCACGGGCACCGTCTGGCGGGCCCGCCAGCGAGAGACCGCGGGGGCCGAGGCCGCCGTGCCCGGTCAGCCCGGCGAGACCGTCGCGATCAAGGTCCTCAAGGAAGAACTGGCCAACGACGCCGACATCGTGATGCGCTTCCTCAGGGAGCGCTCAGTCCTGCTGCGCCTGACCCACCCGAACATCGTCCGGGTCCGCGACCTGGTCGTCGAGGGCGATCTGCTGGCGCTCGTCATGGACCTCGTCGATGGCCCCGACCTGCACCGCTACCTGCGCGAGAACGGCCCCTTCACGCCCGTCGCCGCGGCCCTGCTCACCGCCCAGATCGCCGACGCGCTCGCCGCCAGCCACGCCGACGGCGTCGTGCACCGCGACCTGAAGCCGGCCAACGTCCTGCTCGCGCAGCAGGGCGGCCAGATGCACCCGATGCTCACCGACTTCGGCATCGCGCGCCTGGCCGACTCCCCGGGCCTGACCCGCACCCATGAATTCGTCGGCACGCCCGCGTACGTCGCGCCGGAGTCCGCCGAGGGCCGCCCGCAGACCTCCGCCGTCGACATCTATGGCGCCGGCATCCTGATGTACGAGCTGGTCACCGGCCGTCCGCCGTTCGGCGGCGGCTCCGCCCTCGAGGTCCTGCACCAGCACCTCAGCGCCGAGCCGCGCCGCCCCTCGACGGTCCCCGACCCGCTGTGGACGGTCATAGAGCGCTGCCTGCGCAAGAACCCGGACGAGCGGCCCAGCGCCGAGAACCTCGCGCGCGGGCTGCGCGTGGTCGCCGAGGGCGTCGGTGTGCACGCCAACTCCGCGCAGATCGCCGCGGCGGAGAGCGTCGGCGCCCTGCTCGTCCCCGACCCGACCCCGGCCGCGGTCCCCGGCTCGGCCGACCCCACGCAGGTGCTGCCGCACGGCGCGGGCGGCTACGACCCGAACGCCGCGACCAACGTCATGCCGCACACCGGCAGGCCCCCGGTCGGCGCCGCCGACCCCACCGCCGTACTCCCGAACACCGGGGCGGCCGACCCGACCGCGGTCATGCCGCCGATGCCGCAGGGACAGCCGGGGCAGCAGCCCGAGCAGCCGCACCCCTGGCAGAACCAGCTGCGCGCCGCCCGCGACCGCAATGAGCAGACACAGGTCCAGCAGTACCTCGACCCTAACGAGGACCCGCTGCGCCGCCGCCCCCAGCGGCAGGTCGCCCGCCCGCAGCAGCAGCCGCGCCCCCAGCAGCAGCGACCGCCCCAGCGGCGGCCGCAGCAGCAGGGTTACGGCTATCCGCAGCAGCAACAGCCCCAGCAGTACGCCCCGCCGCAGCACCAGCAGCCCCAGCGGTACGCACCCCCGCAGCAGCCCCAGCAGCCCGCGCGCGAGCCCCGGCAGCCGAGGCAGCGCAGCGCCAACCCGATGAAGATCCCCGGGCTCGGCTGCCTCAAGGGATGCCTGTTCACGATCGTCATCCTGTTCGTCGCGGGCTGGCTGGTCTGGGAGCTGAGCCCGCTCCAGGAGTGGATCGGCACGACCAAGAGCTACTGGCAGCAGCTGACCGACATGTTCAACACCGTGAGCGGGTGGATCGGCAAACTGGGCGATCTGGGCGGCAGCGGCGGCAACTGAGCAGCGAGCTTGGTGATTTGTCGACACCTGGCGGGTGATTTCCGTCTCCGCGGTGAAGGTTGGCTCCTCGGACGCGTAGTTTTAGCGATTAACACGCGTCGGTAGGAGCAGTCTTGGCACGGAAGATCGGCAGCCGGTACACCGCGAACCAGATCCTTGGGCGGGGCAGCGCCGGCACGGTGTGGCTGGGCGAGGGGCCGGAGGGTCCCGTCGCCATCAAGCTGCTGCGCGAGGATCTCGCGTCCGACCAGGAACTCGTCGGACGCTTCGTGCAGGAGCGCACCGCGCTGCTCGGCCTGGAACACCCGAACGTCGTCTCCGTACGCGACCTGGTGGTCGACGGCAACGACCTCGCGCTCGTCATGGACCTAGTACGCGGCACCGACCTGCGCACCCGGCTCGACCGCGAGCGGCGGCTCGCGCCCGCGGCGGCGGTGGCGATAGTCGCGGACGTCGCGGACGGTCTCGCCGCCGCGCATGCGGCGGGGGTCGTGCACCGCGACGTGAAACCGGAGAACGTGCTCCTCGACATGCAGGGACCGCTCGGCCCCGGCGGCTCGCACCCTGCCCTGCTGACCGACTTCGGGGTCGCCAAGCTCATCGACTCCCCGCGCCGCACGCGCGCGACGAAGATCATCGGCACGCCGGACTACCTGGCCCCGGAGATCGTGGAGGGCCTGCCCCCGCGCGCGGCGGTGGACATCTACGCCCTCGCGACCGTCCTCTACGAGCTGCTGGCGGGCTTCACACCCTTCGGCGGCGGCCACCCGGGCGCGGTCCTGCGCCGCCACGTGACGGAGACGGTGGTCCCCCTGCCGGGCATCCCGGACGAGCTGTGGCAGCTCCTCGTCCAGTGCCTGGCCAAGGCCCCGGCCTCCCGGCTGCGGGCCTCGGAGCTGGGCGTACGGCTGCGGGAGCTGCTGCCGCTGGTCGCGGGGATGCCGCCGCTGGACGTGGACGAGCCGGACGTGGAGCCGGCGGAGGAGTCGGAGACGGCACCCGGCGAGGCCGCGGCGCCGGTCCGCGAGCAGGTCCGGCGCGGCGCGGTGCCGCTGGTACCGGGGGCGAAGCCGGCCGACTCCAACCGCGACACCCATACGTCGATGAGGGTCCCGGCACCCGACGAGCTGGCCGGCGGCGCGCGGGGGACGGCCCGGGTGCCGCGGGCGACGGGCGCCCCGAGGCCGGGCTCCGCACGGCACCGCGCCGTGACGCGCCGGCGCCGGCTGGTCCTGGGCGCGGCGGCGGTACTGCTGGTGGCGGCGGCCGGCGTGGGGACGTGGCTGGCGACCTCGGGGGACGACGCGGGGGCGACACCGCAGGACACGAAGCAGTCGGCACCGGCGTCGCCGTGACCGCCCAGAGGCTCCGCCCCCGGACGGGTCGAAGCCCAGCGCAGCGGCCCGGCGCTCCCTACTTGGCGGAGCCGTTACGCTGGAGGGCGTGGCAGTCGTCGATGTATCCGAAGAGCTCAAGTCCCTCTCCTCGACCATGGAGTCGATCGAGGCCGTTCTGGACCTCGACAGGCTGAGGGCAGACATCGCCGTGCTCGAGGAGCAGGCGGCCGCGCCGTCCCTGTGGGACAACCCGGACGAGGCGCAGAAGATCACCAGCAAGCTGAGCCATCTGCAGGCCGAGGTCAGGAAGGCCGAGGCACTGCGCGGGCGGATCGACGATCTCGCCGTGCTCTTCGAGATGGCCGAGGAGGAGGACGACCCGGACACCCGCGCCGAGGCCGAGTCCGAGCTCACCTCCGTCAAGAAGGCGCTGGACGAGATGGAGGTCCGTACGCTCCTGAGCGGTGAGTACGACTCCCGCGAGGCGCTCGTCAACATCCGCGCCGAGGCCGGCGGCGTCGACGCCGCCGACTTCGCCGAGAAGCTGCAGCGGATGTACCTGCGCTGGGCGGAGCAGAAGGGCTACAAGACCGAGCTCATCGAGACGTCGTACGCGGAAGAGGCCGGCATCAAGTCGACCACCTTCGCCGTGCAGGTGCCGTACGCCTACGGGACTCTCTCCGTCGAGCAGGGCACGCACCGGCTGGTGCGGATCTCGCCCTTCGACAACCAGGGGCGGCGCCAGACCTCCTTCGCGGGTGTCGAGGTGCTCCCCGTGGTCGAGCAGACCGATCACATCGAGATCGACGAGTCCGAGCTGCGGGTGGACGTGTACCGGTCGTCCGGCCCCGGCGGCCAGGGCGTGAACACCACCGACTCCGCGGTGCGGCTCACCCACCTCCCCACCGGCATCGTCGTCTCCTGTCAGAACGAGCGGTCGCAGATCCAGAACAAGGCCACCGCGATGAACGTCCTCCAGGCCAAGCTGCTCGAGCGGCGCCGCCAGGAGGAGCAGGCCAAGATGGACGCCCTCAAGGGCGACGGCGGCAACTCCTGGGGCAACCAGATGCGTTCGTACGTCCTGCACCCGTACCAGATGGTCAAGGACCTGCGCACCGAGTTCGAAGTCGGCAACCCCGAGGCCGTGTTCAACGGCGAGATCGACGGGTTCCTCGAGGCCGGAATTCGCTGGCGCAAGCAGCAGGAGAAGTAGCCGACAGGAGTTACTTTGTCGACATGACAACTGCCGCCCACCGGGCGGCAGTTGTCGTTTGTCTGGGTTTTACATCACACTCACAGGTTCCAATCCCCGGTAAACGAGACGCAAGTGGACATTGCGCGCGCAATGGCCTTGACGTTGCTTTGAAAAATGGGAAGGGTAAAGCGTGGCATGCGTATCTCTGGGGCGCATGTGAACCGGGGGAACTTGCAGCGCAGCCACCCCCGTTGATCACGGCCCCCGAGCGCCGCCTCAATGACGATGAGCTACTGGGGGTAGCAACCACATGACGAAGAAGACGCGGATTCGCGTCGCGCGCCTCGCCGCCGGCGCCGTGATCGCCGCGGGTGCCTCGCTGACCGCCGCCGGTGCCGCTTCCGCGCTGGACATCGGCGTGAGCGTGGACGACAGCGGCGTCGGTGTGAACGTCGACACCGGCCTCGGCGACGACCCGACCGACCCGCCCACCGGCCTGCCGACGGACCCGGCGCCGACCGGTCTGCCGACGGACCCGCCGACCACCCAGGACCCGACGGACCCGCCGGAGCCCACGGAGGAGCCGACCGAGCCCACCGAGGACCCGACGGACCCGACCACGGCGCCGACCGACCCGGGCAACGGCAACGGCGGCGGCAATGGGAACGGCAACGGCAACGGGAACAACGGCGGGGGCAACAGCAACACCAACCCCGACGGCGGTTCCAACGACTCCGCGCAGGAGGAGGGCTCCTCGGCCCTCACCGACACCGGCTCCTCGTCCGACACCTCGGCCCAGGGCAGCGGTGCGCAGCTCGCCGAGACCGGTGCCGGTCAGACCGCGTTCCTGCTGGTCGGTGCCGCGACGATGATCGCCGGTGGTATCGGCTTCCGCATCCTGCCGCGCCTGGTGAGCGGCCGTGGCGGTGCGGCTGCCTGACGGTGGCCGTCCGCGCACGGAGCGTGTGCGACGACGTACGACGAGGGGCCCGGAGCGTGCATCGCTCCGGGCCCCTCGGGCGTCCTGTGCACCTGTGTGACGCGCCCTATGCGGTCTGGTGCGCCAGCAGCGCCACCGCTGCGATCAGCACCGCCAGCAGGGCGATCAGTGCCATGGGGTTGAGCCCCGCGAAGAAGTTCTCCTGCTGCAGCCGCTCGCGGTTCGCACGGCACACGGGGCACCGGCCCTCGCTCACGGGCGCCGCGCAGTTCGCGCACACCAGCCGGTCGTACGTCATGCGCTCGCCCTCCTAGCCCTACGGTTCCACCTGGAGAACGCTCGTGGGTGGGTGAACGTTCCCCTCTCTACTGTGCCAGGTTCCTCCGGAGGGTGCGCGGGGGTCGCTCCCAGGGGGTGCGTGGGGGTTGTCACGCGGCTGCGGGCCGGTGGGGGCTGGGCGCGCAGTTCCCCGCGCCCCTTAGGGAGGTGCACAAAACGCACATCAAGTACGCAACCCCTGCCGGAGCCTGCGGTTGCACACCCGACTCGCGTATGGTCACGCTCATCTACCCCCGGCGACCCGTGGTGCATCCGTGATCCGATTCGACAACGTCTCCAAGGTCTACCCCAAGCAGACCCGTCCTGCACTCAGGGATGTCTCCCTGGAAGTGGAGAAGGGCGAGTTCGTCTTCCTCGTGGGGTCCTCCGGCTCCGGAAAGTCCACCTTCCTGCGGCTCATCCTCCGCGAGGAGCGGTGCAGCCACGGTCAGGTGCACGTCCTGGGCAAGGACCTCGCGCGCCTCTCCAACTGGAAGGTGCCGCAGATGCGGCGCCAGCTGGGGACGGTGTTCCAGGACTTCCGGCTCCTGCCCAACAAGACGGTGGCGGAGAACGTCGCCTTCGCGCAGGAGGTCATCGGCAAGTCGCGCGGCGAGATCCGCAAGTCCGTTCCCCAGGTGCTCGATCTCGTCGGGCTGGGCGGGAAAGAGGACCGGATGCCCGGCGAGTTGTCCGGTGGTGAGCAGCAGCGCGTGGCCATCGCGCGCGCCTTCGTCAACCGGCCCAAGCTGCTCATCGCGGACGAACCCACCGGCAACCTCGACCCGCAGACCTCCGTCGGCATCATGAAGCTGCTCGACCGGATCAACAGGACCGGTACGACCGTTGTGATGGCCACGCACGACCAGAACATCGTGGACCAGATGCGCAAGCGCGTCATCGAGCTGGAGAAGGGCCGCCTCGTCCGCGACCAGGCACGCGGCGTCTACGGCTACCAGCACTGACCGCCACGTCCACGGAAAGGCTCAACCAGTCGCCATGCGCGCACAGTTCGTACTCTCCGAGATCGGTGTCGGTCTCCGCCGCAACCTGACGATGACCTTCGCGGTCATCGTCTCCGTCGCCCTGTCGCTCGCCCTGTTCGGTGGGTCGCTCCTCATGAGTGACCAGGTCACCACCATGAAGGGCTACTGGTACGACAAGGTCAACGTCTCGATCTTCCTCTGCAACAAGAGCGACGCCGAGTCGGACCCCAACTGCGCCAAGGGCGCGGTCACCGAGGACCAGAAGAAGGACATCCTCGGCGATCTGAAGAAGATGACGGTCGTCCAGACGATCACCTACGAGTCCCAGGACGCGGCGTACAAGCACTACAAGGAGCAGTTCGGCGACTCCCCGCTGGCCAGCTCCCTCACGCCGGACCAGATGCAGGAGTCGTACCGGATCAAGCTGAAGGACCCGCAGAAGTACCAGGTCATCGCGACCGCCTTCGACGGGCGTGACGGCGTGCAGTCCGTGCAGGACCAGAAGGGGATCCTGGACAACCTCTTCGGACTGCTCAACGGCATGAACTGGGCCGCGCGGGCCGTGATGGCGCTCATGCTCGTCGTCGCGCTGATGCTGATCGTCAACACCGTGCGCGTCTCGGCGTTCAGCCGGCGCCGTGAGACCGGGATCATGCGGCTGGTCGGCGCCTCCGGGTTCTACATCCAGGCGCCGTTCATCGCGGAGGCCGCGGTCGCCGGACTCATCGGCGGGACGGTCGCCTGCGGGTTCCTGGTGGTCGCGCGGTACTTCATCATCGACCACGGTCTGGCCCTGTCGCAGAAGCTGAACCTGATCAACTTCATCGGCTGGGACGCGGTGCTGACCAAGCTGCCGCTCATCCTCGCGACGAGTCTGCTGATGCCCGCGCTGGCCGCGTTCTTCGCGCTGCGCAAGTACCTGAAGGTGTGACGCATGCCAAGAGGGCCGTACGGTCAACCGGCCGTACGGCCCTTCGCGTTGTCCTAGACTCACCGGCATGTCAGGTCGTGACCTGTTCTGCCAGCCCCGTCGCATCCGCCGCGGGGCCGCCCTGACATTGGTCTTCGCGAGCGTGCTCGTCGCCGCCGCGGCGACCGGCTCCTTTCCCGAGATGGACCGGAAATCCGTGTCCGGAGCCGCCCGTTCGGCCGTCCCCGCCGGTCATCACGAGGACGTCGCCAGGGCGGCCGAGGAGGCCATGGCGAACGGCAAGTCCCCCATGGAGGCCGCCGAGCGCGCCGTCAGCCGCAGCGGGGACCGCTGGGGCGCCGTTTACTCCGAGGGTGAGTACCAGGAGTTCGAGGAGGCCCTCGACGGCCAGTACACCGGCGTCGGCCTGTGGGCCCGGCGGGAGCGGGACGGCCGTATCGAGGTGACCAGGGTGCAGTCCGGGTCGCCCGCCGCGACCGCCGGGATCCGCAAGGGCGACCGGCTGCGTAGCATCGACGGCCGGAAGGTCGACGGGCAGCCCGTCACCGAGGTCGTGTCCTTACTGCGCGGCGACGCCACCGACGCGGCCGCCGGTACGGAGGTCGAGCTCGGCCTGCAGCGCGGCACGCGCGCGTGGACCGAGACCCTGCGCCGGGCCCGTCTGTCCACCGATTCGGTCACCGTTCGAAAACTCGCCGACGGTGTCACCGTCATCAGGATCGCCGCGTTCACCAAGGGCTCCGGCGACGTCGTCCGCACCGCCGTGCGGCAGGCCCCGGTCGGCACCGGAGTCATCCTCGACCTGCGCGGCAACTCCGGCGGCCTGGTCACCGAGGCCGTCACCGCCGCCTCCGCCTTCCTCGACGGCGGCCTCGTCGCCACGTACGACGTCGACGGCGCACAGCGCGCCCTGCACGCCGACTCCGGCGGCGACACCACCAGACCCCTGGTCGCGCTCGTCGACGGCGGGACGATGAGCGCGGCCGAGCTTCTCACCGGCGCCCTGCAGGACCGCGGCCGCGCGGTCGTCGTGGGCTCCCGCACCTTCGGCAAGGGCTCGGTCCAGATGCCGAGCCGGCTGCCCGGCGGCTCCGTCGCCGAACTGACCGTCGGGCACTACCGCACCCCCTCCGGCCGCAGCGTCGACGGCCGGGGCATCACGCCCGACCTGGACGTCGAGCAGGCCGACCAGCAGTCCACCGTCACCCGCGCCGAGACGATCCTCAGCGGGCTCGGCGACGCCGACTAGAGGCCGACCGGACCTCGATTTAAGGGCTGGCCCCGACACCCCTGCGTAGTGCGAAAATGGACGGCACTATGAGCAAGGGAATGTACGTACCGAAGGAGTCCCAGCCCAAGCAGGGCGGGGCGGCCGCGAAGGCCAGGGACGGCGAGAAGGGCGGCAAGCGCAAGATCGTCGCCCAGAACAAGAAGGCCCGGCACGACTACGCGATCGTCGACACCTACGAGGCCGGGCTCGTGCTGACCGGCACCGAGGTCAAGTCGCTGCGCGAAGGACGGACCTCGCTGACCGACGGCTTCGTCCAGATCGACCGGGGTGAGGCGTGGCTGCACAACGCCCACATCCCGGAGTATCACCAGGGCAGCTGGACCAACCACTCCGCGCGCCGCAAGCGCAAGCTGCTGCTGCACCGCGAGGAGATCGACAAGCTGGAGTCGAAGGCGCAGGAGACGGGTCACACGATCGTGCCCCTCGCCCTGTACTTCAGGGACGGCCGGGCGAAGGCCGAGATCGCGCTCGCGCGAGGCAAGAAGGAGTACGACAAGCGCCAGACCCTGCGCGAGAAGCAGGACCGGCGGGAGTCGGACCGGGCGATCGCGGCGGCGAAGCGGAAGCAGCGGGGCGCGTAGCCGGTCCGCCGCCGGGAATACGGTGGCATCGGTGTGCGTTGGTCACGTACGATGGCACTGCACCTCACAGCAGGTGTGCGCCCTCTTCGGAGGGATTGAAAAAACAACATGGGGATGATCGGTTTCGACAGCGGCTGTCGAAGCAGGGGAAGCGTGTCGAGGAAGCGGCAATGATCTCGTAAACCATATGTCGCAAAAAATAATCGCCAATTCCAAGAGCGATTCTCCCGAGCTTTTCGCTCTCGCTGCCTGATCAGGTAGTGATCGAATAGCTCCTTAATGGGAGTGTCAGCCCGGGGCTGTTCCCGACCCGGATCCTGGCATCAGCTAGGGGACTAAACCTTGATCCCGGTCACGGGGTGAAGAGGGAAACCAAACAGTGACTGGGCCCGTCGGCGACTTGTTCGCGTGATCGCCGGGGCCGAGAAAATCTCAGCGAACTGCACACGGAGAAGCCCTGATTCCGCACCGTTGGACGCGGGTTCGATTCCCGCCATCTCCACTCATCCCATGTCGAAGAGCCTCTGACCTACCCAGGTCAGGGGCTCTTTTTGTGGGGCCGGGCCACATATCCGGGGATCGTTCACGCTTCTACGGTCCCTCCCCATGACCCAGACCAGAGCCGCACGTCACATCACCGTCCTCGCGACCCTGCTGGTCGCCCTGCTCGCCGCCCTCCTCACCCCCGGCCGGGCGGCCGCCGCCTCCCTCCAGGAGGTCACCGGCTTCGGGTCCAATCCCGGAGCCCTGCGCATGTTCCGGTACGTCCCCGACGGGCTGCCCTCCGGCCGTCCCGTCGTCGTCGCGCTGCACGGATGTACGCAGGACGCCGCCGGATACGGCAACGGCAGCGGGTGGATCCAGCTCGCCGACCGGTGGGGGTTCTCCGTGGTGCTGCCGCAGCAGACCACCGCCAACAACGCCTCGTCCTGCTTCGACTGGTTCCAGAGCGGTGACATCGAGCGCGGACAGGGCGAGGCCGCCAGCGTCGCGCAGATGGTGGACCGGCAGCTCGCCGACGTCGGCGGGGACGCCTCGCGGGTGTACGTCACCGGGCTGTCCGCCGGCGGTGGCATGACCGCCGTGATGATGGCGGACTACCCGGAGAAGTTCGCCGCGGGCGGTGTCGTCGCCGGGCTGCCGTACGGGTGCGCGCAGGCCGCCGGGTCGCCGTGGGTGTGCATGTACGTCGGTGCCACACAGACGGCCAAGCAGTGGGGCGACCGGGTGCGGGCCGCGCGGCCCGGGTACGGCGGGCCCTGGCCGACCCTCACCGTCTTCCAGGGCAGCGCCGACTACACCGTGAAGCCCGTCAACATGACCGATCTGATGAAGCAGTGGACCGATGTGCACGGCGCCGACCAGACGGCGGACGTGAGCGACACCGTCGCCGGGTATCCGCACCAGGTCTTCAAGGACGCGAGTGGGAACGCCGTGGTCGAGACGTACAGCGTCACCGGCATGGGGCACGGGCAGCCCGTCGACCCCGGCAGCGGGAGCGAGCAGTGCGGGAGCGCCGGGGCCTACCTCCTCGACGTGAACCTGTGTGCCGCGTACCGGCTCGGGACCGCGTGGGGGCTCAGCCGATAGTCCGCGGTGCCGTACTGCCCCGCTCCGTCAGATGTGGCGGCAGCAGCGTCGCCTCGGGGACGGTGCTGCCGCCGAGCTTCCGCATCAGCAGCTCCACCGCCTGCTCGCCCACCTCGGCGGACGGCAGGGCGACGGAGGTGACCGGGACGCGTACGGACTCGGCGAGTTCGTCGGGGCAGATGGCGGTGACGGAGAGGTCGCCGGGGACGCGCAGGCCGAGTTGCTCGAAGGCGTCGACGAGGGGTTCGAGGACAGGTTCGTTGTGGACGACCACTCCCGTCAACGCCGGTTGCTCGCGCAGGAGTTGCTCGGCGACCAGCCGGGCGGCCGCGGGTGAGGCCTCGCAGGGGTGCACGGAGGAGGACAGCCCGCCGCGGTCGGCGGCGGCCGTGAATCCCTGGACGACCCGCTGGGCGAACGCGGTCTGCCGTACATATACCTCCGGCGGCGAGCCGACCAGCGCCACCGCCCGGTGCCCGAGCCGCGCCAGATGCTCCACGCATGCCTCGCCGGCCGCCTTGAAGTCGAGGTCGATGCAGGTCAGGCCTTCGGAGTCGGCCGGGAACCCGATCATCACCGACGGCCGCTCCAGCGAGCGCAGCAACGGCAGCCGGGGATCGTGGAGTTGGACGTCCATCACGATCAGCGCGTCGACCAGGGCCGTGTCCGCCACGCGCCTGAGGCCCTCCTCGCCCTCCTCCTGTGTCAGCAGCAGCACGTCGTGGTCGTGCTTGCGGGCCGTCGTCACCACGGACACCGCGAACTGCATCACCACCGGGACATGGATGCCCGCTCGTAACGGGATCACCAGCGCCAGGACGTTCGATCTGCTGCTGGCCAGGGCGCGGGCGCCCGCGTGCGGCCGGTAGCCCAGCTCGCGGGCGGCCGCCTCCACCCGCTGCCGGGTCTCCTCGGAGATCGGGCGCTTGCCGCTGAGCGCGTAGGAGACGGTGCTGGGCGAGACGCCGGCGTGCCGGGCCACATCGGTGATCTTCACCATCAGCTCAGCTCCAGCGAGAGAAAGCCCGTCCCGGCCTCGGCCCGCGCGGTTCTCTCGCCCGCCGCCAGGCTCCACGGCGCCGACGGATCACTGCACGAGGCCCGCAGCGTGTCCCCTTCCCGTACGACGGTGAAGGTCAAGTCGCCTATCGGTACGGTCACTCGGGCGCCCCGCTCCAGGCCGTACGTCCGCAGCGTCACGCCGTCGGCGTGGTCGTAGTCGGGCCGGTCCGCCACTGCTCCCACCGGGATCACGGACCCGGGTCTGACCAGCAGCGGGACGCTCAGGAAGCCGTGGCGCTCGCGCACCCAGCGCGGTCCGGTCACCGTCCGCCCGCTGAGGAAGTGGGTCCAGGTGCCCTCGGGGACGTAGTACGAGACGTCCCCGTCGTCGCTGAACACCGGCGCCACCAGCAGGTCCGGGCCGAGCATGTACTGCCGCTCCAGATGCGCGCACCCGGGGTCGTCCGGGAACTCCAGCACCATCGCCCGCATCATCGGCACACCCTCGGCGTGGGCGGTGCGCGCGGCCTCGTAGAGGTAGGGCATGAGGCCGAGCTTCAGCCGGGTGAACTGCCGCAGCACGTCCACGGATTCCTCGTCGAACAGCCAGGGGACGCGGTACGAGGAGCTGCCGTGCAGGCGGCTGTGCGAGGACAGCAGGCCGAAGGCCAGCCACCGCTTGAACAGGGCGGGGGTCGGGGTGCCCTCGAAGCCGCCGATGTCGTGGCTCCAGTAGCCGAAGCCGGACAGGCCGAGGGAGAGGCCGCCGCGCAGGGACTCGGCCATCGACTCGTACGTCGCCTCGCAGTCGCCGCCCCAGTGCACCGGGAACCGCTGGCTTCCCGCGGTCGCCGAGCGTGCGAAGAGGACGGCCTCGCCCTCGCCGCGGTGCTTGCGCAGCACGTCGAAGACGGTGCGGTTGTAGAGGTACGTGTAGTAGTTGTGCATCCGCTCCGGGTCGGAGCCGTCGGACCAGGTGACGTCCACCGGCACTCGCTCGCCGAAGTCGGTCTTGAAGCAGTCGACGCCCTGCGCGAGCAGAGCCTCCAGCTTGGCGGCGTACCAGTCGCGGGCGGCCGGGCTGGTGAAGTCGACCAGCGCCATGCCCGGCTGCCACATGTCCCACTGCCAGACGCTGCCGTCCGGCCGCTTCAGCAGGTGGCCGAGCGCCTTGCCCTCCGCGAACAGCGGGGAGCGCTGGGCGATGTACGGGTTGATCCACACACAGACGCGCAGGCCGCGGTCGTGCAGCCGAGCCAGCATGCCCTCCGGGTCGGGGAACACCCGTGGGTCCCACTGGAAGTCGCACCAGTTGAACTCGCGCATCCAGAAGCAGTCGAAGTGGAAGACGGACAGCGGGAGTTCGCGCTCGCGCATGCCCTCGATGAAGGACGTCACCGTCTCCTCGTCGTACGACGTCGTGAAGGACGTCGACAGCCACAGGCCGAAGGACCAGGCGGGCGGCAGCGCCGGGCGGCCGGTGAGGGCCGTGTACTTGCGGAGGATCTCCTTGGGGGAGGGGCCGTAGATGACGTAGTACGTCAGCTCCTGTGTCTCGGCGCTGAACTGGACGCGTGAGACCGCTTCCGAGCCGACCTCGAAGGAGACCTTGCCGGGGTGGTCGACGAAGACGCCGTAGCCCGCGTCCGTCAGATAGAACGGGACGTTCTTGTAGGCCTGTTCGGTCGCGGTGCCGCCGTCGGCGTTCCAGATGTCGACGACCTGGCCGTTCTTGACGAGGGGGCCGAAGCGTTCGCCGAGGCCGTAGACGGAGGTGCCCACGCCGAGGTTCAGCTGTTCCCGCAGGTAGTGGGCCCGCGTGGCGTTGTCCCGCATGATGCCCATGCCCTTGGGGCCGCTGGAGGTGAGCGTGCGGCCGTGGGCGAGGAAGTCGACCTGCCAGGTGCCGGTACGGGCCACCCGGACCGACAGCGCGCCGGAGGTCAGGGTCGCGTGCTCCTCGTCGTACTCCGTGTGAGCCGCGAACTCCTCCTGGTGTACGTCGAATTCGGGGCCGCGCGGCTGCTCTCCCTCGAAGTGGGTGAAGGTGACGCCGATGACGTCGGGCATCGGGGTGTGCGCGCTGATCGTCACGACCGGTCCCTTCAGCAGGTCGCCGCGGTGGCGGATGGGCTGCGTCGGCGCATGGATCTCCAGCGAGCCGTCCGCCGCAGTGACGTCGAGGACCTCGACGGGGTGGGCCGCGGTGACGCCCTCGCGCAGCAGCCAGTAACCATCGGTGAACTTCACGTGGGGGGTCCTTACTTCACAGCACCCACGGCGATGCCGCGGGTGAGGGTCCGTTGGAAGACGAGGAAGAACACGATCGCGGGGAGCACGCCGAGCAGGGCCGCCGCGTTGGTCATCGTGGCGTCCATCAGGCGCTGGCCCTGGAGGACGCCGAGGGCCACCGACACCGTCTGGTTGTCGTTGGAGATCAGCATGACCAGGGGGAGCAGGAACTCGTTCCAGGTCCAGATGAAGAAGAAGACGAGCAGGACGCCGATCGTAGGGCGGCTCACCGGGACGACGATCCGCCACAGGACCTGCCACTTGTTCGCGCCGTCGATCCGGGCCGCCTCGATGATCTCGCGGGGGAACTGGCCCAGGACGGACGAGAGCAGATACGTGCCGAAGGCCGCCTGGATCACCGTGAAGACGATGATCACGCTCAACCTCGTGTCGTACAGGCCGACTTGCTTGCTCAGGTAGTAGATCGGGTAGACCAGCGCCTCCTGCGGAAGCACGTTCGCGAGGACGAAGAAGGCGAGCACCCAGGTGCGGCCCTTGATCCTTCCGATGCCGATCGCGTACGCGTTGAGGACGGAGAGGATTGCGGCGAGCACCGCCACCGAGCCGCTGATCAGGACCGAGTTGAAGAGCTTCTGGCCGTAGTGCACCCGCTGCCAGAAGTCCTTCAGGCCGTCCAGATAGAGGCCATCGGGGAGGCTGAGCGGGCCGTTCTGGGAGTACTCCGACGGCGACTTGATCGCGTTGACCGCGACGATCAGGAACGGGACGACCATGAAGAGCGCCGCGATGCACAGGGCGATCAGCACCGGGTAGCGGCGCAGGGCGGTGGTCATGCGCGGGCCCCTTCCTCGGCGTCCTCGGCGCGGGTCTGGAGTTTCAGGAGGATCAGGGAGAGGGTCAGGATGATCACGGTGAGGACCGTGGAGATCGCGGCGCCGTAGCCGACCTGGGTCTTCTCGAAGAACGTGGAGAAGGAGAAGTAGGAGGGGACGTCCGTCGCACCACCCGGACCGCCCTTGGTCAGCACGTACACCGCGCCGAAGACCTTGAGCGCGGCGATCGTGCACCAGGTCAGGACGACGTAGGTCTCCGGGCGGATCTGCGGCAGCGTGATGTGCCAGAAGCGGCGCCACCAGCCGGCGCCGTCCAGTTCGGCCGCCTCGTACAGCTGCGGGTCGACGCGTTGCAGGCCCGCCATGAAGACGACCAGCGGGAAGCCGATCTGGACCCAGACCATGACACCCATGACGCTGTACAGCGCGATGTCCGGGTCGCCCAGCCAGTCCTGCTGCCAGGATCCCAACCCGACTGCTTTCAACAGCTCGTTGAGGGAGCCGTTGTCAGGGGCGAGGATCCAGCTCCAGACGATGCCCGCGACCGCGATCGGCAGGACCTGCGGGAGGTAGAAGCAGGCGCGGAGCACCGCCGCCCACCTCGACCCGAAGTGCTTGCCGATGTAGTCGAACAGGGCGGCGGCCAGGACGAGACCGATCATCGTCGGTACGGCGGCCATGGCGACGACCATGAACAGGCTGTGCCGGAAGGACGCCCAGAACTCCGAATCGTCCATCAGCTCGCGGTAGTTGGCGAGGCCGGTCCACTCGGGGCTGCCGATGCCCTGCCACTCGGTGAAGCTCACGCCCGTGTTCACCAGGAACGGGACGACGATGATCGCCGTGAAGGCGAGGACGCCGGGGAGCAGGAAGAGGGCGTACGAGTCGCGGGTACGGGGGCGGCGGGCGCCGGTGTGCTGGTGCTTGCCGGCGGCCCGCGCGCCCCGTTCGACGGTGACCGTCATTGCTTCGGCACGCCCTTGTCGTACGCCTGCTGGAGGGCGCTGAGGTAGGCGTCCGGTTTCTCGTTGCCCGTCATCAGCTTCTGGGTCTCGGAGACGAGGACGTCGTAGAAGCCGTTGACCGGCCAGTCCGGGTAGAAGGCCAGGCCGTCACGGCCGCTGAGGGTGTTGAAGTTGGAGATGAGCTGCTTGGACTTCGGGTCGGTGATGGCGCTCGGGTCGGCGGCGACCGGGATGCCGCCCTTGTTGCCGAGCAGGTTCTGGATCTTCTTCGACATGGTGATGTCGATGAAGTCGTAGGCGAGGTCCTTGTTCTTGGCGTTCTTGGGGACCACCCAGAGGTTGCCGCCGGAGCCGAGCGTGAGGTCGGATCCGGGCCACAGGGCGGAGTCCCAGTCGAACTTGGCCTCCGACTGGAAGCGGCCGTACCACCAGCTGCCGGAGAACAGGATCGGTGCCTTGCCCTGGATGAAGGAGACGCCCGCGTCCTCGGCCTTGGTGCTGGTGGACTTCTTGCTGATGTAGCCCTTCTTCACCCAGTCCGCGAAGGTGTCCGCCGCGTATGTCCAGGCCGCGTCGTGGAAGTCCGTCCTGCCCTTGTACAGCTCGTACTTGTCGACCCACGAGCGGTCGGCCTTGGAGAGGGCGAGCTGGTAGAGGTACTGCTGGGCCATGTACTCGGCACCGGCGTTGGCGAGCGGGGTGATGCCCTTGGCGGTGAACTTGCCCATGGCGGCGGTCAGTTCGTCGAACGTCTTCGGTTCGGTGATCCCGTACTTCTTGAAGAGGTCCTTGTTGTAGTAGGCCATCGTGTACTCGGCGTAGTTGGTCACGCCGTACCACTTGCCGGAGCCCATGACGCCGTCGGTGTCGTACGTGCTGGTCGTGCGCACGCCCGCGCTGAGCTTCTTGTCCCAGCCGCGTTTGGTGGCCTCGGCGGTCAGATCGGTGAGCAGGCCCTGTTTGGCGAGCGTGCCCGCGGTGGCGTTGCCCTTGTTGTACTCCATGAGGTCGGGCACGTCCGAGGAGTTCAGGATCATGGGCGCCGTCTTCTGGATCTGTTCGAAGCCCTTCTCCTCGAACTTCACCTTCACGCCCGGATGCTTCGCTTCGAACTCCTTGATCGCCGCGTTCCAGGCCACGCCCATCGCGCTGTCGGAGCCCTCGTAGTGCCAGAGCTTCAGCGTCTTGGCATCGGCGGTCCCGCTGCCCGAGCCGCCACAGGCGGTCAGGAGCAGCGATCCGCCGAGAATCGCAGCCGTGACCGCAATCACACGCCTTCGTGCCGTCAACATCCAGTGCCTCCGGGGGAGTCGGATGGGTATCTGGGCGTCACACAGCGTTACTCCGTAGATCGATTCATCGAATCGATTCGATGCATGACGTCGAAGCGCTTCGACGGGCGAAGGTAGGTGGCGGCTGTGAGCGCGTCAATGCATCGGACGCGAATTGCTGTGCGGAACTGTCGGAATCCGGTGCGCGAGCGCGATCATCAGAGCCACTGCCGCAGCCGTCACCGGCGCCCCGAAGCCGGCCACCGGGGAGAGGTGGTCCACCATCCAGCCGCCGGTCGCGGAGCCGCAGGCGATGCCGCCGAGCAGCCCGGTCACGGCGAGGGTCATGCCCTCGTTCAGGCGGCCCTCGGGGGTGCGCTGCTGCACCAGCGTCATGGTGGTGACCATCGTCGGGGCGGTCGCCATCCCGGCGATCAGCAGCGCGCCGGCCAGCGGCAGGAGGGAGCCGGTGAGGGAGGCCGCGAGCAGGGGCAGGGTCATCAGGGTCGTCATCGCCGCGAGGCACCACGGCAGCCGGGCGGCAGCGGGACCGCTCGGCCGCAGCGCCCCGTACAGCAGACCCGCCACGCACGAACCCGCCGCCTGCAGCGCGAGGACGACGCCCGCCGCCGAGCGGTGGCCCTGCGCGTCCGCGAACGCGATCGTGACGACCTCCATGGAGCCGAAGACGGCGCCCATGGCCAGGCAGGTGGTGAGCAGTGGCGGCATGCCGGGTGCGCGGAAGGGGGGTTTGGCGCGGGCGTGCTTCTGCACCGGCGGTTCGGTCGAGCGCTGCGCGGCGAACAGCAGCACACCCGTGAGCAGCAGGACCGCCCCGACCAGCGTGCCCGCCTCCGGGAAGAACGCCGCGCACAGGAAGGCCGCGAGCACCGGGCCCAGCATGAAGCACAGCTCGTCCGCCGCCTGCTCGAAGGAGTTCGCGGTGTGCAGCGCGACCTCGTCGCCCTTCAGCAGATGCGCCCAGCGGGCCCGGGACATGCCGCCGGTGTTGGGGGTCGTCGCGGTGGCGGCGTACGAGGCGAAGAGGGTCCAGGCCGGGGCGTCGAAGTGCACGCACAGCAGCAGCGCGAGGGAGCCGAGGGCGGCGATCACCGTGGCCGGTACGGCGATCCGGGCCTGGCCGTGGCGGTCGACGAGCCGCGCGGTCCACGGGGCGACCACCGCGCTCGCCGCGAGCCCGGTCGCGGTGACGGCGCCGGCGAGGGCGTACGAGCCGTACGCGCCGGCGATCATCACGACCGCGCTCACGCTGAACATGCCCATCGGAAGGCGGGCCGGCAGGTTCCCGGCGGTGAAGGCACGGGCGCCGGGGGTGGCGAAGAGGCGGCGGTAGGGGCCGGGTGGGCGGTGGCGGAAGCGGGGGGTGAAGTCGACGGCGACCAGGGAGTCTCCGGTGACGGTGTACAGGGGCGTCCTGGGTGGGGTCGGTTGCGGCATGGGCAACACCGTCGCCCGGGACCGATCAAGGGGTCCAACACCTTCTCCGTGCCGATTGACGCACCTGTGTTGTGAATTCGCGCGCCCATGGATGCACACCGCTGTAGGTTCGCCGGATGTCCGCGCCCCGTCACCTCGACCCCCGCCTCCTGCGCGCCTTCGTCACCGTCGCCGAGGAACTGCACTTCACACGCGCCGCCGCCCGGCTCTACATCGCCCAGCAGGCGCTCAGCCGGGACGTACGGCGGCTGGAGCGGGAGTTGGGCGCCGAGCTGTTCCTGCGCAGCACCCGGCAGGTGACGCTGACGGCCGACGGCGAGCGGCTGCTGCCGTATGCGCGCCGTGCGCTCCAGGCGCAGGACGAGCTGCTCGCCGCGTTCGGGCGGGCCAGGCCGCTGCTGGTCGACCTCAACTTCCCGGAGCACGTCACCGCGCGCCTCGTGCTGGACCGGGCCCGTGAACTCGCCCCCGAGCAGGAGCTGATGGCCCGCTACGAGAGCGGTCTGACGGGTGCGGCGGGCGAGCTGGCGGCGGGGCGGCTCGACGCGTCGTTCGGGCGGTTCGCGGGGCTCGACCCCGCACTGCGGACGCAGCTGGAGCACCAGCCCGTGCGCTACGAGCCGATGGCGATCGTGCTGCCCGAGGACCACCGGCTGGCCTCGCTGGAAGCGGTGCCGCTCGCCGCGCTGGCGGGGGACGTGGTGTACGCGGGGGCCGGGAATCCGCGTACGCCGGAGTGGACCGATCTGGCGCGCCGTCTGTTCGACGGACGAGGCATCGCGATCGCGCCGCCGGCTCCGCTGGCCGTCGGGGACGAGGAGTTCCAGCGGATCATGGCCAAGATGCGGAACCCGATCCTCGCCGTGGTGGATTTTCCGGCCATGCCCGGGACGGTGCTGAGGCCCTTGATCGATCCGGTTCCTTTGTCACCCGTGTCTCTGGTGTGGCGAAAGGGGCTGGTGCATCCCGGATTCGATGCGCTTCGACGCGCGGCGGCCGAAATCGCCGTCGAGGAGGGGTGGCTGGCATGGCCCTCCGAGGGATGGATTCCGGCCATTGACGCGGACATGATTTGTACCCACAACTGACACGTGGCCAACACGGGACCTCCGTGTGCGCTACATTCGTGGCTCGAGCACGGTGTGGTAAAGGGGGCGCTCGAGCCCGGTGGGGGCCGGGTTCGGTCGACGTTTGCTCGGGTCGTATGCGCACCCAGAACTGTCCCGTGGGGGGATGTGCGTGCGTGTGAAAAAGTGGCGGGAAGACACCCAACCGGAATGGCCCGAGATCCCATCAGGGGCTGAGGCCGTTGCGGCAACGGGGGAAGGCGAGTGGCCGGAGGCCACCCAGTCGTTTCCGGACACCAGACGAAGCGGAGTCCTGCGTGAGGGCTTCGACGGAGCCTCTCGTGGGGGCTTCGGCGATGCCGAGGAGACACAGGTTCTGAACGGTCGCCCTCGCGACCCCTGGGGCACATCGGGTGACCCGGCGCCCACTCATGTCCCGCACCGGAACGACTCGCACGAGCACGACCCGCACGAGGTGACCGTCCAACTCGACGCCGTCAGCCTGCAGCGGGACCTGCGCATGGGGCGGGCCGAGGGCGGGCCGGCCGGTGGTGCGGACGGCTCCGACGGGCCGGTGTTCGTCGACGAGTCGGGCCGCCGCAGCCGCCGCTTCCGCAGATTCGGTATCGCCGTCGGCCTCGCCTGTGCGGTCTACGCCGTCGTCATCGTCGTAACCCTGCTGTCCGGCAGTTCCGACGCGCCCTGGCTGCCCGTGCCGGGGCAGCAGGACGAGAAGCCGGCCGGGCAGGTCGAGCCCTCCTCGCTGCCCGCGGAGTCGGCGCAGCCCTCCGGCAGTGCCGGCGTCTCGCCCGGTTCGTCGCCGACCGCCGGTGACGGCAGCAGCCCGTCGCCGGACGCGAGCGGCATCGCGTCCGGCGCGTCCACCGGCTCCGCCGGATCGGGCGCGTCCACCGCCCCCGAGCCGACGGCGACCAAGTCGACGTCCAAGCCGGGCACCGGCGCGGTCGACCCGGACCCGACGCCCACGTCGGACCCGACGACGCCCGCCTCGCCCGACCCCAGCCCCAGCGGCAGCACGGTCGCGCCGACCGAGTCCCCGGTCGGAGACGGCGTCGGCACCGGCACGGTGGCCGACGGCCCGAGCAACCCCTCGCCCATCGCCGAGGAACGGGGTACGCCCGTCGCCTCGTCCGCAAGGTCCCCGGAGTACACCCTCTGATGGCATCCCGCACCCGCCGTCACGGGCCCGCGACCGGAGCCCGTGACGGCTCCCCGCGTCGCCGTCTGCCCATGCGTCTGCTGCTGCCCATGCTCGTCCTCGTCGCTCTCGTGGCGATGCTGATGCTGCGCGGGTACGTGCACAGCGAGATCCTGGCCGACCACCGCATCCAGCCCGAGGCGTCCGCCGACAAGGTGCCGGAGAAGATCCTGGACGGCGGCCCGGTCATCGACACCCGCAGCGGCCGCACCACCAGCCTGAAGGTGCCCGACCACCACCTGGTCCTCACCTTCGACGACGGTCCCGACCCGACCTGGACCCCCAAGGTCCTCGACGTACTGAAGAAGCACCACGCGCACGCGGTCTTCTTCGTCACGGGCACGATGACCTCCCGCTACCCGGACCTGGTCAGGCGGATGGTGGACGAGGGCCACGAGGTGGGCCTGCACACCTTCAACCACCCGGACCTCTCCTACCAGTCGAAGAAGCGGATCGACTGGGAGCTGTCCCAGAACCAGCTCGCGCTCAGCGGCGCGGCCGGCATCCGCACCTCGCTCTTCCGCCCGCCGTACTCCTCCTTCGCCGACGCCATGGACAACAAGTCCTGGCCGGTGACGGAGTACATCGGCACCCGCGGCTACATCACCGTCGTCAACAACACCGACAGCGAGGACTGGCAGAAGCCCGGCGTCGACCGGATCATCCGCAACGCCACCCCGCACGGCGGCAAGGGCGCCATCGTCCTGATGCACGACTCCGGCGGCGACCGGCACCAGACGGTCCAGGCGCTCGACCGGTTCCTGCCCCGACTCCAGGAGCAGGGCTACAAGTTCGACAACCTCACCGAGGCCCTGAGCGCGCCGAGTGCGCACACCGAGGTCGCCGGCGTCGACCTGTGGAAGGGCAGGGCGTGGATCTTCCTGGTCCGGGCCTCGGACGACATCACGGGCGTCATGGTCGCGGGCCTCGCGATCATCGGCGGCCTGGTCATCGGCCGCTTCGTGCTGATGCTCCTGCTGTCGGGAGCGCATGCGCGAAGGGTGCGGCGCCGGGACTTCAGCTGGGGCCCGCCGGTGACGGAACCGGTGTCGGTGCTCGTGCCCGCGTACAACGAGGCCAAGTGCATTGAGAACACGGTCCGTTCACTGATGGCGAGCGAGCACCCCATCGAGGTGATCGTCATCGACGACGGCTCGAGCGACGGTACGGCGCGGATCGTCGAGGCGATGGGCCTGCCGAACGTACGCGTGGTGCGCCAGCTGAACGCGGGCAAGCCCGCCGCCCTCAACCGCGGTCTGGCGAACGCCCGTTACGACATCATCGTGATGATGGACGGCGACACCGTCTTCGAACCGGCGACGGTACGGGAGCTGGTGCAGCCGTTCGGCGACCCGCGCGTGGGCGCCGTCGCCGGCAACGCCAAGGTCGGCAACCGGGACTCGCTGATCGGCGCCTGGCAGCACATCGAGTACGTGATGGGCTTCAACCTCGACCGCCGTATGTACGACATCCTGCGCTGCATGCCGACGATCCCGGGGGCCGTCGGAGCCTTCCGCCGCACGGCCCTGGAACGGGTCGGCGGCATGAGCGACGACACGCTCGCCGAGGACACCGACATCACCATGGCCATGCACCGGGACGGCTGGCGCGTGGTGTACGCCGAGAAGGCACGGGCCTGGACGGAGGCACCGGAGACGGTGCAACAGCTCTGGTCCCAGCGCTACCGCTGGTCGTACGGCACCATGCAGGCGATCTGGAAGCACCGCCGGGCGATCGTGGAGAAGGGCCCGTCGGGCCGCTTCGGCCGCGTGGGCCTCCCGCTGGTGTCGCTGTTCATGGTGCTGGCCCCGCTGCTGGCACCCCTGATCGACGTATTCCTGCTCTACGGAGTCGTGTTCGGCCCGACACAGAAGACGATCGTGGCCTGGCTGGGCGTACTGGCGATCCAGGCCGTGTGCGCGGCCTACGCCTTCCGCCTGGACCGCGAACGCATGACCCACCTCATCTCGCTGCCCCTGCAGCAGATCCTCTACCGCCAACTCATGTACGTCGTGCTGCTCCAGTCCTGGATCACGGCACTCACCGGCGGCCGCCTGCGCTGGCAGAAGCTGCGGCGCACGGGAGTCGTCGGGACGCCGGGAGGCGCGGTGCCGCGTCAGCGGACCCGCCAGAACAGCAGTGATCGGAGGCCCGTGGCATGACCCACGGATACACGACCGGGCAGCAGTTCTACGGGATCCCGCAGCAACCGTCGGCCGAGCCGACGCCTGCTCCTGCCCCGGCTCCTGCGGCTGTGCCGAAGAAGCCGGGCCGCGACCGCTACCTGGACATGCTGCGCTCGATCGCGCTCGTCCGAGTGGTCGTCTACCACCTCTTCGGCTGGGCATGGCTGACGGTCCTGTTCCCCTCCATGGGCGTGATGTTCGCGCTGGCGGGCTCGCTGATGGCGAGGTCGCTGAACCGCCCGGCGCCGAGCGTGATCAGGGGACGTGTACGCCGACTGCTGCCTCCGCTCTGGGCGTTCAGCGCGGTGGCGTTGGCGCTGATGTTCGCGGGCGGCTGGAACCCGGTGAAGGACCCGGACCACGGCGGCACTTGGGGCATCGTCGACCTGATCAACTACGTCGTCCCGATCGGCGCCCCGCCCTTCCCCTGGCACATCGGCTCCAAGTCGGGCCTGCTGGAGGACACCTGGGCGGTACAGGCGTGCGGACCGCTGTGGTACCTGCGGGCGTACCTGTGGTTCGTCGTCGCATCGCCTCTGCTGCTGTGGGCGTTCCGCCGTATGCCGTGGGCGACACTGCTCGCCCCCCTGGGCCTGACGGCGATCGTCGGTACGGGCCTGGTCTCGATCCCCGGCGAAACCGGCAACGCGGTCAGCGACTTCGCGGTGTACGGCGGCTGCTGGGTGCTGGGCTTCGCGCACCACGAGGGGGTGCTGCAGCGGATCCCGCGCTACGTCGCCGTCTCGTGCTCGGCGCTGCTGATGGCGTTCGGCCTGTGGTGGGCGTCGGGCCATCTGGGCCCGGACGGCTGGGACCTGAACGACATCCCGCTCGCGCAGGCGACCTGGTCGTTCGGTTTCGTGGTGATCCTTCTCCAGTACTCGCCGTCGTGGCAGGAGCTGCCCGGCCGCCTGGCGAAGTGGGACAAGCTGGTGACGCTCTCCAACAACCGCGCGGTCACCATCTACCTCTGGCACAACATGCTGATCATGGCGACGGTCCCGATCATCGACCAGGCGTACAACCTGCCGTTCATGCAGAGCGAGCGGGCGACGGCGGCGCTGGACTCGACGTACATGCTCTGGATGTTCTTCCTGGTGTGGCCGCTGATCGGCCTGACGATCCTGGCGTTCGGCTGGATCGAGGACATCGCGGCGAAGCGGAGCCCGCGGCTGTGGCCGAACGGGGCGAGGAAGGGCGGGGGACGTCGGAAGGCGTGACGGGATGATGTGAGCTCGGTGCAGCCCGGCTGTCGATCGCTAAGATGCGCGAGCCACGACGGGGGCAGGAGAACACATTGAGACAGGTGCCGGGCACAGAAACGTCCGAAAGAGCGTCCCACAGGGCGACCCCGGTGTTCGGGCTGATCACTCCCGAGGACTGGTACCGCATTCCGCTGCAGCCGCAGGACCGCCGTGAGGCGTCCGTGAGCGCACTGATCAAGCGGCAGTTCGCCGGCGTGGACGACCAGCCCGTCCTGCGCCGGAAGGCGGAGGAGCAACTTCGTGGCACCGCTCAGGCAGGGGTCGAGCAGGGCGGGGTGGTGCTGTACCTGTCGTTCCTCGAAGTGGGCGGCATCCCGCTGTCCGCCTCCCTGCTCGTCTCCCATCTGCAGCAGAAGTTCGACGGCCTCGACGCCGTCGCCGCGCTCGCCGGCTCGGGCGAGGTCGGCCTGGTCACACTGCCCGCGGCAGGGCGGGCGGCCCGACTGCTCCGGCGGCAGCGCACCAAGCAGTCACGGAAGCTGGGCTCCGAGTTCGAGGACACCGTCGTCGAGTACTTCGTACCGGTGCCGGACCGCGACGAGGTGCTGATGCTGACGTTCAGCACGCCGCTGGAACCGATCGCGGACGCCATGGTGGGACTGTTCGACGCCGTGGCCGAAACCCTGCGCTGGCAGCGCCCGGACGAGGAGACGAAGGGGGAGCAGGAGTGAGCGAGAAGCTCAAGGTCTCCACGGACGATCTGCACACGGCCGGGATCGGTCTGCGGACCGTCGCGACCGAGCTCGAAGGGCTCGACAAGCTCATGGACGCCTACGACCGCCGCACCGTCGGGCACCAGAAACTGCACGAGCGGCTGCAGGACTTCTCGGACGGTTGGGACGACAACCGCAAGAAGATGATCGAGGAGATCCAGGGGCTCGGGACCCTCGCTCACGAGGCGGGCAAGGCGTACAAGGAAGTCGACACCGCGCTGTACAACGCGCTCGTGGGCAAGGGGCAGAAGAAGTGACCAGGCCCGCGGACCACCGGTGGGAGGTGCTGGGGGAGAGCGGCGACCCGGTGCCCGGCGACGTCCACGACATGACGGCGCTCTCCCGCCGGTTCGAACTCACGGCGAAGACCATCTCCGACACCGCCGCGGCGCTGCGCCGGCTGGGGAACCTGGAGAGCTGGGACTCCAAGGCGGGCCGTGCCTTCGCCGAGAAGGCGACCGACACGGCGAAGACGGTGAGCAAGGCGCACGACCGCTACGCCGACGCCGGATCCGCCCTGAAGACGTACTACACCGAGCTCGAAACCATCCAGGGCGAGGCCGACAAGCTGCTGCACCAGGCGGAGACGAAGGCCGGCGAGCTGACGACGGCCAAGTCCAAGGCCGACCACCCGCCCAAGGACACCGACGACGCCGGGCAGAAGAAGCTCGACAAGAGCGTGACCGACCTCCAGGACGGGCTGGACGGACTGCGCGGACAGCTCTCCTCGCTGAAGACCCGTCACAAGGACGCGGGCGACAAGGCGGCCCGGGCCATCCACGACACGACGGAGAGCGACGGCCTCAACGACTCGTGGCTGGACGACCTGCGCGACACGTTGAACGCCGTCGCCGACATCGCGGGAGCCGTCGCCGCGGTCTGCGGAGTGCTGTCGCTGCTGGTCGGCTGGATCCCAGTGATCGGACAGGCCCTGGCCGGTGTGCTCGGCACCATCGCCCTGGTGGCGACGGCCGTCTCGCTGGTCTGCCACCTCCTGCTCGCCCTCAACGGCGACGGTTCCTGGGGCGATGTCGCGATGGACGTCCTCGGCCTTGCGACCTTCGGCATCGGACGCGTCTTCTCCTCGGGGGCCAAGCTCGCCGCCACCGTCGGACGCAGCAGGGTCTGGACCGCCGCGACGCAGTACGTCCGCGGCTGGAATCCGGGAATGTCCTCCGCGGCCCGGCGCGTGCTCGTCGAGTCGATGGTCGGGTCGCGGGCCGGAGCCACGTCCGCCGCGGCCCTGCCCGATGTGTCGGTGGCCGCGGCCTTCCGTGGGTTGCGCGGCTCCTTCGTGGACGACCTCGGCACCATCCGCGGCAACTGGCGGGACCTCTTCAAGTTCGGGGACAACCTGTCCGCGGCCCGGGACGCGTACACCGCGGCCGGTCCGCGCGGTCTGGCCAGCATGTACGTCGGGCCCGGCATGGTCGACGAACTCGGCCGTATCAAGAACATCGACCCGTCCGACCTGGGCTTCATCGGTACGCCGGACGCGTTCAAGCAGGCCATGACGTACAACTCGCTCGCGCTCGGTGGCACCGGGACGGGCGCGGCGTCCGACACCAACAGCTTCATCGGGCTGTTCGGCAGCGAACCGGAGATCGACGTCACCGGCTCCGACGCTTCCCTGGCCGGGAGGTGAGCGGCGACATGGAATCCACCGCGGACTGGACCGAATGCCGGGTGGCGCTGCCGCCTCTGCGGAACTGGCTGGTCCTGGACCTGGCGACCGAGGACCCCGAGGCCTGGGCCCGCGCCCTCGCCGACGAGCACCTCGACAGCGGGGCCCGAGCCGAGTGGCGTGAGGCCTTCGCCGGGGATCTGCTCTGGTACTGGGGCGCGGCGCGGCGGCAGGGCGCCCTGTGCGCGGCCCTGCTGGCGCCGGCCGACGGCGCGGTCATGGCCAGCTACACCGTGCGGGAGCTGAAGGTTCCGCCGGAGTCCTTGAGCGTGGCGGCGTTCCGGGCCGAGGCGGCGGGTGCGGAGGGGCCGTTCTTCGGAGAGCAGGACCTCGACGAGGTGGACCTCCCCCTCGGACCGGCACTGCGCGTCCACCGGCTGGAACCCACGGCCCCCGAGTCCGACGGCGGCGGAGTCCTGGAGGGGGTGGCCCACTACGTCCTGCCGAGCCACCACCCCACGGCGCTGGAGTGCCGGCTCCTGTGGTCGACGCTGGGCTTCGGCGAGGAACTGGAGAAGGTCGCGGACGAGCTGGCGGAGTCACTCAGGCTGACGTGAACCCAGCCCGAGCCTCTCCCGGGGGATCATGGCCAGCGGCATCCAGCTGAACCCGACGGCGAACACGGCGACGACGGTCGTGACCCCCTTGGGGAGAATCCACCCGATCTGGGCCACGACCACCGCGAGGACCAGCACGTACACATCGAAGGCCAGCAGGGCGAGCAGCTTCCGTCCGGCCGCCCTGGCGCCCACCCGCGGTGTCTGCTCGGAGCCCTTCACCATGCCGAACAGCAGCACCGGCAGCATCAGCCCGAGGGTCCCGCCGACCGCGATCCCCCCGATCACCAGGGCGTTCTGCCCGTCATCGGGGACCACCGAGGACAGCGGCGCCACGTCGGCCGCGTCGAGGAGCAGCGCCACCGCCGCGAAGGCGCCGAGCACCGTGGTCGCCAGAACGACGATCAGCCCCAGGGCAAAAGCGATATTCCCGGCAAGGGAACGCTGCACCTTCGAGCGCTCGGGTCTCGACTCGGCGGACATGGGCTCTCCCATTCCTGTGTGGGGTCCGGTAGAGGATAACGGGGCCCAAGTCGAGCGCGACGCGCGACAGCCATGCCCCGGTCGGAGGGCACGACCAGCTCACCGGCTCGCGTCATCCTTTCCGCGCCGCCGGTTCGTGAGGACGTACCAGAGCGGGAGCGGGACACAGAAGAAGACCGCCGCACCGAGCAGATACCAGCCCCCGCCCGCGATGGTGACGGCCCAGGCGAGGGCGGCGACGAAGACGACCAGGGCCGCAGTCAGCGTCCACAGAAGGGCGCGGGCCGGCCACCGGCCGGCAGTCACCCCGCGCCCTCGCCACCGCCGACCTCGACGGCGACGGCAACGCCGACCTGGTCGTGGCCCAGCAGGGCACCAGCCCCGTACGCGTCCTGCTCGGCAACGGCGACGGCACCTTCGCGGCCGCCACCACCTACACCACCGACTCCCTCCCCGTCGCCGTATAGGGGAGGGAGCGAAAAGCTCTCGCCGCTGACCACTCTCACCGTCGACGGTGCGTACGCCGCCTCCGTCGCCGATCTCGACCAGGACGGCACCGCGGACATCGCCGTCGCGGCCGGCGGGGCCGGGCAGGTCGTCGCCTTCACAGGCAGCTGCCCGTAACAAGGAGCCCTTCGTAACGTACCGGCGCAAGACCTCTCATCCGGCCTGCGGGCCGGGTGAGAGCAAAGTTCCTTCGCGGTCACCCAGTGCCACAGACCGGAAACGCTGCCTCCCTACCTTCGGGACTCATACCGCTCAGCACCCCAAGTACCACCGAGCCCCGGAGCACCGTGGAGGCGTCATGACAGCCCCTAGCACAGCCCCCGCACCAAGCAGGGGAGGCCGCTGGATCCAGCAGTGGGATCCCGAGGACGAGAACTTCTGGAAGGAGACCGGAGAGAAGGTCGCCAAGCGGAACCTCTTCTTCTCCGTCCTCTCCGAGCACATCGGGTTCTCGATCTGGACCCTGTGGTCCGTGCTGGTGCTCTTCATGGGCCCGGAGTACGGGCTCACCCCGGCCGACAAGTTCCTGCTGACGTCCATGGTGACGCTGGTCGGCGCCGTCGTCCGCGTCCCCTACACCTTCGCCGTCGCCATCTTCGGCGGGCGGAACTGGACGATCATCTCGGCCGGCCTCCTGCTCATCCCGACGGTCGCCGCCTTCGCGGTGATGAAGCCGGGGACCTCCTTCTCCACCTTCTTGGTGGTCGGCCTGCTGGCCGGCATCGGCGGCGGCAACTTCGCCTCCTCGATGACCAACATCAACGCCTTCTTCCCGCTGAGGAAGAAGGGATGGGCGCTCGGGCTCAACGCCGGTGGCGGCAACATCGGTGTCCCGGTCATCCAGCTGATCGCGCTCGCGATCATCGGCGCGAGCGGCGGCCCGCGGGTGCTGCTCGGCATCTACATCCCGCTGATCGTCGTCGCCGCCGTCCTCGCCGCGCTCTACATGGACAATCTCGCGTCCGTGAAGAACGACACCGGTGCCGCCAAGGACGCCGCGAAGGACGGGCACACCTGGATCATGTCGTTCCTCTACATCGGGACGTTCGGATCGTTCATCGGCTACGCCTTCGCGTTCGGCCAGGTGCTCCAGGTCCAGTTCGGGCGTACGCCGCTGCAGGCCGCGTACCTCACCTTTATCGGCCCGCTGCTCGGCTCCCTGATCCGTCCGCTGGGCGGCTGGCTCGCCGACAAGTACGGCGGCGCGAAGATCACCCTCTACAACTACATCGGCATGGCCGCCGCGACCGGTGCCCTGGTCTTCGCCAGCATGCAGAAGTCGCTGCCGCTGTTCGTCTCCGTCTTCGTGGTGCTCTTCGTCCTGAGCGGCCTCGGCAACGGCTCGACGTTCAAGATGATCCCCGGCATCTTCCAGGCCAAGGCCGTCGCCAAGGGACTCGAGGGTGAGGAGGCTGCCGCCTACGGCCGCCGTCTCTCCGGTGCCTCCATGGGCCTCATCGGCGCGGTGGGCGCGCTCGGCGGTGTCGGCATCAACCTCGCCTTCCGCCAGTCCTTCCTCACCAACGGCTCCGGCACCGGCGCCTTCGTCACCTTCCTCGTCTACTACGCCCTCTGCTTCGGAGTGACCTGGGCCGTATACCTTCGCCGCTCGGCCTCCGTGACCAAGACCACGGCTGCCGCAGAGGCAAAGCCCCAGCTCAGCTACGCCGAGGTGTGACGTAACACCGGCGACATCAAGCCGAACCGAGCCTGTCACGCACCGTTGACAGGCTCGTTCGGCATGTAGTTACCGCACTACTGCATGTACGACGACTCGAGTTCGGGACGAGAGCCATGTACGACGAACAGCAGCGACCAGAACCGGGCCGGCACGGCCCCCTGGCCGGATTCACCGTGGGCGTGACCGCCGCCCGTCGGGCCGACGAGCTGGGCGCGCTGCTGCAGCGACGGGGAGCCGCCGTCCTGCATGCACCCGCCCTGCGCATCGTGCCGCTCTCCGACGACAGCGAACTGCTGGCGGCGACGAAGGACCTGATCGACCAGGCGCCGGACGTCGTGGTGGCCACCACCGCGATCGGCTTCCGGGGGTGGGTCGAGGCCGCCGACGGGTGGGGGCTCGGCGAGCCGCTGCTCGACCGGTTGCGCCAGGTGGAGCTGCTCGCGCGCGGCCCCAAGGTCAAGGGCGCGATACGGGCCGCCGGGCTGACCGAGGAGTGGTCGCCGTCGAGCGAGTCCATGGCCGAGGTGCTCGACCGGCTCCTCGAGGAGGGCGTCGACGGGCGCCGTATCGCCGTACAGCTGCACGGCGAGCCGCTGCCCGGGTTCGTGGAGTCGCTGCGGGCCGCCGGCGGGGAGGTCGTCGGGGTGCCCGTGTACCGGTGGATGCCGCCGGAGGACATCGGGCCGGTGGACCGGCTGCTGGACGCCGCCGTCTCCCGGGGCCTGGACGCACTCACCTTCACGAGCGCGCCGGCCGCGGCATCCCTTCTCAACCGGGCCGAGGAGCGCGGGCTGCTGCCCGAGCTGCTCGCCGCCCTCCACCACGACGTGTTGCCGGCCTGTGTCGGGCCGGTCACCGCGCTGCCGCTGCAGGCGCACGGCGTGGACACGGTCCAGCCGGAGCGGTTCCGGCTCGGTCCCCTCGTACAGCTGCTCTGCCAGGAGCTTCCGGGCCGGGCGCGCTCCCTGCCCATTGCCGGGCACCGCGTCGAGATCCGCGGCCATGCGGTCCTCGTCGACGGCGACCTCAAGCCCGTACCGCCCGCCGGGATGTCGCTGCTGCGCGCGCTGTCCCGGCGGCCGGGATGGGTGGTGGCCCGGGCGGAGCTGCTGCGTGCACTGCCGGGTGCCGGCCGCGACGAGCACGCGGTGGAGACCGCGATGGCCCGGCTGCGGACGGCACTCGGGGCGCCGAAGCTGATCCAGACGGTGGTCAAGAGGGGCTACCGGCTGGCCTTGGACCCGGCCGCCGACGCCAAGTACGCGGACGCCTGACGGCCGCGGCCGTACAGCACCAGCGCCCGCGCCAGGCAGGCCAGCGCCACGGTCGACAGCACCGCCCGTACGACGTTCCATGCCACCCACGGATCCTCGAAGTGCTCCCGGGCCGCCGACGGATCCGCGGCGGTGGCCAGGTCGTTGTTGAGCGGGATGTTGAAGGCGACCGTGGTCAGGAAGCCGAGCGCGTACGCCGCGAGGGCCGCCCACACCCACCACCGGTACGGCTGCCCGCGCAGCTGCCACGCGGACAGCGCCGTCAGCAGCAGCGCGCCGATGAAGCTGAGGAAGAACACCGGGTTCTGGATCACGTCGTTGATGTCCTGCATGACCTCGACGTAGACCCGGTCGTCGCTGCGGGTCAGCGCCGGCATGATGCAGCAGGCGAAGATGTAGAAGACCCCGGCGATCAGGCCCATGGCGACCGTGGCCGCACCCAGTACGAATCCCGTGCTCTTGCTGTGGGTTGTCATGCCTTCCAGTCAACGGACGGCGCCCCGCCCGGAACATCGCCGAGAAGCGCACCCGCATAAGCGGCCGTCCACCCCGACCTGCCCCGCCGGTACGAGGTCTTCCGGCCGCGCGAGCGGGCAGGCACTGTAAGAGGGAACGGTTCCCCAGCCCCTGGTAACCCCTAGGCGGTGACAGGCACATGGCACTGGGTACGGCCACGGCCCCCTACGAGCTGCGGTTCGACGCCGGGCGGATCTGCCTGGATCTCCTCGCGACCACGCACCCCGAGGAACGGTTCGACTCCCTCGACGTGCTGTCCGCCTGGATCGTGGGGGCCGGGCTGGTGCCGGCGGATACGTCGCTGGCCCACGCCGACGCGTCGTGGCTGGTCGGGTTCCGTGAACTGCGGGGGCAGGTCGGGCAGTTGGTGCACGGCGGGCTCACGGCCGTACTCAGGCCGTCGTACGACATCGCGCTCGCCCACGTGAACGAGACCGCCCAGGTCGCACCTCCCGCCCCGCGTGCGGTGCGCGGTGCGGACGGCGCGCTCGTGCGGGAGCTGGACGGGCCGCCCCAGTGCGCGGCGCTGCTCGGGGCCATCGCCAGGGATGCCGTGGAGCTCCTCACCGATCCGGTCGCGCGGGCGAGTCTGCGGCAGTGCGAGGGGGACAACTGCCCGATCGTTTATGTGGATTCATCCCGGGGACGCAGGAGGCGCTGGTGCTCCAGTGAGGTCTGTGGGAACCGCGAAAGAGTGGCCCGGCACCGACGACGGGCGGCTCTGGCGAGAGCCTGACGTCCGGTATGCGGCTTATGTGAACCGGCTGTCGAAGTGATTTCGATTACACACCGTTTACCTCACCCGCCACTCGGGAAGCGGTTGCGATCTCGCCAATGTGGCGGAAATGTAAAGATCGCACGGGGGGAATGTGCACCCATGTCCCCCTCGTCACGTCACCCCGAAGAAAACTGTCATCTCACTTTGAACATGACCCAGCCCACATCCGTACCCGTGGACGAGCGACCGACTGGGGGAACCCCCGGACATCGGAGGTGGGCGTGCGCAAGGATTCCGTCGTGGCCAATGAACGTGGATCGAGGGCCCGACATCGCATGTCCCAGCCCTCGGAACCGGATGAGGAGCTGATGCGTGCTCTGTATCGAGAGCACGCCGGACCCCTCCTTGCGTACGTACTCCGGCTGGTCGCCGGAGACCGACAGCGAGCCGAGGACGTGGTCCAGGAGACGCTTATCCGTGCCTGGAAGAACGCCGGTCAGCTCAATCGAGCGACCGGATCGGTACGCCCCTGGCTGGTGACGGTCGCGCGCCGCATCGTCATCGACGGCCACCGCAGCCGGCAGGCCCGGCCGCAGGAGGTCGATCCGTCGCCGCTGGAGGTCATCCCCGCGGAGGACGAGATCGACAAGGCGCTGTGGCTGATGACGTTGTCGGACGCGCTCGACGACCTGACCCCGGCCCACCGGGAGGTGCTCGTCGAGACGTACTTCAAGGGGCGTACCGTCAACGAGGCGGCCGAGACGCTGGGCATTCCCAGTGGCACGGTGCGGTCTCGGGTGTTCTATGCCCTGCGGTCGATGAAGCTGGCACTGGAGGAGCGGGGGGTGACGGCGTGATGAGTGTTTACGGGGGAAACCAGGGATTCGGCACAGGTGGGTCGGGTATGTCTGGACCCATGATGGGATCACCGGGCCCGAGCGAGCACGAGACGGTCGGCGCCTACGCTCTCGGCATCCTCGACGACGCCGAGGCGACCCGCTTCGAGATGCACCTCGCCACCTGCGAATGGTGCGCCCAGCAGCTCGACGAGCTGGCCGGGATGGAACCGATGCTGGCCGCGCTCGCGGACCTGCCCGGTTCCGGTACGCCCGCCATCGGTGAGTCCCTGTCCGCCAGGCCCAGCCCGCGCCTCGCGGAGAAGCTGGTCGACGAGGTCGCCGAGCGCCGTGCCATGAAGCGGCGCAAGGGCTTCTACCTGGTGGCGGCCGCGGCCGCGCTGATCATCGGCGGTCCGCTGACCGTCATGGCGGTGAACGGCGGCAGCGACTCCGGCGGCAAGACCGGCACCCCGCTGGCGGCCGGCGCCAAGGCGGCCTTCGGCACGATCGACGACAAGGTGACGGGGACCGACTCCTCCACCAAGGTCAAGGCGACCGTGGCGATGGAGCAGAAGGACTGGGGCACCTGGGGCGTCGTCGAGCTCAGCAACGTCAAGGGCCCGCTGAAGTGCTCACTGATCGCGGTGGGCAAGAACGGCGAGCGCGAGACGATGTCGACCTGGGCGGTCCCGAAGTGGGGCTACGGCATCCCGAACGGCAAGACCGCGGAGTCCAAGGAGCCCCTCTACGCCCAGGGCGGCGCGGCCTTCAAGCCCAACGAGATCGACCACTTCGAGGTCATGACCTTCGAGGGCAAGAAGCTCGTTGAGGTAGAGGCGTAGCTTTCGTAGCTTTGCCGGGTCCCCTTCGCGTACGGTTGACGGCTGCCCAGCACGTCAGAAGGGGGCCCGGTGGCCGCTCAGGCTCAACAATCTGCGGTCGGCTCGGTTCGCGACGTACACGATTCTGTACGGGACCGGGAGATCAGCGTCGAACAGGAACATCTGGACCGGGTGTACCGGCGCCTCGAGGAGAAGATCCACGAGGCGGAGTTCCTGATGAACGACGCGGCCAAGCGAGGCCAGGTAGGCACGCCCGGCGCGCTCGCCGAGCGGGACGCACAGGTCTTCCGGGCCGGCGTCCATCTCAACCGCCTCAACAACGAGTTCGAGGACTTCCTCTTCGGCCGGATCGACCTCCTCCTCGGGAAGGACGGCAAGAAGGGGCCCGACGGCGCCTACACGGCCGTGGAGGCTGCCGAGGGTGCGGTGCGGGACGACAACACCGCCGACATCGCCGAGACCCTGCACATCGGGCGCATCGGCGTACTGGACTCCGAGTACGCGCCGCTGGTCATCGACTGGCGGGCGCCCGCGGCCGCCCCCTTCTACCGCTCCACCCCGGTCGATCCGGGGCGGGTGGTGCGCCGCCGGGTCATCCGGTCCAAGGGCCGCAGGGTGCTGGGCGTCGAGGACGACCTGATGCGCCCCGAGCTCACGGCCTTCCTCGACGGCGACGAGCTGCCCGTCATCGGCGACGGCGCCCTGATGGCCGCCCTCGGCCAGGCCCGCAGCCACACCATGCGGGACATCGTCGCCTCCATCCAGGCCGAACAGGACCTGGTCATCCGCGCCCCCGCCGCCTCGGTGACGTACGTCGAGGGCGGCCCGGGGACGGGCAAGACGGCCGTGGCTCTGCACCGGGCGGCGTATCTGCTGTACCAGGACCGGCGGCGTTATGCGGGCGGCATCCTGATCGTCTCCCCGACGCCCCTCCTCGTCGCGTACACCGAGGGCGTGCTGCCGTCGCTGGGCGAGGAGGGCCAGGTCGCCATCCGCGCGATCGGCTCGCTTGTCGACGGGGCGGAGGCCACGCTGTACGACTCTCCGGCCACCGCCCGCGCCAAGGGCTCGTACCGCATGCTCAAGGTGCTGCGGAAGGCGGCGCGGGGCGCACTGGAGCTGAACGACTCGCCGCAGCGGCTGCGCGTCGTCGCCTTCGGGCGCCGCCTGGAGCTGGAGGCCGACGCGCTGGAACGTATCCGCCGCAACGCCCTCGGGGGCACGGCCCCGGTGAACCTCCTGCGTCCGCGCGCCCGCAAGCTGCTCCTCGACGCCCTCTGGGAGCAATCGGGCTCCGCGGGCCGCCACACCGACCCGGAGCTCGCCGCCGAACTCCGCTCCTCCTTCGACGAGGACATCACGTCGGAGGACTCCTTCATCGAGTTCCTGAACGCCTGGTGGCCCGAGCTGACGCCGAAGGCCGTTCTGGAGGCCATGGCCGACGAGCGGCGGCTCGGCCGCTGGGCCCGTCGGATCCTCAACCCCGGCGAGGTCCGCCGCGTCGCCCGCTCGCTGCGCCGCGACGGCCACTCCGTGCACGACATCGCCATGCTCGACGAGCTCCAGTCGATCCTCGGCACCCCGGTCCGCCCGAAGAAGAAGCGCGAGCTGGACCCGCTCGACCAGCTGACCGGCCTCGAGGAGCTGATGCCGGTCCGCGAGGAGTCGCAGCGCGAGCGCGCCGAGCGGCTCGCCCAGGAGCGCACCGAGTACGCCCACGTCATCGTCGACGAGGCCCAGGACCTCACGCCGATGCAGTGGCGCATGGTCGGCCGCCGCGGCCGGCACGCCACCTGGACCGTCGTCGGCGACCCGGCCCAGTCCTCCTGGTCCGACCCCGACGAGGCGGCCGAGGCGAGGGACGAGGCCCTGGGTACCCGCCCCCGGCGCCGCTTCCAGCTGACCGTCAACTACCGCAACCCGGCGGAGATCGCCGAGCTGGCGGCGAAGATCCTCGCCCTCGCCATGCCCGGCTCCGAGTCCCCGTCGGCCGTACGGTCGACCGGCGTCGAGCCCCGTTTTGTGACAACGAACAATGGGCGCAGTGTGACAACGAACAATGGGCGCAGTGTGACAACGAACAATGGGCGCGGCACGGACGGACGGGACTCCCTCGCCAAGACCGTCCGCGAGGAGGCCGCCCGCCTCCTCGACCGGGTCGACGGCACCGTCGGCGTCGTCGTCGCCATGCAGCGCCGGGAGGAGGCCGCCCGCTGGCTCGCCGGGCTCGGCGACCGGGTGGTGGCGCTCGGCAGCCTGGAGGCGAAGGGCCTGGAGTACGACGCGACGGTCGTCGTCTCGCCCGCGGAGATCGCGGACGAGTCCCCGGCCGGCCTGCGCGTGCTGTACGTCGCCCTCACCCGCGCGACCCAGCAGCTGACGATCGTCTCGGCGGACCGCGACGAACCGGACGTGAACGGAGTTCCCGACCTGCTCAGGGACTGATCCGGGGCCGACCGGATTAGAAGCGGATGAACTCTCGGTACGGGAATGGCCTTACGGGATCCGTTTGTTAGCCTGGGTGTGGCACCGGCCCGATCCAAGCCCCCGGGCCCAACCTTCGTCGCTACGAGCGACCACTTGCCGCGAGGCGAGCATGGCGGGCCGGTGCCACTTGACCTGGAAGAGGTCCGCGCCATTCATGGCGCGGACCTCTTTTTGCTGTGAACAAAACGATCGCAATCCAAGGTGGCTAACGCCTACTCGGCAGTAGGTGCGACCATCGGACGGCATACCAGCGTCAAAGGTGAAAGAGGAAGTCGGCCATGGCAACGGCGCCCAGCGTCTCCTACTCGATGACGGTCCGGCTGGAGGTGCCCGCGAGCGGAACCGCGGTCTCCCAGCTCACCGGAGCCGTCGAGTCCCACGGAGGCTCGGTCACCGGCCTCGACGTCACCGCCTCCGGGCACGAGAAGCTCCGCATCGACGTCACCATCGCGGCCACCTCCACCTCGCACGCCGACGAGATCGTCGAGCAGCTGCGCGGCATCGAGGGCGTCACGCTCGGCAAGGTCTCCGACCGTACGTTCCTGATGCACCTCGGCGGCAAGATCGAGATGCAGTCCAAGCACCCCATCCGCAACCGTGACGATCTCTCGATGATCTACACGCCGGGTGTGGCCCGCGTCTGCATGGCGATCGCCGAGAACCCCGAGGACGCCCGCCGCCTCACCATCAAGCGCAACTCCGTTGCGGTCGTGACGGACGGCTCCGCGGTGCTGGGCCTCGGCAACATCGGCCCGAAGGCCGCCCTGCCGGTCATGGAGGGCAAGGCGGCCCTCTTCAAGCGGTTCGCCGGCATCGACGCCTGGCCGCTGTGCCTGGACACCCAGGACACCGACGCGATCGTCGAGATCGTCAAGGCGATCGCCCCGGGCTTCGCCGGCATCAACCTCGAGGACATCTCCGCGCCCCGCTGCTTCGAGATCGAGGCGCGGCTGCGCGAGGCCCTCGACATCCCCGTCTTCCACGACGACCAGCACGGCACCGCGATCGTCGTCCTCGCCGCCCTGAAGAACGCACTTCGCGTCACCGGCAAGGCAATTGAGAACATCCGGGTCGTCATGTCCGGTGCCGGCGCGGCCGGTACGGCCATCCTCAAGCTGCTGCTCGCGGCGGGCGTCAAGAACGCCGTCGTCGCCGACATCCACGGTGTCGTGCACGCCGGCCGCGAGGACCTGCGCGAGGCCGCCGCGGACTCCCCGCTGCGCTGGATCGCCGACAACACCAACCCCGAGGGCCTGACCGGCACGCTGAAGGAAGCGGTGCGCGGCGCCGACGTCTTCATCGGCGTCTCGGCGCCCAACGTGCTGGACGGCGCCGACGTGGCGGCCATGGCCGAGGGCGCGATCGTGTTCGCGCTCGCGAACCCCGACCCCGAGGTCGACCCGGCAATCGCCCGTCAGACGGCGGCCGTTGTGGCCACCGGCCGCTCCGACTTCCCGAACCAGATCAACAACGTGCTGGTCTTCCCAGGTGTCTTCCGCGGTCTGCTGGACGCTCAGTCCCGCACGGTCAACACGGACATGATGCTTGCGGCCGCGACCGCCCTCTCGGACGTGGTGACCGAGGACGAGCTGAACCCGAACTACATCATCCCGAGCGTCTTCAACGACAAGGTCGCGGGCGCGGTGGCCGGTGCGGTGCGCGAGGCGGCGAAGGCGGCGACGGCCTCGTAGGGTCATTCGCACGGCCGTGTGCGTAGGCTGTGAGTATCACCACGGCAAGGCCTTGCATCGGCGCGTCGTGGAACCGGGCCCTCCTGGCCGACGTTTATCGTGTCGGCCAGGCTCAGACCCTCTCTTCGTGTGACTCCCAAGGGTGTTCTCACGACTCCTACGGGTGCCGGATTGGCTTTCGCGCCGCAGGTAGGGGCAGGATGCGTCCCTGGGCGCGAGGGTCCGACGACGGACCCGGGTCCGGGGCCTCTCGGAGGAACCTGGCAGCATCGACTTCGCTGTGCCCAATATGCGGCTCCGCCGCGTGGCACGCCTCAACGGCAAGAAGAACACGGGAGTAACAACATGAACCGCAGTGAGCTGGTGGCCGCGCTGGCCGACCGCGCCGAGGTGACCCGCAAGGACGCCGACGCCGTTCTGGCCGCGTTCGCCGAGACCGTCGGTGAGATCGTCGCCAAGGGCGACGAGAAGGTCACCATCCCCGGCTTCCTGACCTTCGAGCGCACCCACCGTGCCGCTCGCACCGCGCGCAACCCGCAGACCGGCGACCCGATCCAGATCCCCGCCGGCTACAGCGTCAAGGTTTCGGCGGGCTCCAAGCTCAAGGAAGCCGCCAAGGGCAAGTAAGCCTGACGGTACGTCGGGGACGACGTACGAGGCTTGGCAACAACGCGAATGGGGCGGCACCCGGACTTCCGGGTGCCGCCCCATCGTCGTACGCGATGAAGGGGTTAGCCGAGCGCCTTGCCCGGCAGTTCGACCTTCGCGCCCAGCTCCACGAGCTTCTCCATGAAGTTTTCGTAGCCACGGTTGATGAGGTCGATGCCGTGGACGCGGGACGTGCCCTGGGCCGCCAGGGCGGCGATCAGGTACGAGAAGCCGCCGCGGAGGTCGGGGATGACCAGGTCGGCGCCCTGGAGCTTCGTCGGGCCCGACACGACGGCCGAGTGGAGGAAGTTGCGCTGGCCGAAGCGGCAGTCCGAGCCGCCCAGGCACTCGCGGTACAGCTGGATGTGAGCACCCATCTGGTTCAGCGCGGAGGTGAAGCCGAGGCGGGACTCGTAGACCGTCTCGTGAATGATCGAGAGGCCGGTGGCCTGCGTCAGGGCGACGACGAGCGGCTGCTGCCAGTCCGTCTGGAAGCCCGGGTGCACGTCCGTCTCGAGCGCGATGGACTTCAACTGGCCGCCGGGGTGCCAGAAGCGGATGCCCTTGTCGTCGATCTCGAAGGCACCGCCCACCTTCCGGTAGGTGTTCAGGAACGTCATCATCGAGCGCTGCTGGGCGCCGTGGACGTAGATGTTGCCCTCGGTCGCCAGCGCCGCGGACGCCCAGGAGGCGGCCTCCAGACGGTCCGGCAGGGCGCGGTGGTTGTAGCCGCCGAGGCTGTCCACACCGGTGATGCGGATGGTGCGGTCGGTGTCCATCGCGATGATGGCGCCCATCTTCTGCAGGACGCAGATCAGGTCCTCGATCTCCGGCTCGACGGCCGCGTTCGAGAGTTCCGTGACGCCCTCCGCCAACACCGCGGTCAGCAGCACCTGCTCGGTCGCGCCGACGGACGGGTACGGCAACCGGATCTTCGTGCCGCGCAGCCGCTGCGGGGCCTCCAGGTACTGCCCGTCCGCGCGCTTCTCGATCCGCGCGCCGAACTGCCGCAGCACCTCGAAGTGGAAGTCGATCGGCCGGCCGCCGATGTCGCAGCCGCCGAGACCCGGGATGAAGGCGTGCCCGAGGCGGTGCAGCAGCGGACCGCAGAAGAGGATCGGGATGCGGCTCGAGCCCGCGTGGGCATCGATGTCGGCGACGTTCGCGCTCTCGACGTGCGAGGGGTCCATCACCAGCTCGCCCGGCTCCTCACCCGGACGGACCGTCACCCCGTGCAGCTGCAGCAGGCCGCGTACGACACGGACGTCACGGATGTCCGGAACGTTGCGCAGTCGACTCGGTTCACTGCCCAGCAGGGCGGCGACCATTGCCTTCGGTACGAGGTTCTTCGCACCGCGGACACGGATCTCGCCCTCAAGCGGGGTTCCGCCGTGGACAAGCAGGACATCGTCGTTGACGGTCATGTATCTCGCGTTCCGATGAGTGGGGCAGGGCCAGAAGGGAAAGGGTAATCGCCGCCCACCCCCCTTCAGTAAGCCCAAGGACCGCCCAGGTACGTCATAGCTGTGTCACAACACGAACTGTTCCCTGTCGGGCACATGGGGTCACCGTCGCGGTTGTGCGCCTGGGACGCCCCATTCGGCCCTGAGCTGCAATCACCCCCGAACCCCCATTGCCTCCCCAGATGAAGGGAAGATGCGGGATCATGTCTGGCATGACCGAGGTGTCCTCGCTCACAGGGCGGTTGCTCGTGGCAACGCCCGCCCTGGCGGACCCGAACTTCGACCGTGCGGTGGTGCTCCTTCTCGACCACGACGAGGAGGGCTCCCTCGGTGTCGTCCTCAACCGTCCGACCCCGGTGGACGTCGGCGACATCCTGGAGGGCTGGGCGGACCTCGCGGGCGAACCCGGTGTCGTCTTCCAGGGCGGCCCGGTGTCCCTGGACTCGGCCCTGGGGGTCGCCGTCATCCCGGGCGGCGCGACGCTCGACGCGGCACCGCTGGGCTGGCGAAGAGTGCACGGCGCGATCGGTCTGGTCGACCTGGAAGCCCCGCCCGAGCTGCTCGCCTCGGCCCTCGGCAGCCTGAGGATCTTCGCCGGATACGCCGGCTGGGGGCCCGGCCAGCTGGAGGACGAGCTGGTCGAGGGTGCCTGGTACGTCGTCGAGTCGGAGCCCGGCGACGTCTCCTCGCCGTCGCCGGAAAGACTCTGGCGCGAGGTCCTGCGCCGTCAGCGCAACGAGCTCGCGATGGTGGCCACCTACCCGGACGACCCTTCGCTCAACTGATGCGTGTGAGCTTCAGTACCCTTGGAATTTATGAGCACTCTTGAGCCCGAGCGCGGGACTGGTACGGGGACCCTCGTAGAGCCGACGCCGCAGGTGTCCCACGGCGACGGCGACCACGAGCGCTTCGCCCACTACGTCCAGAAGGACAAGATCATGGCGAGCGCCCTCGACGGGACCCCCGTCGTGGCGCTGTGCGGCAAGGTGTGGGTACCGGGCCGCGACCCGAAGAAGTACCCCGTCTGTCCCATGTGCAAGGAGATCTACGACTCCATGGGCGCCGGCGGCGGCGACAAGGGCAAGGGCGGCGACAAGTAGCAGCCCTGCCCGCAGTCTGAGTTCCGCGAGGCCCTCGGGGCGCGTTTCGGCGCGCTCCGAGGGCCTTTGTGCTGTTTGCCGTTGCATGGAGTGCGTCGGCCGGTCACGAAGTGGTTGAGACCTCTTGTGGGCATGTTCATGTAGTCCCTAGGCTCCGACGCGTTGTGCAGAGCGAAACCGCCATTGCATATGTTGCAACGCACGCTCGGAGGAACTCCCCGATGAAGCTCCCCTCACGACTCGCCGTACTTCTTTCGGCGGCCGCCGTCGTCACCGCCTGCGCCCCCCAGACCTCCTCCAACTCCTCCTCCGAGAAGGACGAGAAGAGCGGCACCCTGCGGGTCTGGCTCTTCCAGGAGGTCGGCAACAAGCCCAAGGAGAAGGCTGTCGACTCCGTCGTCGCCGCCTTCGAGAAGGCCCACAAGGGCGCCAAGGTCGACGTCGAGTACATCCCGATCGACACTCGCGCCCAGCGCGTCAAGGCCGCCTTCAACGACCCGAAGTCCGCGCCCGACGTCATGGAGTACGGCAACACCGACACCGCCGGTTATGTGAAGGACGGCGGACTCCTCGACGTCACCAAGGAGTTCGGCGCCTGGAGCGAGGCCAAGGACACCGACCCCACGGCCAAGCAGTCGGTCACCGTCGACGGCAAGATCTACGGCTCCCCGTTCTATGTCGGCGTCCGCGCCCTGTACTACCGGACGGACGTGTTCAAGGAGCTGGGCCTCCAGCCGCCGAAGACCATGGATGAGCTGGCCTCCACGGCCCGCAAGATCCGGGCCGCAAAGCCCGACCTGTACGGGCTCGTCGTGGGCGGTGCGTACACGTACGGCGCGATGCCGTTCGTGTGGGCCAACGGGGGCGAACTGGCCACCGGGAAGGGCGGCTCGTACGCCTCCGCCATCGACTCCACGGCCGCGCAGAAGGGCATCAAGGCGTACACCTCGCTGTTCGGCGACGACAACTGTCCGGCCGCCAAGTGCGCGGGCATGGGCGGCAACGACACGATCACCGCGTTCGCGGCCGGCAAGGCGGGCATGGCGATCGGCGGCGACTTCAGCCACACGGCGGTCGAGGCCGGGAAGGTGAAGGGCGAGTACGCGGTCGTACCACTGCCGGGTGTGACATCCGGCTCGATCGCTCCCGCGTTCGCGGGCGGCAACAACATCGGTGTCCTCAAGAGCACGTCGCATCGCACGCTCGCCGTCGACCTGATGGAGCAGCTCACCTCGAAGAAGACACAGGCCTCGATGTTCGGCGCGATGGGCTTCCTGCCGACGTTCGCCGATGTACGGCAACAGGCGGCCGCGAAGGCGCCGTACGTGAAGCCGTTCGCGCAGACCCTGGCCGCGGGCACGAAGTTCGTACCGGCCTCGCCCGCGTGGTCGCAGATCGACTCCCAGCTGGTGCTGCCGACGATGCTGCAGGAGGTCATCAGCGGCAAGAAGGACGTGGACGCTGCCTCGAAGGAAGCGGCGAAGAAGATGAACGCCGCGTTCAGCTCCTTGGGTTGAGCCCGTGAACCTCCGTACCAACCTCCGCCGGACCCCCTGGCTCTACCTCGCCCCGGCCCTCGTCGTCCTCGGTGGGCTGCTCGTCTATCCGATCTACCAGCTGGGCCTGATCTCGTTCTTCCAGTACACGCAGGCCCAGGTCAGCGGGGGCGAACCGACCAGCTTCAAGGGGTTCGGCAACTACTCGGCGCTGTTCTCCGACGGCGAGTTCTGGCAGGTGCTGCTGGCGACGGTGGTGTTCGCGGCGGCCTGTGTCGTGTCGACGCTCGCCGTCGGATGCGCGCTCGCCGTACTGCTCACGCGCGTGCGTGCCCTGCCGCGGCTGGTGCTGATGCTGGCCGCGCTGGGGGCGTGGGCGACGCCGGCGGTCACCGGGTCCACGGTCTGGCTGTTCCTCTTCGACCCGGACTTCGGGCCGGTGAACCGGATCCTGGGGATGGGCGACTACTCGTGGACGTACGGCCGCTTCAGCGCCTTCTTCCTCGTGCTGCTCGAAGTGGTGTGGTGCTCCTTCCCGTTCGTGATGGTCACGGTGTACGCCGGTATCCGTGCCGTTCCGAGTGAAGTGCTGGAGGCCGCCGCGCTGGACGGCGCCTCGCAGTGGCGCATCTGGCGGTCCGTGCTCGCGCCGATGCTGCGGCCGATCCTGACCGTCGTCACCATTCAGTCGGTCATCTGGGACTTCAAGGTCTTCACGCAGATCTACGTCATGACGAACGGCGGCGGCATCGCGGGCCAGAACCTGGTCCTCAACGTCTACGCCTACCAGCAGGCGTTCGCGTCCTCGCAGTACAGCCTCGGCTCGGCTATCGGCATCGTGATGCTGCTGATCCTGCTCGCCGTGACGCTGGTGTACCTGCGGCTGCTGCGGCGGCAGGGGGAGGAGCTGTGAATCTTCCAGCACGCGCGCGTGTGCGGCGACCGTGGCGGCTGGCGGCGGAGGCCTCGGCCCTGCTGATCGCGGTCGTCGTCGCCTTCCCCCTGTACTGGATGGTGCTGAGCGCCTTCAAACCGGCCGGCGAGATCGAGTCGGCACACCCCAGACCGTGGACTTCCGCGCCCTCGCTGGATTCCTTCCGGCGCGTGTTCGAGCAGCAGGATTTCGGTCGGTATTTCGTCAACAGCCTTGTCGTGGCGGGCAGTGTCGTCATCATCTCGGCACTGATCGCGTTTCTCGCGGCGACCGCCGTGACGCGATTCCGCTTCCGCTTCCGGACCACCCTGCTGATCATGTTTCTGGTGGCCCAGATGGTGCCCGTGGAGGCGCTCACGATCCCCTTGTTCTTCCTCATGCGGGACTTCGGCCTGCTGAACACACTGGGCTCGCTGATCCTGCCGCACATCGCCTTCTCGCTGCCGTTCGCGATCTGGATGCTGCGGGGGTTTGTGAAGGCGGTCCCGGAGGCCCTGGAGGAGGCCGCGTACATCGACGGGGCGAGCCGGGCGCGATTCCTGTGGCGGATTCTGTTCCCGCTCGTGTTCCCGGGGCTGGTGGCCACGAGCGTGTTTTCCTTCATCTCGGCCTGGAACGACTTCCTGTTCGCCAAGTCCTTCATCATCAGCGACACTTCGCAGTCGACCCTGCCGATGGCGTTGCTGGTGTTCTTCAAGCCGGACGAGCCGGACTGGGGAGGCGTGATGGCGGCCTCCACGGTGATGACGCTTCCGGTGCTGGTGTTCTTCGTACTCGTACAGCGACGGCTGGTCTCCGGCCTCGGCGGAGCGGTAAAGGACTGACGTGACCGAACTGATTCCGGCACCCCGCCGTGTTGTCGCCGGCTCCGGCGAGGTGCGGCTGACGGTGCACTCCCGGCTCTACGCCGGCACCGGGGCGGAGGGCGTCGGCCACTGGCTGCGCACCGTCCTGTGGCAGGCCACCGGCCTGCCGCTGCGTGAGGGGCGGGAACTCGACGACACCGACATCGACGGCATCGGGCTGCAGCTCGATCCCGGACTCGGCCCCGAGGAGTACCGCCTCGTCAGCGACTCGTCCGGCGTCCTCATCGAGGGCGGCAGCGCGGCCGGTGTCTTCTGGGGCGCCCAGACCCTGCGGCAGCTCCTCGGCCCCGACGCGTACCGAAAGGCTCCGCTCGGCCGCGACCGCACCTGGGCCGTACCGCACGTCACGATCGAGGACGCCCCCCGCTTCCGCTGGCGCGGCCTCATGCTCGACGTCGCCCGGCACTTCACGCCCAAGGAAGGCGTCCTGCGCCACCTCGACCTGATGGCCGCGCACAAACTCAACGTCTTCCACTTCCACTTGACGGACGACCAGGGCTGGCGCGTCGAGATCAAGAGGTACCCCCGGCTCACCGAGGTCGGCTCATGGCGGGCGCGCACGAAATTCGGCCACCGGGCCTCACCGCTGTGGGAGGAGAAGCCGCACGGTGGCTTCTACACCCAGGACGACATCCGGGAGATCGTCGCCTACGCCGCCGAGCGGCATATCACCGTCGTCCCGGAAATCGACGTACCGGGACACTCGCAGGCCGCCATCGCCGCGTACCCGGAACTCGGCAACACCGACGTCATCACTGCATCCATCGAGGGGGGCACTTCCCTCTCCGTCTGGGACAACTGGGGGATCTCCGCCAACGTACTCGCCCCCACTGACAACACCCTGCGCTTCTACGAGGGGGTGTTCGAGGAACTCCTCGACCTGTTCCCGTCGGACTTCATTCACGTCGGCGGTGACGAATGCCTCAAGGACCAGTGGCGGCAGTCGCCCACCGCACAGGCCCGCATCGCGGAACTCGGGCTCGCGGACGAGGACGAGTTGCAGGCGTGGTTCATCGGACACTTCGACAAGTGGCTTGCCGCGCGCGGGCGCAGGCTCATCGGCTGGGACGAGATCCTCGAGGGCGGCCTCGCCGAAGGCGCGGCCGTGTCCTCGTGGCGCGGTTACGCGGGCGGCATCGCGGCGGCCCGGGCCGGTCACGACGTCGTCATGTGCCCCGAGCAGCAGGTCTACCTGGACCACCGCCAGGACCCCGGCGCGGACGAACCGGTGCCCATCGGCTACGTCCGCACCCTGGAGGACGTCTATCGCTTCGAGCCCGTTCCACCGGAGTTGACCCCCGAGGAGGCCGGGCATGTGCTCGGCGCCCAGGCCAACGTGTGGACCGAGGTGATGGAGGACCCCGCGCGCGTGGACTACCAGACCTACCCGAGGCTGACGGCCTTCGCCGAGGTGGCCTGGAGTTCCCTGCCGGCCCCGGCGGAACGGGACTTCGCCGGCTTCGAGCGCCGGATGGCCGTCCACTACCGCCGACTTGACGCCCTGGGGGTGGCCTACCGGCCGCCGAGCGGACCGCTGCCGTGGCAGAAGCGCCCCGGCGTGCTCGGGCGTCCGATCGACGGGGCGCCGCCGAACAGGTAGGCGGGCTCCCCGAACAGGCAAGGCAATAAACGTCGCAAGCATCACCGAAGAGTGGCAATTCGCACGCACCGGCAATGCCGTACGAAAACGGACCATCTCGCTGGTGAGGCGGGCGAATGCCGCCTAGCGGACCCTGTTCTTCGGCCCCTGCGAAGATGTGCCAGAGTTGCCACGTCCGCCCTGTCAGCACGTACCGTACGGCAGCAACAGGCGGGACCAGGTGGGGCAGCGGGAAGGGGCAGCCGGTTTGACCACGCACGCACCGCAGGCGGCGCAGGCCGTCACGCTGCCCACGACGCTGGACGAGGCCGTGGCGGCGCTCACCGCCACGCCCGCCGCCGTGCCGGTGGCAGGTGGCACCGACCTCATGGCCGCCGTCAACTCCGGGCAGCTCAGGCCCGCCGCACTGGTCGGTCTCGGCAGGATCAGCGAGATCCGTGGCTGGCAGTACCAGGACGGGCACGCGCTGCTCGGCGCCGGGCTCACGCACGCACGCATGGGCCGCCCCGACTTCGCGGCCCTCATCCCGGCGCTCGCCGCCGCCGCGCGCGCCGCGGGCCCGCCGCAGATCCGCAACGCGGGCACCCTGGGCGGCAACATCGCCTCGGCCGCCCCCACGGGGGACGCGCTGCCGGTGCTGGCCGCCCTGGAGGCGACACTGATCATCGCGGGCCCGGGCGGAGCCCGCCGGGAGATCCCGGTGTCGCACCTGCTGGCCTCCGTGGAGATGCTGCGGGGCGGCGAACTCATCGGGTTCGTGCGCGTGCCGCTGCTGCACGCGCCGCAGGTCTTCCTGAAGGCCACGGGCCGGACCGGCCCGGGCCGTGCGGTGGCCTCCGTGGCCCTGGTCCTCGACCCCGCCCGGCGCGGGGTCAGGTGCGCCGTCGGTGCCATAGCGCCGATGCCGCTGAGGCCGCTGGACGCCGAGCAGTGGGTCGCCCGGCTCATCGACTGGGACAACGGCCGCGCGATCGTCCCGGAGGCGCTGACCGCCTTCGGGGAGTACGTCGCAGCCGCCTGCATCCCCGACCCGGTCCCCGAGGCCGACGGCTCCGTACCGCAGCTTCCGCCCGCCGTTCTGCACCTGCGGCGCACCGTCGCCGCACTGGCCCGACGAGCACTGGGGAGGGCGCTGTCGTGACCGACGACCAGCACGGAGAGGGCACGCCCCAGGGCGGCGGCCGCTGGGACCCGCTGCCCCAGGGCGACTACGACGACGGCGCGACCGCCTTCGTGAAACTCCCCGAAGGGGGCATCGACGCCCTCCTGGCCTCCGACAGTCCGCTCGCCGCGCCCGGCCACGGCTATGTGCCGCCGCAGATAACGGTCAATCCCGCCACGGGCGAGGGAACCGACCCGGCGTCGACCGGCAGCTGGGCGGTGCCCGCCGACGGCGCCCAGTGGCCGGACCCGAACGCCGTGCCGCAGGACAACGGCGGCGACCGGTTCACGTACAACCCCGCGTCCACGCAGCAGTGGAACTTCGGGGAGACGGCGGCCACGGAGTCCGTACCCGCGCCCGGTCACGACGTGACCGGACAGTGGTCGATTCCGGTCGCCGGAGGTGACCTTCCGGACGAATCGGGCGAGTTCACCACTTCGTCCCTGGTCCAGCAGTGGGGCGGAACGCCTCCGGCGACCCTTCCGGGAGGCGCGCCCGCCCCGTGGGCCGCGGAGCCGGCGGGGCAGCCGTGGGGCGAGTCGCAGACCGAGGAGCCGACGTCACCCGGGGACGCTTCCGGGTACGAGGGCGAGCCGCCGACGGAACCCGCCCCCGTGTACGAGCAGGCCCCGGCGCACACCGCCGACCGGCCCGCCCCCTTCTCGGAAGCGCCCGCAGAATCCGTCCCGGCCGCCTCACGGCCCCCTCGTGGGCCCGGTGAGGTCGCCGAGGCGCCCGAGGGTGCCGACGGGGTCGTAGAGGCGCCTGAGGGGCCCGTGGAGGCGCTCGCGGAGCCCGCGGTGGACGCAGGGTCGGACGGCTCCGGTCCAACCACCTCTGAAGCGCCCGATGTTTCGGACGATTCGGACGTTTCGCTCGGCGCGGAGCCCTCCGAGGGCTCGGACACGGCCGACGCCGACGACGAGCGTCCCCCGCTTCCGGGCGAGGAACACCCCCTCGCCTCCTTCGTCCTGCGCGTCAACGGCGCGGACCGCCCCGTCTCCGACGCCTGGATCGGCGAGTCGCTGCTCTACGTGCTGCGCGAGCGGCTCGGTCTCGCGGGCGCCAAGGACGGCTGCTCGCAGGGCGAGTGCGGTGCCTGCAACGTCCAGGTCGACGGGCGGCTCGTCGCCTCCTGCCTGGTGCCGGCCGTGACCGCCGCGGGCAGCGAGGTCCGTACGGTCGAAGGTCTGGCCGTCGACGGGCAGCCGTCGGACGTGCAGCGCGCCCTCGCGAGGTGCGGCGCGGTGCAGTGCGGCTTCTGCGTGCCCGGCATGGCGATGACCGTGCACGACCTCCTGGAGGGCAACCCGGCGCCGACCGAGCTGGAGACCCGCCAGGCCCTGTGCGGCAACCTCTGCCGCTGCTCCGGCTACCGGGGTGTCGTGGAGGCCGTACAGGAAGTCGTCGCCGAGCGCGAGTCGCACTCCGCGGGCGACGGTTCCGAACAGGACGGCGACGAGGCACGTATCCCTCACCAGGCGGGCCCGGGGGCCGGCGGAGTCAACCCGTCGGCGTTCGAGGCACCCGGGGCCATGAACCCGGGGCCCACGGGACCGCATGACCAGGCGTACGGCCAGGACGGAGGCCAGGCGTGAGCAACGAAGCCGCCACCGCGACCACCGCCGCGGAGGCAGCACCCGCCCCCGAGTCACTGCCGCACGGCCTCGGCGCCTCTCTGCCGGCCGCCGACTCCCGCGCCAAGACCGAGGGCACGTTCCCGTACGCGGCCGACCTGTGGGCCGAGGGCCTGCTGTGGGCCGCAGTCCTGCGCTCCCCGCACCCGCACGCGCGCATTGTGTCGATCGACACATCCCACGCGCGTGAGATGCCGGGCGTACGGGCCGTCGTCACGCACGAGGACGTGCCGGGCACCGCCCGTTACGGCCGCGGCACCGCCGACCGTCCCGTGTTCGCCTCCGAGGTCGTGCGCCACCACGGCGAGCCCATCGCCGCCGTCGCCGCCGACCACCCCGACACCGCGCGCATGGCCGCCGCGGCGATCATGGTCGAGTACGAAGTACTCGACCCGGTGACCGACCCGGAGCAGGCCTTCGAGGCCGAACCGCTGCACCCCGACGGCAACTTGATCCGGCACATCCCGCTGCGTCACGGCGACCCGGACGCGGTCGGCGACATCGTCGTCGAGGGCCAGTACCGCATCGGCCGTCAGGACCCGGCCCCCATCGGCGCCGAGGCCGGCCTCGCCGTGCCCCGCCCCGACGGCGGTGTCGAGCTCTACCTGGCCTCCACCGACCCGCACACGGACCGCGACACGGCGGCCGCCTGCTACGGCCTCGAGCCCGAGCGCGTCAAGGTCGTCGTCACCGGCGTCCCCGGCGCCACGGCCGACCGCGAGGACCAGGGCTTCCAACTGCCGCTCGGCCTGCTGGCGTTGAAGACCGGCTGCCCGGTCAAGCTCACCGCAACGCGCGAAGAGTCCTTCCTGGGCCACACCCACCGGCACCCCACGTTGTTGCGCTACCGCCACCACGCCGACGCCGAGGGCAAGTTGGTGAAGGTCGAGGCGCAGATCCTGCTCGACGCGGGCGCGTACGCCGAGACGTCCTCGGAGGCCCTGGCCGCCGCCGTGGCGTTCGCCTGCGGCCCGTACGTCGTCCCGAACGCCTTCATCGAGGGCTGGGCCGTACGCACCAACAACCCGCCCTCCGGCCATGTGCGCGGCGAGGGCGCGATGCAGGTCTGCGCCGCGTACGAGGCGCAGATGGACAAGCTCGCGAAGAAGCTGGGCATCGACCCGGCGGAACTACGCCTGCGCAATGCGATGGCCACCGGGGACGTACTCCCGACGGGACAGACGGTGACGTGCCCGGCGCCGGTCGCCGAACTCCTGCAGGCCGTACAGGACTTCCCGCTGCCCGCGCTCCCCAAGGACACGCCCGAGGACGAGTGGCTGCTGCCCGGCGGTCCCGAGGGCGCGGGCGAACCGGGCGCGGTGCGCCGGGGCGTGGGCTACGGCCTGGGCATGGTGCACATGCTCGGCGCCGAGGGCGCCGACGAGGTCTCCACGGCGACCGTGAAGGTCCAGGACGGCGTGGCGACGGTCCTGTGCGCGGCCGTGGAGACCGGCCAGGGCTTCACCACGCTGGCCCGCCAGATCGTCCAGGAGACGCTCGGCATCGAAGAGGTGCACGTCGCGCCCGTCGACACCGACCAGCCTCCGGCCGGCGCGGGCTGCCGCGGCCGCCACACGTGGGTGTCGGGCGGTGCGGTGGAGCGCGCGGCCAAGATGGTCCGCACGCAGCTCCTGCAGCCCCTCGCGCACAAGTTCGGCATGTCGACCGAACTGCTCCAGATCACCGACGGCAAGATCACCTCGTACGACGGAGTCCTGTCGACCACCGTCACCGAGGCGATGGACGGCAAGGAACTGTGGGCGACGGCGCAGTGCCGCCCGCACCCGACCGAGCCGCTCGGCGAGCACGGGCAGGGCGACGCCTTCGTGGGCATGGCCTTCTGCGCGATCCGCGCGGTCGTCGACGTGGACATCGAGCTCGGTTCGGTACGGGTCGTGGAGCTTGCGCTCGCCCAGGACGTCGGCCGGGTGCTCAACCCGACCCAGCTGGCCGCCCGTATCGAGGCGGGCGTCACCCAGGGCGTGGGCATCGCGCTGACGGAGAACCTGCGCACCGCGCGCGGGTTGATCCGCCACCCGGACCTGACGGGTTACGCCCTGCCGACGGCCCTGGACGCGCCCGACATCCGCATCGTCAAGCTCGTCGAGGAGCGCGACGTGGTCGCCCCCTTCGGCGCGAAGGCGGTCAGCGCGGTGCCGGTGGTGACGTCCCCGGCGGCCATCGCCTCCGCCGTACGGGCCGCCACGGGACGCCCCGTGAACCGGCTGCCGATAAGGCCGCAGGCCGCGGTGGTCACGGACCGGTGAGCGTGCAGCAGAGCGGCCCCGAGGACCAGCCGCGGTACGAACAGCCGCCCGGCATCGGCAAGTTGCTGGTGTGGGTGCTGGTGTTCATGGTGGCGGCGCTGGCGGTCGTGCTGGGCGGCGTGTACTTCACGTGAGGGGCGTCGTCGTCATCACCGGTGTGATGGCGTCCGGCAAGTCGACGGTGGCGCAGGCACTGGCGGAGGGGCTGCCGCGTGCTGCACACGTGCGTGGGGACGTCTTCCGGCGGATGATCGTGTCCGGGCGGGAGGAGTACGTCCCCGGGGGCGACGGCGAGGGCGAGGCCCAACTCCGGCTGCGGTACCGGCTGTCGGCGGCGACGGCGGACGCGTACGCGCAGGCCGGGTTCACGGCGGTCGTGCAGGACGTGGTGCTGGGGGAGGACCTGGCGTCGTACGTCGGACTGGTCCGCACCCGACCTCTGTACGTCGTTGTGCTGGCGCCGAGCCCCGAGGCAGTGGCGGCGCGGGAGGCCGGGCGGGCGAAGACGGGGTACGGGGCCTGGTCGGTGGCGGACCTGGACGGGGCGCTGCGGGCGTCGACACCGCGCCTCGGACTGTGGCTGGACAGCTCGGAACTGACCGTGGGGGAGACGGTGGAGGCGATTCTCGCGGGACGGGAACGGGCGAGAGTGCGCTGAGCGTCTACTGATCAGGGGCCGTTGTCAGTGGCGAGGCGTAGTGTTCTGGGCAGTGGGGAACGGCTGCCGAGTCGTAGGGCGGCGACCGTGCCTTGGGGCTGCGTCCGCTTCGTGCGGCCGGCCGGGCGGTCCCCGCGCGGGGACTTGCGAGCGGGAACATCCGGGGGAAGCAATGAGCACGACCGACGTCGCCACCGTGGCGATCACCTTCACCGAGGGTCAACTCGATCCGTACGTGACGCATGCGCCGACCCGGCGCCGGCTGACCGGGCCCGGACTGCCGGGCGACAGCGGCCTGTTGACGTTCGCCGCACTGCGCACCGGCGGGCTGCACACGCTGGCGCAGTCCACGGACGGTGGCCCCGACCTGGCGGAGGGGCTGCGGGACCGGCTGCTGATAGGGGAGTTGTCGGCCCCGGCGGGCATGGTGGCGGAGTCGCTCCTCCTGGACGGCGGCACCGGCGAGATCAGCACGGCGTATCTGTTCGAGCTGATGGAAGACCGCCCCCTCGCGCCCTCCCTGGAGGCGCTGGTGCGGTTCGCCGGGGTCATCGAGGAACTGGCGGACCTGCGGGGGCAGTTCGCGTCCTTCGCGGGCCGCCACGGCGCCAAGGCGGCGGCCGAGGCGTCGCGGCAGCTCCTGGCGCTGTTCGAGGAGGGCACGGACGGGGAGATCCCGCCGTACTGGAAGGCGGCCGCCCTGATCCGCCCCCTGTCCCTCGCCACCGGTCCCGGCACGGCGGGTGGCCTCACTCTGGACGTCCCGGCCCGTCTGCTGGACGAGGAGTTCGGCCTCGGGCGCGTGGTCCGCTTCGAGGACGTCGACTTCCCGGCCACGCTCACCCACGAGCCGACCCGCCGCTTCCTGCGCGAGACGGGCCTGCCGGAGGACACGGTCCTCTTCCACCTGGACACGGAGGTCCCGCTCCAGACCCTCTCCGAGTACGCGGCGGACGACCGCCCCGGCACGGCCTCCCCCTTCGAACTCCCCTCCCGGGCCGACCACTTGATACGCCTCGGCCACCTGGTCGAGGACAACAGCCTGGTGGTGGACGGCGCGACGGGCGAGGTCCTGAACTGGAGCGAGCCCGAGGCGAAGCTGTACCCGCTGAACACGGACGTCTCCACCCTCGCCTTCACCCTCTGGCTGCACCACCGCGAGCGGACGATCGACGAGGCCCTGTCCCACGAACTCACCACCCGGGCCTACGACCAACTGGCCGCGACGATGCTCCAGGTCCTCTCGTCGGTCGACCCGACGGCCACCACGACCACCGCCGACTGGCACTACTGGACCCAGGCGTTCCAGGACGAGGCGGGCGGGGTGCTCTGAGACGGACGACGAAGAGGGCGGCACCCCAGGAGGGATGCCGCCCTTACGTTTTGCCTGGTCAGGCAGGCAGAGGCCGTGGCGGGAATTGAACCCACGTACCTCGCTTTGCAGGCGAGTCCCTAAGCCACTCGGGCACACGGCCGGGTCGGGGTGGAGTGTTGGGCTCCGTTCCGAACTCGGTGGAATGACCGTACGGCGGGGTGGGGGAGGGGCTCAAGGGAACCGCGGGGGCTGCAATGGGACTGCCACACGGCGTTCATGAAAGAGGGTGCGGGGACTGCAACGGGGCTGGCCGCGTGGCCTTCAGGGAACGGGAGTGGGACGTGCGGTGTACGACCAAGGTCTCGGGGGGATGGCGACTTCGGACAGGGGTCAAACCCCGCTGTGGACCTTACTCTGGCGGGCATGACCGTCCTTGAGCCCCGCGATGCCGTAGTTGCGCATGAGACCCCAGGCAGTGTTGGCAAGGGCGTGCTCGGGCGGGACTATCGGGCGCTCAGTGTCGGGATCGTGTCCGTTGTGCTGTTGATCGCCTTTGAGGCGACTGCCGTGGGGACCGCGATGCCGGTTGCGGCGCGGGAGTTGGGTGGGGTGTCGTTGTACGCCTTCGCGTTCTCCGGGTACTTCACCACCAGTCTGTTCGGGATGGTTTTCGCCGGGCAGTGGTCGGACCGGAGGGGGCCGCTCGGGGCGTTGACGTCGGGGATCGGGGCGTTCGCCGCCGGGTTGGTGATCGCGGGGACCGCGGCCTCGATGTGGCTGTTCATTCTCGGGCGGGCCGTGCAGGGGCTCGGTGGCGGGCTGGTCATCGTCGCCTTGTACGTCGTCGTGGGGCGGGCCTATCCGGAGCGGTTGCGGCCGGCGATCATGGCGGCGTTCGCGGCGAGTTGGGTCGTGCCGTCGGTGGTCGGGCCGCTCGCGGCGGGTGCGGTGACCGAACATCTCGGGTGGCGGTGGGTGTTCGTCGGGATTCCGGTGCTTGTCGTCTTTCCGCTGGCGCTCGCGCTGCCACAGATACGGCGGCGGGCCTCCGGCCCCGTCGACGGTATTTCCGGGGGCTCCTTCGATCGGCGGCGCATTCGGCTCGCCCTCGGGATCTCGCTGGGTGCCGGACTGCTTCAGTACGCCGCCCAGGACCTGCGGCTCCTCTCCCTGCTGCCCGGCCTCGCGGGCGCCGCCCTGCTCCTGCCGTCCGTGCTCGGGCTGCTCCCGCGCGGCACGTACCGGGCGGCGCGCGGGCTGCCGTCGGTCGTGCTGCTGCGCGGGATCGCGGCGGGGTCGTTCATCTCGGCCGAGTCGTTCATTCCGCTGATGCTGGTGACCCAGCGGGGACTGTCCCCGACGCTGGCCGGGTTCTCGCTGGCGGCCGGTGGCGGGACGTGGGCGCTGGCGTCCTGGGTGCAGTCACGGGCGCGGGTGGAGCCTTACCGGGAACGGCTGATGACGCTGGGGATGTTCCTTGTGGCGGCCGCCATCGTCGCCGCGCCGAGCGTGCTGATCGACTCCGTGCCCGCCTGGACCGTCGCCGTGGCCTGGGCGTTCGGCTGCTTCGGCATGGGCCTGGTGATCTCCTCCACCAGCGTCCTGCTGCTCCACCTCTCCGCACCCGAGGAGGCCGGCACCAACTCCGCCGCCCTCCAGATCTCCGACGGCCTGTCCAACGTGCTGCTGTTGGCGGCGGGCGGTGCGGCCTTCGCGGCCCTCGGCGGCGGCACGGTGTCCCACACCGTCGCCCAGGCTTCCCACACCGGTTCCCACCCCTCCGCCTTCGCCGCCGTGTTCCTGCCGATGGCAGGTGTGGCGCTCATCGGGGCCTGGGTGACCACGCGGCTGCGGGAGCGGTGAGCCGTAAAACGTTCGCCGGTGCAGGGGCGTACCTCCTACGCTCACCGGCATGCCCGAGCTGACCCTTCTTCTGCCGCCCGACCTGAGGCAGGAGCTCGACGACCTCGCGGACGCCACCGGCCGTCTCCCGGAGGACATCGTGCTGGACGCCGTACGACATCGGTTGCGGACCGAGTCGTCGCCGGTGCGTGTCACCGCGGAGTTGCTGGCCCACGCGCATGCCGATCTGCTGAGGAGGCTCGGCGCATGACCCGGCACCTCACCGTCGCGGAGGTCACCTCGATCGCGCGGATCGCCTTCGGCGGGCAGGCCCCCGAGGCCAGGGAGCCCGGGCTGCTCGCCTCGGCCGTGCACCGCCCGCGCGCCCGGATGTTCGGCGAGGCGGCCTACGAGGACCTGTACGAGCAGGCCGCCGCCCTGCTGCACGCCCTCGCGGCCAACCACCCGCTGGTCGACGGCAACAAGCGCACCGCCTGGCTTGCCGCCGCCACCTTCCTCGGCGTCAACGGGGTCGACCTCGAGCACTGCGACCAGGACATCGCGTACGACCTGGTCATCGATGTCGCCTCGGGGGACGTGAGCGACATCCCGGTCATCGCGGGGCGGCTGCGGCAGCTGTGACGTCGATCCCACCCGCCGGTGACCCGGCCTTGTCCGCGCATTGACGGCGCCGGGCCGCCGGTAGGGTGGCCCGGTTGTCATACGTAGCCGAGCCGCCCGACCCCATACCAACGGAGACCGTGACTACCACCGCCGCCAGCTCTGCCTCGCACTCCCACCATCTCTCTCCCGCCTTCCCCGGCCGTGCCCCCTGGGGCACCGCCAGCAAGCTGCGCGCCTGGCAGCAGGGGGCGATGGAGAAGTATGTCCAGGAGCAGCCGCGCGACTTCCTCGCCGTCGCCACGCCCGGCGCCGGCAAGACGACCTTCGCGCTGACGCTCGCCTCCTGGCTGCTGCACCACCACGTCGTGCAGCAGGTGACCGTGGTCGCGCCGACCGAGCACCTGAAGAAGCAGTGGGCGGAAGCGGCGGCACGCATAGGCATCAAGCTCGACCCCGAGTACAGCGCGGGACCGCTCGGCAAGGACTACCAGGGCGTCGCGGTCACCTATGCCGGTGTCGGCGTACGGCCCATGCTGCACCGCAACCGGGTGGAGCAGCGCAAGACGCTCGTCATCCTCGACGAGATCCACCACGCCGGTGACTCGAAGTCCTGGGGCGAGGCCTGCCTCGAGGCCTTCGAGCCGGCCACCCGCCGGCTCGCGCTCACCGGTACGCCCTTCCGGTCCGACACCAACCCCATTCCCTTCGTCACGTACGAGGAAGGCAACGACGGGATCCGGCGGTCCGCGGCCGACTACACCTACGGCTACGGCAACGCGCTCGCCGACCACGTCGTCCGGCCGGTCATCTTCCTGAGCTACAGCGGCAACATGCGTTGGCGCACCAAGGCCGGCGACGAGATCGCGGCCCGACTCGGCGAGCCCATGACCAAGGACGCGATCAGCCAGGCCTGGCGTACGGCGCTCGACCCGCGCGGCGAGTGGATGCCGAGCGTGCTGCGCGCCGCCGACCAGCGGCTGACCGAGGTCAGGAAGGCCATCCCGGACGCCGGCGCCCTGGTCATCGCCTCCGACCAGGACTCGGCGCGGGCCTACGCCAAGCTCATCCGTGAGATCACGGGCAACAAGGCGACCCTCGTGCTGTCCGACGACGCCGGCGCCTCGAAGAGGATCGACGACTTCAGCGAGAGCAACGACAGGTGGATGGTCGCCGTCCGCATGGTGTCCGAGGGCGTCGACGTCCCGCGGCTCGCCGTCGGCGTCTACGCCACCACCATCTCCACGCCCCTCTTCTTCGCGCAGGCAGTCGGCCGCTTCGTGCGGTCCCGGCGGCGCGGCGAGACCGCGTCCGTCTTCCTCCCCACCGTCCCCGACCTCCTCACCTTCGCCAACGAGATGGAGGTCGAGCGCGACCACGCCCTCGACAAGCCGAAGAAGGAGGGCGAGGAGGACCCGTACGCCGAATCCGAGAAGGAGATGGAGGAGGCGAACAAGGAGCAGGACGAGGACACCGGCGAGCAGGAGCAGTTCTCCTTCGAGGCGCTGGAGTCCGAGGCCGTCTTCGACCGGGTGCTCTACGACGGCGCCGAGTTCGGCATGCAGGCCCACCCCGGGAGCGAGGAGGAGCAGGACTACCTCGGCATCCCGGGCCTCCTCGAGCCCGAACAGGTCCAGCTCCTGCTGCAGAAGCGGCAGGCACGGCAGATCGCGCACAGCCGCAAGAAGCCGGACTCGGAGGCCGACCTGCTGGAGCTGCCGGCCGAGCGGCGGCCCGTCGTCTCGCACAAGGAGATGATGGAGCTGCGCAAGCAGCTCAACACCATGGTCAGTGCCTACGTCCACCAGAGCGGCAAGCCGCACGGCGTCATCCACACCGAGCTGCGCCGTACGTGCGGCGGCCCGCCGAGCGCCGAGGCGACGGCCGGGCAGCTGAAGCAGCGGATCGCCAAGGTGCAGGAGTGGGCGACGCGCATGAAGTGACGGCCGTTGCACGCCGCACCTGTTCACGCCGTACGTATCGGGACAAACGGAGGTACTCCCTCCCCGTATGTGCCCGGATTCTGGACGGAGCCTTCCGCTCAGCGAACCCCCTTCGCTACTGTCCCGCTACGCACACGCCCCGTGGCAGCGCCGCCGCGGAGCGCAGCCGTGAAGCGACGCGGCCCGGCACAGGCCGGGTCGCCGGCCGATCGGCGGCCTCTGTTGCGCGTCAACGACGGGACTCGGTGACGCACCGCCGCGCGGAGGTCGCCGACCTCACCACTTGGAGGAGTGGGCGTCGTGACCGCGGAGACCTCTCAGACGCTCGACCGAGGACTGCGTGTCCTCAAGCTGCTGGCCGATACGGACCACGGGCTGACCGTCACCGAGCTTTCCAACAAACTGGGCGTGAACCGGACCGTTGTGTACCGGTTGCTCGCGACACTTGAACAACACGCGCTCGTACGGCGCGACTTGGGCGGTCGTGCCCGGGTCGGGCTGGGCGTGCTGCGGCTGGGTCGGCAGGTGCACCCGCTGGTGCGGGAGGCTGCGCTGCCGGCGCTTCGGTCGTTGGCCGAGGACATAGGGGCGACGGCTCATCTGACGCTGGTGGACGGGGCGGAGGCCCTGGCCGTCGCCGTCGTCGAGCCGACGTGGACGGACTATCACGTGGCGTATCGGGCCGGGTTCAGGCATCCGTTGGATCGGGGGGCTGCGGGCAGGGCGATCCTTTCTGCGCGGGCCAAGCCGGTTACGGAGCCCGGATACACCCTGACCCATGGGGAGTTGGAGGCCGGGGCCAGTGGGGCGGCCGCCCCGTTGCTCGGGGTTACGGGAGTTGAGGGGAGTGTGGGGGTTGTGATGCTGGCTGATGCGGTGCCTGAGAGGGTTGGGCCGCGGGTGGTTGACGCGGCTCGGGAGGTCGCTGAGGCCCTGCGCTAGCGCTCTGCCGTACGGGCGGTTTCAGCGTCAGCCGACAGCCTCGGCTTTAGCCGATCCGCCAAGCCGTCCCCGTCATCTCTGGCCGATTCCCCCACCGCCCCGCGCCCGCCCCTCCGCATCATCAAGGGCCATAACAAGCCCGTAGGCGGAGGGAACGGCACGGTGGACACAGTTGGTACGCGGCCACAGGCCCCACAACAAGCAAGTCCCGTAAGCCGGTTCACCCGGCGGCAGGGTGTCGGCGCGGCCGTCGACGCCGCCGCCGGGAGTCCGCTCAAGCGGACCATGGGGGTTGCCCAGCTCACCCTGCTCAGCGTGGGCGCCACCCTCGGTACCGGGATCTTCGTCGTGCTCGGCGAGGCCGTACCGGAGGCCGGGCCCGCGATCGTCGTGTCGTTCGTGCTGGCCGGGGTGACCGCGCTGTTCTCGGCGCTGTCGTACGCCGAGCTGGCCGGCATGATCCCCGGCTCGGGGTCGTCGTACAGCTATGCCTACGCCACCCTCGGCGAGCTGGTCGCCTGGGTCTGCGGCTGGTGTCTGATCCTGGAGTACGGGGTGTCCGTCGCCGCCGTGGCCGTGGGGTGGGGACAGTACGTCAACGAGCTGCTCGATCTCACCCTCGGCGTGACCCTGCCCGAGTCGCTGAGCGCGCCGCCCGGGCTCGGCGGCACCCTCAACATCCCCGCCGCCCTCATCGTCGTACTCGCGATGGTCGTGCTGTTGCGCGGTGCCCGTGAGAGCGCCGTCGCCAACACGATCATGGTCGCCGTGAAGGTCGCCGCGCTGGTGATGTTCTGCGCGGTCGCGTTCACCGCCTTCCACGCCGGGAACTTCCAGCCGCTGTTCCCGCTCGGCGCCGCCGGGATGAGCGCGGGCGCGGCCTCGCTGTTCTTCTCCTACATCGGGTTCGACGCCGCCTCGACGGCCGGCGAGGAGGCCAAGAACCCCCAGCGCGATCTGCCGCGCGCGATCATCCTCTCCCTCGTCCTCGTCACCGCCCTCTACGTCCTCGTCGCGGTCGCCGCGCTCGGCGCCATGCCGTGGAAGAAGTTCGAGGGGACCGAGGCCACCCTGAGCCAGGTGCTCGTGCAGGCCGTCGGCGGGGGCAGCCTGTGGCCGATCCTGCTGTCCGTCGGTGCCGTCGTCGCCACCACCAGCGTCGTGCTCACCGTGCAGTACGGGCAGATCCGCATCCTCTTCGCCATGGCCCGGGACGGGCTCGTGCCGCCGCTGTTCGCCAAGGTGCACCCGCGCACCGGTGTCCCGCGCGCCAACACCGTCATCGTCTCGTCCTTCATCGCCCTCCTCGCCGCCCTGATCCCGCTGGGCAGCCTCGCCGACGCCACCAGCATCGGCACCCTCTTCGCCTTCATGCTGGTCAACTTGGCGGTCGTACTGCTGCGCCGCCGCAACCCCGAAGCCCCGCGCTCCTTCCGCGTCCCCTTCTCCCCGGTGACCCCGATCCTGGGCGTGGGCTTCTGCGCGTACATGCTGTTCAGCCTCGGCGCCGACACCTGGATCGCGTTCGGCGTCTGGATGGCGGTCGGGCTCGTGATCTACGGGTGCTACGGCGTCCGGCACTCCAAGCTCAACCGGCAGCCCGACGAGCAGCAGGAGACGGCCGCGTGACCGTCGCCCTGGGCCTCGCCTCCGACGTCGTCGCCCTCACCCGCGCCCTCGTCGACATCCCCTCCGAGAGCGGCCACGAAGCCCCGCTCGCGGACGCCGTGGAAGCCGCCCTGCGCGCCTTTCCCCACCTCGCCGTCGACCGCATCGGCAACTCCGTCGTGGCCCGCACCGAGCTCGGCCGCCCCCAACGGGCCCTCCTCGCCGGGCACTTGGACACCGTCCCGGCCGCCGGGAACCTCCCCTCCCGGCTTCAGGACGACCGCGTGCACGGCCTCGGCGCCTGCGACATGAAGGGCGGCGTCGCCGTCGCCCTCCGCCTCGCGGCCACCGTCCCGGCGCCCACCCGCGACCTCACCTACGTCTTCTACGAGTGCGAGGAGGTCGAGGCCGACCGCAACGGCCTGCACCGGATCGCCGCCCACCACCCCGAACTCCTGGCGGCAGACCTCGCGGTCCTCATGGAACCCTCCGACGCGGGCGTCGAGGCCGGCTGTCAGGGCGTCCTCACCGCCGACATCGTCGTCCGCGGCGAACGTGCCCACACCGCCCGCTCCTGGATGGGCGCCAACGCCGCGCACCTCGCCGCCCCCGTCCTCCAGCGGCTCCACGAGCACACGCCCGAGCGCATCGTGATCGACGGGCTGGAGTACCGGGAGGGGCTCAACGCGGTCGCGGTCCGTGCCGGGGTGGCCGGGAACGTCGTACCCGACGAGTGCGTGATCACCGTCAACTCCCGCTTCGCACCCAGCCGTTCGCCCGAGGAGGCGGAGGCGTACGTACGGAAGCTCTTTCCCGAGTACGAGGTCCACGTCACCGAGGTCGTGCCGGGCGCCCTTCCGGGACTGGACCGGCTCGGCGACCTCGTCACCGCCCTCGGCGCCACGCCCCGCCCCAAGCTCGGCTGGACGGACGTGGCCCGCTTCGCCGCTCTCGGCACGCCCGCCCTCAACTACGGCCCCGGAGACCCGACGCTGGCGCACACGGCGGGGGAGTACGTCCCCGTCGAGCACCTGCGCACCTGCGAGGAGCGCCTCAGGCGATGGCTGAGCCCCTGAGCCCGGCCAGCGTCCTCAACTGAAGCCACAGCACCAGCCGTTCGTCGGGATCGTCGAGGTCGATCCCGACGTGCTGCTGTGCCTGCTTCAGGCGGTACCGGCAGGTGTTCGGGTGCACGGCGAGCAGCTTCGCCGCGCCCGCCATGTCGCAGCCCGCGTCGAACCAACTCACCAGCGTGCGCGCGTAGTCGGTGCCGTTGTCCTCGTCGTACGCGAGCACGCGCCGCCACGCCCCGGCACTCAACTCCCGCCGCTCGCCCAGCACTTCCGCGAGCCGCAGCAGCGTCACCCGCGGCCGCACCTCGTCCACCGTCGCCACCGGCAGCTCCGGCCCGAGCACGCGCAGCACCAGCTCGGCGTCCTGACGCGACCCCGCGACCTCCGCCGCCCCATCCACCACCTCGCCCAGCGCCGCCCGCACGGACACCCGCAGCGCCTGCCCGGCCCGCGCCACGATGTCCTCGGCCAGCCGCTTGTGACGCGCCCCGGGGCCCGGAAGGACCGCGTACACCACCCCGTCGACCAGCACACACGCGTGCCGCCCGTAACGCGCCTCGCACTGCAGCCGTACGACGTCCAGCAGGCGCAGGGCGGTCTGCTCGGCGTCCGGCAGGCTCGCGGCGTCGAGCACGAACGCGGCCACCCGTACCTCCGAACCCTGAAGTCCCAGGCGGTCGAAGGCGGTTGACGGATCCGCCGTGCCGTCGAGCAGACGGCGCAGCAGATCGCTGTTCTGGTGGCGGGCCAGCTCCTGCGCCGCCCGGGCCCGCAGCAGGAGCAGCGCCGCCGTGGACGCGCCCTGCGCGAGGGTCTCCTCGGCGTCCGGCGCGAGCGTGCCGTCGTCGACGACCCAGACCGAGCCGAGCGTCTCGCCGCCGGCGCGGACGGCGACCGCGAGGCGGGGCAGGTCGCCGTCCCGGAGCGCGGGCAGCCGTACCGGACCCGCGGCCGCGAACAGCACCCGGTACTGCTCGGTGTTGGCCGGGCTGACCGGCACCTGGAGGCCGAGGATGCCCTGCCGGCGGTCCTCGTCGACCGGCTGGCCGGGGACGGTGGAGTAGGCGAGGATCCGCTGGCGCGGGTCTTCCACGGCCGTCGCACCGCCGGTCGCCGCCGCGACGGCGTCCGCGAGCGCGAACAGGTCGCCGAGGCCGCCGGCCGACGGTGCGGGCCGGGCGCCGATCGCCGAGGACAGCAGCAGGTGCACGTGGTGCCAGGCCGCGTCCTCGTCGACCGACAGCAGCGCGACACCGTGCGCCTCGGCCTCGCCGACGGGGCCGTCCGGACCGCGTACGACGAGCCCGGTCATCCCGGCCTCCGCGGCCACCCGCACCAGCGGCCCGGCCGCCGTCGCCCGCACCCCGACCGCCAGCAGCAGCGCGCCCGGTGCGTGCGGGAGCGGGGCGTGGGCGTCGTACAGCAGCGCCTCGGTGACCGGGGCGGCGAGCCCGGCGGGGGCGGTGTGCAGGCGTACGGACGGGCCGCCGATGACGTCCAGGAGATCGCCGAGGGTGCAGGCGTCCATGGGTTCCTCCTGGAGACTCTGATTGGCCGATCCGGAAACGAACATAGGCATGCATTGTCCGCCCGCACAACGTCAGGTTCGCGCCCGCCGGTGACACTCGACCCATGACTCTCGACCGCCCGCACGGAGTGAGCATCCGCACCGTCCACGACGTGGCGGGCCTCGCGGCCGTCACCGACTACTTCAGCGACGTCTGGCAGACCCCGCGCAGCGCCCCGCCCTACCCGGCCGAGGTGCTGCACAGCCTCGTCCACGCGGGCGGCGCGGTGCACGCCGCGTACGACGGGACGCGGCTGGCCGGGGCGTCCGTCGCCGTGTTCGGGCCCGACCGGGACACGTACTCCCTGGTCGCGGCCGCGGACCAGGGCCTCGGGTACGCCGTGAAGCAGGCCCAGCGCGCCTGGGCCCTCGACCTCGGCGTCCGCACCATGCGCTGGACCTTCGACCCGCTGGTCGGCCGCAACGCCCGCTTCAACCTGGCCAAGCTGGGCGCCGCCGGCACCGAGTACCTCGTCGACTTCTACGGCCCCATGGCGGACGGCGTGAACGACGGCGACGAGAGCGACCGGCTGACGGTGACCTGGGATCTGACGGCGCCGGGACCGTCGTACGAGACCGGCGACCGGGAAGCCGCGCCCGCCACCCACAACGGCCCCGACGGCGAGACGCTGGCTCGCCGCGACCTCGCCGACGACCACGTCTGGTGCCGCGTCCCGGACGACATCGTCAAGCTCCGCGCCGCCGATCCGGTCCTCGCCCTGCGCTGGCGGCACGCCGTCCGCGAGGTGTTCACGGAGGCCTTCGCGCAGGGGTTCACGGCCACGGGGATGTCCCGCGACGGCTGGTACACGCTGACCCGGGACGACCGGAAGGACTCCGCCGTATGAAGCTCGAACGTGTCGAGATCGTCCACGTGGCGATCCCACTCGTCACCCCCTTCCGCACCTCCTTCGGCACGATGACGACCAAGGACACCTTCCTGCTGCACGTCGTCACGGACGGGGCCGAGGGCTGGTCGGAGTTCGCCGCAGATCCCGAGCCGCTGTACTGCTCGGAGTTCGTGGCGGGCGCCGAGATCGTGCTCCGTGACTTCCTGGTGCCGAGGGTGGCCGGGCTCCCCGACCTCACCACCGCCCTCGCGGCCCCCGCCATGGCGAAGATCAAGGGCCACGAGCTGGCGAAGGCGGCCCTGGAGACGGCGCTCCTGGACGCGGAGCTGCGCTCGTACGGCATGCCGCTCGCGGCCTACCTCGGGGCAGTTCGGGACCGCGTGCCCGCGGGCGTCTCGGTCGGCATCAAGGAGTCGGTCCCGGAGCTGCTGGACGACGTCGGGCGGTACCTCGCCGAGGGCTACGTCCGCATCAAGCTGAAGATCGAGCCGGGCTGGGACGTCCAGCCGGTACGGGCGGTGCGCGAGCGCTTCGGGGACGCGCTGCCCCTCCAGGTCGACGCCAACACGGCGTACACGCTCGCGGACGCCGAGCGCCTGCGCCGCCTCGACGACTTCGGTCTGCTGCTGATCGAGGAGCCCCTGGAGGAGAACAACCTCCACGCCCATGCCCGGCTCCAGCGCCGTATCGCCACCCCCGTCTGCCTCGACGAGTCCCTCCACAGCGCCCGTGACACCGCCTCCGCGATCGCCATGGAGGCCTGCCGGGTCGTCAACATCAAGCCCGCCCGGGTCGGCGGCTACCTCGAGGCCCGCCGCATCCACGACGTGGCCCACGCGCACGGCGTCCCGGTCTGGTGCGGCGGCATGCTGGAGACGGGAATCGGCCGCGCCCCGAACCTCGCCCTGGCCGCCCTGCCGGGCTTCACCCTCCCCGGCGACACCTCGGCGTCCTCCCGCTACTTCGCCGAGGACATCACCGAACCCTTCGTCCTCCAGGACGGCCACCTGCCCGTTCCGACCACCCCCGGAATCGGTACCGAACCGCTGCCGGACACGCTCCGGCGCTTCACGAGGGAGCGGCGAGACTTGTACGTGAGCTGACCGGCACCTGGCCGGAAGTCACCGCCACGTTAGATTGATCCCGTGCTCTCTCGCCTCACACGCCCCCAGGCCCTCGCCGTCTGCGCGCTGCCCGTCGTCGCGCTGATCGCCACCGCGGTCCTCGCGCCGCTGCCGTTCTCGCTCGCGCAGCCCGGGATGACGGCGAACGTGCTCGGGGAGAACAAGGGCACCGCGGTGATCACGATCTCCGGGGCGAAGACCCGTGAGACCAGCGGACAGCTGCGGATGACGACGATCGAGGCGACCAACCCGGACACGCACGTCTCGCTCGGCGATGTGCTCTCGGCCTGGTTCGCCACGGACAAGGCCGTCATGCCGCGCGACTCGGTCTATCCGAGCGGGGAGACCACCAAGGAGATCGAGCAGCACAACAGCGAGCAGATGAAGGAGTCCCAGGACGCGGCGACCCAGGCCGCCCTGGACTATCTGCACCTCGGCGACGACAAGGTCAAGGTCACCCTGAAGCTCGCCGACGTCGGCGGCCCCAGCGCCGGACTGCTGTTCACCCTCGGGATCATCGACAAGCTGGACGGGAACGGCAGCGGCGGCGAGCTCACGGGCGGCCGCAACATCGCCGGCACCGGGACCATCGACGCCGACGGGAAGGTCGGCGCGGTGGGCGGCGTGGCGCTCAAGACGCAGGCCGCGCGCAGGGACGGGGCCACCGTCTTCCTGGTGCCCAAGGCGGAGTGCTCCGACGCCAAGTCCGAGCTGCCGAAGGGGCTGCGGCTGATCCCGGTGACCACGCTGAAGGGCGCGGTCAACGCCCTGACCGCCTTGGAGACGGGCAAGGGGTCCGTGCCTGCCTGCTGAACGCCGGGAAGATCAGCCGGACTTCACGAAGCCCTCCTGTTTCATCCAGTCCAGCGCCACCTGGTGCGGGTCCTCGCCGTCCACGTCCACCTTCGCGTTCAGCGTCTGCGCCACGCTGTTGTTCAGCCTTTTCGTGACGGGGTCGAGGACCTCGGCGATCGCCGGCCACTTCTTCAGCGCCTTGGTGTTGATCTCGGGCGCCACGTTGTAGTTGGGGAAGAACTTCTTGTCGTCCTGCATCACCACCAGGTTCATGGACTTGATGCGGCCGTCGGTCGTGAAGACCTCTCCGTAGGTGCAACTGCCCTTCTTCACCTGGGTGTAGATGATCCCGGTGTCCATCTGCGTGATGTTCTTCGCGGGCACGCTCATCCCGTACGCCTTCTCCATGCCCGGCAGCCCGTCCGCGCGGTTGGCGAACTCGCTCTCCACGCAGAGCGTCACCGCCCCGGGATCCTTCTTCGACAGCGCGGCCACGTCCGACAGCGTCTTCGTGCCGTACTTCTTGAAGTTGGCCTGGTTCATCGCCAGTGCGTAGGTGTTGTTGAGGGACGACGGCGGCAGCCAGGTCAGCCCGTTCTCGAGGTCCGCGTCGCGCACTGCCTCCCACTGCTTCTTCGGGTCGGGGATCGGCTCGCTGTTGCCCTGGTACGTGATCCAGGCGGTGCCCGTGTACTCGTACATGCCGTCCGCGTCCCCGTTCTTGACCGCCTCGCGGGCGCCGATGGAGCCCTGGATGCCGGTGCGGTCGAGGACGTCGGCGCCGGCCGCCTGGAAGGCGATGCCCATGATCGCGCCGAGGATGAGCTGCTCGGTGAACTCCTTGGAGGTGACGGTCAGATCGGCGCCCTTGAGGGGCTCGCCCTGCCCGATCGAGCCGGGCTTCACGGCGTCCACCATGGGCGAGCCGCTCTGCAGCCCGCAGCCGGACGCGGCCACCAGGACGCCGGCCAGGAGCAGACACGTTCGCCGTCTCATGTCCCGACCTCCAACCCCCGTGGCCGCAGTAGGAGTTCGGCCAGTGAGGCCAGCCAGTCCACCAGCAGCGCCAGGACGACCGTGAGGATCGAGCCCAGCATCAGCACCGGCATCCGCTGGGTCGTGATGCCGGTCTGGATCAGCACGCCGAGGCCGCCGCCTCCGCCGAACGTCGCCAGGGTCGCCGTGCCGACGTTGAGGACCAGGGCCGTACGGACGCCCGCGAGGATCAGCGGGACGGCGAGCGGCAGCTCCACGCGCGACAGCACGCCCAGCGGGGACATGCCGATGCCGCGGGCCGCCTCCAGCAGCGTCGGGTCGTTGGCCTTCAGGCCGGCGATGGTGTTCGACAGCACCGGCAGGATGGCGTAGATCGTGATGCCGATCAGGGCCGACTTCATGCCGGTGCCGAGCCAGATGACCAGCAGCGCCAGCAGGCCGATCGCCGGGGTCGCCTGGCCCATGTTGGCGATCGTCATCGCCAACGGGGTCGCCTTCCGGAAGGCCTTGCGGGTCAGCAGGATGCCCAGCGGGATCGCGATGATCAGCACGAAGAACGTGGAGATCACGGTCAGTTGGATCTGCTGCCACAGGGCCTTCGACACCTGGCCGTTGGACAGGGCGTTCTCGGAGATCGTGTCCAGGTCGGCCTGCTCGAACCACAGCCAGGTCGCGAGCAGCACGGCGACGAGAACGGAGGGGAGGATCGTCAGCCTCTGCCAGCTGATGCGCTGCTTCGGGGGGCTCGGCGGTGCCGGGGGCGCGGCTTCCTCCTCCTGCTGCTCCTCCTGTTTTGCCGGCTCGAGGACGGTCACGCCTTCTGCCCTCCTACGGCGCCCTCCTGCTCGGCGTGCGTCTGGGCGGACCGCAGCTCCTCCAGCTCGTGCTGGTGCTCCAATGCCTCGAGCCGGTCGGCCTCCAGGAGGTCGTGCACGGAGTTCATCAGCGTCTCCATGTCCACGACGCCGTCGTACTCGCCGCGCCGCCCGGTGACCGCGACCCGGCCCGCGTTGTCGGTGAGCACGGCCTCCAGGGCGTCCCGCAGGGTCGCGTCCCTGGTCACCGTGTCGCTCACCAGCGTCCCGGCCCGCGCCAGCGAGCCCCGGGCACGCATGAGGTCGCCGCGCCTGAGCCACTTGTAGGGCCGGCGGCGCTTGTCGAGCAGCAGGATCTCGTTGGTGCCGCTGCCCCGGAGGCTGTTGAAGATCTCCTGGAGCGGGTCGTCGATGGTCACGGTCGGGTAGTCGTTGATCTCGACGTCCCGTACGCGGGTGAGGTTCAGCCGTTTCAGGGCCGCCCCGGCGCCCACGAAACCGGACACGAAGTCGTCCGCCGGGTTGGTGAGGATCGCCTCCGGGGTGTCGAACTGCGCGATGTGCGAGCGCTCGCGCAGGACCGCGATGCGGTCGCCGAGCTTGATCGCCTCGTCGAAGTCGTGCGTGACGAACACGATCGTCTTGTGCAGCTCGTGCTGCAGCCTGATCAACTCGTCCTGGAGATGGTCGCGGGTGATCGGGTCGACCGCGCCGAACGGCTCGTCCATCAGCAGCACGGGCGGATCGGCGGCCAACGCCCGAGCCACACCGACGCGTTGCTGCTGGCCGCCGGACAGCTGGCGCGGATAGCGGCCGTGGAACTCGCCCGGGTCCAGGCCCACGAGGTCGAGCAGCTCCTCGACCCGGGACTGGATCCGCGCCTTGGGCCAGCCGATCATCTTCGGTACGAGGGAGACGTTCTGGGCGACCGTCATGTGCGGGAAGAGACCGGCCGACTGGATCGCATAGCCCACCTTGCGGCGCAACTTGACCGGATCAATGTCGGTCACGTCCTCACCGTTGATCCGGATACGGCCACCGGTCGGCTCGATCAACCTGTTGATCATCTTGAGCGTCGTCGACTTACCGCATCCGGATGGACCAACAAAGATGACGATCTCGCCCGCCTTGATCTCCATGTTGACGTTGTCGACGGCGGGGGCGTCACTGCCCGGGTAGCGCTTGGTGAGGTTGTCCAGCTCGATGGAAGCACCCGATGTGCTGGAGTCAGGCACGGATCCCCCTCGGAATGGTCAGCCGTCCGATCAGGACGTACGCCGCGTCGAACAGCAGCGCCAGGACGATGATCCCGAGCGTGCCCGCGAGCACCTGGTTGAGCGCGTTCCTGCTGCCCAGCGAGCCGATGCCGCGGAAGATCTCGTTGCCGAGCCCGGGCCCGGAGGCGTACGCGGCGATCGCGGCGATGCCCATCAGCATCTGTGTGGAGATCCGGATCCCGGTCAGGATCGGCGGCCAGGCCAGCGGCAGCTCGACCCGCACCAGCCGCGCCGGCCGGGACATCCCGATGCCGCGCGCCGCGTCCACCAGCGTCGGGTCGACCCCGCGCAGCCCGACGATCGCGTTGCGCACGATCGGCAGCAGCCCGTACAGCGTCAGTGCGATCACGGTGGGCGGCACGCCCAGACCCACGATCGGGATGAGCAGACCGATCATGGCGAGCGACGGCATGGTCAGGATGGTCGAGGTGGTCGTGGTCGCCAGGTTGCCGGCCCACTCGCTCCGGTAGGTGACGACCCCGATCAGCACGCCCAGCACCGTCGCCACCACCATGCACTGGAACACGGCGCTGGCGTGCTGGTAGGCATCCGTGAGCAGCTGCTGGTGCCGGGTGCTCAGGTACTCCCAGAAGCTCACACGCGCTCACCCCCGCCGGTAGGGCTAGGTCCTCTCGACGTCCTCGGCGGCCTGCTCCACGAGCGGGATGATCCGCAGCGGAACGGGGTTCTCCATCACGATCGCGGTGGCGGCCCGGACAATGCCATCAAAACCGACAACCAGGTCGATGACCCGCTGGAGATCCGCGTTGGACCGGGCGACCAGCCGGCACAGCATGTCCCCGTTGCCCGTGGTGGTGTGCAGCTCCAGCACCTCGGGCACGGTCGCCAAGTGCGCCCGGACGTCGGCCCCTTGGCCCTGCCGGATCTGGAGGGTGGCGAAGGCGGTGACGGGGTACCCGAGAGCCGCCGGGTCCACCTGCGGTCCGAACCCGCGGATGACGCCATTCGACTGAAGCCGGTCCAGCCGCGCCTGTGCCGTCCCGCGCGCCACCCCCAGCCGCCGGGACATCTCCAGCACCCCGATCCGCGGCTCCCGTGCCAGCAGCACGATGATCCGGCCGTCCAGATGGTCGATCGCCACAGCAGCCTCCCTGGTGTGGTGGTCATCCTGTACAGAAGGCTCGTAGATCCACGCCTTCCGCTGAACAAAATGCCCAGCAGAAAAGCAAACTATTGCGCACCTTGCCGTGCGAGGACCAGGCTGCCGCTATGACGCAGACCACACACCACACTCCCGACACCGCCCGGCAGGCCGACCCCTTCCCGGTCAAGGGAATGGACGCGGTCGTCTTCGCCGTGGGCAACGCCAAGCAGGCGGCGCACTACTACTCCACCGCCTTCGGCATGAAGCTGGTCGCCTACTCCGGTCCGGAGAACGGCAGCCGCGAGACCGCGAGCTACGTCCTGGAGAACGGCTCCGCCCGCTTCGTGCTCACCTCGGTGATCAGGCCCGCCACCACCTGGGGCCACTTCCTCGCCCAGCACGTGGCCGAGCACGGCGACGGCGTGATCGACCTCGCCATCGAGGTCCCGGACGCCCGCCGCGCGTACGCCTACGCGATCGAGCACGGCGCCCGCTCGGTGGCCGAGCCGTACGAGCTGAAGGACGAGCACGGCACGGTCGTCCTCGCCGCGATCGCCACGTACGGCGAGACCCGCCACACCCTCGTCGACCGCTCCGGCTACGACGGCCCCTACCTCCCCGGCTTCGTCGCCGCCGACCCGATGGTCGAGCCGCCGGCCCAGCGCACCTTCCAGGCCATCGACCACTGCGTCGGCAACGTCGAGCTCGGCCGTATGAACGAGTGGGTCGGCTTCTACAACAAGGTCATGGGCTTCACGAACATGAAGGAGTTCGTGGGCGACGACATCGCCACCGAGTACAGCGCGCTGATGTCGAAGGTGGTGGCCGACGGCACGCTCAAGGTCAAGTTCCCGATCAACGAGCCCGCCATCGCCAAGAAGAAGTCCCAGATCGACGAGTACCTGGAGTTCTACGGCGGCGCGGGCGTCCAGCACATCGCGCTCAACACCAACGACATCGTGCAGACGGTACGCACGATGCGGGCGGCCGGCGTGCAGTTCCTCAACACCCCGGACTCGTACTACGACACCCTCGGCGAGTGGGTCGGCGACACCCGCGTCCCCGTCGAGACCCTGCGCGAGCTGAAGATCCTCGCCGACCGCGACGAGGACGGCTACCTGCTGCAGATCTTCACCAAGCCGGTCCAGGACCGTCCGACCGTCTTCTTCGAGATCATCGAGCGGCACGGCTCCATGGGCTTCGGAAAAGGCAACTTCAAGGCCCTGTTCGAGGCCATCGAGCGGGAGCAGGCCAAGCGCGGAAACCTGTGAGTTGCGTAAATTCACAGAATAGTTGATCAGTGAACTTGCAACCGATGAACGCAGGTTGACACTCTCAAGTCCTGCGGGTGCCGAAGGGGCGCCCCCAGGACTCGGGGGAGAGAGTGACCACCCACATCAACCTCACCGTGCCGTCGGGCCGTTGGCTGTGGCAGAAGAGCACGCTCAAGGAGCCGACGGTGCTCCAGTCGTTCGCCTTCGACGAGGCGAACAAGCATCTGTACGTCCTCCAGGTCACCGCGACCGGACATGCGGCCGGCGACCTGTGCCTCAACAAGCTGGACTACAAGGGCAACCGGCTCGGCCACATGTACCTGAAGGGCTTCGGCCACGGGGTCAGCATGGGCATCCAGCGCGACGCCGCCGACGGCAGCACCTGGATCTGGACCGAGGCCGACGCCGAGAACGGCTACGGGCAGGGCGTCACCCGCTTCCACTTCAAGGACGGTGCCGTCCGCACCGGCGCGGACGTGAAGATACGCAAGCCCATAGCGGACTCCACGAACAACCAGCCGTCGGTCTGCATGGCGTCCAAGCGCATCGCCGTCCGCTACCGCGACAAGGCCAACAAGCCCCGCTACCGCATCTGGGACCTCGACGCCTTCACGGCCCGCGACTACGACAACCCGATCGCGGACGTCGCCCAGGTGGGCGCCCACCCCGACCCCAAGATCCCCTTCCAGGGCTACGCCCTGCACGGCGACGTCGTCTACCAGCTCGCGGGCACGGCCTACGAGGCCGAGACCAACCCGGTGACCAAGCGCGGCAACGCGTACGCGTCCAGCATCGACATCACCACCGGCAAGCTGCTCCAGCAGGAGCGCACGGAGGCCGGGTACACGCTCACCTACCGCGAGCCGGAGGGCGTCGCCGTGCGGGGCGGCTCGGACCCGAAGGTGTATCTCGGCTTCGCGTCGGGGGTGTTGGGCAACCGCAGCTTCTCGATCTTCGTCAAGGGCGACGAGTCGTAGGAAGGTCCCCGGCAGCAGTCGTAGTCTGACCGCATGGCCAGGATCAACGACGTGGGCGGCACCCAGGGCTTCGGCGCGATCGACGTCGCCGAGGACGCCGAGCCCTTCCACGCGGACTGGGAGGCCCGCGTCGTCGGGCTCTTCAACGCCCTGCGCGCACAAGGGATCTTCAACACGAACGAGTTCCGGGACGCCATCGAGTCGATGCCGCCGGCGGAGTACCTGTCGACGTCGTACTACGAGCGCTGGTTCCGGGCGATCTGCACCCTGCTGGAGCGCAAGGGCGTGATCAGGCCGGGCGAGTTGGAGGGCCTCGATGGCTGAGGACCGTTTCCCGCCGGGCACGCGCGTGCGTACCTTCCACCACGACCCGCCGCACCACACCCGCCTGCCGCGGTACGCACGCGGCAAGCGGGGCGTCGTGGTCGAACCGGAGGGACCGGCGCAGCTGGCCGACGTCAGCGCACAGGGCCGTACGGACGCGCCGGTCGAGCAGATCTACGCGGTCCGGTTCGCGGCCCGCGACCTGTGGGGCGAGGGCGACCACCACGTCGTACTGGACCTGTGGGAAAGCTACTTGGAAGAGGACCGTGACTCATGAGCGGTGACCACTCCGACGCGACGGTCGCACAGCGGGTACGGCGGCTGGAGACGCTGCTGGAGGAGAAGGGCGTGCTGTCCGGCGCACAGCTGGACGAGATCATCGACGCCTCCCTCTCCGGGGCTTCGCCGGCGAACGGGGCGCGGGTCGTGGCACGGGCATGGCTGGACCCGGCCTTCAAGTCCCGTCTGCTGGCCGACGGTACGGCGGCGGTGCGGGAGTTGGGCTACATGGAGGGCTCGTACCAGCGTCTGAGGGTGGTGGAGAACACGGACACGACACACAACGTCATCGTCTGCACCCTCTGCTCCTGCTATCCGCTCCGCCTGCTCGGACCGTCCCCCAGCTGGTACAAGTCCGAGGCGTACCGCTCGCGCGTGGTGCGCGAACCCCGGGCCGTGCTCGCCGAGTTCGGGCTGGAGCTGCCGCCGGCGACGGAGATCACGGTGTGGGACTCCAGCGCCGAGACGCGCTACATGGTGCTGCCGCGCCGCCCCGAGGGCACGGAGGACCTGGGGGAGGAGCGGCTGGCGGCGCGGGTGACGCGCAATGCGCTGATCGGGACGGCGGCGGTGTGAGTCAACCGGCGTCCTCCTCGTCGGGGGCGTCCTCGGTCTCCGTGGGGAGGGGCGCGTCGGGCGGCGGTTCACCCAGCGCGGCCAGGGCCTCCTTCGCGAGCGGAACCCGGAGCGGTGAGAAGTACGGGTTGATCCGCAGGGCTTCCTGCAGATGCCGCCGCGCGGGTGCGGTCCGCTCCAGGTCCCGTTCGATCATGCCCAGGTGGTAGGAGTACAGCGCGCTGCGTACGGCGCCGCCGTGCACCCGGTCCGTCGCAATCGTGGCGAACCGCAGTGCTCCCTTGTCGTCGCCGGCCCGGTGCAGCGCCCAGCCCAGGGCGTCGGCCACGGCGATCCCCGGCTGCCGCTGCCACTCGGCCCGCAGCCGCCGTACGGCGGAGTTCGGATCGCCGTGGTCGGCCTCGAACAGCCCGAGGACCAGCTCGTCGTCGACACCCCCGGCCGCGTCCTCCCGCACGCGGGCCTGCAGCAGGTCGTACTGCACCTGGGCGGCCTGTGTGAGCCCGAGCGACTCGTACAACTCGCCCAGTTCCAGGGCGTATTGAGGACAGGGCTGCTTCTCGAGTGCCACCCGATACTCATTGAGCGCCTCGGTGGTCCGGCCCAGTGCGGCCAGGGTCCGCCCCTGTCCGGCCTGCGCAGCCCGCTGATCGGGATCGATGCGTACGGCTTCCTGAAAGCGCCGCAGGGCGTCCTCGAGATCCCCGCGCTCCCAGCTCAACTCTCCGGCCCGCTCCAGCCAGGCGGCCTGTTCGGCGGGGGAGCGGGCGCCGGCGGCCGCGTCGGAGAGGGCGGCCGCGGCGTCCTCGCGCCAGCCGCGGTCGCGGTAGACGCCGGCGGCCCGGGCCTGCACGTCCGGACCGGAGTGCAGCTTCAGCAGCCGGTCCAGCGTGCGCTTGGCCGCCTTGTAGTCGCCGAGGCCGGTGTAGGCGTCGATCAGCAGCGGGTACGTCGTCCAGCGCTTGGGTTCGACCTTCAGCGCGGCCTCGCCCCAGGTCCGGGCGGCCCGGAAGTCCCGGCGGGCGTTGGCCAGGGCGACCATGCCGTCCAGCGCGGCGGCGTTGCGCTTCGGCCGCACTCTCAGGGAGGCGCGCAGCGCGCTCTCGGCCCGCGGATAGTTGGCGGCATCGGCGGTCCGCCGCCCCTGCTCCACGTACGCGGCTCCGAGCACCGCCCAAGACCGCGCGTCCTTGGGCTGCACCCGAACCCGCGCCTCACGCGCCACGATCAGCCCGGCGAGATCGGCGAGGGATGCCGGCACCCCGGCGGCAACAGCGGACACGGCCTGCGCCCCGGCGGCCGGCGCCACGGGCCGCGGACGGTGAACCTCCCGCTCCCGAGGCCACAAAACCAACACCCCACCAAGCACGACGGCCCCGAGCACCCCAGCCCCGACCACCTGCCGAGCGATTCGGATCACACGCTTCGGAACCGGGTTCTCCGCCTGCGCGACGACGGGGTCCGTTTGTCCGCCCCCTGCCGGCTTGTTCTGTGGCGCGGCGGGTGCCGGCCTGTTCTGTGGTGCGGCGGGCGGGGTCTTCTGCGTGTCCGCGGCCGGGGTCTCGTGCGCATCCTTGGGCGGGATCTTCTGCAGGTCGGCTGTGGGGGTCTCCTGCTTGCTCGCGGCCGGAGATTTCTGCACGTTGACTGCGGGGGGCTTCTGCTTGTCCGTGGGCGGGCTCTGCCGTTCTGCTGCCGCGCTGCCCTGGCGGCCCGCCCCCGAGCCCTCCAGCCGGTCCTCCGCGAGGCCGCTCTGCTCATCCTCCGCCGACGCGTCGTCCGGCTCCTCCGCTGACGCATCCTCCCCAAGCACTGCGGATACGTCCCGCCGCTCCTCCGCCGAGACGCCCTCCCCACTCACCCCCGACGCGCCCCCCGGCTCCTCCACCGCCGCACCCTCCGCGCCCCCAACCGGGTCATCCCGCTCGCCCCCCACAAGACCCCCCACCAGCGCGTCCTCCCCACGCCCCACCGCGCCCCCCGTCGCCCCAACCGCCCCACCGGCCCGTCCCGCCAACGCCCCCTGTTGTCCCGCCCCGTCCCCCAGGGCGGCATCGCGTAGCTCGTCCATGGCGATCACTGTGCGTCAATACGACGACCGCATCACGGGTTACGTCCGGTGCCGTAGACGGGGTTCACACCGATGGCCCCGGGTGCGAGGCTGTGATCATGAGCCGTATCGAAGCGCCTCGCGACGAAGCGACCGGCAACCTCGTCGACCGTCTGCTGAGCGGTCTGCCCGTCGAGGCCGTCCTGACCGACCCGGACGTCACGGCCTCCTACGCCAACGACATGGCCAGCTTCTGCCCGGCCGGTGCCCCCGCCGTCGTGGTCCTTCCGCGCACCGTCGAGCAGGTCCAGCACGTCATGCGCATCGCCACCGAGCTGCACGTGCCCGTCGTCCCGCAGGGCGCCCGTACCGGACTGTCCGGCGGCGCCAACGCCTCCGACGGCTGCATCGTGCTGTCACTGACGAAGATGGACCGGATTCTTGAGATCAACCCCGTTGATCGGATTGCCGTCGTCGAGCCCGGCGTCATCAACGCCGCCCTCTCGCGGGCGGTCGGCGAGCACGGCCTGTACTACCCTCCCGACCCCTCCAGCTGGGAGATGTGCACCATCGGCGGCAACATCGGCACCGCCTCCGGCGGCCTGTGCTGTGTGAAGTACGGCGTCACCGCCGAGTACGTCCTCGGACTGGACGTCGTCCTCGCCGACGGGCGGCTCATGTCCACCGGTCGCCGTACCGCGAAGGGCGTCGCCGGCTACGACCTCACCCGCCTCTTCGTCGGCTCCGAGGGCTCGCTCGGCATCGTCGTACGGGCGATCCTGGCCCTGCGCCCCCAGCCCCCGCAGCAGCTCGTGCTCGCCGCCGAGTTCGCCTCCGCGGCCGCCGCCTGCGACGCCGTGTGCCGGATCATGGCCGGCGGCCACGTGCCGTCGCTGCTCGAGCTCATGGACCGTACGACCGTCAAAGCCGTCAACGACCTCGCGCACATGGGGCTTCCGGAGACCACGGAAGCGCTGCTCCTGGCCGCCTTCGACACCCCCGACCCCGCCTCCGACCTCGCCGCCGTCGGTGCGCTCTGCGAGGCCGCCGGTGCCACCCAGGTCGTTCCCGCCGACGACTTCGCCGAGTCCGAGCTGCTGCTCCAGGCCCGGCGGCTCTCCCTCACCGCCCTCGAAGCGGTCAAGGGCACGACGATGATCGACGACGTGTGCGTGCCCCGGTCCCGGCTCGGCGACATGCTCGAAGGCGTCGATCGGATCGCCGAGAAGTACCAGCTCACCATCGGCGTCTGCGCGCACGCCGGCGACGGCAACACCCACCCCACCGTCTGCTTCGACGCCCAGGACCCCGACGAGTCCCGGCGCGCCCGCGAGTCCTTCGACGAGATCATGGCCCTCGGCCTGGAACTCGGCGGCACCATCACCGGCGAGCACGGCGTCGGCGTACTGAAGAAGGAGTGGCTGGCGCGCGAGATCGGCCCGGTGGGGGTGGAGATGCAGCGGCAGATCAAGCAGGTCTTCGATCCGCTCGGCCTCCTCAACCCCGGCAAGCTCTTCTGAGCCGCCGGCCGCCGAGGTCACTGGGCGAGCAGCTGGTCGAGCGCGTCGTCGATCCCCAGCTGCTCGCCCTCACTCCCCGGGGGCACCACCCGCAGCGTCCGCTCCAGCCAGGCGGACACCTGGGCGGCCGGTGCCTCGAGCAGGGCGTCGCCGTCGGGCGAAGTCAGCGCCATCAGCACGACGCTGCGGCCCTCCGACTTCGTCGGCCACACCCGCACGTCCCCGTGCCCGCACGCCCGGAACACCCCCTCCACCAGCAGGTCGCGGGAGAACGTCCAGTACACGGGCTGCTCGGAGTTGATGTGGAAGGCCACATGGACGGCGTACGGGTCGTCGGTGCGGTAGCTGAGCCGGGCCGGGACCGGGATGCTCCGCTCCGGGGACAGGATGAGCCGGAGCTCCAGCTCGCGTTCCACCACGGTGTAGTGCATGTCGTTCGGTTCCTCTCTCGGGCAGGTGTACGGGGCCCTGCGAGTGGGCCCGTACGAGTGGAGAGCGGAGAGAGGGCACGACCATTACGCGGGTTCGGAGAAGTTTTTTTCCGAAGGTGTGAAGCCGGTGCGCGAGCTTGCCCGGAAAGGGGTGGGTAGTAAGGGACTGGCGGTGGGGGTTGCGCACGTCTGATAGATGTGGAGACCCCCCTATTCACCCCCGAGCAGATACGGGACGACGGACATGAGCGCCCCAACCCCGGCCCCCGGTGACGACAGGCCCCGCGAAGGGTATTACCCGGACCCGTCCATTCCTGGATATGTCCGGTACTGGAACGGTGCCGCCTGGGTTCCGGGCACCAGCCGTCCGGCACCGACGGACGGCGAGCCGCTCGCCCCGCCGTCCGGCGCGGGCCCGGCTCCGGTCGAGGAGACGGGACCGCACTTCTTCGACGAGGACCCCGAACCCTCCCCGGCCCAGGCCCAGCACGGCAGCCGTCCCGAACCCGCCTCCGCCTGGGGTGCCGACCGCTCCCACCAGTCCGGCTTCGGCGGCGACCAGGACCGCCGCGTCTCGTGGGGCTCCCCGCAGGCCGCGGACCCGAGGGTGCCGTCCGACAACCCCGCCCGCCCCGCGCAGCCGGACGGCCGTGTGGCCGGCACGGACGGTACGGCGACGATCCCGCCGGCGGACGGCGACTCGGCCGACGTGGTCTCCGGCGGCACATTCGTCTTCCGCAGGCCCACGGCGAACCCCGGCGCAGCGGCCGCGGCGGGCCCGTCCACTCCCGGCATCCCCGGCCCCGGCGGCCCCACCGCCGACGAGGGCACCATGACGTTCCGCGCGCTGTCCCCGCGCACGGGTCAGCAGGGCCGGCAGGGCGGGGCGCAGCCCGGGAGCACGGGGGCGCCCGGCTTCGGCGCGGGCAAGGCGGCCGCCGACCGCGCCGCCGCGGCACAGGCGCAGCCCTCCGCGGCTTCCCCCGCCCCGGCCCCGCTCTCCGGCCCCCAGCAGCCCTCGCCCACGGTCCCGCCACAGTCCGCCGGCCCCCAGGCGATGGCGGCGGGCAGGCCGCCCGGAGGTCAGGCCCCCGCCGCACAGGCCCCGGTTGCCCAGGCGCCCGTCGGGCAACCCCCCGTCTCCGCCACCCCCGTGACCAGCGGCCCCGGCGGCGGTCAGCCGTCCTGGGCGCAGCAGGTGCACCGGCTCGCGGGCGCGCCCGGCGAGGAGCAGCCCGTCGCGCCCTGGAAGCCGCCCGTCGAGGACGTCTTCACGGCCGCCGCCCGGCGTCAGGCCGCCGCCCGCCCCGCGGGGCTCGGCAAGCGGCTCGCCGCACGGCTGCTGGACACGGTCGTCCTCGTCGGCGTCACCGCCGCTGCCGCCGTACCGCTCGGCACCAAGGCGATCGACCACGTCGACGAGAAGATCGACGCGGCCAAGCTCAGCGGCGAGACCGTCACCGTATGGCTGCTGGACGGCACGACCTCGGTCTACCTGGGCATCGTCCTCGCCGTCCTGCTGGTCTTCGGTGTCCTCTACGAGGCGCTGCCCACCGCCAAGTGGGGCCGCACCCTCGGCAAGAAGCTGCTCGGTCTGGAGGTGCGGGACATCGAGGCCCACGAGCCCCCGACCTTCGGCGCGGCCCTGCGCCGCTGGCTCGTCTACAGCGTGCCCGGCCTGCTCGGCATCGGGGTCGTGGGTGTCCTGTGGTGCCTGTTCGACCGCCCGTGGCACCAGTGCTGGCACGACAAGGCGGCCGGTACGTTCGTCGCGGGATGACCGTGTACGTCGTATGCACCAGCTGATTCGGTACTCCGGACGGCCGTTTGCCGGATGCGGAGTCGGGGGGTTCGCGGTCCACTCGGGCCATGAGCACCGATCCGCCCCCCGGCTCCGGCCAGCCGCCGGAAGACGACCCGTTCAGGAAGCAGCCCCCGCCCGGTGAGCCAGGAGCGGGCTCGGGCTCCCCGTACGACACCCCGCCCCAGGGCGGCCAGCAACCGCCGTACGGCCAGCCGCCCCCGTACGGTCAGCAACCCCCGCCCTACGGCGGTGGCGCCCCCTACGCCGGCGGCGCCCGCCCCGACGACCCCCTCGCCGGCATGCCCCCGCTCGCCGAAAGCGGCAAGCGGACACTGGCCCGGATCATCGACATGATCCTCGTCGGCATCGTCGTCTGGCTGCTCACCTGGGCCTTCAACGTGCACGAGTACGACGTGAACGCCGACAAGGTCTCCTACGCCAAGTCCTTCGGACAGTCGCTGATCGCGGCCGTGCTCTACATCGGCTACGACACCTTCATGATCAGCAAGTCGGGACAGACGCTCGGCAAGAAGTGGCTGAACATGCGGGTGGCCAACCTCAACGACGGCGCCACGCCCTCCGTGCAGACGACGCTGGCGCGCTCGGCGGTGCTCTGGCTGCCGTTCGCGTTCTGCTGCGCCTGCATCTGGACCGCGATCTCGGGCGGCTGGAGCTTCTTCGACCGGCCCTACAAGCAGGGCCTGCACGACAAGGCGGCCAAGACGGTGGTGGTCAGCACCAACTGACGTACGCCACCGACCGACTTGTGTCAGGCGGCCTTCGACGAGCCCGTGGCCGCGACCGGCACGGGCTCTTCGGCTTTCTGTGCCGCCGGTGTCTGCACCGCGACGACCCGTGCCTTCGGCAGCGGGACGGTCATGGCGACCAGGAGCCCGAGGGCGAGCGCCGCGACGGCGATGATCGCGATCCCCACGCCCGAACTCGTCTGTGACAGCAGCAGCATGGCAAGCGTTGAGAAGATCACGGTGCAGGAACCGTAAAGGAGCTGTGCGGCAGTCGGACGAGGCATGGCAATCGTGTCCTCGGAAGTGGGGGTCCACGGGGGTGTCGGCCTGGCTTTCCGCCGATTTTCGGGCGTGCCGCCAACCGACTCTATTCGCGTGCATGCCCGAGTGGAACGAACGGTAAGCGTGACCTAACCAACAGTGCCGGTGCACAGGGGGCGCACGGAGTCATGGCGTCCATCACGTGGACGTTCGAACGCGCCGGTCAGGGCGTCCGCAATGCGAACTCTGTCTCCGCATAGTGCAGTTGATGTGCTCAAGTCAAGGTCTGTTTTTTCTTACCGACCTCTAGTCAAATTGCGTCACTTGACTTACCACCTTGACCAAGAGGAACTCAAGTGACCCCAAAACCCTGGACGTTCAGAGCGACCGCGATCGGTGTCGCACTCGCGGCGGCCACCGCCTCGTTCTCGACGTTCGCCGTGGCGCAGGCCGCAGACAGCGCCAAGTCCGCCACAGTGCACCGCCACGACCCGGCGGCGGTCAAGAGCAATCAGGAGCACGACCTTGACGGTCCGCTCTCCAAGACCCAGGAGGCCCAGCGGCAGGAGGCGTTGAACCAGGTCATATCCGGCAAGGCCCAGGTCAAGGACCGCAATGGTTCGCAGGTCGTCCAGCTCAAGAGCAAGAAGGGCGACAGCAAGTACGTAGAACTGGGCCGGGAGAAGACCGACAAGATCTTCACGATCCTGGTCGAGTTCGGCGACAAGACGGACCCCGCCTACGGCGGCACGGCAGGCCCGGCGCACAACCAGATAGCCAAGCCCGACCGTACGAAGGACAACTCGACGGCCTGGCAGGCGGATTACAACCAGAAGCACTTCCAGGACCTCTACTTCGGCACCGGCAAGAACGTCGAGTCGATGAAGAAGTTCTACGAGAAGCAGTCCTCGGGCCGCTACTCGGTGGACGGCGAGGTCGCCGACTGGGTCAAGGTCCCCTACAACGAGGCCCGTTACGGCAACAACGCCTGCGGCTCGACCAACTGCCCGAGCGTGTGGAACGTCGTCAGCGACGGCGTCACCGCCTGGGTCGCCCAGCAGAAGGCGGCCGGCAAGTCGGACGCCGCCATCAAGGCGGACCTGGCCAACTTCGACCAGTGGGACCGCTACGACTACGACGGCGACGGCAACTTCAACGAGCCCGACGGCTACATCGACCACTTCCAGATCGTGCACGCCGGCGAGGACGAGTCCGCGGGCGGCGGCGTCCAGGGCACGGACGCGATCTGGGCCCACCGCTGGTACGCCTTCGGCACCGACGCGGGCGCCACGGGCCCCACGGGCAACAAGCTGGGCGGCGCGCAGATCGGCGACACCGGCATCTGGGTCGGCGACTACACCATCCAGCCGGAGAACGGCGGACTCGGCGTCTTCGCCCACGAGTACGGCCACGACCTCGGTCTGCCCGACCACTACGACACCACCGGCGCGGGCGAAAACTCCACCGGCTTCTGGACGTTGATGTCCTCCGGCTCCTGGCTCGGCCGGGGCAAGGACACCATCGGTGACCTGCCGGGCGACTTCAACGCCTGGGACAAGCTGCAGCTGGGCTGGCTGAACTACGACACGGCGAAGGCCGGCAAGCAGTCCACGCACAAGCTGGGCGTCGCCGAGTACAACACCTGGGACAAGCAGGCCCTCGTGGTCTCCCTGCCCGACAAGGCGGTCACCACCGAGGTCGTCACCCCGGCGCAGGGCTCGACCCAGTGGTGGAGCGGCAGCGGCAACGACCTCAAGAACTCGCTGACCCGCTCGGTGGACCTCACCGGCAAGTCCTCGGCGACGCTGACCCTCGACGGCTACTACGACATCGAGGCGAACTACGACTACCTCTACACCGAGGTGTCGACCGACGGCGGCGCCAACTGGACCGCGCTCGACGGCACGGTGGACGGCCAGGCCATCCCGCGCGACGGCAGCGACAAGCCGGCGCTCACGGGCACGGTCGACGGCTACAAGAAGCTGTCGTACTCGCTCGACGCCTACGCGGGCAAGAAGATCGACCTGCGCTTCCGCTACCAGACCGACAGCGGTGTGGCGCAGAAGGGCTTCGCGGCCGACGAGATCACGGTGACCGCGGACGGCTCGGCGGTCTTCTCCGACAACGCCGAGGCCGCTGACGCGAGTTGGACCGCTGCCGGCTTCTCCCGCATCGGTGCGTCCTTCACCAAGGACTACAAGCAGTACTACATCGCCGAGAACCGCCAGTACGTGTCGTACGACAAGACCCTGAAGGTCGGCCCGTACAACTTCGGCTTCTCGACGACCCGTCCGGACTGGGTGGAGCACTACCCGTACCAGAACGGCCTGTTGATCTGGAAGTGGGACACCTCCCAGCAGGACAACAACACCAGCCAGCACCCCGGTGTCGGCCTGGTCCTGCCGGTCGACTCGCACCCGACGGCGCTGAAGTGGGCCAACGGCACGTTCATGCGCAGCCGCATCCAGGCGTACGACTCGACGTTCAGCCTGTACCGCACGGACGGCATCACGCTGCACAACGCGGACGTCGCCACCAAGATCCCGTCGTCGAAGGGCGTGCCGGTCTTCAACGACCACACGAGCACGTACTACGACGCGAACACCCCGTTCGCGGGCGTCAAGATCACTGACACCAACACCAAGATCAAGATCGTCAAGGAGGCCAAGGATGGCTCGACGATCAAGCTCGAGGTCGGTCCCGCAGTGAAGTAGTTCTTAAAACTGCAGGTCAGAAGCGTATCGGCGGTGACCCCCTGGCGGGTCGCCGCCGATCGTGTTTAGGTGCGTCCTGTGCCCTGCTTATTGACAGTCTCATTGACGCCGACTCGCACGGGGGTGTGACCTGCATGGCCGCAGGAGGTTTCTGCAAGCTGCCGACCGGCAGCGTGGTGGTGGCTCTGAACCTGCCCAGACCCACCGCCGACGGCACGGGCTGCGTCCGTGTCCTCGTCCATGCCCGCAACCGGGCGCGCGCCCTGACCAGGCTGCGCAATCTGGGCATGCGTGCGGTCTATCTGCGGGGCAACGCGGCCCCGCCGACCCCGGACGAGATCACCGCGGTCCTGCACCACCCCGACGGCCTGATATGGCGGACGGCACCTGACAACGGTGTCGTTCCCGGCCCGGAGCTGCCCCAGGAGCTGTGGCATCCGATCAGGGCACTGCTGCGGCGCCCGGCGGCACCGGCGTGAGCCGGGGGCGGCCCTAGGCGACCACGGGCTTCCCGGAGAGCTCCACGCCCGCCTCGCGCAGCTCGTCCAGCGCCCGCTCGGTGGTCGCCTCGGCGACCCCGGCGGTCAGGTCGAGCAGCACCTGCGTGCGGAAGCCCTCTCGCACCGAGTCCATGGCGGTGGCGCGCACACAGTGGTCCGTGGCGATCCCGACGACGTCCACCTCGCCGACCTCCCGGGCGCGCAGCCAGTCGCCCAGCTTCACGCCGTTCTCGTCGGCGCCCTCGAAGCCGCTGTACGCCGCCGCGTACGCCCCCTTGTCGAAGACGGCGTCGATCGCCCCGGAGGCGACGGCGGGCGCGAAGTTCGGGTGGAAGCCGACGCCCTCGGTGCCCGCGACGCAGTGCGCGGGCCAGGAGTGCCGGAAGTCGGGGTTGTCGGCGAAGTGACCGCCGGGTGCGATGTGGTGGTCGCGGGTGGCCACCACGTGCTGGTAGCCGGAGCCGCCCGCCTGACCGATCAGCTCGGTGATGGCGGCGGCCACGTCGGCACCCCCGGCCACGGCGAGGCTGCCCCCCTCGCAGAAGTCGTTCTGCACGTCTACGACGATCAAGGCGCGGCGCATGGTGGATTCCTTCTCGACTATGGGGTCGGGGGAGGGGTGCGGGCCCGGCCGTTGAACTTCCGAGCCTATTGACTTCGGGGGGCGTAGGGGAGGGGGCATTACAGGGCGTATCCACGGGCACGTCCGTGGACCCCCGCTTTTGAGACGCTGACTAGCTACCCGAGCGGTCTTGTACGTACTCCGTCGGAATGACCGGTTCCCCGCGCGACAGCTGGGTCGCGGACAGCGGCAGGTTGGCCCGGGCGGCCGTGTGCCGATCGCGTACGGCGTCCAGCGGCTCGCGGGCCACGACGTCGCCGCCCTTGATCAGCTCGACGAGCAGCTGCTGGTCGGCGAGCGCGGCGGGAGCCGTACCCGTGCCGACGACCTCGGCCTCCGCGACCCCGTCCGCGTCCAGGCGCCGCGCGGCCCACTTGCGGCCGCCGATGGACGTCTTGCCGCCGCTGGACTTCTTCGCCACCGGCACCAGCGGCGCCTTCGGGTCGGCGGACTCGGCGCGGGCGACCAGCTTGTAGACCATCGAGCAGGTCGGGTGCCCGGACCCGGTCACCAGCTGTGTGCCGACGCCGTACGCGTCCACGGGCGCCGCGGCCAGCGAGGCGATGGCGTACTCGTCGAGGTCCGAGGTCACGATGATCTTCGTCTTGGTCGCGCCCAGCTCGTCCAGTTGCTGCCGCACCCGGTGCGCGACCAGCAGCAGGTCACCCGAGTCGATGCGCACGGCGCCCAGCTCGGGCCCGGCCACCTCGACGGCCATCCGGACGGCCTCGGCGACGTCGTAGGTGTCCACGAGCAGGGTGGTGCCCCGGCCCAGCGAGTTCACCTGGGCCTGGAAGGCGTCCCGCTCGCGGTCGTGCAGGAGCGTGAAGGCGTGGGCGGAGGTGCCGACGGTCGGGATGTTGTAGCGGAAGCCGGCCGCCAGGTCGGAGGTGGAGGTGAAGCCGCCGAGGTACGCGGCGCGGGAGGCGGCGACGGCCGCCAGTTCGTGCGTACGGCGGGCGCCCATCTCGATCAGCGGGCGCGTCCCGGCGGCCGAGGACATGCGCGAGGCGGCCGCGGCGATCGCGGAGTCGTGGTTGAGGATGGACAGGATCACGGTCTCCAGCAGCACGCACTCGGCGAAGGACCCCTCCACCCGCATGATCGGCGAGCCCGGGAAGTACACCTCGCCCTCGGGGTAGCCCCAGACGTCACCGCTGAAGCGGTACGAGGAGAGCCACTCCAGGGTGGCCTCGTCGACGATGCCGCGCTCGCGCAGGAAGCCGAGGACGTCCGCGTCGAAGCGGAAGTTCTCGACGGCGTCCAGGACACGCCCGGTGCCCGCGACGACGCCGTAGCGGCGCCCCTCGGGCAGCCGCCGGGTGAAGACCTCGAAGACACTGCGCCGGTCGGCGGTACCGGCCCTGAGGGCGGCCTGCAGCATCGTGAGCTCGTACTGGTCCGTGAAGAGCGCCGTCGAGGGAACGTCCACCGGCAGCCCAAGGTCCGCTGTGTTCATGGCAACAGATGCTACACCCCTTTGCGTCAGTGTGACGATTTGTGGGGCCCGTGGCAGCATGGGCTTTGTGACGTCACCCGCTCCCCTTGAGATCGAACGCACCGAGTCGGCGGAGGAGGTCTTCGCCGTACCCGAGCCCGACGTCCCGTGGGTCACGATCGTGCACAACGACCCGGTCAACCTCATGAGCTATGTGACGTACGTCTTCCAGACGTACTTCGGCTACACCAAGGACAAGGCCACCAAGCTCATGCTCGACGTCCACCACAAGGGCCGGGCGGTCGTCTCCAGCGGCACTCGCGAGGAGATGGAACGCGACGTGCAGGCCATGCACGGCTACGGTCTGTGGGCCACCCTCCAGCAGGACCGGAAGTAGCTGAACTCACCTTCATGCCAGGACACTTCGAACCGCTCCCCGGCGGCGGCGCGGCCGTCGCTCTCGACGACGTCGAGATCTCCATCATCCGGTCGCTGGCCGTCCAGCTCCTGGAGCTCGTAGGGCCCGGTCCCGCCGAGGACGCCCCGGACGACCCGCTGGCCGAGCTCTTCGCCGAGGGTCCGAGCGAGCCGCCCAAGGACCCGGTGCTCAGGCGCCTCTTCCCGGACGCCTATGTCGACCCGGAAGGGACTCCGGGACCCAAGGACGCCGAGGAGCAGCAGGCCCACTCCTCCGAGTTCCGCCGCTACACCGAGAACGACCTGCGCGCCGGCAAGCGGGAGAACGCCCTCGCGGTGATCCGTTCCCTGGACGCCCTCGCGCCCGGCGGCGACGGCGGCGCGATCCTCAACCTGTCCGCCGAGGAGTCCCGCCAGTGGCTCGGCGCCCTCAACGACCTGCGCCTGGCGATCGGCTCCCGTCTGGACATCACCGACGAGGACGACACCGACCTCCTCTACCGCCTCCCCGACGAGGACCCGCGCAAGCCGATGGTGATGGCCTACCTGTGGCTGGGCGGCCTCCAGGAGACGCTGGTCTCGACGCTCATGCCCTGAGGTTCTGAGCCGGGAGCGGGCCCCGTCGCCGGGTGCGACGGGGCCCGCTCCATGTGTCCGGTCGGCTCAGCTGCTGACGAGAGCCGTGATGCAGCTCGTCGCGCCCGCGCCCACGGCCTGCTTGGCGACCTTGCTCGCCAGGTCCTTGTTGATGCGGCCGACGATGAGCGAGATTGCGGCCGCAACGGAAGCGTTGACGAGGCAGTTCTTCGTCTTCTTGCTCATCTTGAGGCCCCCGACGAGCAGTTCGCAGGACTCCTTGTCGCCGTAGTAGCACTTGCCGGCGGCGATGTCCTGCCAGGTGTCGATCTTCGGCGTGACGACCGTCTTCGTCGAGGACGTCCCGGTCTCCTGCGTCTGCGCGACCGCCGGAGCGGCGCCGAGAGCGAGGGAACCGAGAACGGCGACGGAAACGAGCTTGAGCTTCATTGCTGGATTTCCCCTTGAGCGTTGAACTGTCGGTCGTGCTCCGTGCGAGCGCCCGCGGTGGCTGGTCGGTCCACCGCGCCGTGGCGCTCACGGGGAAGGACGCTAGGGATCTTGACCGTCCCGGGGCCATGGAATTGATCAAGATCTGAGCTTCTTCTTCGCAATAGCCAACGGCTCGTTGGGCTCGGTTCCCGTTCGCTCAGAGGACGCTCAAATCCGGATAACGATGAGGTCACCAGGGTCGCCTTCTATGCGCCCCTGGAGTGGTCTTTGTCCGGTTCTTCCTGTGGTGTGCGCCACACGCCGCCCGGATGATCAATATTGCGGCCGTGATAAATCTTCACGACCGCCCGGCGAACACCACCCATGTTCGGCCGGGTGCGCCACCGAGCCGGTAACCGCCGGCCAGGCAACAGCTCCAGCAATCCGGGGGGATCGAGACCCGATCCGAGGCCGACAACGGCCCGGGTCGGCATGGAGAAAGGCGCACCAACATGACCTCGTCGCAGGTCGACCAGCAGCACGACAGCAGTGCGGCGCTGGATGGCGAGGCCCCCGCAGAGGGGTACCAGCGCGGGCTCAACGGCCGTCAGGTGCAGATGATCGCCATCGGCGGCGCCATCGGTACCGGCCTGTTCTACGGATCAAGCACCGGCATCGCGAACATCGGTCCCAGCCTGATCGCCTGCTATGCGATCGCGGGCGTCGTGATCTTCTTCATCATGCGGGCCCTGGGTGAACTGCTCACCTACCGCCCGACCTCGGGCAGCTTCGCCGACTACGCCCGGGAGTTCTTCGGCCCCTTCGCGGGCTTCGTCACCGGCTGGTCGTACTGGGCGCTGTGGGTCACCGCCTGTATGTCCGAGGTGACCGCGGCCGGCCACTACATCAACTACTGGTGGCCCTCCGTGCCGGTCTGGACGACCGCCGCGGTCGCCCTGATCGTCCTCTTCGCCGCCAACCTGGTCTCGGTCAAGATCTTCGGTGAGCTGGAGTTCTGGTTCTCCACGATCAAGGTCACCGCGATCATCGCCATGATCGTCATCGGCGTCGGCATCCTCACCTTCGGCTTCTCCTCCGTCGGCGACACCGCCTCCGTGAGCCACCTGTGGGCGGACGGCGGCTTCGCGCCCAGTGGAGCCTGGCAGGCCATGCTGGCGATGCAGGGCGTCATCTTCGCCTACCTCGGCGTCGAGCTGGTCGGCATCACCGCGGGCGAGGCCGAGAACCCCAAGCAGACGCTGCGCAAGGCGATCAACACCCTCCCGGTCCGCATCGGCATCTTCTATGTCGGCTCGCTGGTCGTGATCCTGTCCGTGTACAGCTGGACGAAGTACACCCCGGGCGTCAGCCCCTTCGTGCAGGTCTTCGCGGCCGTCGGCATCCCCGGTGCCGCCGGGATCATGAACTTCGTGGTGCTCACCGCCGCGCTGTCCTCCTGCAACTCGGGCATCTACTCCACCGGCCGCATGATGCGTGGCCTGGCCGTCAACGGCGAGGCCCCCAAGGCCGCGGCGAAGCTCAGCGGCCGTCAGCTCCCGCTGCCCGCGCTCATCGCGTCCGCGCTGTTCATGGGCATCGGTGTGATCGTCAACATCGTCTCGCCGGACAAGGCGTTCGTGTACATCACCTCGGTCGCCACCTGCGCCGGACTGTGGACCTGGATCATGATCCTCGCCGCGCACCTGCGCTACCGCTCCAAGGTCCGCGCCGGACTGCTGCCGGCCGCCGACTTCCGGATGCCCGGCGCCCCGGTCACCAACTGGATCGCCATCGCCGCGCTCGTCTCCGTGGTCGGCCTGATGGCCTCCGACAGCGACACCCGGCTCGGCCTCTACGTGTTCGCCGTCTGGTTCGCCGTGCTCGTGGTCGGCTTCCAGGTCGCCAAGCGCACGGCCGCAGCGGACTCCGACCTGGCGCTCCAGCGCCGGTAGGCCTCGCGTCCGAGGCGTCGTACGCGAAGGGCCCGCTCCGCAACCGCCGGGGCGGGCCTTTCGTATCCTTGCCGCATGTCGCTCACCATCACCCAGGCCCTGTACGACCAGATCGTCGCGCACGCGCGCAAGGACCACCCCGACGAGGCGTGCGGTGTCGTCGCGGGCCCGGCGGGCTCGGACCGCCCCGAGCGCTTCATCCCGATGCTGAACGCGGCCATGTCGCCCACGTTCTACGAGTTCGACTCCGGCGATCTGCTCAAGCTCTACCGCGAGATGGACGACCGCGACGAGGAACCGGTGGTCATCTACCACTCCCACACGGCGACGGAGGGCTACCCGTCCCGCACCGACATCTCGTACGCCAACGAGCCGGGCGCGCACTACGTCCTGGTCTCCACCGCGGACACCGACGGCCTCGGCGACTTCCAGTTCCGCTCGTTCCGCATCGTGGAGGGCGAGGTCACGGAGGAAGAGGTCAAGGTCGTGGAGACCTACTGATCTCGCAATCCGGTCAGAATCCGTCCAGCATGCGATATGCCACTCCGGGTGACCGACCGGGAATCGATACGATGAGCCCATGGTTCTGAACGACGTGAGCGACAAGACGCCGGGCATCATGCTCGTGGCGCGGCTGCACGTCGACCTGTGCAGGCTGAACAGCGCCATCTGTTGACGCTGCCCTGCCGCCGTACGGCCGTGAGCCGCGGCGCCCCAAGCATCACCCGCTCTTTGCGCTGCCGCGCGCCCACAGACCCGACATCATCCGACAGGAGCCCGCAGACATGGCCATCGAGGTCCGCATCCCCACCATCCTCCGCACCTACACCGGCGGCCAGAAGGCGGTGGAGGGCAACGGGGACACCCTCGCCGAGCTCTTCGCCGACCTCGAGACCCGGCATGCGGGCATCCAGGCCCGCATCGTGGACGGCGGCGAGCTGCGCCGCTTCGTCAACGTCTACCTGAACGACGAGGACGTCCGCTTCCTCGAGGGCATCAACACCAAGCTCGCCGACGGCGACAACGTCACGATCCTGCCGGCCGTGGCCGGCGGTATGGCCTGATCCCCGATGCGCTACGACTCCCCGCTGGCCGCGGTGGGCAACACCCCGTTGGTGCGCCTGCCGCGGTTGTCGCCGTCCGAGGACGTGCGGATCTGGGCCAAGCTGGAGGACCGCAACCCCACCGGCTCGGTCAAGGACCGCCCGGCGCTGCACATGATCGAGCAGGCGGAGAAGGACGGCCGCCTCACCCCGGGCTGCACCATCCTGGAGCCCACCTCCGGCAACACCGGCATCTCGCTGGCCATGGCCGCGAAGCTCAAGGGCTACCGCATCGTGTGCGTGATGCCCGAGAACACCTCGCAGGAGCGCAGGGACCTGCTCGCCATGTGGGGCGCCGAGATCATCTCGTCCTCGGCCGCGGGCGGCTCCAACACCGCCGTACGCGTCGCCAAGGAGCTCTCCGCCGAGCACCCCGACTGGGTGATGCTCTACCAGTACGGCAACCCGGACAACGCGGGCGCGCACTACGCCACGACCGGCCCGGAGATCCTCGCCGACCTCCCGTCCATCACCCACTTCGTTGCGGGCCTCGGCACCACGGGCACCCTGATGGGCGTCGGCCGCTACCTCCGCGAGAACAAGCCGGACGTCAGGATCGTCGCCGCCGAACCGCGTTACGACGACCTGGTGTACGGCCTGCGCAACCTCGACGAGGGCTTCGTACCGGAGCTGTACGACGCCTCCGTCCTCACCACCCGCTTCTCCGTCGGCTCGGCGGACGCCGTGACCCGCACCCGTGAACTCCTCCAGCAGGAGGGCATCTTCGCGGGCGTCTCGACCGGCGCCGCCCTGCACGCGGCGATCGGCGTCGGCAACAAGGCTCTCAAGGCGGGCGAGAGCGCGGACATCGTGTTCGTCGTGGCCGACGGCGGCTGGAAGTACCTCTCGACGGGCGTCTACACGGCGGCCACGACGGAGGAAGCGATCGAGACGCTGCACGGCCAGCTCTGGGCGTAAGCCCTGTTGGAAGGCTTCACGTAGCCAGGTGACGGACCTGGTCCCACAGGATCGGGTCCACCACCCCCACCCGCCGCCGGAACTCCCACACCGGCACCTCGCGCAGCTCGTCCGTCTCCAGGAAGCTCGCGCGCCCCTGGGCATCGCCGACGGCACCCGGCGGCAGCGGGATCACCCCGGCCCGCTCGTCGTGGTACTTGCTGGTGATCTTGGCGACCGTCGCCCGCTCGCCGTGCACCACGAGCACAAGACAGGGCCGGTCCTTGGTACCCGGCCCGTCCTCGAACGGCACTTTCGCCCACCAGATCTCCGCCGGTTTGGGCCGCCCGCCGCCACTTCTCGCGCCCGGCCGCCCCGGCGGACGCGTCCGGCGCCCCTCGGGTCGTCGTCCCCGTCCCCAGCCGTCGACGAGCGTGGCGACCAGCGCGAGCAGTACCACCGCCGCGAGTGCCAGCCACCAGGACGTGTCCATACGATGACGTTACCGGCGCACGATCAGCGCCGCGCGCCTTCTCTCGAACCCGTGCTCGCCACCTCACGCCACACGCGCCCCGCTTCCAGCCGAACGCGTGACACCACAGGTGAGTTCGCCCACAACAGCCCCTGGTGGAGGAGCGACGGGGGGTTTTGCGCCTTACGCTCGACGGACCGCACGACCCCCGTCTCCCTTCCAGAAATGTTTTCCGCCAGCGGAGGTTTCTGCTTCATGAAGCTCACCGTCGTCGGTTGCTCGGGGTCGTTCCCGTCCGCGGAATCGGCCTGCTCGAGCTACCTCGTAGAGGCCGACGGCTTCCGGCTGCTCCTCGACATGGGCAACGGCGCCCTTGGCGAGCTGCAGCGCCACTGCGGTCTCTACGACCTCGACGCGATCTTCCTCAGCCATCTGCACGCCGACCACTGCATCGACATGTGCGCGTACTTCGTCGCGCGCTACTACCGCCACGACGGCGGCCGCTGCGACCCGATCCCCGTCTACGGACCCGAGGGCACGGAACACCGGCTGACCACCGCCTACGCGGACACTCCCACCGCCTCCTCCATGAGCGAGGTCTTCGACTTCCACACGGTCAAGCCGTCCACGTTCGAGATCGGCCCGTTCACGGTGCACACGGAGCGCGTGGCCCATCCCGTGGAGGCGTACGGCATCCGTGTCGAGCACGGCGGTAAGTCCCTGACGTACTCCGGTGACACGGGCGTGAGCACCTCGCTGGACGAACTCGCCCACGACACCGACCTGTTCCTGTGCGAGGCCGCGTTCACGCACGGCAAGGAGAACATCCCCGACCTGCACCTCAACGGCCACGAGGCGGGCCAGACCGCGGCCAGGGCGGGTGCCCGCCGCCTGGTCCTCACCCACATCCCCCCGTGGACCGACCCGCAGGTCAACCTGGTCGACGCCCGAGCGGTGTTCGACGGCCCGGTCGAACTGGCGGCGCCGGGGGTGTCGTACGAGATCTAGCCGGTACGTGCACGAAGGCCCCCGGAGCCGCATGGCTCCGGGGGCCTTTCTGTACCGCGTCGGACTCACGCCTTGGTGAGATCCTCAATCTCCTCCTCGGGCTCGCGGCCCGGGGTGGGGAGGTTCCACTTGGCTATGGCGAAGCGGAAGACGAAGTAGTAGATCGCGCCGAAGACGAGGCCTATCGGGATGATCAACCAGGGCTTGGTGGCGAGGTTCCAGTTCAGGCCGTAGTCGATGGCGCCCGCCGAGAAGGTGAAGCCGGCGTGCACGCCGAGCGCCCAAGTGATCGCCATGGACAGGGCGGTGAGCACCGCGTGGATCCCGTACAGCACCGGGGCGATGAACATGAAGGAGAACTCGATCGGCTCGGTCACACCGGTCACGAACGAGGTCAGCGCGAGCGAGATCATCATGCCCAGCACGGCCTTGCGGCGCTCGGGGCGGGCGGAGTGGGCGATGGCGATCGCGGCGGCCGGGAGGCCGAACATCATGATGGGGAAGAAGCCCGACATGAACTGTCCGGCGGTCGGGTCACCGGCGAAGAAGCGGGTGAGGTCGCCGTGGACGACGTCGCCGGCCGCATTCTTGAAGTCGCCGATCTGGAACCAGGCCACGGAGTTGACGAACTGGTGCATGCCGACCGGGATCAGCGCGCGGTTGATGAGGCCGAACAGACCGGCACCGAAGGCGCCGAGACCGGTGATCCACTCGCCGAAGTTCGAGATGCCCTCACCGATCGGCTCCCAGACCAGGCCGAAGAAGACGCCCATGAGCGTGCCGACGAAGGCCATGATGATCGGCACCAGACGGCGGCCGTTGAAGAAGCCGAGCCAGTCCACCAGCTTGGTGCGGTGGAATCGCTGCCAGAGCACCGCCGACAGCAGACCCATGATGATGCCGCCGAGCACACCGGGGTTGTTGTAGGTCGCGGCTATGTCCGCGCCCTTCTGGATCTTCGCCTCGGTGACCGGGAACGCCTTGAGGACATTGCTGTAGACCAGGAAGCCGACGAGCGCGGCGAGGGCGGTGGAGCCGTCGGACTTCTTCGCGAAGCCGATCGCCACACCGATACAGAACAGCAGCGGCAGGTTGTCGAAGATCGCGCCGCCCGCCGTGGCGAACACCGCCGTGACCTTGTCGGGCAGGTGCAGCTTGTCGTGGATGTCCTGCTGACCGAAACGCAGCAGGATGCCGGCCGCCGGAAGCACGGCGATCGGGAGCTGCAGGCTGCGGCCAACCTTCTGCAGGCCCTGGAACAGGCCTGATCCCCACTTCTTCGTGGGGGCCGCCGTGGGCGCGGTGGCGGTGCTCATAGACTTCCTCCATCGGGTGGTGGTCTACACCACTCAGTGGTGTAGACCTGTTGTAGCACGATGAAGGTGACATAAGGAACCCACGATTCCCGTGACCGTGGGGTTACGCTGCGCAGGCGCCCGGGCTAGGCCTTCGTGACGTCCTCGCGCTCGTCCTCGGGCTCCCTGCCCGGGGTCTTCAGATCGAACCTCGTGATCGCGAAACGGAAGATCGCGTAGTACACGACGGCGAAGCACAGACCGATCGGGATCATCGCCCACGGTTTGGTCGCCAGGTTCCAGTTGATGATGTAGTCGATCAGACCGGCCGAGAAGCTGAAGCCGTCGTGCACCCCGAGCCCCCAGGTCACCGCCATCGACACACCCGTCAGCAGCGCGTGGACCGCGTACAGCAGCGGCGCGACGAACAGGAACGAGTACTCGATGGGCTCGGTGATGCCGGTGACGAACGAGGTCAGGGCGACCGAGAGCATCAGCCCGCCGATCTCCTTCCTGCGGCTGGGCTTCGCGCAGTGCGTCATCGCCAGCGCCGCGGCCGGCAGCGCGAACATCATGATCGGGAAGAAGCCCGAGGTGAACTGCCCCGCGTTCGGATCGCCCGCCAGGAACATGTTGATGTCGCCGTGCACCACCGTGCCGTCCGGCTTGGTGTAGCTGCCGAACTGGAACCAGATGGGCACGTTCAGGAACTGGTGCAGGCCGAACACGAGCAGCGCGCGGTTCGTGACACCGAAGACGCCCGCACCCCACGAGCCCAGATCGCTCAGCCAGTCGCTGAAGCTCTCCAGCGCATCACCGACCGGCGGCCAGACCCACAGGCACAGCACGGCGAACGCGATCGCGACGAACGCCATGATGATCGGCACCAGCCGCCGCCCGTTGAAGAAGCCGAGCCAGTCCACCAGCTTCGTACGGTGGTAGCGCGCCCAGAAGAACGCGGCGAGCAGACCGATGACGATGCCGCCGAAGACGCCGGGATTCTGGTACTCGAACACGGTCACCGTGCCGTCGGACACCTGGCAGCCGACCCCGGCCACCGCCTTCGACCCGCCGGGGCAGTCCTTCGGGAACTGGCGCAGCACGTTGTAGTAGACGAGGAAGCCCGCGACCGCCGCCAGCGCCGTCGAGCCGTCCGACTTCTTCGCCATGCCGATCGCGACGCCGACGCAGAAGAGAAGGGGAAGGCCGAGAGAGCCGTCGAGGAGGGCGCCGCCCGCGCCGGCCATCACCTTCGAGACGTCCGTCCACCCGAGGCCGTCGTCCCCGAACACGTCGGGCTGGCCGAGACGGTTGAGGATGCCCGCCGCCGGCAGCACCGCGATGGGGAGTTGGAGACTGCGACCCATTTTCTGCAGACTCTGGAACAAGCTGTTCCAGCGGCGCCGCGCGGGGGAGATCTCGGTCTCGGTGCTCATGGGTTGGCGACCGCCTGTCAGGTGGTGTAGACCAGTTACGGGCGATATGGCTGCTGTGACGTCATCCTTCGGTACGCACGACGCAATCGCTCGCGAAGTTGAGCCAACCGTGCGTGAGGAGAATGCAATGGCCACCAAGGCTGAGAAGATCGTTGCCGGGCTCGGCGGCATCGACAACATCGAAGAGGTCGAGGGCTGCATCACGCGCCTGCGGACCGAGGTCGCCGACGCAAGCCTGGTCGACGACGCAGCCCTGAAGGCCGCCGGCGCCCACGGCGTCGTCAAGATGGGCACCGCGATCCAGGTCGTCATCGGCACCGACGCCGACCCCATCGCCGCGGAGATCGAAGACATGATGTGAGTCACCGCGCTCGCTCACTCGAGGGGTCCTTCCCACCGCGGGAGGGGCCCTTTCCGCTTGTCCCGATAGGCTCAGCGGCATGTCTCGAATCGACGGCCGCACCCCCGAACAGCTCCGCCCGATCACCATCGAACGCGGGTGGAGCAAGCACGCAGAGGGCTCCGTCCTCATCTCCTTCGGCGACACCAGGGTCTTCTGCACGGCCTCCGTCACCGAGGGCGTCCCCCGCTGGCGCAAGGGCAGCGGCGAGGGCTGGGTCACCGCCGAGTACTCCATGCTGCCCCGCGCCACCAACACCCGCGGCGACCGCGAGTCCGTCCGCGGCAAGATCGGCGGCCGTACCCACGAGATCAGCCGCCTCATCGGCCGCTCCCTGCGCGCGGTCATCGACTACAAGGCGCTCGGCGAGAACACCATCGTCCTCGACTGCGACGTCCTCCAGGCCGACGGCGGCACGCGCACGGCAGCCATCACCGGCGCGTACGTGGCACTCGCCGACGCCGTCGCCTGGGCCCAGGGCAAGAAGCTGATCAAGGCCGGCCGCCAGCCGCTCACGGGCACCGTCTCGGCGGTCTCGGTCGGCATCGTCGGCGGTGTCCCCCTGCTCGACCTCTGCTACGAGGAGGACGTGAAGGCCGACACCGACATGAACGTCGTCTGCACCGGCGACGGCCGCTTCGTCGAGGTCCAGGGCACCGCCGAGGCCGAGCCCTTCGCCCGCGAGGAGCTCAACTCCCTGCTGGACCTGGCGGTTTCCGGCTGTGAAGAACTCGCTGTCCTTCAGCGCAAGGCACTTGATACGGTCCTCGAAAAGTAAAGGGCGCACCAAGAAAGGGCGGCCGCCGGGGCAACCTCCGGCACCCGCCCGGGCGTCACTATGAGTGCGGGCGCACGGACAACACCGTGCGCCCGACCAGTTACGGGGGGCCTCTGAACGGGGCCTGGACATGGGAGGGACCACAGTCATGGCCGTGAGCCGAGGCCGCCGCAGTCGTCGGAGCCGTCGTATCGCCATCGCTTTCACCGCAGTGGCGGCCGTCGGACTGACGGCCGGACTGACCACCGGCTGCGACGCCGTCGACAAGGCCCTGGACTGCGTCCAGACCGCCGACACCATCGCCGACAGCGTCACCGATCTCCAGCAGGCCGTGGAGAACGCGTCGAACGACCCGACCCAGCTCGACGAGTCGCTCGCCTCCATCGACAAGAACCTCGACAAGATCGGCGACAAGACCGACAACGCCGACGTCAACAAGGCGGTCGACGACCTCAACAAGGCCGTGGACAACGTCCGTACGTCCATCAAGAACGGCGACAACACACCGGACGTCAGCCCGGTGACGGACGCGGCGGGCGAGCTGACGAAGGTCTGCACCTCGTAACCCGGTGGGGGACGGGCCCGGAATACTGTTGGCCCATGACCCGCTTGATCCTCGCCACCCGCAACGCCGGAAAGATCACCGAACTGAGGTCGATCCTCGCCGACGCAGGTCTCCCGCACGACCTCGTCGGCGCGGACGCCTACCCGGAGATCCCCGACGTCAAGGAAACCGGCGTGACCTTCGCCGAGAACGCGCTCCTCAAGGCCCATGCCCTCGCCCGGGCGACCGGCCTGCCCGCCGCCGCCGACGACTCGGGCCTGTGCGTCGACGTCCTGAACGGCGCGCCGGGCATCTTCTCCGCCCGCTGGGCCGGCAAGCACGGCGACGACCGCGCCAACCTGGACCTGCTCCTGGCCCAGCTCGGCGACATCGCGGACGAACACCGCGGCGCCCACTTCGCCTGCGCGGCGGCGCTTGCGTTGCCGGACGGCACGGAGCGGGTGGTCGAGGGCCAGCTGCGGGGCGTACTCCGCCACTCCCCGACGGGCACGAACGGCTTCGGCTACGACCCGATCCTGCAGCCGGAGGGGGAGTCGCGGACCTGCGCGGAGCTGAGCGCGGAGGAGAAGAACGCGATCAGCCATCGGGGGAAGGCGTTCAGGGCGTTGGTGCCGGTGGTGCGGGAGCTGTTGGGCTGACGCTGAAGGGCGCCTCACCTGTTGGTGCGGCGCCCTTTGCAGGGTGGGCCCGGTGGGACTCGAACCCACGACATACCGGACCTAAACCGGCATCCTCTAGCCAGCTGGGATACGGGCCCGCGGCGCTGACTACTCTACTGGGCGCTGCGGACCGCTTGTCGCCGTCGCCCCCCTCGGCACCATGTGGTGGTGATCGCGTGGCAGTTGGGGCACAGCAACCGTAGGTTCTCTCGCCGGTTGTCCCGCCAGTCCCCGTTGATGTGATCGACCTCCAGCGTCATGGGTTTTCCGAGCCACTCCGCGCCGCCCCCGCACCTGGCGCACTCCTCTGGCACACCGACGTCGCGAAGCGCGCGGCGCAGGAGCGAGGTCTTCGTCCGCTGTTTTGCGTCGTGCTGGACGAGAACCTCCTCGGGCCGTTTGGCGGTCGCGCTCGGCTTACCTCGCTGGTGTGCCTGCCCCAGGAAGTGCGAGGTCGTGATCTGATGCTCGGTGATCCACTTGCGCAGCTGGGTACGTTGCGAGCCGTTGCCCGGGCGACCCAGGCGGCGCAGCACCTCGGCGAGGGAGGATGACTCGGCGACGGCCGATCGCAGCTCGTCCTCCGTTGGGCGAGGGCGTCTGCCGCAGGGGCGGAAGTGCGAGATGTCGATGCCGAAGTGAACGAACCGTTTCGCGAGGTAGCGGCGAAGGTTCCCGTATGGCCGAGTACCGAAGAGGGCGATGACCTCGTCGATGTCGGCACATCTCTCGGCGGCCTCGGCCAGTCGCTCGCGGGTGTACTGCACGCCAGCGGTCATGAGGTGCGCCCCTTGTTGCGCCCCCGGTAAGTGTCCGTCGTTGAGTGGCAGTTGGGGCACAGCAGCCGCAAGTTCTCGATGCGGTTGTTTCGCCAGTCGCCGTCGATGTGGTCGACCTCAAGGGGGAGCGGTTCTCCGAGCCACACCGCTTCGGTACCGCACAGGGAGCATCGCTCCTCCATGCCCAACTCGCGCATCGCCCGCTTGAGACGGCTGCTCGGAACGCGCGTGGCGCGTGCCGAGGTCTCCTCGACGAGGATCTCCTCTGCTGTTCGACGGCGCTGGTTGTGCCGCTGCCGCTCCGTGCGGATCACCGGCGTGAAGTGCGAGGTGTCGAGGCCGTACGCCTTGATGCGCCGCGAGATGTTCGTGTGGTGCCCGCCGACCGGGTCGAGTCCGAGCCGCCGTAGTACCTCGTTCACGCTCGTCGATCGGGCGACCACGGGCTCGAGGATCTCTCTCGTCCACTTGGCCCCCTCGCGCTCGAATAGCGAGACATCCACCCCGAGCTTCTTCATCCGTTCATAGATGTATCGCCGCCTCCAGCTCTTCGGCTCCACCCCCAACCTCCCCAACGCCTCCGACAACGTCCGCGCCCCCCGAGCCGCCTCCTCCAGCCGCTCCCTGGTGTACGCACTGGCCCCCATGAGCCCCTCCGTTCCGACCACGCGTTCGTGGCATCGCACGGAGTAACGAACCGCTAATCGGACAGTCACGCCCGAAACGTAAAGCGGCCCGCACCAGGTCACCCCGGTGCGAGCCGCTCGCTCAGCGGAAATGGGCCCTCAGATACCCAGATCCTTGATGATCTTGGCCACGTGGCCCGTCGCGCGGACGTTGTACAGGGCCCGTTCGACCTTGCCCTCCTCGTCCACGATCACCGTGGAGCGGATGACGCCCATGTACGTCTTGCCGTAGTTCTTCTTCTCGCCGTAGGCGCCGTACGTCTCGATGACCGTCTTCTCGGGGTCGCCGGCCAGCGTGATCTTCAGGGATTCCTTGTCGCGGAACTTCGCCAGCTTCTCGGGGGCGTCCGGGGAGATGCCGATGACGTCGTAGCCGGCGCCGGTCAGCAGCTCCAGGTTGTCCGTGAAGTCGCAGGCCTGCTTGGTGCAGCCGGGCGTCAGGGCCGCGGGGTAGAAGTAGACGATGACCTTGCGGCCCTTGTGGGCCGACAGGGACACGTCGTTGCCGTCGGCGTCGGGGAGGGTGAAGTCGGGGGCCACGTCCCCGGGCTGGAGTCGCTCGCTCATTGGGCCAGCGTAACCGGGGGTCCTGACAGTGCAGGGGCGGGCGGAGCTGACAGACTGTCCGCAACAAGCAGCAACAGGCATCAGCTGACTTCGGAGGCCCTACGGTGGCGGACACGTCGGACACCAGAACCCCGGCGCAGATCGAGGCGGACATCAGGCGCCGCCGTGACGTGCTGGCCGAGACGCTCGACGAGATCGGGGTGCGGGTGCACCCGAAGACGATCGTCGGCGACGCCAAGGCCAAGGTTGTGTCCAATATTGATCACACGCTGGGGCGGGCCTACGTCGGTGTCAACAAGGTCGTGACCGATGTGAAGGCCCAGTTCGTCGACGAGGAGGGCGCGCCCCGGCTGGAGCGGGTCGTGCCCGTCGCCCTCGTGGTCGTCGGGGTCGTGGGGCTGCTCGCCCTCGGCACCCGGCGGCGCAAGGGCTGAGCGAGAGCTGTAGGTTCAGGGCGTGAGCGCCAACAGAAACAGCACCCAGCACGACAAGTTGCCCATCCGGATGCTGCACGACCGAGTCCTCGTGAAGCAGGAGACCGGTGAGGGCGAGCGTCGGTCGGGCGGGGGGATCCTGATTCCCGCCACCGCGGCGGTCGGGCGGCGGCTGGCCTGGGCCGAGGTCGTCGCCGTCGGGCAGAACGTGCGGACCGTGGAGCCCGGCGACCGCGTCCTGTTCGACCCGGAGGACCGTGCCGAGGTCGAGGTGCGGGGCGTGGCGTACGTGCTCATGCGCGAGCGTGATCTGCACGCCGTGGCCGCCGACCGTTTCGAGGGGTCCGAGGACACGACGGGCCTCTACCTGTAATTCAACGGTTCAAGCAGTTCCAAGGGGCTGGTGACCATCGTCACCAGCCCCTTTTGCCGTTCCTTTGCTAGCTTTGAAGGAGCCCGACGAGACGCGCCGTACCGGGTCTGCAGCAACAGCCAGTCAGTGACAGCAAAGACGACGCACCCCCTGTAACGCCTGTTTCCGGAGGTGCCGTCATGGCCTGGGTTCTGTTGCTCGTCGCCGGTCTGCTCGAGGTCGGCTGGTCGATCGGGATGAAGTACACGGACGGGTTCACGCGGTTCGTGCCCAGCGTGCTCACCGGCGCGGGCATCGTCGCCAGCATGCTGCTGCTGTCGTATGCCGCCAGGTCCCTTCCCATTGGTACCGCCTACGGCGTGTGGGTCGGGATCGGGGCGGCCGGTGCGGCGGTGCTCGGCATGGTGGTGCTGGGGGAGCCGGTCACCGCCGCGCGGATCTTCTTCGTGTCTCTGCTGCTGGTCGCCGTGGTGGGGCTGAAGGCGACCTCGGGTCACTAGGTCTGCGGGCCTCCTGTGCCCGCGGACACTCCTCCGGTGTCGGTGCCTGTCGTGCCGCCGGTCGTGCCCCCGGTGTCCGTGCCTCCCGTGGTGCCGCCGGACGTCGTGTCGCCGGTGGTGCCGCCTGTGGAGGTCGTCCCGCCGTCGCCGGTGGTGCCGCCGGTCGTCGTGCCGCCCGTCGTGCCGCCGGTCGTGTCCGTGCCGCCGGTCGTGGTGGTTCCGCCGTCGGTCGTGCCGCCGTTGTCCTGGCCCTGGGTCTGGCCCTGGTCGTCCTGGCCGCCCGTGGTGGCGCCGCCGTTGTCCTGGCCGCCGGTGCCCGGCTGCTGTGTGGTGGGCGGGAGGGTGGGCTGCGCGGTCTGTTCGGCGCCCGGCTGCAGCTGGAGGTCGAAGTCCGTGGCCGGCTTCCCCTTCAGGGCGGCCTTGGTGTACTGGGCCCAGATCTGGGCGGGCGGGCCGCCGCCGTTGACGCGCTGCAGGCCCATCGCGCCGTACAGCGACTTGTGCGCGGCGGTCACCGGGTCCTGGCCCATGACGGAGACGACGGTCGCGAGGTCGGGTGTGTAGCCCGCGAACCAGGCGGCGGTGTCCTCCTCCGCGGTGCCGGTCTTGCCGGCGGCGGGGCGGTCGGCGGCCTGGGCGGCGGTGGCCGTGCCGTTCTCGACGACGCTCTGCAGGATCGAGGTCGTGGTGTCGGCGGCCTCGCGGCTGACGGCCTGCGTGCCAGTGTTCTTGGGCAGCTCGACGACGTCCTTGCCGTCCTTGGTGATCGAGTCGATCATCGTGTACGTGCCGTGCTTGCCGTGGTTGGCGAGGGTCGCGTAGGCCTCCGCCATGTCGAGGACGCTGGCGGTGTTCACGCCGAGCGCGATGGAGGGGGTGCCGGTCAGGTCGGGGGTGTCGGACGGGACGCCGAGGGAGATCGCCGTCTGCTTCACCTTCTCCGGGCCGACGTCCACGGCCATCTGTGCGTACACCGAGTTGACGGACTTGTCGGTGGCGGTGCGCACGGTGATGTTGCCGTACGACGCCTCGTCCTCGTTCTCCGGTGCGTAGCCGCCGCCGCTCCAGCCTTGTACGGGGCGCTTGTTGGTGCCGTCGTAGTAGGTGTTCGGGGTGATGGTCTGGCCGTCCTGCGTCTCGGAGTGGTTCTGGACGGCCGAGGCGAACACGATGGGCTTGAAGATGGAGCCGACCTGGAAGTCGCCGCGGGTCGCGCCGTTCGTGTACTGCTTGACGTAGTCGATGCCGCCGTACATGGCGACGACCTTGCCGGTCTTGGGGTCGACGGAGGCGCCGCCGGCGCGGACGTAGTTGTCGACCTTGTTGTTCTTCTTGTCGAGCTTCTTCATCACCTGGTCGTTGACCGCCTTCACGAAGGCGTCCTGCTTCTTCTTCTGCAGGGTGGTGGTGATGCGGTAGCCGCCGGCCTCCAACTCGTCCGTGGTGACGATCTTGTTCTTGGTGAGGTAGTCCTTGATGGCCTGGACGATGTAGCCGCGCTGTCCGGACATGCCGGTGGAGACGGTCTGTTCCTTCGGCATCGGGAACTTCAGGCCGGCCCGCTCGGACTCGGTCAGCCAGCCCTTCTTGACCATGCCGTCCAGGACGTAGTTCCAACGCGCCACGGCCGCGGCCTTGTTCTCGGGGTGCGCGATGACGTCGTACTCGCTGGGGGCGTTGACCAGCGCGGCGAGGTAGGCGGCGTGGGCCGGGTCGAGGTCGGTGGCGTCCTGGCCGTAGTAGGCCTGGGCGGCGGCCTGGATGCCGTAGGCGTTGCGGCCGAAGTAGCTGGTGTTGAGGTAGCCCTCGAGGATCTGGTCCTTGGACTCCGTGCGGTCCAGCTTGATCGAGATGAAGAACTCCCTGGCCTTGCGGGTGACGGTCTGTTCCTGGGCCAGGTAGTAGTTCTTCACGTACTGCTGGGTGATCGTCGAGCCGGACTGGGTGCCCTTGCCGGTGGCGGTGTTCCAGGCGGCGCGGACCATGGCCTTGGGGTCGATCGCGGACTCGGTGTAGAAGTCGCGGTCCTCGGCGGCCAGGACGGCGTGCTGGGCGTCCTTGGAGACCTGGGCGAGCGAGACGTTCTCCCGGTTGACCTCGCCGTCGCGGGCGAGTTGGGAGCCGTCGGCGTACAGGTAGACGTTCGACTGCTTGGTGGCGAGGGCGTTGGCCGGGGGGATCTTGACCATGGAGTAGCCGAGGAAGAACAGGCCGATCAACAGGAGTATGCCGATCACGAAGGTGCCGAGCACCATGCGCCAGGTCGGGATCAGCCGACGCCAGCCGGTGCGCTTGGGCCGCCCCGGCTTCTTGCCGCTCGGCTCGGGAGCACCGCCCGGCTGGGGAGCGTTTTGCGGCTCTCTCGGTGCCCAGCCCTGGGTCGGCTGCTGCGGCTGCGGCTCGTCGCTCATGTTGTGCACGGACTCCTGTTTCGCGTCGTACGTTCCCGTACGCCCTCGTACGCCATCTGCGTCCCCTCTTGAAGACTCTCGCACCATGCGTTCCGTTCCCGGATCACGGCACGCACCGGGGCCGGAAAATGCGTGGCGTACGTCACTACCAGCGGACTAGGCTCCTGCGCTTCGGTGTCGGGCGGTCCGGGAGGTTGACTGACGTGGGCTCGGGACGGTTGTACGGGGCCGTCGCGGCGGGTGGTTTCAGACGGTACGCGACGTATCGGGCGGCCACGGCGGCCGGGGTGTTCACGAACACGGTCTTCGGCGTGATCCTCGTCTACACGTATCTGGCGCTGTGGGACGAGAAGCCGCACCTCGGGGGGTACGACCAGGCGCAGGCGGTGACCTATGTGTGGCTGGGCCAGTGCCTGTACGCGACGCTGGCGATCCAGGGCGGTGGCGCGGAGAAGGATCTGATGGAGCGCATCCGCACCGGTGAGATCGCCGTGGACCTGTACCGGCCGGCCGACCTCCAACTGTGGTGGCTGGCAAGCGACTTGGGGCGGGCGCTGTTCCAGATGCTGGGGCGGGGCGTGGTCCCGTTCGTCTTCGGCGCGCTGTTCTTCCCGATGGCGCTGCCGACGGCGCCCACCGCCTGGGCGGCCTGTCTGGTCGCGCTGCTGCTGGCGATGGTCGTCAGCTTCGCGATCCGCTATCTGGCGGCGCTGAGCGTGTTCTGGCTGATGGACGGCATGGGCGTCAGCCAGGCCCTGGTGATCACGGGCATCTTCTTCTCGGGCATGGTGCTGCCGCTGAACGCCTTCCCGGGTGTGTTCGGCGAGATCGTGCGGGCGCTGCCCTGGGCCGCGCAGATCCAGATGCCGGCGGACGTGCTGATGGGGGAGACCGATCCGCTCGGGGCGTTCGCCTTCCAGGCGGCGTGGGCGGTGGCGCTGCTGGCGGCCGGGCGGCTGCTGCAGTCGGCGGCGACGCGGCGGGTGGTGGTGCAGGGTGGGTGAGCGCAGTGCCCTTGCCGAAGGGCTGCGGGCCTACGGGCTGATCGCCGGGATGTGGGTGCGGTCCAGCATGACCTACCGCGTCTCCTTCGCCGTCACCGTGCTGGGGAACGGTGTGGTGACCCTCCTGGACTTCGTCGGGATCCTGCTGATGTTCTCGCAGGTCGACTCGCTGGGCGGCTGGTCGCTGCCCGAGGTCGCCTTCCTGTACGGGCTGTCGGCGACGTCGTTCGGGATCGCCGACCTGGTGCTCGGCTCGATGGACGTGCTGGGCGCCCGGATCCGCGACGGCTCGTTCGACACGCTGCTCGTGCGGCCCGCGCCGGTGCTCGCCCAGGTGGGTGCCGACCGCTTCGCGCTGCGCCGCCTGGGCCGGATCACGCAGGGTGCGCTGGTGCTGGGCTGGGCACTGACGGTGGTCGACGTCGACTGGAGTGCGGCGAAGGTGCTGCTGGTGCCGGTGATGGTAGTCAGCGGGGCGGTGATCTTCTCGGCGGTGTTCGTGGCGGGCGCGGCCTTCCAGATCCTGGCGCAGGACGCGGCCGAGGTGCAGAACGCGTTCACGTACGGCGGGACCACGCTGCTGCAGTACCCGCCGACGGTGTTCGGCAAGGACCTGGTGCGCGGTGTGACCTTCATGCTGCCGCTGGCCTTCGTCAACTGGGTTCCCGCCGCCTATGTGCTGGGACGGCCGTACCCGATCGGTCTGCCGCAGTGGGCGGCCTTCGCCTCGCCGCTGGTGGCGGTGGCCTGCTGCGCGCTGTCCGGGCTGGCCTGGCGGGCGGGGCTCAGGTCGTATCGGAGTACAGGGAGTTAGCGGACAGTGGACAGTGACTTCATCGAGCTCGACCGCGTCGAGAAGGTCTTCGACGTGCGCAGGAAGACCGGGTTCCTCAAACGGGAACGCCGTCAGGTCCGTGCCGTCGACTCCATCTCCTTCACCGTGGCGCGCGGCGAGATGGTCGGGTACATCGGGCCGAACGGCGCCGGCAAGTCGACGACCATCAAGATGCTGACGGGAATCCTGACCCCGAGCGGCGGCCGGCTGCGGGTCGCGGGCATCGACCCGTCCCGTGAGCGTACGCGGCTCGCGCATCGCATCGGGGTGGTGTTCGGGCAGCGTACGACGCTGTGGTGGGACCTGCCGCTGATCGACTCGTACAAGCTGATGCACCGCATGTACCGGATCCCGGACGCCCGTTACCGCGAGAACCTCGACCGCTGTGTCGAACTCCTCGAACTGGGCGAGCTGTTGGAGGTTCCGGTACGGCAGCTGTCGCTGGGCCAGCGGATGCGCGGCGACATCGCGGCGGCGCTGCTGCACGACCCGGAGGTGCTGTACCTGGACGAGCCGACGATCGGGCTGGACGTGATCTCGAAGGCCAAGGTGCGGGGGTTTCTGCGGGAGTTGAACGTCGAGCGGGGGACCACGGTCCTGCTGACCACCCACGACCTGCAGGACATCGAGCAGTTGTGCTCGCGGGTGATGGTCATCGACCACGGGCGGCTCATGTACGACGGCCCCCTCGCCGGGCTGCACGAGGTGGGGGAGAGCGAACGGACCCTGGTGGTGGACCTGGAGCGGGAGCTGCCGCCGATCGACGCGGCGCCCGCGCGGGTGGTGAAGGTGGAGGGGCCGCGGCAGTGGCTGGCGTTCCCGGCGGCCGAGTCGGCGGCTGCGCTGGTGGCGCGGATCGCGGCGGAGTATCCGCTGGTGGATCTGTCGGTGCGGGAGCCGGACATCGAGGCGGTGATCGCGAAGATGTACGCGGGTTCGGCGGCCGGCGAGGCGGAGAAAGCGGTCTCGTAGCCTCCCGCCGGGTGAACTCGTAGGCTGCTGTCCATGACCGACGACGCCGCAGTCCCGGAACTTCGCGCATCCGACGCCGATCGTGAACGAGTCGCCGAGGTCCTGCGGGACGCCCTCGCGGAGGGCCGTCTCGACATGGAGGAGTTCGAGGAGCGGCTGGAGGCCACCTACAAGGCGCGGACGTACGGCGAACTGACGCCGATCACCCGTGACCTGCCGGTCGCCGGTGTCACGCCGCCGCCTCCCGTGTCGCTGGCCAAGGAGCCCGTGCCGAGCGGGAGTTGGGCCGGGCGGATCGTCGGCGGCGAGGGGTCGTCGACGTGGGCGGTCGCCGTCATGTCGGGGTTCCAGCGCAAGGGGCGCTGGACCGTGCCGAGGGTGTTCAACTGCTTCGCCTTCTGGGGCGGCGGGGAGATCGACCTGCGCGAGGCGAACTTCGCTGCCGGTGAGGTCGAGATCAACTGCGTCGCGATCATGGGCGGGATGAACATCATCGTGCCGCCGGGGGTCGAGGTCGTCGTGCGCGGCATCGGGATCATGGGCGGCTTCGACCACCGTGAGGAGGGCGTGCCGGGGGAGCCGGGTGCGCCGCGGGTGATCGTGAACGGGTTCGCCTTCTGGGGCGGTGTCGGTGTCGAGCGCAAGCTCACCAAGGAGGAGCGGCGCCGCCTGAAGGAGGAGCGCCGCCAGGAGAAGCTGGACCGCAGGACCGGGCTGTCACTGGACGAGGGGTACGAGGGCCACCGCCGGATGCTCGAGGAGCACCGCGAGTGGCGGAGCGACCTGCACGAGGAGCGGCGGCAGCGGCACGAGGAGCGGCGGGAGCGGCACCGGGAGCGCAGGGAGGAGCGGGACCGGCGCCGGCACGGCGACTACTGAGCGGCCGAGCTGCGACTACAGCTGCGCCGGTGCCGAGCCCTTCAGTTCGTCCAGGTCGAAGACCTCCGCCATCCGCGCGTACCCCTTGTCGCTCGGGTGAAGGTGGTCCCCGGAGTCGTAGTCCGAGCGCAGCTTGCGCGGGTTGTACGGGTCCCTGAGCGCCTTGTCGAAGTCGACCACCGCGTCGTAGACCCGGCCCGAGCGGATCTCGGCGTTCACGGTCTGGCGTACCGCCTCGCGTGCCGGTGTGTAGCCCCGGTGGCCCTGGAACGGCATCAGGGTCGCGCCGATGACCTTGATACCGCGGGCGTGGGCCTGGCCGACCAGCGTGTGCAGGCCGGCGAGGATCTTGTTCGGGTCGGCGAGCTTCGGGTTGCGCAGGATGTCGTTGACGCCGAGGTCGATGACGATGACCTTGACGTTCGTACGGGAGAGGACGTCGCGGGAGAAGCGGCCGAGGCCGCTCTGGTTGTCGGCGGGGCGGCCCAGGCCGTTGGCGAGGACCTGGTTGCCGCTGATGCCCTGGTTGACGACGCTGTAGCGGGGCACGTCCTGGCCGGACTCGACCGCCGTGCGCAGCCGGTCCGAAAGGACGTCCGTCCAGCGGTGGTTGGCGCCCTGGGTGGAGGTGATGCCGTCGGTGAGGGAGTCGCCGAAGGCGACCACGGTGCCGTCGGCGTCGTTGCTGAGCACGTCCAGCGCGGTGATGTAACGCCAGTACGGCGTCTGCTCGGTGTACCCGGTGCCGGTCACGTCCTCGGTGAGGTCGCCCTGGCCGACGTAGGAGATCTGGCGGGCGTGCGGGTGGAAGGTGACCGGGCCGGAGGCGGTGGGGGAGTACGTGGTGACCAGGACGTCGCTGCCCTGCGGGATGACGATGCGGACCGCGTCGCTCAGGATCTGGCGGCCGGCCGGGATGACCACCGCGGTGTTCCCGCCGAACGTCAGCCGCCGCATGGTCTCCGCGGTCGCCGCCGCGCTGTCGGAGGTGACGGCCACGGCGATCGAGGCGTGCGTGATGGTCAGCGCCGACTGGCCGTAGAGATTGGAGAGCGTGATGCGGGCACTCGTACCGCCGACGCTCGTGTGCACGACGTTGCGGACCGAGCGGCCCGCCATCCCCGACGTCTCGGTGCCGGGCTCGGCCCCGGCCGGGGAGGCCGACCAGGCGCCGACCCAGATGCCGGTGGAGGCGGGGGCAGCCGGGCCCCGCGCGGCGCCGCCCTTGGCGAGGGCGTTGGTGCTGGTGCTGCCGTTGTCGGCGGCGACGCCGACGTATATGGCTGTGGAAAGGCCCACGATCAGGGCGATGATCGCGGAAAGCAGGGCATAACCGTGACGCCTGGTCATGCGGTGCGTGTCTCCTCGGGCAGTGGGAGCCCGAGGCTCCGATGTGATCATCCCAATGATGCGGCATGGGATGAGGGGTGGTTGAACAGGACCCCCCATTGGGCCACCGGAGTTCACGATGAGCTCCCCCCTCCCGACAGACGCCGGGAACTCTTGTTCCGTTCCAGTAGTCGGTCAGGAAGGGACAATGTGTGCAGGGGATCACGAACGGGTGGAGTGGATGGAACGCACTAATCCGGATGAAACGGGAGCGAGTGACGTAGTTCAGCATGCCCGGGAGGCCCCGGCGGGTAACCGCTCGGCTCCGCCCGGTGACCGGACCGTGCCCGCCGCGGCCGTGCGTGCGATGACGACGTTCAGCGCCGCCGACGAGGAGAAGCAGCGCGGGGTGCGCCGGATGAAGCTCACGGCGGCGGGGCTGCTGCTGTTCGTGGCGCTGGTGTACGTCCTCGCCAAATGGGCCTCCCATGAGGGCGCCGGTGCGTGGGCGGGCTATGTGGCCGCGGCCGCCGAGGCCGGCATGGTCGGCGCGCTCGCCGACTGGTTCGCGGTCACGGCCCTCTTCCGCCACCCGCTGGGCCTGCCCATCCCGCACACCGCGATCATCCCGACGAAGAAGGACCAGTTGGGCATCTCCCTGGGCGAGTTCGTCGGGGAGAACTTCCTCTCGCAGGATGTCGTACGACAGCGACTGCGCGCCGTCGGCATCGGCAGCCGGCTCGGCGCATGGCTCGCCGAGCCCGAGCACGCGGACCGGGTGACGGCCGAGCTGTCGGCCGCGCTCAGGGGCGCGCTGACGGTGCTGCGCGACTCCGACGTCCAGGCGGTCGTCGGCGAGGCGATCACCCGACGGGCCGACGCCCAGGAGATCGGGCCCGGCATAGGCAAGATGCTGGAGAAGATCGTCGCGGACGGCGGCCACAAGCGGGCCGTCGACCTGATCGTCACGCGCGCGCACGACTGGCTGGTCTGGCACGACACCGAGATCATGGACGCCGTCCAGGGCGGCGCCCCCGGCTGGACGCCGCGTTTCGTCGACAAGAGGGTCGGCGAGCGCGTCTACAAGGAACTGCTGCGCTTCGTCACCGAGATGCGCGACATGCCCTCCCACCCGGCCCGCGGCGCCCTCGACCGCTTCCTCACCGACTTCGCCTCCGACCTCCAGTCCGACACGGACACACGCACGCGTGTCGAGCGGCTCAAGGGCGAGGTCCTGGGCCGCGGCGAGGTCCAGGACCTGATCGCCTCAGCCTGGACCGCCGTACGATCCATGATCGTCTCGGCGGCGGAGGACGAGCGCAGCGAGCTGCGGCTGCGGGTGCGGGCCTCGCTGCTGTCGCTGGGGGCGCGGATGGCCGTCGACCCGAAGGTGCAGGCCAAGGTGGACGGCTGGGTGGAGGGCGCGGCCGTGTACGTCGTCACCACCTACCGCAAGGAGATCACCTCCCTGATCACGGACACGGTGGCAGGCTGGGACGCCGAGCACACCACCCGCAAGATCGAGGCCCACATCGGCCGCGACCTGCAGTTCATCCGGATCAACGGCACGGTGGTGGGTTCGCTGGCCGGCTTGTTGATCTACACGGTGTCGCGGGCACTGGGGGCGTGAGGGGGCGCCGTACCGGCACCCGTGGCGCCGGGTTGCGCACCCCACTCGCCCACCGCTGCCTACGGCCCCTACTGAGCGCCGTCGCGTCGAATCCGGTCCCGGCGGCGCATGAAGAGCAGGCCTCCGGCCACGGCGGTCACGCCCGCGGCGGCCGTCCACCCGATGGCGTCACCGGAACCGGTCGCGGCAAGGTCACCCCCGGCCGGTGAGGCGGACGCGGATGCGGACGAGGTGGCCGCGCTCTGGGGCCGCGGGTCGGACGCACCGCCCGACCCCGACGCCGAGGCCGAAGCAGCCGGCGTGGGTGTCGCCGTCGTACCCGCCGACTTGTCCCTCGTGAACGCCAGCGTCCCGAACCCGAGTTGGTCGTATCCACCGCTGTTGGGCCCGTAGTCCCCGCCGCCCCCCTCGGGTGCGGTCTTGGCCGCGATCCGGGTGAGGTACGTCGCGGACAGCCCTCGCCGCTTGGTGTAGTGGTTGGCGATCATCGCCCAGATCGGCCGCTGCATGTTCGGGTCCACACCGGCGGCCCGGGTGGCCGTCTCACTGCCGGACCAGCCCCCGATCGCCCCCTTCCGGCGGGTGTTGGCGGTGTACGGCACATCCCCGCCCAGGCTCCACTTGGCCACGTACTGCGCGCCCTTGAGGAACCGGCTGTCGTCGTAGCCGTAAAGGTCGATCCCCTGGTTCCACGCCATCTCGCAGAACGTGCCCATCAGCCCGACCCCGAGCAGCGCGTGCCCCTCGTCGCGCCCCGCCTCCAGCCACTCGGCGAGCCCGTCGTCGTGCACGACGGGAATGGCGTGCTTGATCGATCCGAGCCCCTCGCCGTGCTTGAAGTAGTCGACGGCGCGGGCGACCTGGGCCTTGTCGTCGCAGAAGATCCCGGTGGCCAGGACGCCGGCCATCGCGCACAGGTCCCAGTTCGTCCAGTAGTTGGTGACGACGGCGTTGTTGTGGTGGACCAGGAAGTCGTCGTTGAGCGGTGCGAAGACCTTGCTGAGCATCTCCTGGAAGCGGCCGAGCTCGAAGTCACCGTGGTCCCGGACGAGTTCGGCGGCGTTGGCGGCCTGGTAGCCGTAGAGCCCGGCCGCGAGGAACCGGTCCGCGCTCCCGGCGAGCGACGTAAGCTTCGCCGACCAGGCGTTGAGGATCGCGACGGCGGTGTCGGCGTGGGCGCTGTCGCCGCCGACGTGGTAGCGCAGGGCGTTCTGGTAGGCGGCGTGGATGTCGTTGTAGAGGGTCGCGTAGTTCTGCGGCGACCCCGCGCCGCGGTACACGGTGGCCTGCGGATTGGCCGTCCAGCCGCTCTGCGCATGCCGGTTGGCGGTCAGCTTCGCGTATCCCGCGGTGTAGGGGGCGGCGCCGGCCTTCACCTTGGCGGCCATGCGGGCGAGGTCGGTACGGGTGTGGAGGAGCCCGGGGTGCGCGAAGCCGCCGCCCGCCGCCACCGAGGGGGTGGCGAGGGAGGCGATCCCGACGGCTCCGGCTGCGGCGCCCGAGGCCTTGAGCATGGTGCGGCGGCTGATCTGTCGTGTCGCATGCATGCCACGGAGACGGGCAGTGTGGCGAACGATAACGAAAACTGGCTCGGCGGCGTCCGATGCGGTTCGTCGGCGCCCCAAAGGTGCGCGGGGAACTGCGCGACCAGCCCCCAAGGCGCCGCAGACGAAACACGACCCATCGCGGCAGAACCGGCGGAGCCTACGCGTGCCGGTCGGCGACCGCCCAGGACGCCAGCGCCACGGCACCGGCCACCCCGAACACCGCGGGCCAGGCGCCCACCTTCTTGGCCAGCGGATGGGACGCCCCGAAGGCGGCGACATACGCGGCCGTCAGCGCCCCCGCGGCCTTGCCGCCGGCCTGCTGCCGCCACTGCTGCGCGGCCGCGGCCCCCGCGACGGCCAGCACGGCCCCGCCCAGCTGCCGCTTCCTGGTCCAGCGGGCCACGCCGTACCCACCGATGAGCCCGCCCGCGGCGACCACCGCGCTGGGAACCTTGGCCATGCCTGCCTCCTACCGCTTTGACTGATGTGCCCGAGGCTAACTCGCGGCTCGGTGGACGAAGCGCAGGGGGTGAGTCCGGCCGTGACGACCGGTGGCCGCGGGTGCGACACGATCGCGACCTACCTCGGGCGGCTCAGCTCGTCTGCCGTAGATGGGAGTCAATGAGCGCGAGGGTGGCCTCCGGCTGCTCGATCTGCGGAAGGTGACCGGCCTTGGGAATGACCTCCAGCCGCCCGTTGCCGAACGCGGCGGCGTACGCGGCGCCATAGGCAGGCGTCACGATGCGGTCGCTCTCTCCCCAGAGCAGCAGGGCCGGCCGGCGCACCCGCCCCAGCCGGCGCAGCAGCTTCGGGTCGTGCATGTAGGGGTCGCCCGCGAGGACCCGCATCGTGGCCATGTTGCCCTGGCGGACGGCGAGTTGGTCGGCGGGCAGGGCGGCGGGGTCGATGAAGTAGCGGTCCGGTTCGTGCCAGGAGAGCTCGGCGGCGGCGCGCGGGTCGAGGGCGAAGTAGTCCGCGATCGGCTCGGCCTCGACGTACACCCCGACGGCGTCGATCAGTACGAGCCCGCCGATACGGCGCCCGCCGTCCCGTACGGCCATCTCGGCCGCGATCCAGCCACCGAGCGAGGAGCCCACCACCAGCACGTCCCGCAGGTCGCGGTCCTCGAGGAGGTGCAGATAGGCGAGGGCGAGGTCGTCGACGCCGGTGCACCAGTCGGGGCGCGGGGTGCCGTCCCAGCCGGGGTGGACGGGGGTGAGGGTGCGGGCGCTCCGCGACAGGTGCCCGGCGATCCCGGCGACGGTGGCGGGGCCTCCGCCGCCGTGCAGGACGAGGACGGGGCGGCCGGTCTCGGGCCCGGCTTCGGAGACGATGACGGACAGGTCGGCGGACACCTGCGAGGTGTGATCTGTAGGCATGCCACCCACCTTAACTAAACATGCTTATATAAGCTAGCTTAGTTTTCGGTTAGACTCGCGCCATGCACGCTGACCTGCAACTCCTCGGCCGGGCGGTCAAAGAGGCCCAGTACCGCCAACACCGCGCGCTGGACAGCGCATTGGCGGCGGTCGGCACGACGCTCGCCCAGTGGGACGCCCTGCGCGCGATCAGCCGGATGCCCGGAGCGTCGGCGCGCGAACTGGCGGGAGCCACCTTCCAGACCGAGCAGGCCTTCGGCACCCTGGCGGGCCGCCTGACCGCCCAGCACCTGGTGGACCGCCGCCCGGGCCACGGCCGCCGCATCGAACACCACCTGACGCCGGCGGGGGAGCGGGTGCTCGGGGCCGGGCACAGGGTGGCCGACGAGGTGCTGGCGGAGTGCTTCGGGGGGTTGCCGGAGGCGGACCGGGTGATGTTGCTGGAGTTGCTGGGGCGGTTGAACGGGGGTGGAGCCGAGGTCGGGTAACCCCGGCCTCCTGCGCTGTTCGTAAGTCCAGCCTGCCAGTCAGGGCGTCGAATGCCTTGAGCGCATTTGCAGCCCGCACGGCAGGCATCTCGTTCGCCTCACGACTCCCTTGCAGCACAAGCCGTTGACTGCCCGCCCAACCCCGGCCTAGGACCGCCTTCGCATCGCCACCACCACGCCCGTCCCGATCCCCGCTGCCAGCAGCCCGAGCCCACCGAAGACCAGCGGCAGCAGCCACAGCGAGGCGAACCCGTTGATCTGCGCGTCCTCGGGGGAATCCGCGCGGTAGAGCACCTCGACCCGCTCGCCCACGTCGTAAGACGGCGGATTGGAACCCGAGGAGGACGTGAACGTCCTCGACTTGCCGTCCGCCGCCGTGAACTCGACGACCGGGTGCGCCATGGGCCCGTTGTCCGTCCGCGTCTTGTGCGAGACACCGCTGCTACCGCTGCTGCTCTGCTGCCAGTCCAAGCTCACGACCGTGCCCTGGGCACGCTCCCCGTTCGCCAGCAACGAGATCGACATCCCGGCAGTGATCAGCCCGATGACAAGGAACAGGGCTCCGAACGCGATCACCCCGAACGCGATCCACCGACCGGCACCCCGCCCACGCGCCTGAAACCGCACAGCATCCCTCTCACTTGTCCGGAACGAGAGGGCAGTCATCCCGGACACCCCGGTCGCCCCGCTCCCGCCCCGGGCGCTTCGGCGCCGGGCCGCTGTTCAGGAATCGCCCAACCCGCCCCCGGACTGGCCAACTACGACGCACAGTGTGGCCAACCGCCACACTCACCGGCCAATCGAAACGATCAGCAACACGAGGCCCGTACGCCTTCCCGACGAACGTGGCCGAAGTGTGCGCACGGGTCTGGTGATGCGCCTGGCCGCACAGCCGGGATACCGGGCGGCCCGCACAGCGCCAAGGCGGCGGCCGCCCATCAGCGGCGGGATCCCGAACTGCCCGGCTGCTCCAGGTACTTGACGTACCGATGGCACGGGACGGCGATCGCCCCACCAGGACCCTCCGCCGAATACTCGAACGACCCCTCGTCGACCCACCCTTGACGCTCATAGAACCGCCGAGCCCGAGCATTACCGGTAGCCGCGGCAAGCCAGGCCCGAGCACACCCCTGCTCCCGAACCAGCCGCTCGGCCCGCGCGAGCAGCGCGCCCGCGACACCCGTCCCACGGTGAGCCGCGCCGACGTACAGCTGCTCGACCTCGTCCCCGACCACCATCACAAACCCCGCCACCACACCACCGACAACCGCGACCACCGTGTCCCCGACCCGCTCGGCCGCCCGCGACACGAACGACTCGGGCGTGCGGACAGCGACCAACGCATCGGGTACGTGCCCCAGGTGACCGTCGCGCCATCCGTCACGCCAGATATCCGCTACGACCTCTGCGTCGGCGGCAGCCGCGGGGCGGAGGGCGATCGGCTCGTCGTTGCCGTGCAGGGGCATGAGGCAAGGCTAGGCCGCGTTTTGGAAGCCGTCCCTGATCTGGTCGACTCGACGGCCTGGCGTCCCTTCCCGCGGACGGGTGGGGCTCGCCCACCCGGGATCGACCAGGGCCGCGTATCACAGATCCTGGACCAGGTCCACGACTACAAGGACCGGGCGCTGCAGATGCACGTGCGCTGGCTGGAACAGGTACTGGCGGAACTCACCGGGGCAGTGCAGCAGGCTTGATCACCGCAGCACGAATGACGTCTGCGCCTTCCCGAACCCCGGCGCCACCACCTCCACCAGATATGTCCCGGCCCCGGTCGGCCCTGCCGTAGGTGTCGCGCACTGCGGAGCACTCGGCTTGCGGTCCCACTTCACGGTGTACGTGAAGGTGTCGTTGGCGGGCGCCCGGAACAATAGGCTGCCGGAGCCCTTGGGGCAGTCGGCGGAGGACCAGGATGCTTCGTCGCTGCCGGCCTGCGTGATCGTCAACACCGCCTTCTTCGGGCCGAGATCGACCTTGCAGTCGGTACCGGAGGAGTTCTTGGCGGTCAGCAGGAATGCGGGGGTGTCCTCGGGGCCGTAGGTGTTGTGGCGGCTGCGCACGGTCAACTCCACAGCGCTCGGTGTGCAGTTGGGCAGTGTGGAGCCACTGGGCACGGTGTCCTTCTCCGATCCCGAACTGCCGTTGTCCTTCCCGCTGTTCGTGCTCGAAGGCCGCACCGTGGAGGAGCTGGGCCTGACCGAGGTCCCCGATCCGGCCCCGGCTACGGACTTGTCCGGAGTCGCGCCGCGGCCCGTGTTGTCGTCGTGGCCGCCATAGGTGACCGCCGCCCAGGCGGCGACGCCGAGCAGACCGAGCAGGGGCAGCACGGCGAGGAGCCGTCGGCCCGGCCGAACGCCGCGCGGCGGATACGTCGGCGGCAGGGGCGTGTCGGCCCCGACACTCATCGCCGCGCTCTCATACGTCGTCGTAGCGACGTCCGTTCTTACGACAGAGGGCCCGGGCGTACGGCCCGACCACGTCCGGGGCGGCGGAAGGAAGAGGAAACGGTCGGACGCGATGTCGGTGACGACCCGAACCGTCTGGGGCTGCCCGCCCTTGCGGTACGCGCGGTGCAGCTCGGTCATCCGGTCCTGTACGGCGTCCTGGAACTCGCTGAGTGCGAGCGCCGCCGTACCAGGATGGGCGGCGATGACGTCCGACACGGACCGGGAGAAGATGCTGAACGAATCGCCGGGCCGGACACCGGCCACCGGGTCGGCGGACGAGTCGTGCGGGCGCACGAACAGCGCGAACTGCCCCGGCGAGCAGGCGTACACATAAGCCACCTTGCGGCGCAGCGCGGCGCTGACCTTCTGCCGGCTCCACTGCCTGACACTCTCCACGCCCATCGACTCCTGCTCGATTCCCTCCCGGCAGGCGTCGATCAGGAAGACGACGTGACCGGCAGCGGTCTCGTCGAGGTGTTCACGCCAGTCGATGGCCACGCACCCGGACTCGAAGGGGTGAGTGTCCTCGTCGATGTCCTCCGGCACGAGGAAGTCCCGGCCCCGTGCGTGTACGCCATGCCCGCTCAGCAGGATGAGCAACGTGTCGTCCGGGCGGGCGCGCTTGAGAAACCCGGCGACCCGGGCGTTCACATAGTTCGCCGAGACCTGCTTGCCGCCTTCGCGCGCGGCCAGGACCTGGACGTCGTCGAAACCGCGGCCTTCGAGTTCCGACCCGAGGCGGGCGAGGTCGGCGGGGATGAAGGGGAGCGGCGAGACACCACGCATTTCATAGTCGCTGGCCCCGATGAGCAGCGCTCTGTGACGCCCCATCACGCACCGGTCACTGCTTGAAGACCAGCGTGATGCCGTGGCTGCGCTGCACCTGCGCACTGCCGACGAACTGCACGCCACCGCTCGCGGTCACCTGCAAGGACAGATGCGCCTCCCGCAACGGCAACGGACCGCCCCGTGCGGCAGCCTCGGCGAACACCTCCTGCAAGGCGTCCACGGCATCGGCGAGGTTCTTGCGCAGGGGCCCCAGCGGCACGTTCCGCAGCCGCACCTCGGCGTCCCCGCCACCGAACAGGCCCATGGAGTCGCCCCCGTCGTCGGGCCGACCGTCCTGATCGTCGTACGACACCCAGAAGGGCAACACCGGCACATCCGGCGACGGCGTTTCGGCAGCTGAGCTCACGGATCCCCCTGGGTCGGTGACAGTAAGTCAACTGTACGGAGACGGAGGGTGATTGGTGGCCCGGCCGAGAAAACAGGCGTCTTGGATTCCTCGGGTGTCGGCGCCCAGAACTGCCAGTGAGCCGTACGGCGGGCCGCCGGGCCGTGTCGCCCGCGCCGGTCTGGTTTTGCCGACACAGAACGACGCATTTGCATACATGTCGAAGCCATGCAGTCGAGTCCCTCAACTCCCTTGATGTGCAAGCTGTTGACTGCGTAGCATCGCATTCACTATCGCGAATCGATTGTCGTTCCGGTGCAACGGGGGCCTGGCGTGACGTTGATGATGACGGCGGCGGCCGTCTGGGGCGTGCTGCAACTCTTCGCCGTTTCCTGGCCAACCCGTTCGGTGCGCCTGTCCACCGTGCTGCTGGCGCTCGCGGTGGGCGTGTACGGGTGCGGTGTGGCGACGGCGTTGGTGCAGCTCGCCTACACCCGCGCCTACGCCGACTGGTCGGGGCAGTCGCTGCTGACGGTGGTGAACACCACCAGCTACACGGTGGCGCCCTGGGTGGAGGAACTGCTCAAGGTCTCCCCGCTGTTGCTGGTCGGGTTGAGCCCGAAGGTCCGCCGCCAGTGGGGGCTGACCGACTTCGTGGTGCTGGGCGCGGCACTGGGAGGCGGGTTCGGGCTGCTGGAGGCGGTCTTGCGGTACGGCCTCGACGCCGACCGGGCGATCGCCCGCGGCGGTGGCTGGATCATCCCCGACAGCCTCTCGCCGCCCTATGTGCCCGGCCCGGAGCAGGTGTTCACGGCTTGGCTCCCGGCCCCGTTCAGTCAGCTGGACCTGGGCGGCCCCGCGGTCACGGAGACCTTTTCGCACCTGGTGTTCACGGCCATGGCCGGCCTCGGGGTCGGGCTGCTGTGGCGCGCACGGGGGTGGGTGCGTCTGTGGTCGTTGCTCCCGGTCGCGGCCGCTGCCGCGTATCACACGGTCAACAACTACGCCGTCCAGAAACCCGCCAGCCAGGCCGCGCACTGGCTTGACTCCCTGGACGGCAAGGCGTGGGCGGCGCCCCTGGTGTGCCTGGCCGTAGCCATGGCCGTCGACCTGCGTCAGATCCACCGCGGCAAGCGCACCGTGCCGGGCGTCCTGCTGGCTTCCGAACGCACCGACGGCGACAGCCCGGCAGCCCTGCTGCGCTACGCGACCTGGCGCCTGCCCTGGAGCCTGCTGATCGCCCTGCGCTACGTCAGGCTGCGGCGCTCCCTGCTGTACGCCACCGCGTCCGCGCCGCCCGACGACACCGAGGAACTCCGCCGAGTGGTCGCCGGGATCACCGCCCGGATGGAGGCGACCGACAACCCGGGCGCCTGGCGGACGCTGAACATCCGCGCCTGGCTGAAGGCGACCCGAACGGCCCGTGGCCCTCGCCGACGGTGGCTGCTGCTCATTCCGTGCGTACTCGTGCTCCCCTCGCTGCTGTTCCTGGGGGTCGGCTCGTTCACCTCGACCGCCGGGCTGCAGAAGTTCTTCAGCACCGGTTCGGGGCCGAGGATCCTCATGGGCTTCGGCATCGCCGCACTGGTCTGGATCGCCTACCAGCTCACGACCTTGCTGCGCACCTGGCGTATCGCCGCGGCCCAGCCCACGGCCGAATCGCTGGCGGCCCACCGCTTCCGCCTCGGCACCGCCCTGGGCGCGGCAACCACCGGCGTACTCCTGCTGTGGCGGGCGTTCGGGGACGCGGGCCCCGACGGCAGGACCATTCACACCGTCCATCTGCTCGACGCGCTGAACTCCTTCCTCGCCTACCTTGGGTTCGCCCTCCTCCTGCTCTCGCTGCTCGCCCTGTTCCCACCCGGAGGTCTGGCGCTGGCCGGAGGGGGAGCACTGGGCGTCCTCACCACCGAGGCCGCCCTGAACGCCGGCATTCTCGGCACGGCCGGGATCGTCCTGATGGGCTTGGGCGCATCGAATGGCTCCGGTGGGGACTACAACGCGTGGCCGAGGAGCAAACGCAAGGGGCGTATAAAGCCCGAGCACCGGGCAGATGTCCGCGGTGATGAGGGCAAAAGCCTTGGCGGCAAGAGCGAAGCCCACACGATCGACAGGCACGTCGACAAGACCATCCACGGCATGCGCAGGCGCCTGCGCGAGAACCCTGGCCTTGACGAGGACTCACGCTACGTTGACGTCGATGCGGCGCAACGCTTCACCGACAAAACTCTAGCGACCGAACGGAACCAGCGGAAGATATCCGCTTGGCTAGCCAAGGGCGGCAAAGGAACACTGCGACTGGAAGCGGACTTTCAAGAAAACACGGGGCTCTACCTCACACGCTACGACTTCACCCATGGCCAAGGAACGAAGTGGGTGAAGGGCGTTCGTGTCATTCTCAAGGCCGACCCGTCAGCGGCCTCCGGATACCGCGTCCTCACCTCGTTCCCCCGGCCCTAACACACGCGCACTCGGAGCAACTCATGAGCCAGGAATTTCCGCCAGAGCACCGATTCTATGAACTCAGCGACCTGCTGGAAGCCTATGCGAACACCGGCTTCACATTCTCCGACACTGCGGAGACCCCGGGCCCTGGCCTGGCCTCTTACCTCAGGATCGCCGCCCGGGACCCTGCGCGCGCAGAAACGGCCGTCCGTCAAATTGACGACCTGCTCTCCGTCGGACTCTTCTCCGAAGAGATCGCAGACGAGGTGGAAAACCTGCCGCACATCCGCCCTCCGATGGGAACAAGCGTGGAGGACTGCCTCCGCATCACCAGGGATCATCTCTACCGATTCCTGCAAGACCCGTCGCAGATTCCCCTTATTAACCCGCAGAACCATTGGGAATGGAACGAACGATTCCCCGAGCTGGGTCAGCTGCTCGGCGCTTATTTTCACCAGAATTTCTCATACTTCTACAATTCTCGCGATGAGGCTCTCGATGAGTATGTCAGCGAATCCCTACCGGAAGATCTGGCACAGGCAGCGCGAGAGCTCGATGAACTCCTGTCCATGGTGTCCTCGGATCAGGAACTCCACACCGCAGCCAATGCGCTGGGGCTCGGCCTTCTGCCTCCTGAAGGCATGACCCTCCGGCAATGGTTGGAGTTCATCCAGAACAGGGTCGCAACGGCGTAGGCACGCAGCCATGATCTGGTCCTACTGCGAGTGGTGGAACAGCCTCACCGATACGCCGATGCGCCCGCTGACACCCGAGCAGGCCCAGGCCAGACATGATTCCGGTCAGCTGTATACCGCTGTTGCGTCTCCCCGTGGGAACTCCGCACCGGAACTGCGAGTGGAAATGCGCATGGAGACCGGATACAGCTCGGTCATCTTCATGGATGCGCTTGGTCGTGACTCTCTCGACTATACGTTCACTCTGATCAACGGCTCTTTTTTCTTGGAAGCGGCAACCTCGTATGAATACGGCGATTCGCAGGAGCGGGGTGGATATGCGGACGCGGAGAGAATGGAGGTCTACGAATTCACCACCGATGGCATCATTCGAGGCTTGGTAGAGGTTGATGGTGAGGAATCCAAGGAAACTCGGCACGGTGTTGACGTCACTGGCAACTGGGAACCCGTACCGCATTTCGGCGCCTACGACGCACTGATCCGACGAGACCGCACTTGACTCTGGAGCCGGTCCTGCCCCTCGCCAGTGATGGTTGAAATATCGAGTAACTGCCGGTAGAAGACCTTTTCCCTCAGTTCTTCCTCAACTTCATTGAGATCCCCGCTTGCCGGTCTGCAAGATCGTCTCGCCCCGGCTGCCCGCCTCGCCCGTCCGACCAACGGTCCAGAGGCAGGCCCGCGGCGTGCCTGTCTGACCAACGGCACAACTGCTCAACAGCACAAGAGGGGAAGAACGACGTGAGACGCCATCCGCTTATCGATCACGGGGCTGGTCTGGTCGAACAGGGTTCCTGATCGGGTGATCGCGTGCGGGCCGACGCATGGAAGCAGGGC
>NZ_JBIAUR010000022.1:0-183227 GCF_042893105.1 Streptomyces sp. NPDC001663 | reverse complement strand
GTTTCGTTCCCATGGCTGAAGTTCTCGTCTACGTCGACCACGTGGACGGTGCCGTCCGCAAGCCCACCCTGGAGCTGCTGACCCTGGCCCGCCGCATCGGCGAGCCGGTCGCCGTCGCGCTCGGCGCGGGCGCCGCCGACACCGCCGCCGCGCTGGCCGAGCACGGCGCCGTCAAGGTGCTCACCCACGAGGCGTCCGAGTACGCCGACTACCTCGTCGTACCCAAGGTCGACGCGCTGCAGGCCGCCGTCGCCGCCGTCTCCCCGGCCGCCGTCCTGGTCCCCTCCTCCGCGGAGGGCAAGGAGATCGCCGCCCGCCTCGCGCTGCGCATCGGCTCCGGCATCCTCACCGACGCCGTCGACCTCGAGGCGTCCGACGAGGGCCCGGTGGCCACCCAGTCGGTGTTCGCCGCCTCCTTCACCACCACCACCCGGGTCAGCAAGGGCACCCCGGTCATCACCGTCAAGCCCAACTCCGCCGCCGTCGAGGCCGCCCCCGCCGCCGGTGCGGTCGAGGCCCTGACCGTGTCGTTCTCCGAGCAGGCGACCGGCACCAAGGTCACCGCCCGCACCCCGCGCGAGTCCACCGGCCGCCCGGAGCTGACCGAGGCCGCGATCGTGGTCTCCGGCGGCCGCGGCGTCAACGGCGCCGAGAACTTCCCGCTCATCGAGGCCCTCGCCGACTCCCTGGGTGCCGCGGTGGGCGCCTCCCGCGCGGCGGTGGACGCCGGCTGGTACCCGCACACCAACCAGGTCGGCCAGACCGGCAAGAGTGTCTCCCCGCAGCTGTACATCGCCAACGGCATCTCCGGCGCCATCCAGCACCGGGCCGGCATGCAGACCTCCAAGACCATCGTCGCGGTCAACAAGGACCCGGAGGCCCCGATCTTCGACCTGGTCGACTACGGCGTCGTCGGCGACCTCTTCGACGTCGTCCCCCAGCTCACCGAGGAGATCAACACCCGCAAGGGTTGATCACCCCCGCACCGGGCCGAGGCCCCCGCGACTGCACGAACAGTCACGGGGGCCTCGGTTCATTCCAGGCTGAGCGACGCCTCCACCGGCAGATGGTCGCTGGGGAACTGCCCGTTCACGGAGAAGGTGTTGACCGACGCCCGGTGCGTCGTCACCCACGGCGAGGTGAGGATCCAGTCGATGCGCTCGCCGTTCGGCGTGAGCCCCTTGTAGCCGTGGAACGTCCCGTACAGGGCACTGCGCCGCGCCGCCGCGTCCCAGGCGTCGACGAGTCCCGAACCCGTCAGCGTGTCGTAGACCGGGTTCTCGTGCGCGGCGACATTGAAGTCACCCGTCACCACGACCGGCAGCGAGTGGTCGAGCTGTGCGATCCGCTGGATCATCAACGAGGCGCTGCGCTCGCGCGCGTACTGGCTCGCATGGTCGAAGTGCGTGTTGAGGACGTAGAACTCCCGTCCGTCGTCGGCGAGATCGCGGAAGCGGATCCAGGTGACGATGCGGGGGAAGGCGGCGCCCCAGGTGTTCGACCGGATGACCTCCGGGGTGTCGGAGAGCCAGAAGGTGTAGTGCTCGACCGGGGCCAGGCGCCGGGTGTCGTAGAAGATCGCCGTGGACTCGTCGCGGCTGCCGCCCTCCCGGCCGGTGCCGATCCACGCATAGTCCGGTCCGAGGTCGTAGTCGATGTCGCGCAGTTGCTGATAGAGGCCCTCCTGCGTGCCGATGATCTGGGGGTGCGCGCGATGCAGCAGTTCGCGCATCACCGGTCTGCGGTCGCGCCAGCTGTTGGGTTCGGTGGTACTCGCGAAACGCAGGTTGAAGGTCATGACATGGAGACGGGGCGCCCGGCGTCCCTTCGCCGAGGGGGACGGGTCGGACCGGGCGGGCGAAACCCATACGGGCGAGGCGGACGAGGCGGGGATCGCGGCACTGGAGAGGGGCACCGTGACCGCCGCGGCTAAGAGGGCCTGGAGACCCAGACGGCGGGTGACTCGGCGGTGGATCGGCACGGCGGCTCCTTCGGTGGCGACAGCCGGACGAGTCGTGTGTGGGGCGAGTTGTGCGTAGGGAAGTGTCATACCCGTGTGTGAGATGAGCGTGAACATGCCGAGATCACAGCCTTGCTGCCCGTGGACATGGTGTTGACCATCCGGAAGGTGCCCGGATAACTTCGTTCTACGGATTGTTGATTCCGTACAGTGGAAAACAGGAGGGTATGGGATGGGCCAGCAGGAGAAGGTGGCGACGAGCCTCGCGGGTGCGATCAGCGAGGAGATCAGCGCCTCCCTCGCGCCGGTCGACGCCGAACTGGAGCGCCGCTACCCCGGTGACCCCGGCACCCGGCAGCCCGTCCACACCGTCTATGTCCCCGGTGACGTCTTCGCCGCCGACACCATCCGCTCCTGGGGCGACCAGGCTCTCGCCGCCCTAGACGAACACGCCCCGGACGCCGCCTCCTTCGCCGCGGTCCTCGGTCTGTCCGACGAGCTCGCCGAGCCCGTCTACGCACGCGTGCGCGCCAAGCTGGAGCGCGAGCCCATCGAGGACCTGCGCGTCGACTTCGAGGACGGCTACGGCCCGCGCCCGGACGCCGAGGAGGACGAGACCGCGGCCCGCGCGGCCCGGCTGATCGCGGAGGCCTACGAGAAGGGGACCGCGGCCCCGTACATGGGCATCCGTATGAAGTGCATGGAGGCGCCGGTACGCGACCGGGGCATCCGCACCCTCGACATCTTCCTCAGCGGCCTGATGGAGGCCGGTGGTCTGCCCGACGGGCTGGTGCTGACGCTGCCCAAGGTGACCTACGCCGAGCAGGTCACCGCCATGGTGCGGCTGCTGGAGGAGTTCGAGAAGGCGCGCGGCCTGGAGCCCGGCCGGATCGGCTTCGAGATCCAGATCGAGACCAGCCAGTCCATCCTCGCCACCGACGGCACCGCGACCGTCGCGCGCATGATCCAGGCCGCCGAGGGGCGCGCCACCGGACTGCACTACGGCACCTTCGACTACAGCGCCTGCCTCGGCGTCTCCGCCGCGTACCAGGCCAGCGACCACCCGGCCGCCGACCACGCCAAGGCGATCATGCAGGTCGCGGCGGCGGGGACCGGGGTCCGGGTGTCGGACGGTTCGACGAACGTGCTGCCGGTGGGCCCGACGGCGAAGGTCCACGACGCATGGCGCCTGCACTACGGCCTCACCCGCCGCGCCCTGTCCCGCGCCTACTACCAGGGCTGGGACATGCACCCCGGCCACATCCCCACCCGGTACGCGGCCGTCTTCGCCTTCTACCGCGAGGGCTTCGAGCAGGCGGCCGAGCGTCTCGCCCGGTACGCGAACCAGGCCGGCGGCGACGTCATGGACGAGCCCGCCACCGCCAAGGCCCTCAGCGGCTACCTGCTGCGCGGCCTGGACTGCGGTGCGCTGGACATCGCCGAGGTCGCCCAGGTGACCGGTCTGACCCGGGCCGATCTGGAGGGTTTCGCATCGCCCCGGCGCGGCGACCTGACCGTCTCCGGCAAGTAGCGGGCCTGTCACAGCCGTCGCCGACGGCTGGCGTTGTCACCCCCGCCCCGTAGTGTGTACGGCACGCATTGACATGTCACAGGAACGGGGCGGGCGGTGTCTTCGGGGGAGACTTCGGCAGGAAAGGGCCAGGGCGACGGGACCGGTCGGCTGCTGGTCGGGCGCTATCGCGTCGTGTCCCAGCTCGGGCGCGGCGGCATGGGCGTGGTGTGGAGAGCAGTCGACGAGGTCCTCGGCCGCGAGGTCGCCGTCAAGGAACTGCGCACCTACACCGACGCCGCCGGGCCCGAACTCGCCGATCTGCGGCTGCGGATGCAGCGCGAGGCCCGCGCGGCGGCCCGGGTGCGCCATCCCGGAGTCGTGGCCGTGCACGACGTGGCCGAGGTCGACGGCCGCCCGCTGATCGTCATGGAGCTGGTCGACGGGCCGTCCCTGGACGACGTGCTGCGCGAGCGCGGCACGCTCGACGCGCGCGAGGCCGCCGACATCGGCGCCAAGGTCATGGACGCGCTGGCCGCCGCCCACCGGGCCGGCGTCCTGCATCGCGACGTGAAGCCCGGCAACATCCTGCTCGACCGCTCCGGCCGCGTCGTCCTCACGGACTTCGGCATCGCCACCATGGAGGACCCGGGCGACGGCTCGGCCACCCACCTCACCCGCAGCAGCGAACTCGTCGGTTCCCTGGACTACCTGGCCCCGGAGCGCGCACAAGGCTCCGATCCCGGCCCGGCCTCGGACGTCTGGGCGCTGGGGGCCACGCTGTACGCGGCGGTCGAGGGCTCCTCGCCCTTCCGCCGTACGTCGACGTACTCCACGCTCGCCGCGATCGTCACCGAGCCGCTGCCGGAACCCCGCCACGCCGGTTCCCTCGCCCCCGTCCTGCGCCGCCTGATGGACAAACGGCCCGACGCCCGCCCCGAGGCCGAACAGGCCCGTGAGCTGCTGCAGGCGGTGGTCGACAGGGCGGGTACGGACACGCCGACGACGATACTGCGCGGCGCACCAGCTCCGGTGCGGGAGGAGACCGAACGGGGCGTTCCGTCGATGCCGCCGGGGTTCGGGCCGGTCGAGCCTGCGGGGCAGGGCTTCGGGCCGCCGGGGACAGAGGTCGCCGGCGCGCAGGGGGAGCAGGCCGATCAGGGGGCCGGTTCCGCCGAGCGGGACGGACGGACGACGCCGGGCTTTGATTCCGCGGAGCAGGCCGGACAACAGGCATCCGGTTCCGCGGAGCACCCCGGGCAGGGCGCCCAGGGTTTCGGGCCCGCTCAGCAGGGCGTGCAAGGCTTCGGTGCTGCGCAGCAACCCGGCCGAGCAGGGCCGGACTTCGGTTCCGCGGAGCCCGCCGCGCACGCGGCCGGGGGCTTTGGTCCGCCCGTGCCCGCAGGTCCGACCTCGGCTTCCGCCCCCACCGACCTCATCCCCACCCAGAGCTCACCCCGCCGCAAGGGCCGTGCCTTCCTCGCCGCCGCAGCCGTCACCGTCGTCCTCGCGGCGGCCGGTGCCACCGTAGCTCTGATGAACAACTCCGGGGACGCGGAAGCGAATGCGCAGCCCTCGTCCAGTACGCGCACGGAGAACTCCTCGTCGGCGTCCGGCCGTACCGACGCGGACCGCTCCGACGACGCCAAGCCCACTCAGCAGGGCCACGAGAAGACCCCCACGGCGACGGAGAAGACGCCGAGCCACCAAGGGGCAACCACGCCCGCGGGCAAGGCCACCTCGTCCGCCCCGACCAACGCCTCGGGCGGCGGTTCCGGCAACGGCGGTACCCCGACGGCCGGGAGCTCCGGCGGCGCGACCACCCAGGCGCCGGCCTGTCAGTCCATCGGCGGCGGCAAGTACAACTGCACGGTCTGGCGCACCGCCAAGTCCTACACCGCCTCCGGCACCGAGGTCGGCGTACTCGGAGCGGGCACCAACTACTTCTTCTGTCAGCAGAACCTGGGCCGCCGCGAGACATACGGCCAGTGGACCAACGTCTGGTGGGCGAAGACGGACGACGACAGCGGCAACACGAACGTCTACGTCAGCGACGTCTACATCAAGGGCGGCGACAACGACGAGCCGGTCCCCGGCCTGCCGGTCTGCTGACGCTCACGCGTCCGCCACTCTCACATCTCCGCCACGTACCGCTCCAGCCCCGAGGTCGTCACCAGCTTCTCCTCGGCGAACACCCGGGTGCCCCGCTCGCACAGCGCCGCGTCGGCCCGGGCCCGCGCACAGAACTCCTCGGGCGTGGCACCGAACAGCTCCCTCAACCGGGGCGACTTGACGAGGAGTTCGGTGATCAGCGGCCGCTGGCCGGGATGCGTGCGCGGGGTGCCGCTGCCGTTGCGCAGCACGCCCCGGCGGTTGACGTAGATGTACGCACCGGGCAGCCGAGTACCGTCCGCCAACTCCACCCGCACCTCCGGCGCCGGCAGCCAGGCGCGCCGGAAGTTGCCGTACGGCAGCGGCACGCCCTCGCTCGCGTCGATCACCGCGAGCTGCTCGGCGTCGAGCCAGGTGAGGAACAACTCCCGTACGGCGCCGGGCGCTTCGACCGGTGATGCCGACACGTATCCGAGGCGGCTCACATGCCCGGAGACGCCCACCCCGATCCCGGCGACCCTGGTGCGCACCATCGGGATGGGCGAGGTGATGCCGGACTCGGCCATCTTGTTGCGCAGTTGGCCCGGGCAGGCGTTGGAGCCGACCGCCAGAACGGGGGCGCGGTCCTCGTACACCAGGCGGTCGAGGGGCAGCAGCCGGTCGCCGTCGAGGAGCCCGGACTCCGACGGCCAGGCACCCGGGTAGAGCAGCGGATGGTCCCGCGGGGCCTCGGCCAGGCCCAGTGACTCCAGTGTGCGGTCGGCCACGGCCGGCTCAGTCCGCCGGCGGCAGCTCGCCCGAGCCGCGCGTGATCAGCCGCGTCGGCTGCTCGATGCGTTCCGGAGTGATCAGGGTCCCGTCCAGCTGCCGGAAGAGGCGCTCGGCGGCGGTGCGGCCGAGCGCCGCCGCGTCCTGGGCGACGACGGTGACGCCCGGCTGCAGCAGGTCGGCGAGCTCGAAGTCGTCGAACCCGACCAGGGCGACACGGCGGGACTGCTCGGCGAGCACGCGGACCACGGTGACCGTCACCCGGTTGTTGCCCGTGAAGATCGCGGTGACGGGATCCGGTCCGGAGAGCATCTCCTCGGCGGCCCGGCGCACCCGCTGCGGGTCCGTGACGCCCAGGGACGTCCAGGAGTCCTCGACCGCGATGCCCGCGTCCTCCATGGCGGCCCGGTAGCCGCGCAGCCGCTCGGCGGCCGTGTGGATGCGGGGCATGTCGCCGATGAAGCCGATCCGGCGGTGGCCGTGGGCGATGAGATGGGCGACGCCGTCGCGGGCGCCGCCGTAGTTGTCGGCGAGGACGACGTCGGCGTCGATCTTCCCGGCCGGGCGGTCGACGAAGACCGTGGCGACGCCCGCCTTGATCTCGGGCTCGAGATAGCGGTGGTCGTCACCGGCGGGAATGATCACCAGGCCGTCCACCCGCCGTGCGCACAGGGCCAGCGCCAGCTCCTGCTCGCGGTCCGGGTCCTCGGCGCTGGAGCCGTTGATCAGGAGGGCGCCATGCGCGCGGGCCACTTCCTCGACGGCGCGGCTGAGGGGGCCGTAGAACGGGTCGGCGAGGTCCTCCAGGACCAGGCCGATGCTGGCGGTGCGGCCCTTGCGCAGGACCCGGGCGCTGTCGTTGCGGCGGAAGCCCAGCGCGTCGATGGCCTCCTGGACGCGGCGCTCGGTCTCCGGTGTGACACCGGGCTCGCCGTTGACCACACGGGAGACGGTCTTCAGGCCGACTCCGGCGCGCGCCGCCACGTCCTTCATGGTCGGACGGTTGCCGTAACGCGTTCCGGTGAGGGGGGCTGTTCGGCGAGCGGTCTCGGGCACGATGCGCTGTCCTGTCCTGTCTCGTCCACGGGTCTCGTTCACGGGGATGCGTCGGACCATGAGTTTGTATGAGGATGTGGCGTCGAGCATAGAGCCTGGACAACGTTGTCATATGCAAGAGAGACTGTCCACCGCAATCTCCGGCCTGCGCCCCCACCGCCAGACCGGCTCACCTTCTCCATGGTTGAAGGGGGAACTTCCCCTGGCTGACCGGAGATCCGATGGTTGACGGGGAGATCCGACACCGATGCAGACCGACCTCGTGGCAGCGCTCGACATCGGCGGCACCAAGATCGCCGGGGCGCTGGTGGACGGCCACGGCCAGATCGTGGTGCGCGCACAGCGTGCGACGCCCGCGCAGCAGGACGGCGAGACCGTGATGGGCGCCGTGGAGGAGGTCCTCGGCGAGCTGACCGTCTCGCCCCTGTGGGGGCGGGCCACGGCCCTCGGTATCGGCAGCGCCGGTCCGGTGGACGCCTCCGCGGGCACGGTGAGCCCGGTGAACGTGCCGGGCTGGCGCGACTACCCGCTCGTGGCGCGGGTCCGGGCGGCGGCCGGCGGCCTGCCCGTCGAGCTGATCGGCGACGGCGTGGCCATCACGGCGGCCGAGCACTGGCAGGGCGCGGCCCGCGGCCACGACAACGCCCTGTGCATGGTGGTCTCCACGGGTGTCGGCGGCGGCCTGGTCCTGAACGGCCAGCTGCATCCCGGCCCCACCGGCAACGCGGGCCACATCGGCCACATCAGCGTCGACCTCGACGGCGACCCGTGCCCGTGCGGTTCGCGCGGCTGCGTGGAGCGCATCGCGAGCGGGCCGAACATCGCCCGCCGGGCGCTGGAGAACGGCTGGCAGCCCGGCCCCGACGGCGACACCTCGGCCGCCGCGGTCGCTGCCGCCGCGCAGGTCGGCGACCCGGTCGCGCTGGCCTCCTTCGAGCGGGCGGCCCAGGCGCTGGCGGCCGGTATCGCGGCCACGGCGACCCTCGTCGAGATCGACATCGCGGTGATCGGCGGGGGAGTGGGCAAGGCGGGCGACGTACTGTTCACGCCGTTGCGCAAGGCGCTCGGCGACTACGCGACGCTCTCCTTCGTGCAGCGCCTGGAGATCACGCCGGCCCAGATGGGCACGGACGCCGGGTTGGTCGGGGCGGCCGCGGCCGCGCTCGCCAAGCGGGCGGACACGGCCGCGGTCTGAGCGCCTCGGCAGCAGCGGAGGCGCTCAGCGGTGCAGGAACGTTCAGGCGGGCTGCTGGGCCCTTCGGTGGGGCTCAGCAGGTCAACTGTGCGTTCGCCCAGTCCGCGTGGTCCGAGTCGATGCCGTCGCCGCCGTCGGTGACGACCAGGCGGACGACCTGGGCGCCGGTCACGTCCGCGGTGAGTGGCTGGGCCGGCATCGAGTTGGTCAGGACGCCGGTCGAGGCGACCTTGGTGCCGTCGGCCCAGATCTCGAAGGCGACGGTGCCGTTGGCGCCCTTCTCGTCGTCGACGCCCACGTCGGCGGTGACCGTCCTGCACGCCTTGCCGGTGTAGTACTCGACGGCGCTCTCCGCGTGGACGCCGAGCCCCTTGCCGTACACCACTCCGCCGATGGTGATCGGATGGCCGTCGCCCGCGGCGCTCTCCCCGTTGCTGGTGTTGCGCTCGACCGGACCGTAGCCGTTGGTGGCCGACAGCCAGGGCAGGTCACCGAGCCCGGACGTCCCCGAAGGCGGCGGTACGACGACGGATGCCGTCAGCGGCACGGTGCTGTCGACACGGACACCGGTCGGCGAGCGGTAACTCGCCTTCAGCGTCAGGTCGTACGAACCCGTCGGCGTCCCTTGTGGAGCGGTGACGGACCACGTGGTGCGCAGGGAGTGGCCTGTCGGGACCACGGCGGAGGTGGTCCGCGAAGTCGCCTTCACCGTCCAGCCCTCGGGGCCCGACAGCTTCGCCGAGACGTGCAGAGCGGGTGAACGGCCGAGGTCGGTTACCGCAGACGTCAGCGTGGCCGGCTTGCCCGCCTCCATCAACGGGCTGCCGTCCAGGCCGAGTTCGACGGCGGGCGGGTACGCGGCCCACTTGCGGTCGGCGGAGACCCGTACGAGAACCGTTCCGTGGGCGGGGACGGTCGCCGAGATGGTGCCCGCGGTGTTGTAGCTGTTGTGCTGCCACAGATCGCGCAGGGTGTAGGCGGGGGTCTCGGGCAGGCCGATTGCCTTGGCGGTGGTGGCGATGCGCTGGGCGGTGCCGGACTCGTTGAAGAGGGCGACCGCGCGGCTGCCGTCCTTCATCTCCTTGGCGACGACCCAGCGTCCGCCCTCGGAGGAGACGACCGCGCCCTGCTTGCCCAGCGGGTCCTGGTCGACGGCGATGACCTCCTTGTTGTCGAGGATGTCGAAGGTCGCCGGGGTCGCTTTGCGCAGGTCGGAGCCGATGAGCAGCGGGGCGGCCATGATCGACCACATCGAGAAGTGGGAGCGGTACTCGGTGTCCGTCATGCCGCCGTTGCCGACCTCCAGCATGTCGGGGTCGTTCCAGTGCCCGGGGCCGGCATACGGCGCGAGCGGCAGGTTCTTCTTCAGGATCCCCAGCATGGAGCCCCAGTTGTCGCTGATGTCACCGGTCGTGCGCCACAAGTGGCCCACATCCGCGGCCCATTCCCAGGGTTTGTTCTGGCCCCATTCGCAGATGCTGTAGACGATGGGACGGCCGGTCGCCTCGAGCGCGTCGCGCATGGTGGTGTAACGCAACTTGGCGTCCACACCTTGGTTATTGCAGTTGTCGTACTTGAGGTAGTCCACTCCCCAGTCGGCGAACTGCTGGGCGTCGCTGTACTCGTGTCCCAACGCCCCCGGGAATCCTGCGCTGTTGCAGGTCTTCGTGCCCGCGCTGGTGTAGATGCCGAGCTTGAGCCCCTTGGAGTGCACATAGTCGGCGACCGCCTTGATCCCGTTCGGGAAACGGACCGGATCGGGGACGAGTTTGCCGTCCGCGTCCCGGCTCGGCAGGGCCCAGCAGTCATCGAGGTTGACGTACTGGTAACCGGCGTCTTTCAGGCCCTTCTCGACGAAGATGTCCGCGATTCCCTTGACCATGGACTCGTTGAACTCGGCACGACAGTGCGTGGAGTTCCAGTTGTTGAAACCCATCGGAGGGGTCAGGGCGAGGCCGTCCGCCAGGGTCGGCGCGGCGGGCTCGGCGGTGGGTGCCGCCGCGGCCGGCACGGCGAGTCCGGCCGCGCACAGGAGTCCTGCGGTGAGCGCTCCGACCACTCTTCGGCGGGTTGTGCGGGTGTGAGGGTGACGCATCGTTACGTTCCTCCGAACACGCGAAAGGTGGGATGACGTCATGTCCGCGTCATCGGTGCGCGTTTACGGTAGGACGTGTCGGACTGTGTTGGAAGAGAACAGGTAACGGTTGTTCGATATGCCGTCAGAACCCTTGACGTCGAGGCCACACGGAGGTGAGATCCAAGCCACGCGTTCGGTTGTGTTGGGTGGCGCTCCTGGGAGGGGCACATGGCACAGTCATCGTTCCAGCGGATTGGTCCAGCCCAAGGATGGGCAGGTCATCCGATGTCCCGGCGAAATCTCTTGCGTGGTGCGGCTCTTGGCGCCGGTGTGGTCACGCTGCCCGCCCTGCTGTCGGGGTGCGGCGAGGGGCCCGGCGGCAACAAGAAGGAAGTCACCGTCGGCTCCAACGCCTCGGACGCCGTACCGAAGAAGGCGTACGCGGCGGCCTTCCAGGCGTACGAGAAGAAGACCGGAAAGAAGGTGAAGGTCAACACCAAGGACCACAACGACTTCCAGGAGAACATCAACCGCTATCTGCAGGGCACACCCGACGACGTCTTCATGTGGTTCGCGGGATACCGCATGCAGTACTTCGCGGAGAAAGGCCTGTTGACCGAGATCAGCGACGTCTGGAAGACCTTCTCGGGTTTCTCGGACGCCCTGAAGGCGCAGTCCACGCACGATGGCAAGCAGTACTTCGTGCCGTACTACTACTATCCGTGGGCGGTCTTCCACCGCAAGAGCCTCTTCGAGCAGAAGGGCTATCAACAGCCCGCGAAATGGGACGACTTCATCGCCCTTGCCAAGCAGATGCAGAAGGACGGCAATCCGGTCGCCTTCTGCGACAAGGACGGCTGGCCCGCGATGGGTACCTTCGACTACATCAATCTGCGGCTGAACGGATACGACTTCCACAAGTCCCTGATGGCGGGCGAGGAATCGTGGACCGACACGAAGGTGAAGAACGTCTTCGACACCTGGCGTGAGCTCATGCCGTACTACCAGAAGGGCGCGCTCGGCCGGACGTGGGAGGAAGCCGGGCAGAGCCTGCAGCAGCGCAAGACCGGCATGGCGGTGTTCGGCATGCCGCACCCCGGCACCCAGTTCCCGGCGAACGAGCGCGACGACATCGACTTCTTCGCCTTCCCCGAGATCGACCCGCAGTGGGGCCAGGACGCCGTGGAGGCGCCCATCGACGGGTTCCTCGTGGCGAAGAAGTCCAAGAACCTCACCGGTGCCAGGGACCTGCTGAAGTGGCTCGGCAAGCCCGAGGCCGAGGACGTCTATCTCAAGTACGACCCCAACAACGTGGCGGTCAACTCCGGCGCCGACACCTCCAAGTACAGCGCCCTGCAGAAGAAGTCCGCGCAGCTCGTCTCGGGCGCCAAGCAGATCTCGCAGTTCCTGGACCGCGACACCCGGCCCGACTTCGCCTCGACGGTGATGATCCAGTCCATCCAGGACTTCATCGGCAACCCGAAGGACGTCGACGGGCTGTGCAACAGCATCGAGCGGCAGAAGAAGACCATCTTCTCGCAGCCCGTCGGCTGATCACTGGGGGAAAAGTTCCGTGGCGCCCACCTTCCCGCGACGCGCCGGACGACGGCGGCGCCTCAGGCGGTTCACCCGCCGTGACGCCGTCGTCCTCGGCGTGCTGCTCGGCATCCCGATCCTGCTCGACATAGCCATCGTCTGGGGCCCGACGCTCGCCTCGATCGGCCTGTCCTTCACCGCTTGGGACGGCATCGGGGACATTCACTGGGTCGGCCTGGACAACTACAAGAACCTCGCCGACAACTACCCGCCGTTCTGGCCGGCCGTCCGCCACAACATCATGTGGCTGCTCTTCCTCGGCCTGATCGCCACGCCCTTCGGTCTGTTCCTGGCCGTCCTCATCGACCGGGGCGTCCGCTTCAGCCGCTTCTACCAGTCCGTGCTCTACATGCCGGTCGTGCTCTCGCTCGCCATCGTCGGCTTCATCGCCCAGCTGATCCTCGGCACGGACCAGGGCGTGGTCAACACGATCCTCAACAACCACGAGGACCCGATCGACTGGCTCGGCGACTCCCACCTCAACATCTGGATGATGATGATCGCGGCGAGCTGGCGGCACGTCGGCTACGTGATGATCCTCTACCTGGCCGGCCTGAAGGCCGTCGACCCCCAGCTGAAGGAGGCGGCCGCGATCGACGGCGCGAACGAGCGCCAGACCTTCTTCCGCGTGGTCTTCCCGACGATGCGCCCGGTCAACGTCATAGTCGGCGTCATCACCGTCATCGAGGCCCTGCGCGCCTTCGACATCGTCTACGCCGTCAACAAGGGCCGCAACGGCCTGGAACTCCTCTCCGTCCTCATCACCGACAACATCATCGGCGAGGCAAGCCGCATCGGCTTCGGCTCGGCGATCGCGGTCGTCCTGCTCGTCGTATCGCTCGGATTCATCGTGACGTTCCTGGTCCAAGAGCTGCGAGGTGCGCGCGACCGATGACCGCAGACATCCGTACCACCGCGTCCACCGTGCCCCACCGCCGGGCCGCGGCACCCGCCCGCAGCCCGAAGTCCCGTCCCCGGCGCGGCCGTTGGGGCGTGCACATCTTCCTGACGGCGGTCTCCCTAGCGTTCATCGCGCCGTTGCTCCTCGCCGTCTACGCCAGCCTGCGGCCGTACGAGGACACGGCGCAGCACGGCTACCTCTCCTGGCCGAAGCACCTGTCCTTCGACTACTACCGCCGGGCCTACACCGAGTCCGGCATGGGCAAGTACTTCACCAACACGCTGCTGATCGCGGTCCCCGCCGTCATCGTCACCCTCTTCCTGGCCGCGTTCGTCGCCTTCGCGGTCTCCCGGCTCAAACTCCGCGGCGGAATCGTCCTGTTGATGTTCTTCACGGCGGGCAACCTGCTGCCGCAACAGGTGCTCGTGACGCCCCTGTACGTCCTGTTCAACAAGATCCCACTGCCCTGGTGGATGTCCGACTCGCTGACGATGTACGACTCCTACTGGGCCGTGATCGTCGTCAACATCGGCTTCCAGATGGGGTTCTGCGTCTTCGTCCTCGCCAATTTCATGCGCACCCTGCCCCAGGAGATCCTGGAGGCGGCGATCGTCGACGGCGCCGGCGTGTGGACCCAGTTCTGGCGCATCACCCTCCCACTGTGCCGCCCGGCGCTGGCGGCCCTGGCCACCCTGGAATTCACCTGGATCTACAACGACTTCCTCTGGGCGCTGATCTTCATCTCCAACCCGGACAAGCTCCCCATCACCTCGTCCCTGAACAACCTGCGAGGCCAGTTCTTCACGGACTACAACCTGCTGGCGGCGGGCTCGGTCCTGGTCGCTCTCCCGACGATCCTCGTGTTCCTGCTGCTCCAGCGGCACTTCATCGCGGGGCTCACGCTGGGCTCGACGAAGGGGTGAGCGCGAGGGGTCACGGTCGGCCGTCGGAGAACCTCTGCGCAAGGTCACGATGGTGGGCCGCGACCTGCCGTACCTGCTCGTGGTCGAGGGTGGCCCCGGGGGACGAGCCCAGGCGCTCGAGCGACTCGGCGGCACGCAGATACTCGCGGACGGCATGTTCCCGGCAGGGCAGACACGTGACGCTCTCCGGGCGCCGCGAGGTCATCGCGTACGGCACCCGCAGGCCGCATCCCGTCGTGACGGCGCTCGGCGCGTCGCCGACGAGGCCGAAGGTGGTCGCGAGCATGCCGCGCACGGCGGCGTTGTCGAGCAGCAGTCTCGAGTCGACGTGGATGTGCCCGTCGGTCCCGTCCATCCGTCCTCCCCACGCGGCGGTTCTTCGGTGCAGCATGCCAGGCATGCGTTACCCCGACCCCGGTCCGGCAGTTGATCCGGTCATGAAGAAGCGCAGCATGATGGCCATCGCCTCCCTCGCCACCGGTTTCGCCGTCGCGGCGATCAGCCCGTCGCACGGCAGCAGCGATCACCAGGTACTCGGTGATCACCAGGCAATCGGCGACGTGGGGGTCGAGAACACCCTCGGTACGGTCACGGACGCCGTCGGCAAGAGCGGCCTCGCCACGACCGACAACGCCTTCGGGCAGCACGGCTGACCCAGTCGACAGAGTGCGGCGCCGGTGCCTCCGTTTCGGGGGCGCCGGCGCCGCCGTATGTGCGCCCTCACCTGGGCCTGGTTTCCGTGACAGGGTGGAGGGGGCAAGCCTCAGGGGGCCAACAGAAGAGGGGGAACCGTGACCGTCGTTTGGATCAACGGCGCGTTCGGTGCGGGGAAGACCACCGCCGCACGGGAACTGATCGACCTGATCCCGAACAGCACGCTCTTCGACCCCGAGGTCATCGGCGGCGGACTGACGCATCTGCTGCCCGCCAAGCACCTCGCCGAGGTCGGCGACCACCAGGACCTGCCCATCTGGCGGCGACTCGTGATCGACACGGCGGCCGCCATGATCGCCGAGCTCGGCGGGACCCTCGTGGTCCCCATGACCCTGCTGCGCCAGGAGTACCGCGACGAGATCTTCGGCGGCCTCGCCGCCCGCCGCATCGCGGTCCGGCATGTCCTCCTCGCTCCGGCCGAAACGATCCTGCGGGAGCGAATAGCCGGCCGGGAGGTCCCGCCCGACCTTCCCGACGGCGACATGCGGATACGGCAGTGGTCGTACGACCACATCGAGCCGTACCGCTCCGCCCTCGCGTCCTGGCTCACCGCCGACGCGTATCCCGTCGACACCGGCGCCCTCACTCCGTACGAGACGGCCGTCCGCATCGCCGAGGCCGTCGGCAGCGGTGAGGTGCCCGTCTGCGACATCGTGCAGACGCCCGAGCCCACCGCCGAGACCCTCGCCGCGGGTGTCCTGCTCTTCGACGAACAGGACCGGGTGCTGCTCGTCGACCCGACCTACAAGCCCGGCTGGGAGTTCCCCGGCGGTGTCGTCGAGCCCGGCGAGGCACCCGCCCGCGCCGGGATGCGCGAGGTCGAGGAGGAGACCGGCATCCGCCTCGCCGACGTACCGCGCCTCCTGGTCGTCGACTGGGAGGCGCCCGCACCCCCCGGGTTCGGCGGACTGCGCCTCCTCTTCGACGGCGGCCGCCTCGACTCCACGGAGGCGGCCCGGCTGCTGCTGCCCGGGCCCGAACTGCGCGAGTGGCGCTTCGTCAGCGAGGAGGAGGCGGCCCATCTCCTCCCACCGATCCGCTACGAGCGTCTGCGCTGGGCCCTGCGGGCACGTGAGCGGGGAGCTGCGCTGTACCTGGAGGCCGGGGTTCCCACACCGTGACCCGCTGCTGAAACCGCCGGCTGAAGTCGTCCATCACGGCGGCCGTCCGCGCGTGCCGTGAGATCACCTCGGCGGCGGCCTCCGGGACGCCCTCCGGCCGGGCGCCGTCGGCGCAGGCGCGGAGGAAGGCGGACCGTTCCTCGCCGCGGTGGCCGTACAGCTCGGTGACGAGCCAGAGGACCAGGTAGAGGGACGTGTAGTCGCGGTCGTAGGCGCGGTGCCGGTCGAAGAAGGCACGCTCGTCCGGGGTGAGGCGGAAGCGGGAGGAGAGGGCGAGGCCGTAGTCGGCGAGGTAGAGCTCGCGGCCGTCGGTGAGGATGTTGCCGAAGTGGGCGTCCATGTGCAGGAGTTGGCGGGAGCCCAGGAACGAGGTGGTGACCTCCAGGCCCTGCTCGACGAGGTGGCAGGCGGACTCCGCGTCGCCTGCGGCGAGTTGGGCGCGGAGCCAGTCGTGCAGGGTGTGGGGGATGTACTCCAGGAACAGCGCGACGCTCGCGGACGCCGTGCGCAGAGCCTCGATGCGTCGGCGCACGCCCGCTGAGCCGCCCCAGTAGCTGACGGCCGCCTCCACATCGGCCAGTTCATCGGGGAGGAGCTGCTGGTCTGGCTCGGGCAGCACTCGGCAGTGATACATCAGCGGAAAGCCGGAAGAATCGCCCGCCAGAACCCAGTTGGTGGTCATGGCGTGCACGGCGAGTTCCCGCCAGGCGCCGAAGCCCGGGCCGGGGATGCTGCCGATGCCGTAGTGGCAGTACGTCGGCAGCCCGAAGAGATCGGCCGTGGACCGGACGTTCTCCGGAAGCTGCTCGACGTCCGTGAGCGGCACCCGCTTCACGAACACCCGCACCCCGTCGACCTCGACCAGCGTCGCCCGCCCGCCGACTCCTGCGCCGGCCGGTGTGCCGGACGCGAGCAGCGCGCCGAGTTCATGGTCGCTGAGGAGGGCGAGGGAGGTGGCGGCAGTGCTGTGGTGGGCAAGGCGCTGGGCGCGGGTCATGATCCCATCTTCAGCGGGGCATTCGGTATGCGTCCGCCGAACTGCGGAGGTGCGCCGAGGCGTTGCCGGTCACGGCGTCTCCGTGGCCGAAACAGGCGACCTCCGTGTCGAGTTCGGCCAGCCGGTGGAAAGAGGCGATGGCCTGGGTGCGGTCGAGGTTGAAGACGCCCGGCATGACGCTGCCGTCCACCGGGGACGCCGCGATCGTGTCGCCGGTGAACAGCACGCCGTGGTACGGGAGACGGACGGCGATGCTGCCGTGCGTGTGGCCGGGGGTGTGCACGACATGGGCGCCGTCGCCGAAGTCGAGGACGTCTCCGTCGGACAACTCGGTGATATTCGTGGGACGTTGGAAGTCGCCTGTGGGTAGCTGCAGGGCGACCTCGGCATGGATCGGGCGCTCCCACTCCTCCAACACCGGGGATGCTCCCGGGAGTTCACCTCGCACGACAGGCGCGTCCCGGTGATGCGCCAGTACCTCCGCCCCGCTCAGGGCGGCGAGCTCACCCGCTCCGCCCACATGGTCCTCGTGGAAGTGGGTCAGCACGACGCGCCGTATCGTCCCGAGAGACTCCGCGACCGCTGCGATCGCGGCTGCCGACCCCGCCGGACCGGCGTCGATCAGCGTCAACTCGTCGCCGTCCCGCCATAGATAGGCCTGGCCGACGGGGAAGCGGAGGAGGTGGAGGCGCGGGAGGAGTTCGATGACGTCCATGGGCCGAACGTAAGGGCGCCCCGCCGGACCGCGAGGCGCCCTCTGCTGTCGGCAGAGCCGGTCAGCTACCCGCGTAGTTCCGCAGGAACAGCGCCTCCGTCACCGACAGGCGCTCGAGTTCGTCGGGGGAGACACTCTCGTTGACGGCGTGGATCTGGGCCTCCGGCTCGCTCAGGCCGATCAGGAGGATCTCCGCCTGGGGGTAGAGGGCGGCGAGGGTGTTGCACAGCGGAATGGAGCCGCCCTGGCCGGCGTACTGCATCTCCTGGCCGGGGTAGGCGACCGCCATCGCGTCGGCCATGGCCGCGTATGCCGGGCTGGTGGTGTCGGCGCTGAAGGCCTGGCCCTGGCCGACCTGCTCGGTGCGCACGCGGGCGCCCCACGGCGTGTGCGCCTCCAGGTGGGCCTGCAGCAGCTTGGTCGCCTCGGCCGCGTCCACGCCCGGCGGCACCCGCAGGCTGACCAGCGCACGGGCGCCCGCCTGCACGGACGGGGTGGCGCCGACGACCGGCGGGCAGTCGATGCCGAGGACGGTGACGGCCGGGTGGGCCCAGATGCGGTCGGCGACCGAACCGGAGCCGATCAGCTGTACCTCGTCCAGCACCTTGGCGTCCTGGCGGAACTGCTCCTCGTCGTACTGCAGGCCCTCCCACTGTGTTCCGGGGGCCAGCCCGTCGACCGTGGTCGAGCCGTCCTCCGCGCGCAGCGAGTCCAGTACGCGGATCAGCGCGGCCAGGGCGTCGGGGGCAGCTCCGCCGAACTGACCGGAGTGGAGGTTGCCCTGGAGGGTGTCGATCTGGATGCGGACCAGGGTCATGCCGCGCAGCGTGGAGGTGACCGTCGGCAGCCCGACGCGGAAGTTGCCCGCGTCGCCGATGACGATGGTGTCGGCCGCAAGGAGGTCCGGGTGGTCCTCGGCGTACCGCTCCAGGCCGCCCGTACCCATCTCCTCCGAGCCCTCGGCGATGACCTTGACGTGCACCGGGACACCGCCGTTCGCCTTGAGGGCACGCAGCGCCAGCAGGTGCATGATCACGCCGCCCTTGCAGTCGGCGGCCCCGCGCCCGTACCAGCGGCCGTCGCGCTCGGTCAGCTCGAAGGGCGGGGTGGTCCAGGCGGCCTCGTCGAGCGGCGGCTGCACGTCGTAGTGGGCGTAGAGCAGGACGGTCTTCGCGCCCTCGGGGCCGGGCAGGTAGCCGTAGACCGACTGCGTGCCGTCGGGGGTGTCGAGCAGGGCCACGTCCTGGAAGCCCTCGGCGGTGAGCGCGTCGGCGACCCAGTTCGCGGCGCCCTCGCTCTCGCTCTTCGGGAACTGGTCGAAGTCCGCCACCGACCTGAAGGCGACGAGCTCGGCGAGCTCGGCCTGCGCCCTCGGCATCAGCGAGGCGACGGTCTCGGCGACCGGATTCGACGACATGGGCACGCTCCTTGTGGGTGCGACGTTGTACGTGTGGATATCGGGATCCTCCCACAGCGGCCTGCGGTGATGTCCGCCGTAGGATGCGGGGGACAGGTGCGGCAGCGGCTTGATCGGGAGCAGTAGACCATCGTGAGCAGCGAGAACTCTTCGGGCGACGACGTGCAGCGGGTGTGGGACGTCGTCGTGGTGGGCGCGGGACCCGCGGGGGCCTCGGCCGCCTATGCGGCGGCGGTCGCGGGGCGCAGCGTGCTGATGCTGGAGAAGGCGGAGCTGCCGCGCTACAAGACGTGCGGCGGAGGGATCATCGGCCCCTCGCGCGACTCCCTGCCGCCTGGCTTCGAACTGCCGCTCAGGGACCGCGTGCACGCGGTGACGTTCTCCAACAACGGCCGCTTCACCCGTACCCGCCGCTCCAGGCACATGCTGTTCGGGTTGATCAACCGGCCCGAGTTCGATCAGCAGTTGGTCGAGCACGCGCAGAAGGCGGGCGCCGAGGTGCGGACCGGCGTCACCGTGCAGCGCGTGGAGCAGCACGGGTCGGCGGTGCCGGACCGGCGTACCGTCGCCGTGGTCCTGCAGGGCGGCGAGACGCTGCTCGCGCGGGCCGTGGTGGGCGCGGACGGCAGCGCGAGCCGCATAGGAGCGCATGTCGGGGTGAAGCTCGACCAGGTGGACCTCGGCCTGGAGGCGGAGATCCCGGTTCCGGAGACCGTAGCCGAGGACTGGAAGGGACGGGTCCTCATCGACTGGGGCCCCATCCCCGGCAGTTACGGCTGGGTGTTCCCCAAGGGCGACACACTCACGGTCGGCGTGATCTCGGCGCGCGGTGAAGGGGCCGCGACCAAGCGGTACTTGGAGGAGTTCATCGGGCGGCTCGGTCTCGCCGGCTTCGAACCGAGCATCTCCTCCGGGCACTTGACGCGCTGCCGGGCCGACGACTCGCCGCTCTCGCGCGGCCGGGTGCTGGTCTGCGGAGACGCCGCCGGTCTGTTGGAGCCGTGGACCCGCGAGGGCATCTCGTTCGCGCTGCGCTCGGGGCGGCTCGCGGGGGAGTGGGCGGTACGGATCGCCGAGGCGCACGACGCGGTGGACGCCCGGCGACAGGCCCTGAACTACGCGTTCGCGGTCAAGGCGGGGCTCGGCGTCGAGATGAGCGTCGGCAAGCGGCTGCTGACGGTGTTCGAGCGCCGTCCCGGCCTGTTCCACGCGGCGCTGACCGGGTTCCGGCCCGCGTGGAACGCGTTCAAGGAGATCACGCAGGGCAGGACGTCCCTGGGCGAGATCGTGCGCACCCATCCGATGGCCCAGCGTGCCCTGACCGCGCTCGACCGGCGTCCGGTGGGTGGCGAGGCCACCGAGGCCGGCTCGTGAGGGTGATCAGCTCGTGACGGTGATGCGGAAGACCGGGTGGTCGCCGGCCGCCGCGAGGATCTCCGCGTCGGTGGACCTGGCGGTCACGCCCTTGAAGTACTGGTTGACCTCCCAGCCCCATTTCTCCAGGTAGGTCCGCAGGACCGGGAGCTTCTCCGCGTCGGGCAGCTCCACCGCGGTGAACGCACGGACCTTGCGCCCGACCCGCAGCTCGCCGCCGCCGGCGACGCGCATGTTGCGCACCCACTGCGAGTGACCGCGGGCGGAGACGAGGTGCTGCGCGCCCTCGTAGGTGTGCGGGTTGACCGGGATGCGCTGCATCCGGCCGCTGGTGCGGCCGCGCACGGACATCTCCGCCGTGCCCATGAGGCTGAGCCCGTGCCGGGCCAGCAGACCGATCGCTCTGTTGAGGCGCACGGTCAGCGGACCGCCCTTGAGGTAGTACGGCGCGGACGAGGTCACGGGGACCTCCGGGTGCGCTGTGCGACGGTCGGCGGCATCAGGGGTGCTCACTTGGTGACCTCGATCCGGAAGACCGGGTGGTCGGGGGCGATGCGGCGCAGCTCGGCCTCGGGGGAGTCGGGGCCGACCCCGTTGAAGAAGACGCCGACCTCGGCCTTCCAGCGCTTGAGGTAGGCGCGCAGCAGCGGGACCTTGTCGTCGTCGGCGACCTCGGTGGCCGTGAACGCCTCCACGTTCTTGCCGAGGTGCAGCTCGCCGCCGCCCGCCGCGCGCATGTTGTGCGTCCACTGGACGTGACCGCGCGGTGCGACCAGGTACTGCTGTCCGTCCACGGTCAGCAGGTTGACGGGGGTGGTGCGCCACTCGCCGCTCTTGCGGCCGCGGACCGCCAGGACCCGGGAGCCCCAGACGCTGATGCCGCGGCGGGTCATCCACGCCACGATGCGGTTGAAGACGTTGACGGTGAACCAGCCGGGCTTCTGGACGTGCGCGGACGTGGACATGGTGACCCCCATCGGTTGGTGGAGCGATTGTGTGAGCGCTGCTCTCTTGTGTGAGCACTGCTCTCGCTCGCCTCGTGAAAAGTCTGCACCCGATCGGTGATCCAAAGCAAGAGCAGTGCTCTCTTTTTTGTGCGGTGCTCTCGTTTGTGTGCACTGCTCTGTTTTCGTGGGACACTGCACTGCATGAGCACCGCACACGGCGCCCGCGCCCGGGCCAGGATCGAGGTCACCGCAGCCATCAAGGACGAGGCCCGCAGACAGCTCGCGGCCGAGGGCGCCGCCAAGCTGTCGCTCCGGGCCGTCGCCCGCGAGCTCGGCATGGTCTCCTCGGCGCTCTACCGGTACTTCCCCAGCCGCGACGACCTGCTGACCGCGCTCATCATCGATGCGTACGACTCCGTGGGCGAGGCGGCCGAGTCGGCGCATGCCGCCGCGGCCGACGCCGGCCCCGTCCAGCGCTGGACCGCGGTGTGCGAGGCAGCCCGCGCCTGGGCCCTCGCGCACCCGCACGAGTACGCCCTGATCTACGGCTCCCCGGTCCCCGGCTACACCGCCCCCGACACCACCGTCCCGGCCGCCTCCCGTGTCGGCCTGGTGCTGCTCGCCATCATTCGCGACGCCATCAAGGGACCCGGCATGACCTTTCCTCCGCTCTCCGCCGAACTGCGCCCCGAGGCCGAGCGCCTGTCCGCCGACATCGCCCCCGATCTCCCCCCGGCCGTTGCGGCGGCGCTCGTCGCTGCCTGGGCCCAGCTGTTCGGGCTGATCGGGTTCGAGCTGTTCGGCCAGTTCAACCGGGTCGTGGAGGACCGCGAGACGTTCTTCCGGCATGCGGTGGGACAACTGGCGCGGGGAGTGGGACTGTCGGACCGTCCTCCTGCGATGCCGGGATGACGCAGCCCTTCGTGGCGCTCGGCGACGTACTTCCCGGGGAGTACGTGTGATCACCACGCCCGGCTGACGCCCACCAGGCCCGACGGCGTCTAGCGTGGCCGTCATGGAGGAGCAGCAGCGTGTACGCCGTGGCGGGCCGCCGCAGTGGTGGCGGCACGGGCCGCCGTGGCTGAGCCGCTGGGACGGTGAGGAGCGGCCGCAGGCCCGGTGGCCGTGGCGCTCCACCGTGCTGCTCACGGTCTTCGTGCTCGCCGGATCGAACTACGCCGCCCACCAGCAGGTGGGCGAGCGGGCCGCCCTTGACCTCTTCGCCCGCGTGCTGCTGCTCGTCGGCTCGGGGCTGCTGCTGTGGCGGCGGCGGTATCCGGTGGTCGTCGTGTTCGGCACGGCGGCCGCCGCGATGGTCTACCTCGGCGCCGGATACCCGTACGGACCGGTCTTCTTCACCGTCGCACTGGCCTGCTTCAGCGCCGTGGTCGCCGGACACCGCCGGGCCGCCTGGGCGGCGGTGGCGATGCTGTGGACCGGGCACGTACTGGTGGGCCACTGGCTGTACCGGTGGCTGCCGCCGTCCGGCGACCCGGCGGCCTCCTGGGCGCAGGAGGGGGTGATCGCCGCATGGGTGGTGGCGATCGTGGCGGTGGCGGAGCTCGTCCGGACCCGGCGGGAGCAGTGGGACCGCGAGCGGGCCGAGCGGGCGCAGGCGGCGCGGCGGCGGGCCGACGAGGAGCGGCTGCGCATCGCCCGCGAGCTGCACGACGTGCTCGCCCACAGCATCTCCGTCATCAATGTGCAGGCGGGGGTGGGTCTGGCCCTCCTCGACAGCGACCCGGAGCAGGCCCGCACCGCCCTCACCACCATCAAGGCCGCCAGCAAGGAGGCACTCGGCGAGGTCCGCCAGGTCCTCGACACCCTCCGCACGCCGGGTGACGCGCCGCGCGCGCCGGCACCCGGCCTCGACCGGCTGCCCGAACTGGTCGAGCAGGCCGCGAGCGCAGGCCTGACGGTGGACGTCGAGGGGGAGCAGCCCCGGCTCGCGCCCGGCACCGACCTCGCCGCCTTCCGCATCGTCCAGGAGGCGCTCACCAATGTCGTACGGCACTCGGGCTCGCGCCACGCGCGCGTGCACGTCGACCACGACCCGCAGGCGCTACGGCTGCGTATCGACGACGACGGGCCCGCGACCGGCGCGGATGCGGGCGGCAGCGGCAACGGTCTGGCCGGAATGCGGGAGCGGGCCGCGGCCCTGGGTGGCACGATCGAGGCGGGCCCGCGTCCCGACGGGGGGTTCCGGGTGCTCGCCGTACTGCCGTTGAAGGTGAAGGCCAAGGAGGACGACCGGTGATCCGCGTACTGCTCGCCGACGACCAGTCACTCGTGCGGGCCGGGTTCAAGGCGCTGCTGGACGCGCAGCCGGACATCGAGGTGGCCGGGGAGGCCGCCGACGGCGAGGAGGCGCTCGCCAAGGTGCGCGAACTGCGCCCCGACGTCGTCCTGATGGACATCCGCATGCCCGCGCTGGACGGGCTGGCGGCCACCCGCCGCATCACCGAGGACGCCGAGCTGGGCGGCGTGAAGGTGGTCATGCTCACCACCTTCGAGCTCGACGAGTACGTCTTCGAGGCGATCCGTGCGGGTGCCTCCGGCTTCCTGGTCAAGGACACCGAACCGGACGAACTCCTGCGCGCCGTAAGGGCGGTGGTCGAGGGCGACGCACTGCTCTCGCCCGGCGTGACCCGCCGCCTGATCGCCGAGTTCGCCGCCCGCTCCAAGGAACCCGCCGCCGAGGACGCCCTCGGTGAACTCACCGAGCGGGAACGGGAGGTAATGGCCCTGGTCGGCATCGGCCTGTCCAACGAGGAGATCGCCCGCCGCCTGGTCGTGAGCCCCCTGACCGCGAAGACCCACGTCAGCCGTACCATGGTCAAGCTGGGCGCCCGGGACAGGGCCCAACTCGTCGTCCTCGCCTACGAGTCGGGGTTGGTGCGGCCCGGCTGGCTGGGCTGATCCGGCCGCCGGAAACGCATCAGCACGCTGACGACCCGGGCGAAGAACACCACCGCCGCCACCGTGGCACCCGAGCCGACCAGCGTGCCTCGAGCGGCATCGGACAGATCGAAGGCGAACGCCGGTCCCGCCACCGCCCCGAAGACCAGCGCAGCCGCGAACACCGCGCTGCACAGCGCATATCCGATCTCGACGGTGATCGCGTCCCGCTCGGCCTGAGTGCGCCGTCCCCCGTATTCAGTCATACCGGGAGTTTCACAACAGTGTGCCCGGCGGGGCAAGCGGCCCCGCCGGGCACACACGTGGAGGCGTCCCCCTAGTCGCGTACGGGTACGCGCTCCGCCTCCAGGGAGGTGGACTTGGCGACCACGACGGACTGCTGCGGCGGCGTACGACGCCTGAGCAGACCCGTGAGCGTGATCAGCAACCCGGCGACCGCGATGCCCGTCACCACCACCAGCCCGGGCCGGTAGCTGTCCAACACGGCCTGCGGGGTGGCGTGTTCGGGGGCGCCGGCGGTCACCACGGCCGTCACGACGGCCAGGAAGATCGCACCGCCCACCTGCACCGAGGTGTTCAGCAGCCCGGAGACCATGCCCTGCTCGTGGTCCTCGACCCCGTTGGTGGCCTGGATGTTGAGCGAGGGGAAGACCAGCGCGCAGGCCGCGCCGATCAGCAGCATCGACGGCAGGATGACGGCGGCGTACACCGGGTCGAGGTTGATGCGCAGGAACAGCGCGTACCCGACGACCATCAGCGCGAAGCCCGCCGCGATGAGCCGCTGGGTGCCGAACCGGTCGACGATCGAGCCCACCTTCGTCGAGGACACCGCCACCAGCGCACCCGCCGGCAGGAAGGCGAGCGCCGTGTGCAGTGCCGACCAGCCGAGCAGCGACTGCATGTACAGCGTGGTCAGGAACTGGAAGCCGACGTACGAGCCGAAGAAGGCCAGCGCACCGAGCTGGGCGCGGATCTGGTTGCCGGAGCGCAGCACGCCGAGCCGGATCAGCGGACCGGGCGAGCGCCGCTCGACGACCACGAACACGGTCAGCAGGGCGGCAACGGCCAGGAAGGACAACAGAGTTCGGGCCGAGGCCCAGCCGACCTCCGGTGCCTGTACGACGGTGAAGACGAGCAGCAGCATCGACGCGGTGCCGAGGACGGCGCCGGGGATGTCGTAGCCGTTGTGGTCCTTCTCGCGCTCGCTGCGCGGCAGCAGCTTCAGGCCCGCCAGCAGTGCGATCAGGGCGATGGGGGCCGGCAGCAGCATGGTCAGGCGCCAACTGGCCTCGGTGAGCAGGCCGGAGAGCACCAGGCCCATCGAGAAGCCGGTGGCCGCGCAGGTGGTGTAGATGGACAGGGCCCGGTTGCGCAGTGGGCCCTCGGCGAAGGTCGTGGTGATGATGGACAGGCCGGCGGGCGCGGTGAAGGCCGCGCTCAGGCCCTTGATGAAGCGGCTGGCGATCAGCAGCGGGCCCGAGTCGACGAGACCGCCGAGCAGTGAGGCGAGCGCGAAGACGCCCAGGGCGATCAGGAAGACCTGGCGCCGGCCGAGCAGGTCGGCCGTACGGCCGCCGAGGAGGAGCAGACCGCCGTAGCCCAGGATGTAGCCGCTGACGATCCATTGCAGCGTCGAGGTGGACAGATCGAGGTCGGAGCCGATGGACGGCAGCGCGACGCCGACCATCGACACGTCCAGCGCGTCCAGGAACATCGCGGCGCAGAGCACCAGCAGGGTGCCCCACAGCCGGGGCGTCCAGCGGACCGCCGAGGACGGGGCCGCAGGGGTGGTGAGCGGAGAGGTCATGCCGAAGACACTACATGCGCATGCATCGAATGCAAATGCATTTAATTCCGATGCAACAAAGTCGTTTCTCTGCTACGGTGCGCCCATGGCGGCGAAAAGGGCCGAGCAGGCGCTCGTGGACCAGTGGCGGGACATCCTGGCGCTGCATGCGCGCACCCAGTGCGAACTGGACCGCGCACTGCACCAACACGGCCTGTGCGCCAGCGACTTCGAGGTGCTGGACGTGCTGTCCGGCGAGTCGTGTGCCTACCGTGTGCAGGAGATCTCCGAGCGGGTCCACCTCAGCCAGAGCGCGCTGTCGCGGCTGATCGCCCGGCTGGAGAAGGACGGGCTCGTCGAGCGCGCCATGTGCCAGGAGGACCGGCGCGGCGTCCGCGTGGCGCTCACCGTGAAGGGGCGCTCGCTGCACGGCGAGGTGCTGCCGGTGCAACGCGCGGTGCTGACGCGGATGTTGACGGCCGACCTCGGCTCCCACCAGCCGACCTGAGCCCCGAGTAGCCTTCCTCAGCTCCAGGTGACGGCGGACTTCGCGCGCCACAGGGCGGCGAGGGAGGCATCCCCGGTCACTTGCGGGAACGGCAGCCGGTTCCACAGCGCCAGGTACAACTGCCCGGCGGTTCCGGCCACTTCGCAGTCGGCGTCTCCTGCCGCGTCCTGGGTGGCCGCCGGGGGTTCCTGGGACAGCCGTACGGTCCACACCGCGCCGTCCGCGTCCGTCGCCCGCACCCGCAGCACCCGGGGCACGTCACTGCGGACCTTGCTCCTGCTGCGGGCGTGGAATCCGCGCAGCAGCTCGTCGATGCCGTCCGCGGCGAATCCGGGGGCGATCTCGGAGTGGGCTCCACCGCGGGCGGACTCCGCGTCGACGCGGTGCACGGTCGTCTCGTGGGCCTGCCGCCGCGCCCAGAACGCGAGCGGGGACGGCGCGGGCAGGAAGTGCCAGCACTGCACGTCGGACGGGGCGGACGCGAGGGTGTCGACGAGATGCCGGTGCCCCTCCCGGAACCAGGCCAGCAGCTCCTCGCCGTCGAGGTCGGGCAGCCCGCCGTCGGGGTGGTACGACGTGTGCCCCTCGGCGACGAAGGCGGCCGCCCACCGGTGCACCATCCCGGTGTGCCGCAGCAGGTCCTTCACCTGCCAGTCCGGACAGGTCGGCACCTTGGCCTCGGTCCCGGCGTCCTCCGCGGCCGCGGCCAGCAGCCGGCCCTCCCGGTCCAGGATCTCCACGAACTCCGCTGTGTCCATGGGGGGAGTGTGCCGGATGGAGTGCGGTCGAAGGGAAGCCCGGAGCGGGCATCCGGGGTGCGGGGCGGGCCGGCGGCGACGCATCCTGGCAGAGCGAGCATGCGGCTGCCGGAGACGGGCGGTCCCTTCGACGCGGAGGTGTGCACGGCGGTCGCCGTAGCTCAACGCGCGGGTGAGGTCATGCCACCGGCCGCTGATTGGCTCTCGACCCGCGGTGGCGCGTCAGGGAGGCTGCTGATCCCCTGCCGTGCTGGTGCCGTACTTGAGGAGTCGTGATGCAGGTCACCGTGGTCACCTTCGACGGGTTCAACGAGCTCGACAGCTTCATCGCATCCGCGCTCATCAACCGGTGCCGCAAGGACGGCCTGGAGGCCTTCATCACGACGCCGACGCCGGTGGTCACCTCGATGAACGGCGTCGAGGTGACCGGCCAGCGCCCCATGGAGTTCGTGACCGAGGCCGACGTAGTGCTGATCGGCAGTGGGGTGAAGGCGCGCGAGGTGGTCGCCGACGACCGGCTGATCTCCCGGCTCCGGCTCGACCCTTCGCGGCAGTTGATCGGCGCGCAGTGCTCCGGCGCGCTGGTGCTCGCCCGGCTCGGGCTGCTGGCCGGGATGCCGGCCTGCACGGACAGGAAGAGCAGGCCCTTCGTCGAAGCCTGCGACATCACCGTGCTGGACGTGCCGTTCCACGCCGAGGGGAACATCGCCACGGCGGGCGGCTGTCTGGCGTCGCAGTATCTCGCCACGTGGGTGATCACCCGAACTCTCGGGGCGGAGGCCGCGCGCGACGTCATCGACTACGTGGCTCCGGTCGGGGAGAACGAGGAGACCGTCGAGCGCGCGACGCGTGCCGTCGCCGAGGGCGAGGTGGCCCTGCGCTGAGTGCCGGGTCGGATGTATGTCCGAACGGCGTGCGGGCGCGGCAGGAGCGGCTCATGATGGGGGAATCCGGCCGTCTGGCCCTCCGAGCCGAGGAGACCGATGACGTCATGAGCTCCTTCTCACCCGGTTTCCGCGGGCGGGCCCGTTCGCTGGCGGACCGGCTGCCTCCCGGCCAGTACCCGACCGAGCAGTTCCCGGTGCTGTCCGCGGGGCCGACCCCGCGGGTGTCCACCGACACCTGGGCCTTCACCGTCACCACGGAGACCGGGGACACGCACTCCTGGACCTGGGCGGAGATGATGGCCCTGCCGCAGCAGGAGACCGTCACGGACATCCACTGCGTGACCCGCTGGTCCAAGTTCGACACCCCCTGGCGCGGGGTCTCCCTCGACGCCTTCTTCGAGGACGTCGAGACGTCCGCCGACTTCGTCGTCGCCCACAGTTACGGCGGCTACACCACCAACCTCCCGCTGGAGGACCTCCTCGACGGCAAGGCGTGGCTCGCCCACACCTACGACGGCTACCCGCTCTCCCCGGAACACGGCGGCCCGGCCCGGCTGCTGGTGCCGCATCTGTACCTCTGGAAGTCGGCCAAGTGGGTGCGCGGGCTGCGGCTCACGCACGAGGACGAGCCGGGCTTCTGGGAGTCCGTCGGCTACCACAATTACGGCGACCCCTGGCGCGAGCAGCGCAACTGGGGAGACTGACCATGGTGATGTCCACCGGTGTCGCATGGCGTCGGGCTCGCCTCGACGAGCGCCGCCCGCAGACCGCAACCGCCCGCACACTGCTGTTCACCGTGCCGGGGTGGCCCGGCCACCTGTCCGGCCAGCACGTCGACGTGCGCCTCACCGCCGACGACGGCTACCAGGCCGTACGCAGCTACTCGCTGGCCGCACCCGCCGACGGCGACCGGATCGAACTGGGCGTGCAGACCGTGTCCGACGGCGAGGTCTCGCCCTACCTCGCCGACGAACTGCCGCCGGGCGCCGAGGTGGAGGTGCGCGGCCCGCTCGGCAACTGGTTCGTCTGGCGCCCCGAACAGACCGAGCCGACGCTGCTCGTCGCGGGCGGCTCCGGAGTCGTACCGCTGGCCGCCATGATCCGGGCCCACCGCGCGGCACGCTCGACGAGCCCCTTCCACCTCCTGTACTCGGTCCGCACCCCGGCCGACATCTGGTACGGCGACGAGCTCACCGACCACCAGGACCCGCAGCTCGACGTGCACCTCCTCTACACGCGGCAGGCTCCGCCCGGCAGTCCCCGAGCTCCCGGCCGCCTCATGCCGACCGACCTGGAGAAGCCGACGGCCCGCCTCGAACCGACCAGCCCGGTCTACGTCTGCGGCCCCACCGGCTTCGTGGAAACGGCCGGCAACCTGCTGGTCGACCTGGGCCGCGACCCCGCCACCATCCGCACCGAACGCTTCGGCTGACCGGAGGTCCCGATGGCAGACGACACCGCCCACCTCGACGGCAACTGTCTCGCCGGCCCGCTCTCGGAGATCCTCTCCGTGGAGACGACGACGGCCTGGTGGCGCTGCCCGGAGTGCGCACAGTCGGGCCCGCTCGCCCAACTCCACGTCTACGGGCCGGAACCGGGCCTGACCGCGCGCTGCCCCGGATGCGCGTACATCGCCCTCAGGCTGGTCAAGGAGGGGGAGCACATCTGGCTCACTTTGGGCGGGGGCACGGGAGCGTTCCGCTTCCGCACGGCGTAGCGGGCAACGAGTGATCGAGGGGCAGGCACCTCAGGGGCGGTGAACGGAGTTGCTGTGCCGCGCGGTTCGGATCCTCAGAGCCTTGACGGACCAGTCGATCACCGGCGCCAAGGGTTCCGGGGCCGGCCAGCCGTTGATGACGGCGAGCAGGTCGAAGTACCGGTCCCTGCGTGGGTCGTTCGCGGTTTCCAGGCGGTGCAACAGTCGGCCGTGCAGCTGGGCTTCGTCGGAGTGGCCGAGGGCGAGTGCACACCCTGCGGTGAGCGTCGCGACCACGGGGTCGGCCTGCGGGGAGTCGGGGCTGATGCCGGACTGCACGGCCGCTCTCACGAGTTCCCGGGTGAGCGCCACGACGTCCGGGCGCGGTGGATTGGCGCTGCCTTCGGGTGGGTCGGCCACATGGCTGTCCACCAAGTTCCGCACGGCGACACGGAATTCGGGATCCAGGGAGAGTTCCGCAAGCTCGACCCATGCTGCGATCTGTTCCTCGGTGGGGTTGTCGGGCAGCTCGGGGGTCATGGAGCGCCGGACTCCGGCATGGCCGGATCCGCCGGGCCGGCCGTCGAAGACGACGTCGAGGAAGTCGTCGATCAGGCGGCGCCTCGCGGCTTCGGACAGGGTGGCGAGCTGGTGCATGCGTTCCATCTCCTCAAAGGTGGGGTCGCGCCTGGCCGCGGTGGTCAGCACCGCTCGCTGCAGCCGCAGGATGCCGATCTGCACGTCCAGGGCAGCGGCGTGCTCCGCGGCGACCTGGCCGAGCGTGCGCTCCCGATCCGTGACCCGCCGGATCGCATCGAGGCCGAGGCCCAGCTCGCGCAGAGTGCGCACGAGGGCCAGACGAGCGACTGCTTCCGGGCCGTAGCGGCGGTATCCGGCGGGTGTGCGATCGGTCGGCGTCACGATGCCGCGGTCGGAGTAGAACCGGATCGTCTTGACCGCCAGCCCGGTGCGCCGGGCCAGTTCACCGATCGAGTACAGGGTGCCGCCGTCCATGACCCCACCTTCATGTCTCCCCCTGCGGGAGACTCAAGTCTGCGCGCCCCCGCTCCCTCAGGTCACACGCGTCCCGAGTGCGTCCCTCACCCCTGCGTCGTGTACGGCACCACACTCACGCGCAGCGTGTAGGCGGCGCGGGCCGCGCCGGCCACGTCCGGGGCCTTCGCCAGCGCGGTGATCTCGGCCGTACCGCCCCGGGTGCCCGCGCAGCGCAGGGAGGCGTGGGCCGTGCCGTCGGGGGCCAGTCGCCAGGCGGTGACCTGGACGAAGACCGGCGCGGAGCTGTGCACCGCCGTCCAGCGCTTGTCGTCCGCCCGGGGGCGCAGGACCAGGGACACCGTGGTGCCCGGCCGTACGCACAGCCGCTGGTCGACCGGGTCACCGGGGGCGAAGCTGACGGAGGCGTGCCCGGCGGTGCAGTTGCCCGCGGAGGACGAGGGCGTCGTAGCCGATTCGCTCGGGGTTCGAGTCGCTCCGGTGGGAGTCGACGGGGACGCGCTGCGTGTCGGGGCGGTGGACGACGGCCGTGGCGAGGCGCTCTCGGACGGTCTTCCCGCGGCTCCGCCGCCCGCGGAGGTGCCGCACGCCGCCAGGACGACCGTCCCGGCGATCAGCCATGCCCCGGTCCACCACCGCATCGCGCACCTCCCGGCCCGCCGCTCGCACCGATACCAGCCGATGCTGATACCAGCATGCCGCCACCCTGCTCCTAGTTCAGGGCGCTGCCCTGTTTCCAGGTGGCCCAGTCGACGTTCCAGTCGCCGTAGCCGTTGTTGGCCGCCACGGTGTCGACGGAGTGGACGACGGTGACGGGGTCGCCGAGGTGGACCTGTTCGTAGAACCACTTGGCGTCGCTCGTGCTCATGCCGATGCAGCCGTGGCTGCCGTTGACCACGCCGAACTTGCCCGCGTTCCAGGGCGCGGCGTGCACATACGTGCCCGACGGGGTGAGCTGGACGTCCCACTTGACCTTGCCGAGGTCGTACGCCTCCTGGCCGAAGATGCGGACGGTGCGGGAGTTCATGCGGATGGTCGGGACCTTGCTCAGGACGACCATCGTGCCGTTCCAGGTCTCGTAGCCCTTCTTGCCGCTGGAGACCTTCAGGGTCCGCAGGGTCTTGCCGTTCCTCGCCACCGTCATCGTCTTGTTCCTGACGTCCATCGTGCTCGTCACGGCGTCGCCGATGCGGAAGTTCACCACGCGCTGCTGGGTGCCGTAGACCCCACCGCCGGTGTTCACGCCCGCGAGGTCCATCCGCAGGGTGACGTCGGTGCCGGGCTTCCAGTACCTCTCGGGGCGGTAGTCGATGCGGTCCTTGCCGTTGCGGTCCTTCATCCAGCTCCAGGCGCCGTCGACCGCGGGGGCGGCGGTGACGTGGAGCTTTCGCTCGACGGCCGCCTTGTCCTGGACCGGCTTGTTGAAGGTGATCGAGACCGGCATCGCGACGCCGACCGTCGTGCCCTTGTCGGGGAGGTACTCGCCGACGACGGCGTTCTTCGGCGCCCCGGTGGTGAAGGACGCGGTCTTGTCGAGCGCTGATCCGCTCTCCGCCTTGCCGTTCGCCTTCACCGTGTACGTGGCGCCCGGGGCGAGCGGCGTGGTCGAGGTCCACACGGACCTGTCCTTCGACCAGGAGCCGGAGACCTTGCCAGGCCCGGGAGCACTGACCTCGACGGACGTCAAAGCCCCACCGCGGGCACGCACCGTGACGTTCCGCCCGACCGGCACCTTCCCGCCGCCGTCACCGGGCTGCACGATGATCGCGGGCGGCCCGCTCTTCTTGCCGTCGCCGGCCCCGCCGTCCCCGTCACCGCCGGAGCTGCACCCGGCAAGAACGACGGCAGCGGCCGACGCGAGCGCGAGTGGACGCGCGATCCGCCGGACCGACCGAGCCGGCAGGCGCTGTGGCATGGGATCCTCCCCTTTCCCAGGGCTGGTTGCTTCGGCGTCGTTGGTTCCCTGGTACCCAGGAAGGCCGCTGGTCCGCTCAGCCGGCGGAAGTAAATAGGCCGGCCAGCCGTGTCGGCCTCGGGGCGGGCTGCGGTGGGAGTGGAGGTTGACGGCGACGGAGATCGGCCGCTGGACGGACGACCTGGAGGAACTGGCCGCGCGCACTCTGCCGACCGAGATCTACGGCTGCTTCCGCAGGGGCGCCGGTCAGGGCATCAGCGCGGCCGAGGCTCCCGCGAGCTGGGACCGGCCGCGGCTGCGGCCTCATGTGCTGCGCGCCATGTCCGCCTGCGACACCTCGACGACCGTGCTGGGTACGCCGGTTGGCACGCCCGTCCTCGTTGCGCCGAGCACTCTGCGCTGCCCAGAGGGCGACGCAGCCACCGCGCGCGGCGTCGTCGGCGCCGGGTCGCTGCCGGCGGTGACCTCGCTGTGCGCGGGAATCAGCGCTCTCCCGCACGCCGCGTGACGAGTCCGATGACCGCTGCCGTCGCCGCGAGGGCCGCCACGCTGGTGAGTGCCGCGGGCAGGGAGAACCAGTCCGCCATGAAACCGATCGCGGGCGGGCCGAGGAGCATGCCGCCGTAACCGAGGGTGGAGGCGATCGCAACGCCGTCGGGGCCGGCCAGCGTGCCGGCGCGTTCGACGGCGACGGGGAAGAGGTTGGCGAGCCCGAGCCCGGTGATCACGAAGCCGAGGAAGGCTGCCCAAAGGGAGGGGGCGAGCGCACCGAGCAGCATGCCGGCCGCGGCGGTCGTGCCGCCCGCCACGAGGGTGCGGGTCCGGCCGAGGCGTTCGAGGAGCCGTGTCCCGGTCAGCCGTCCGATGGTCATGGCGAGCGCGAAGCAGGAGTAGCCGACGGCCGCTGCACCGGGTGTGGCGTGGAGGTCCTGCTCCAGGTGCAGGGCGCTCCAGTCGGCCAGGGCGCCTTCGCCGTAGGCCGTGCAGAGAGCGATCAGGCCGAAGGTGATCACGACGCCGCGAGTTCGGGTGTCCAGACGGCGTGGTGCGGTCTTCTGTGTCGGTGAGCTCTCGGGTGGTGCCGGCGGTTGGAGGCGCAGCAGGGCGCGGCCTGTCACGGCGGTGACTACCAGGCCGATCAAGGTGAGGCCGAACAGGTGCTGTGTGGGGGACAGGGCCCCGGCGACGAGTCCGCCGACTCCGGCGCCGATCATGCCGCCGAGGCTGAACGCGGCGTGGAAGCTGGGCATGATGGGCCGTTGCAGGGCTCTGACCAGGTCGACCGCCGCGCTGTTGAACGCGACGTTGATCCCGCCGTATGCGGCCCCGAAGATCAGGAGTACGGCGCCGAGGGCGACAGCGGAGTGGGTGAGCGGGGGCAGCGCGACGCTCAGGGAGAGCAGGATGCCGCAGACGACGGTGACCCGGTGGCTGCCGTAGCGGCGGCACAGGCGGCCGGTGAGCATCATCGTGATCACTGCTCCGGCGGAGACGCCCAGCAGGGCCAGACCGAGGGCGCTGGCGGAGGCGCCGGTCTGGTGCTTGATCGCGGGGATGCGGACGACCCAGCCGGCGAAGACGAAGCCGTCGAGGGCGAAGAAGACGGTGAGGGCGATGCGGAGTCGGGTGAGGTCGTCGCCGTTGTTGCCCGGCACGACGTTGTGCGTTCGGGGTTTGTTTATTTGCGGCACAAAGTCAGGCTAGGCGGGGTGCCGTGATGGGGCAAGGTTCGTGAGGGCACCGGGCCTGCGAGGAACCGCTTCATATGTGTTTGAGTCGCCCTGAGGCGTGTACGCGATGGCTATGACCCGATCGAAGCGTGAGACAGAGCGAAAGTACGCTGCTCCGTCGGCCGACCACACCTCGTGGCTCCCGGAGCTCACCGGCGTGGACGGCATCGCGTCGGTTGTGGAACGAGGCATCGACGAACTGGACGCGGTGTACCACGACACCGAGGACCTGCGCCTGGCCGGTGCGTCGGCCACGCTGAGGCGGAGGACCGGTGGGGCCGATGCCGGCTGGCACCTGAAGCTGCCGCTGTCCGGGGACAGCCGGGAGGAGATTGAGGCCCCCCTGTCCGACACCGTTCCGGACGCCCTGCGTGACCTGGCCCTCTCCCGTACCCGAGGGGCGGAACTGACGCCCGTCGTCCGTATCCGGTCCACCCGCAGGACGTGGCACCTCGTCGATTCCGACCGTGCGGTCCTGGCCGAGCTGACCATCGACAGCGTCCGTGCGGAGCCCCTGCGCGGCACGACCACACTGGCCGCCTGGACCGAGATGGAGGTCGAACTCGCCGAGGACGCCGATCCCACGCTGCTGGACCTCGTGGACAAGACCCTGCACAGGAACGGCATCGACCGCGCCGACAACCCGTCGAAGCTGGCCCGGGCCCTGGAGTCCACCGGGGTGGGCGGGCCCCGCCTGCCGGACGCCCGCGCCCATAACGTCGAACCCGGCTCGGCCGGCGACGAGGTCCTCAAGTACCTCGACGAGCAGGTGCGCACGTTGGTGGACCTCGATCCCGCGGTACGCCGCGATCGGCCCGACTCGGTGCACAAGATGCGCGTCACCTGCCGTCGGCTGCGCAGCACCCTGCGCTCCTACCGCTCGGTGCTGGCCCGCGACGTCACCGATCCGATCCGTGACGACCTCAAGTGGCTGGGCGGTGAACTGGGCGCGGAGCGCGACCAGGAGGTCCTCATGGAACGGCTCGGCTCCCGCATCGGCGACGAACCGCCCGAACTCGTCCTCGGGCCCGTCGCCGCCCGGCTGAAGGTGTGGAACGTCGCCAACACCTCCGAGGCGCGTGTGCGCACCCTCGAGGCCCTGCACTCACCCCGCCATCTGGCCCTTCTGGACTCCCTGGCCACGCTCACCGAGCGGCCCCCGCTGCGGCGCAAGGCCGCGCGCAAGCCGGGGAAGGTGATGGTCAAGGCGATCCTCAAGGAGTACGACCGGCTGGCCGGCCGGATGGCGCATGCGCTGGAGCTCTCCCCCGGAACGGAACGGGACACGGCCCTCCACGAGGCCCGCAAGTCGGCCAAGAAGACGCGCTACGCCACCGAACCGGCACGTGCCTCGCTCGGCAAGCATGCGAAGCGGCTCGGTAAGCGCGTGAAGGCCGTACAGAAGGTGCTCGGTGACCACCAGGACAGCGTCGTGGCCCGGGACGCCCTGCGGAACCAGGCCCTGGCGGCGCACGCGGCCGGAGAACCTGGTTTCACCTGGGGCCTGTTGTACGGCAAGGAGCAGGCCGTGGCCGCGGAGCGCGAACGGGAACTGCCGACCGTGTGGGCCGATGCGTCAAAGCCCGGTCTGCGCAAGGCGCTCGTCCGCTGACTCCGGGGCCTCAGGCTCCGGCAGAACGTTCAGTCGCGCGCCGGAGGTGTGTAGAAGTCGCCGACGGACGTCCACACGCCCTTCTTCACGACCACCCGCTGCACGCTGCGCGTACCGAGATGGTCACTTGCGCTGAACTTCATCACCGGCGAGACGCCGGGATCCACCGAGGACGCCTTCTGGTACGCCGCGCTGAGGGCCTGGGAGGTGACGGGCCCCTTGACGGTCTTCGCGATCTCGGCGAACACCTTCGCGTTGCTCCAGCCCCACAGAGCGAGGAATCCGGCGGACTGACCGGGCTCGTACTTGGCCATCGCGGTCCGGAACTCCTTCACCGCGGGGTCGTCGTCGGAGGGCGCCTTCACCAGTTGCACGGCCTTGAGGCCCTCGGCGGCGTCCTTGGCCAGGGCGATCGTCGACTCGGCGGCGACGGGCGCGTAGGCGTAGGTGGGCAGCGACAGCCCCTGGAGCTTGGCCTCCTTGAGGAAGGCGGCCGCCTCGGGGGAGGTGAGGATCAGGACCACCGCCTGGGTCTTCGCGGCCTTCACCTTGCTGATCACGGGTGTGTAGTCGGTGGTCTGGTACTTGACCGGCAGCCGGTCGACCTCGACCGAGGGGTCCACCTTCTTCGCGACCGGCTCCACCTGCTTGGCCACGTTCACGAAGGCGGCCGGGTCGCTGTGCACGACGAGGATCTTCTTCGCGCCGTCCTGCACCGCCCAGGCGGCGACCGCCGCGGCCTGGTCCTCGTAGAGGGTCTGGGTGCCGAACAGGCCGGGGCGCGGCGGCTTGAACCAGGACTCGGTGCCGCCCACCTCGTTGAGGACCGGCACCTTGGACTGGTTGAGGACGAACGGGAAGGCCGCCTCCGCCTGGGAGGTGCCGTTCGCGTTGACGATGGCCACGACCTTGTCCTGGCCGACGAGTTCGCGTGCGATCTGCACGGTCTGCTGCGGGTCGGCCGCGTTGTCCTTGACGGTCCACTTGATCTTGCGGCCGTTGATGCCGCCCTTGGCGTTGAGCATCTTGAAATACGCGTCAGCGCCCGCCTTCTCGCCCACTCCGTACGTGGCGGTGGCGCCGGTGAGGGGGAGCCATGCGCCGATGTGGATCTCGGAAGAGCTGCCGCCGGCCGCAGCGGAGTCCTGGCCTGCGCAGGCGTTGGCGGTGAGCGCCACCGCGGCCATGACGGCCATCGCTCCCACGGTGCGGCGGGATTTTCTCGTCGTTCGGAACACGGTCCACCTCGTTCACAACGGGATTGTCAATTCACTGGGGAAGTCCGGGTGTCGGCCGCCGCGGTCGTGGCGGCCGCGTCCAGGCCGCCGCTGAAGTACGCCGCCTCGGCCAGCGCCGCGAACTCCGGGTCGCCCGGCCGCCCTTGGGCCGCGACGACGCCCTCGTGCAGCACGGCCACCTCGTGGCACACGGACATGGCGCGGCTGAGCAGTTGTTCGAGCAGTACGACGGTCAGCCCGTCGTGAGCCAGCCTGGCCAGCCGGTCGTACACCTCGTCGACCAGGGCGGGGGCCAGCCCGAGTGCCGGTTCGTCGACGATCAGGACGTCCGGCGCGACGATCAGGGCCCGGGCGATGGCGAGCATCTGCTGCTCCCCGCCGGACAGCCCGCCCGCGGAGGCGGACAGCCGGTCGCGCAGCCGCGCGGGCAGCCACTGGACGGTCTCCTCCAGCCGTTCGCGCAGCGGTGCACCGGTGATGCCCGCCGCGTAGGCGGCGACCTCGAGGTTCTCGCGCAGGGACAGCGTCTTGAACAGGGCCCGCCCCTCGGGCGCCAGGCTGGTGCGGACGGTTCCGCCCAACTCCCGGTCGCCGCGGGCCGGTTCGAGCGAGCCGTGCAGGATGCCGGCCAGTGTGCTCTTGCCCGCTCCGTTCGCTCCGGCGATGCCCAGCACGACCCCCTGGCGGACGTCGAGGTCGATGTTGCGCAGGGCGACCACGCCGCCGTACGAGTGGCCGACCCCGTGCAGGCGGATCATGCTCCGTTCGCCCACGTGCTCGGGCGGCCGGGTCCTGCCGTCGACCGTTCCCAGGTACGACGACCGCACCTTCGGGTCCTGCAGAACGGTGTCCGGGGTGCCCTCGCCGATCGTGCGGCCGAAGTCGAACGCGAGCACCCGGTGGGCGACGGAGAAGAGGTCGTCGAGGACGTGGTCGATGACCACGACGGCGGTGCCTTCGGCGTGCAGCCGCCTGATGTGCCGTGCCAGCAGCGCCCGTTCACCCGCGTCGAGGCCGCCGAACGGCTCGTCCAGGACCAGCAGTTTCGGATCCTCGGCCATCGCACGCGCCAGGTCGAGGCGCTTCTGCAGGCCGAACGGCAGCTCGCCGGGGCGGCGGTCGGCCACGTCCGCGAGACCGACGGAGTTCAGCAGCCGCGCGACCTCGGCCCGGTCCCGGGCCGTGATCCGGCGACGGGTGCACAACACGTTCTCCGCGACGGTGAGTTCGGAGAAGACCTCCGCGTGCTGGAACGTACGGCCGATGCCCAGCCGCCGTCGGGCGGTCGCCCTGGACTTGAGGAGAGGCCGTCCGGCGAATTCGGCGCTCCCGCTCACCCGGCCGTTGCCGGTCAGCCCCGACAGCGCGTTCAACAGGGTGGTCTTTCCTGCCCCGTTGGGCCCGATGACGGCCAGGATCTCGTTCTGCCGCAGGGACAGCGAGGCGTCCTCCAGAGCTTTGAGTCCGCCGTACGAGACCGACACGTGCTCCAGATGCAGCAGGACGGGGCCGTCGCCCGAGGGCCCGAGCGGCGCGAGTTCCGTCAACTCATCGGCGGGCAGCGGTACTTCGGCGTCCGGCCGTCGCTGCACTCGCCGTAGGAGGCTTCGAGCGGGCTTGGCGAGGAACGGTACGACCCCACCCGGCAGGAAGAGAAGCACCGCGATCAACACGAGGCCCTGCACGACCGGTTGGGGCATCCCGACGGCGGACGAGAGGGAAGGATTCCAGGTCAGGTAGATCCCGCCGACCACGGCGCCGACGACGGTGCCGACCCCACCGAGCACGCACGCCGCGATCAGCGAGATGCCGAAGCTCAGCGAGAACGGATCCGGGCTGACGAACCCGGTGAGCAGGCCCAGCAGCACGCCCGCGAAGCAGGTGCACGCCCCGCTCACCGCGAACGACAGCGACGACTGCGCCTCCGGCGCGATGCCGATCGTACGGGCGGCCAGGGGGTGCGACTTGGCGGCCACCAGCCGCATCCGCAGCCCGGAGGCGGCGGCCGGCACGGCCAGTCCGAGGACGACGGCGGCGGCGCCGACCGCGAGGTACTGGGCCTCGGTGCCACCACCCAGGAGGGTGCCCAGGCCGAGGGCGCTGCGCAGCTGGACGACCGGTACTCCCTGGTCGCCGCCGGTCACGCTGCTCCAGCGGTTGATCAGCTCGAGGGTCACCGTGGTGAACGCGAGGGTCAGCAGGGCGATGTAGAGCACCGAGAACCTGGCACCCGCGTACCCCAGGAAGGCGCCCAGGACGGCACCGGTGGCGACGGCACCGAGGACCACCGCTTCCAGCGGCCAGTCGTGGCCGCTGCCGTACGCCGCGAAGTAGGCGCCGATGGCGAAGAACGCGGGGTGGCCCACGGACCAGATGCCGGACCAGCCGGCGAGCAGCCCGACCGACAGCACGACGATCGTGTACACGGCCGCGAGGCCCACCGAGTACATCTGGTACGCGGGGATCGCGCCGGAGGCCATGAACGCCATGAGCACCGCGCCGGCGGCCGGGCCCAGGGCGGCCCTCGCCAGGAGGGAACGGTTGAAGACCATGAATGCGACCCCTCAGACCCGTTGGAAGGTGCGGGTGCCGAACATGCCCTGCGGACGGATCAGCAGCACCAGCACGGTGAACGAGAAAACGAATGTGTCCCGGAAGCTGGCGGAGACGTAGTTCGCCGCCATGTTGTCCAGGACGCCGATGGTCAGCCCGCCGAGGACGGCGCCGTACATGCTGGTCAGGCCGCCCAGGAAGATTCCGGCGAAGGCCCGGAACAGGGGTGCGACGAGCGCGGTCGGCACCAGGCCGGACCGCGGTGCGTACAGACAGGCGGCCAGCGCGGCGAGACCCAGCCCGAGCGCCCAGGAGATCCTGGCGAGCCGTTGCGAACTCAGCCCGACCACGCGGGCGGTGTCCGCCGACTCGGCCGCGGCCCGCATGGCCGAGCCGAGCGTGGTGCGGGCGAACAGATAGCCCACCAGAGCCATCGCCACAGCGGCGACGGCGATCGTCACCAGGCTCTGGACCGGCACCGCGGCGCCCGACCAGCGCACCGACCCGTCGACCAGGTTGGGGAAGTCCTTGGGCTGGTCGTCCCAGATCGATCCGGCCGCGCTCTCCGCGACCAGGGACACGCCCATCGTCACGACGAGCGCGGAGAACAACTGCCCCTGTCCCAGCGGTCGGATCACCGTCTCACGTACCACCAGGCCCGCCGCCACGGTGATCGCGACGGCGGTGAGGATGCCGAGCACCGTGGCCACACCGCGGTCGTGGAGCGAGAGCGCCACGTACAGGCCCAGGGTCGCGAGCGACGCCATCGCGAAGTTCACGACGTCCGTGGCCCGATAGATGATGACCAGCCCGAGACCCATGAGGCCGTACACGGCTCCACTGGCCACACCGCTGACCAGGACAAGCAGGAACTGACTCACAGTCCCTCCTTCGGATTAGAGCGCGTTCGCGCCACGCATGCGAGAAGCATGATCACCTCACGAACCGCAGAGTTAAAGTGAACTCAATTCAGTAAGCTAGATACTCCGGTACCGGACGGGCAAGACTCGTGCACGGGATTTGTGCCGAGCGGCCGGTCGGAGGTCAGTGACCGACGGTCGTCGGGGTCTCGGCGAGTGCCGTCCTTGCCGCCGCCAGGCCGAAGACCAGTGCCGGTGCGAGCCCACCCGCGTAGGCGCGCCGGTACAGTCCGCCCGCGTCCGCGCCGGCCGCGAGCAGGCCGGGTACCGGAGCCGGTCGGTCCGAGTCCGCGGACAGGGCGTGCGCCCCGGCGTCCATCAGCAGGCCACCGAAGGTGAACGTGATCGCCGGGGCCGCCTCGACGACGTAGTACGGCGGTTCGTCGAGCGGTCGGCGGTCGAGCAGCCGACCGGGCGTCGTCGCGCCGTTCGCGCCCACGGCGGCGTTGAACTCCTCGATGCGGTCGCGGATCGTGGCGCCGGGATAGCCCCACTCCTCGGGCATCGACGCGAAGTCCTCCAGGCCGTCCGCCACCGCACTGCGGGCGCCTGCGCGATGGCACAGCTGGAACTTGTCCACGCCGGGGATGCCCTCCACGTACGAGGCACTGATCCACTCGCGGTGCACCCGCGCGTCGGCGACCAGCAGACCGCGGGCTTCCGGTCGTTCCAGCAGCGCCATGGCGGTCAGATGGTCCCCGACCGTCTCGTCGACGAAGCGCTCGCCGGTGGTGTCGAACAGCAGGGCGTGCTCGCTGTAGTAGAGCGCCAGGTCGACGAAGCGTGCGGGATCGGCCAGGGAGACACCCGCCGGCATCAAGTGCCCGTAGAACCCGGCGTCCTTCTTGCCGAACGCCGCGCCCGCGCTGAGCCCGAGCCTGAGGCCGTCGCCCCGGCTGTGCGGGTTGGCGCGCAGTCCGATGTCCGCGGCCCGGGGGTGTACGTGCTCGGCGCGCAGGCCCGGATCCCCCTGGAAGCCGCCGGTCGCGAGCAGGGTCCAGGTGGCCTCGATCCGGCGCCGGGATCCGTCCGGCAGAAGGCAGTCGGCACCTTTGACCACGCCGTTCTCCGTCACGAGGGATCGGGTCCGGGTGGCGGTCAGTACTTCCTGGCCGCGGTCGCGGATCAGCCGCTCGCACGTGTCGAGGTAGTGGTTCGTGTCGACCTGGTGGCCGCGGCCGAAGCCGAGCACGGGCACCGGCGGCCTGCACTCCACGCCGAGCGACCGGATCCAGGCCACGCCGTCGGCGAACCCGTCCACCAGGGCGGTGGCCAGCTCCGGGTCGCCGTCCGGGTTGACCCGGCGCATCTCCTCGACGGTCGGGGTCGTCCATACGAAACCGGCGAAGCGGGCGGAGCCGCCGGTGCGTTCCGCCCGCTCCACCACAACCACCGAACCGCCCTCGGCCGCCACCCGGGCGGCGGCCGAGAGTCCGGCCATACCGCCGCCTATCACCAGCAGATCCACTGTCTCCGCATCCATAGCGGGTCCCTCCGCCTTCACGTCGCCGAGTGGAACAAGACGCTAATTGAACTCACTTCTGGAGTCGAGAGGGTGGTCGGCAAGTGGTGCGGCAGTACGGGTTTCGGCCGACTCGGCCGTCAGTCGGGGATGAGGACCGCACGCCCCCGTACGTCGCCGGTGCGGAGCCTCGCCATGGCCTCCGGTGCGTTCGACAGCGCGAACCGTTCGACTCCCACCTTCAGGACACCCTTGCGTGCCAGGGCGACGACCTCCTCCAGTTCGGGCAGGGTCCCCCAGAAGGGCAGCGAGATCCGCGTCCCGGGAGGGAGTGCGCCGGGCTTGCGGACCGCGAGTTCCCCGCCGCCGCTGCCCACCACGGCCAGTTCTCCGCCCGGCCGCAGCACGTCCACCGCCGGCCGCAGACTGGAGGAGCTGCCGACGAAGTCGAGCACGGCCACCGCCCCGACTCCGCCCGTGCGGTCCCGCAGGGTCGCCGCGGTGTCGGGCCCCAGGAGCGTGCCGAAGTGCGCTCCGCACTCGTCGGCCAGGGCGAGCGCCTCCTCCCGCACGTCCATGGCCAGCACCTGTGCGGTTGTCGTGGCGCGCAGGATCTGGACGGCCAGATGCCCCAGGCCGCCGATGCCGAGGACGACCACGCAGGCATCCGGTGTGTCGTCGCTCAATGCATGCCGAACCGTGGCCACGGCGTGGTAGGCCGTGAGCCCGGCGTCCGACAGGGGTGCGGCCTGTTCGGCGGCCAGGTCGCCGACCGGGACCAGCAGTCGCCCGGACGGTACGAGCATCAGGTCCGCCATCCCGCCGTCGCGGCCGAGTCCCGCCCCCGTGCCGACGCGGTCGGCGTCGAGAGCCGGGCGCCGGTCGCAGTAATTCTCCGCACCGACCGCGCAGCGCGCGCAACTCCCGCAGCCCCAGGGGCCGTAGACGACCACGCGCTCACCGACCGCCGGACCCCTGGCGAGCGGGCCGCGCTCCACCACTCGGCCCGCGACCTCGTGTCCGAGGGTGAACGGAATCCGGTACGGAAGGTCTCCCTGCCGGGCGTCGGCGACATGGAGGTCCGATCGGCAGAGGCCGGCCGCCTCCACCTGGATCAGCACCTCCTCGGCCGTGGGGGTGGGGCGCGCCACCTCTGTGAGGATCGGCGGGCCGCCCCACCGGGTCAGTCGTACTGCTCTCGTCCTGACTGTTGACATACCTGGGACATTAACAAAAATGAAGTCAGTTCAGTAGCCGACTATGAGGTGGTGGTCGTGCATGAGCGGTGAGCACTCGGGGCGCTTCGCCGGGCAGGTCGCCCTCGTCACCGGCGCGGGATCCGGCATCGGCGCGGCGGTCGTCCGGCGACTCGTCGCGCAGGGAGCCGAGGTGTGCGTCGCGGACGTCGACGGCCCGGCGGCGCGGGCCGTCGCGAAGGAACTGCCGCGAGCGCATTCCCTGACCGTCGACGTGGCCGACCCCGCGCAGGTCGACGAGGCCTTTGACGAAGTCGTACGGCGGCACGGGCGGCTCGACGTAGTGGTGCACGCGGCCGGGGTCGACGACCCTACGGCCAAGGAGTGGATCGCCGAGGCCCTGGTCGCGGAGCGGCCGCCGGAGGTGACGGCGCGGCTCGGCGACGACGCGTGGCGGCGCGTCATGCGGGTCAACCTGGACGGCACGTTTCATGTTCTCCGCGGCGCACTGCGGGTGATGGTGCCGCACCGGTCCGGAACCGTCGTGACCGTGGGCTCCTCGTCGGCCTTCGATGCACAGGCCGGCTATCCGCACTACGCGGCCTCGAAGGCCGGTGTTCATGCACTGAGCCAGTCCGTCGCCAAGGAGGCGATCGCGTTCGGTGTTCGCGTCAACGTCGTGGCGCCGGGGCCGACGGAGACGGGGATGGCGGCGCGGACACCTGCGGTGCTTCGGCGGGGGTTCGCCGATCCGCGGGTTCGTCCGTATGCGACGGCGGAGGAGATTGCCGACGTTGCGTTGTTCCTGGCGAGTTCTGAGGCGGCGAATCTCGTGGGTGCCGTGCTGCTGGCGAATGGTGGGCGGTTCACGGTTTGAGGGCTCATCCGGTGGTGGGCGGCTGCGGGTTGTTCGTGGCTGGCCGCGCCCACGCGGCGGAGCCGCACGATGTCACAGCCCCGCGCCCCCGAGGGTGGTGTGGGCGAGGGAGGATTTGATGTTCCGGCTCGATACCGATCCCGCGCTGCTGCTGGAGACCGATGAGCAGCGCCAACTACGAGGTGTCCTAAGGGACTTGCTCGGCGAGACCTGTGGGCCGGAGGAGATCCGCAAGCAGGCCGGGAGTCCGCGTGGATACGACCAGGCGCTCTGGGGCCGGCTCGCCGGTGAGATCGGAGTGCATGGGCTCGCCCTGCCCGAGAAGTATGGCGGGGGCGGGTACTCCTTCGGTGAACTTGCCGTCGCCTTGGAGGAGGCCGGACGCGTGCTGTGTCCCGTGCCGCTGCTGTCGACCGTCGTGCTGGCCGGACAGGCCCTGCTGAGCAGCGGCGATCGGTGGGCCTGCGAACGCTGGTTGCCCGGGATTGCCTCCGGAGCACTGACGGCCACCGTCGGCGGATTTCTGCATCCCGCCGACGTGACGGCCGAGCGCGGACCCGGCGGCTGGGTGCTGCGCGGAGAGGCCGACTTCGTGCCCGACGGGGAAGGTGCCGATCTGCTGCTGGTCGCCGCCCGCGCGCCGGACGGGGAGCGGCTGTTCGCCTGCGAGCCGGACGGTGCGACCTGCGACCGCACGGCTCGGCGGGTGCTCGACCCCACGCGGCGCCAGGCACTCGTCCGCTTCCGGGGGGCGCCGGCCGAGCCGGTCGGTGAGCCCGGGCAGGCGGCGGGAGTCGTCGATGTCGTCCTCGACGCCGGCCGGGTGGCTGTGGCTGCCGAGCACGTCGGTGGCAGTGCGCACGCCCTGGACGCCGTACTCGATCACGTGTCCCAGCGGACCCAGTTCGGACGTGCCATCGGTTCGTTCCAGGCCGTCAAGCACCGGCTGGCCGACCTGCTCGTCGAGGTCGAGGGTGCCCGGTCGGCCTCGGCGTACGCGAGTGCCTGCCTTGCCGCTGAGGCGCCGGAACTCCCACTCGCCGCGAGTGCCGCAGCCGTCGCCTGCACCGGTGCCCACCGCCTCGCCACCACGGAATACGTGCAGCTCCACGGCGGAATCGGCTTCACCTGGGAGCACCCGGCCCATCTGTATCTGCGCCGGGCACGGGCCGACGAGGCGCTGTTCGGTACGGGCGACGACCACCGCCTGCGGCTGGCCGGTCTGCTCGGTCTCACCGGCCGTACCGGCTGAACACACGCCGGCCGATCGGAGCGGTCACCGCCTCCCGATCCATTGACAGGGGCATCCATCTGCCCACAGAATCGAACTCAATTCAGTTCAGTTTGGAGGAGCTCATGGCAGTCGAGGACGAGATCCAGTTCGAGCGGGACGGGCATGTGGCGCGGGTTTGGCTGAACCGGCCGCACAAGAAGAACTGTGTGACCGTGCCGATCCTGAATCGGCTGGACGAGATCATCACCGAGGTCGACGCGGACCCCGAACTGCGCGTGCTGGTGCTGCGCGGGCGCGGCAACACCTTCTGCTCCGGGTTCGACCTGGACAGTCTCAAGGCCGACTTCGTCGGCAGGTCCAACGCGATCGACGTCGCCGTGCTGTCGGCGAAGGTCTGCGACCGGCTGTACTCGATGAAGACCCCGTCGATCGCGGTCCTCGAGGGCCATGTCACCGCGGGCGGCTTCGAGTTGATGATCTCCTGCGACTTCGCGATCGCCGCGGACGACGCCCTGATCGGCGACTTCCACATCCGGCGCGCACTGTTCGGCGGCGCCGGCCCGATCTACCGGGTGCCGCGCATGATCGGTGTCCGCAAGACCAAGGAGCTGATGCTCACCGGCAAGCTGCTCACCGGGGTCGAGGCCGCCGAGTTCAGCCTCATCAACTCCTCGGCGCCCGCGGACAAGCTCGACGCCACCGTGGAGGAGTTCGCCGACCAGCTCATCGACAAGAGCCCGTTCACCATGTGGATCACCAAGATGACCATCGACCGGAGCCTCGACGCGGACATCCAGTCGCTCATGGTCATGGAGCACCTCGCGGTCGGCGTGATGCTCAACTCCGAGGACGCGGCGGAGGGTGTGTCGGCGTTCCTGGAGAAGCGGGAGCCGCAGTGGAAGGGCCGCTGAGCGCGGTGCGGGAGACCGGGAGCCGGCTGCGCGGCTCCCGGTGCGCCGACTGCGCGGTGGCCACCTACCCCGCCGACCCGGCGTGTCCGCGCTGCGGGGGACCGGCCGAGCCGGTCGTGCTCTCCGGCACGGGCACGCTGTGGACCTGGACCGTGCAGCGGTACGCGCCCAAGTCGCCGCCGTACGTTCCGCCCGCCGCCGGATTCACACCGTTCGCCGTCGGATACGTCGAACTGCCGGAAGGAGTACGAGTGTTGGCCGTCCTCGACGTCCGGCCCGAGGAAGCGGAGATCGGCATGCCGCTCACGATCACGGCCGGGGACGGCGTGCCCCGGGCCGCGGGAGTCGCCGTATGAGCGGCGAGGAGGTGCTCGTCTGCGGCGCCGGGATCACCTCCTTCGGCCGTACGGAGGCGAGTGGCCGGCAGCTGGCCGTGCAGGCAGTGCGGTCCGCTCTCGCCGACGCCGGACTGCCGTGGTCCCGGGTACGGGCCGCGTACGGCGGCAGCGATGCCGCCGGCAACGCCGACACACTGGTCGCCGAACTCGGCCTGACGGGCGTGCCGTTCACCAATGTGCGCAACGGCTGCGCCACCGGCGGCAGCGCGCTGGTGGCGGCCGCTCATGCGATCCGGTCCGGGGCGGCGGACGTCGCCCTGGCCGTCGGTTTCGACAAGCACCCCCGCGGCGCCTTCGACCCACGTCCGGCCGACTGGGGGCTCGACGAGGCCTACGGCCGCGACGGGCTGATGGTGACCACACAGTTCTTCGCCATGAAGATCCAGCGGTACATGCACGACCACGGCATCAGCGCCCGCACCCTCGCGCTGGTCGCCGAGAAGGCGTACGCCAACGGGGTGCTCAACCCGCACGCCTGGCGTCGCAAGCCGCTCGACGCCGACGAGATCCTGGCGTCCGGCATGGTCAACGACCCTCTGACCCGGTACATGTTCTGCTCGCCCGGCCAGGGTGCCGTCGCCCTGATCCTGTGCAGCAGGGAGGTGGCTCGTGAGCTCGGCGGAACGCCGGTCACGCTGCGGGCGGCCGTCGTACGGACTCGCCGCTTCGGTTCCTTCGAGGTGTTCAGTCCCTGGGCGCCGCCCGGCACCCCGACGAGCGTGACTGCGGACGCCGCACAACACGCCTTCGAGGAAGCCGGGTTGGGACCCCACGACATCGACGTGTGCCAGCTGCAGGACACCGAGAGCGGCGCCGAGGTCATGCACCTGGCGGAGTGCGGGTTCTGCGAGCACGGGGAACAGGAGTCGCTCGTCCCGTTCGGGGCGACCGGGATCGGCGGCTCGCTGCCGGTCAACACCGACGGAGGGTGCATCGCCAACGGCGAGCCCATCGGCGCCTCCGGACTGCGCCAGGTCCACGAGGTCGTGCAGCAGTTGCGCGGCCGCACGGGCGAACGGCAGGTGCCGGGGGATCCGTCGACCGGCTTCACCCATGTGTACGGGGCACCGGGCGTCAGCGCCTGCACCGTGCTGACCCGCTGAAAGGAGGATCATGGACGGCATACCCGGCCCGGACGAGTTCCGCGCCGAGGCCCGCAACTGGCTGACCGGCGTGGCGAAAGAGCGCGCCGGACACCTGGAATGGGGCCGAGGCGACGACTCGGTGGCCGTCTTCGAGAACTGGACCGAGGCCGAGGAGCGCGCACACACCGACCGCACACGGGACTGGGAGCGCATCCGGTACGACCGGGGCTGGGGCGCGTTCGGCTGGCCGCCCGAGTACGGAGGGCGTGAACTGCCCTCGTACTACGAGCAGTTGTACCGCGCCGAGGAGGCCGCCTTCGACGTGCCGCGACGCACCGAGATCTTCCCGGTCACCCAGCAGCTCGTCGCCCCCGCGGTCCGAATCTGGGGGACGGAGGAGCAGAAGCGCCGCTGGCTGCGCGCCATGCTCCGCACCGACGAACTCGCCTGCCAGCTCTTCTCGGAGACGGAGGCGGGCTCGGATCTCGCCGCCGTCCGTACCCGGGCCGTCCGGGAGGGCGAGGGCTGGGTTCTGCGCGGGCACAAGATCTGGACGTCCGGTGCCCGGGTCGCCACCTGGGGCGTGGCCGTCTGCCGGACCGATCCCGATGTGCCCAAACACGCGGGCATCACGGTCTTCCTGGTCCGGATGGACGCGCCGGGCGTGACCGTGCGGCCGATCCGGCAGATGACCGGCGGCGCAAGCTTCAACGAGGTCTATCTGGACGACGTGTTCGTGCCCGACACCGACCGGCTGGGTCCCGTCGGCGGGGGCTGGCGGGTGACCCTCACCGTGCTCGCCGCCGAACGCCTCGACTCCGGCGGCCTCGGCCTGGACAACGCCGACCGCGCCCTGGACCTCGCCCGGCACCTGCCCCGCCCGCTCACCGGCGGCGAACGGCAGCAGGCGGCCGACCTGTTCGTGCGTGCCCTGGTGCAGCGGCTCACCGGGCTGCGTGTGACGTCGGCCCTGGCGGCCGGCCGCGAACCGGGCGCCGAGGCCTCGGTCGGCAAGCTCCACGCCACCGCGACCATGCGCGCCACCACTGACCTCGTCCAGCAGCTGCTCGGCCCGCGCCTGGTCGCCGACACGGGGGAGTGGGGCACGTTCGCCTGGACCGAGCACCTGCTCGGCGCCCCCGGCTACCGCATCGCCGGCGGCAGCGACGAGATCCAGCGCAACATCCTGGCCGAGCGGGTGCTACGGCTGCCCAAGGAGCCGAAGGGAGCGGGAAGTTGAGTACGACGACCGAGGTGACCGAACTCGGGCGAAGGGTCCGCGAGCGGCTTGCCGAGCGACACCCGGGCGAGCCGCTCGGCGACCTGCGCACACTGCCCGGCGGCCACTCGGGCCTCACCTACTCCCTCACGGCGGGACCGGTCTCGTACGTCGTGAAAGCGGTGCCACCGGGACAACGCCCTGTCGGCCGCAACGACGTGCTGCGTCAGGCCCGGGTGCTGCGCGCGCTCGCCGGATCGACGGTGCCCGTGCCGGGTGTCGTCGCCGTCGACGAGCGCGAACCGGCCTGGTTCGCCATGGAGTTCGTGGACGGCGAGGCGATCGAGCCGGTCCTCGACGAGCACCGGCTCGATCCGGGGCTGTGCCGTCGGCGGATGCTGGCCCTGGCCGATGTGCTGCGGGATCTGCACGGCACGACGGGGGCGGATGCCGCCGAACCGCTCGACCCGGCAGGGGAGTTGGACAGATGGAGCCGCACCATGCGTGCGGTTCCGCAGGAACTCCGCCCCGGGGCCGAGGCCGTGCTGGACGCCTTGGCCGCACGCATCCCCGACAGCATTCCCCCCACCCTCACCCACGGCGACTTCCGCCTCGGCAACGTCCTGTGTCAGGGCGAACGGCCGGCCGCCGTCGTCGACTGGGAGATCTGGGGATACGGCGACTCGCGCATCGACCTCGCCTGGTTCCTCCTCTTCGCCGACCACCGCAACTTCCCCCGGGTGGGCCGTGTCGTCCCCGGCCTACCCGGTGAGGAAGAACTGCTCACTGCCTATCTGGACGGCCGTCCAGAGCTCCCCGCCTTCGACTGGTTCCGTGCCCTGGCCCGCACCAAGATGGCCGCGATCATGGGCCACAACCTGCGTCGGCACCGCGAGGGCAAGCACCACGACCCCGACCAGGAGCGGCTGCCGCCGACCATCGCGGCGATGATCCGCACCGCCCGCGACATCCTCGCCCGACGGTCCTGAAGGAGCGCCACCATGGATTTCGGACTCTCCCCGAGGGCCGACGAACTCCGTTCGCGCATGGCCGCGTTCATGGAGGAGTACGTCCTGCCCGCCGAGCCCGTCTACGACCGGCAGCTCGCCGAGGCGGACGATCCCCATGAACTGCCGCCGGTGATGCGCGAGTTGAAGGAGAAGGCCCGCGCCGAAGGGCTCTGGAACCTCTTCCTCGCGCACGGCGACTGGGGCGCCGGCCTCACCAACCTCGAGTACGCTCCGCTCGCCGAACTGGCCGGGCGGTCGGTGATCGGACCGGAGGTGTTCAACTGCTCCGCCCCCGACACCGGCAACATGGAGCTGCTCGCCCTCTTCGGCACGCCCGAACAGCAGGACCGCTGGCTACGGCCCCTGCTGGCCGCCGAGATCCGGTCCTGCTTCGCCATGACCGAGCCCGAGGTGGCCAGTTCCGACGCGCGCAACATCCGCACCCGGATCACCCGCGACGGCGACGAGTACGTCGTCAACGGCCACAAGTGGTACACGTCCGGGATCCTCGACCCGGACTGCCGGCTGATCATCCTGATGGGGGTCACCGACCCCGACGCACCGACGTACCGGCAGCAGAGCATGCTGCTGATCCCGCGCGACACCCCCGGCATCACCGTGCTGCGCGACCTGCCGATGTTCGGCTACACCGACCGCTGCGGCCATGGCGACGTGCTCTTCGAGGACGTACGGGTGCCGGTGTCGGGACTGTTGGGCGGTGAGGGTGAGGGATTCGCCCTGGCACAGGGGCGGTTGGGGCCCGGACGGATGCACTACGCCATGCGCGCGGTCGGATTCGCCGAACGGGCACTGGAGTTGATGTGCCGCCGGACCCTGACCCGCACCGCCTTCGGAGGCAAGCTCGCCGAGCGGGGCGTCGTCCGCGAGTGGATCGCCCGCAGCCGCATCGAGATCGAGCAACTGCGGCTCCTGGTCCTCAAGTCGGCCTGGCTGATGGACACCTCGGGCAACGCGGCCGCCCGTACCGAAGTCGCCGCGATCAAGGTGGCCGCGCTGGAGGTAGCGCACCGGGTGGTCGACCGAGCCGTCCAGGCGCACGGCGCCGCGGGCGTCAGCGACGACACCGTACTGGCACGGCTGTACGCGATCACCCGGGCGCTGCGGATCGCGGACGGACCGGACGAGGTGCATCTGCGGACGGTCGCACGGCGTGAACTGGCCAAGTATCCGGAGGAGTCGGCGTGAACGGACAGGAACTGGGCGGCCGGGTCGCCGTGGTCACCGGTGGTTCCCGGGGCATCGGTCTCGGTATCGCCAAGGCGTACCGGGAGGCCGGCGCCCATGTGGTCATCGCCTCCCGGAAGGCGGAGGGACTGGCCGCGGCGCGCGAGGAACTGCTGCGGGTCAAGGGGGACGGCGAGGTCCACGAGGTGGTCGCCAACGTCGGGGAGCCGGAGGACGCCGAGCGCTGTGTCGAGGAGACCGTGTCCCGCTTCGGCAGCCTCGACATCCTGGTCAACAACGCGGCCACCAACCCCTACATGGGTGATCTCCTCGACCTGGACCTGCCGCGCGCGGAGAAGACGGTACGGGTCAACCAGTACGGCATGGTCGCCTGGACCCGGTGCGCCTGGCGGGCGTGGATGCGGGAGCATGGGGGAGCGGTCGTCAACATCGCCTCCGTCGGCGGGCTGGTCGTCGACCCGCACATCGGCTGGTACAACGCCACCAAGGCGGCCATGCTCCACATGACCCGGCAACTCGCCTACGAACTCGGCCCGAAGGCACGCGTGAACGCCATCGCGCCCGGGCTGATCAAGACCGAGCTGGCCCGGGCCGTCTGGGAGCCGAGGGAGCCGATCCTGACGGCGAAGCTGCCGCTGCGCAGACTCGGGACGGTGGAGGACGTGGCGCACGCGGCCGTCTTCCTGGCGTCCGAGGCCTCGTCCTGGATGACGGGGCAGACGCTGGTTCTGGACGGCGGGGCGACTGTGCTGCCGATCGGGGTGGAGGGGTGACTCGCGCCGAGGAGTTGTTTTCGCTGGTGGGGCGGACCGCCGTGGTCACCGGGGCGTCGTCCGGGCTCGGGGCCCGGTTCGCCATGGTGCTTGCCTCGGCCGGAGCCACCGTGTTCGCCGCGGCCCGGCGGCTGGAGAAGCTCAAGGAACTCGCCGACGCGGATCCGCGCATCCACCCCGTCGTCTGCGACGTCTCGCGGGAGGCGGACCGTGTGCGGCTGATGGAGACGGCGCTCGACGAGACCGGACGGATCGACGTGCTCGTCAACAACGCGGGCGCGCCCGGCGCGGTGCGCGCGGAGGACGAGAGCGCCGACGACTTCGCCGACGTACTCGATGTGAACCTGGTGGCCCCCTTCCACCTCGCGCGACTGTTGGCCGAGGCACCGGTGTCAGAGCGCGTTCGTACGCGATCGGTGGTGAACGTCTCGTCCGTCCTCGGGCTGGTCTCCGGCGCCCCGCTGGGCGGCGCCGCCTATGCCGCCTCCAAGGCAGGGCTCGTCGGTCTGACCCGTGAACTGGCGGGCCAGTGGGGCAGGTCGGGGGTGCGGGTCAACGCGCTCGCCCCCGGCTGGTTCCGCTCGGAGATGACCGAAGGGCTGTTCTCCGACGAGCGCTCCCGGCGGTGGGTCGAGCGCGGCACGATGCTGGGGCGCGGCGGTGAACAGGGCGAACTGGACGGGGCACTGCTCTACCTGGCCTCGGACGCGTCCTCGTACTGCACCGGACACGTGCTCACCGTCGACGGCGGATGGACGGCGCGATGAGGGCCACGGTCGACATCGACGGCGACGGGCTGGCACGGGTCGAGATGTGCCGCGGTTCGGGCAACGCGATCGACCTGGCGATGGCCCGGGCGCTGCTGGACGCCGCCCGGGAGTGCGAGAAGGCGCGGGCACGGGCGGTGCTGCTCACCGGACGAGGACGCTCGTTCTGCGTCGGCGGTGATCTCAAGGAGTTCGCCGCGCTGCCGGGCGAGCGCCTGGCCACACATCTCACCGACGTCACCGACGCGCTCCACGGGGCGCTGCGGATCCTCGCCGGGCTGGACGCTCCCCTGGTGGTCGCCGTGCAGGGGGCGGTCGCGGGGGCGGGCCTCGGGCTCGTGGGGGCGGCGGACGTGAGTCTCGCGGCGAGCGACGCCGGTTTCACGGCCGCGTACACCGCGATCGGGTACACCCCGGACGCCGGGGTCAGCTGGTCACTTCCCCGGCTCGTCGGGCCGCGTCGTGCCGTGGACCTGCTGTTGACGAACCGGCGCGTCACGGCCGCCGAGGCCCTGCAGATGGGTCTGGTGAGCCGGGTCGTGGCGCCTGAGCGGCTGAACGAGGAGGCCGTGCAGACGGCGGCCGCGCTGGCGCGCGGAGCCACGGCGGCATACAGGGCGACGCGTCGGCTGGTCGGGCGGGCACTCTCCGCCGACCTCGACGAACACCTCGACGCGGAGGCGCGTCAGCTGGCCGCCGCCGCGGTGTCCGCGGAGGGCCGGGAAGGCGTGGCGGCGTTCCTGGCGGGGCGCCGGCCGGAATTCGTGAGGCTCGAGGGCGCCGGGTCCGAAGCCGCGAGGTTCGGGGGTGTGGGGTCCAGCGTTGCAAGGTCGGAGGATGCGGTGTCCGACGTCGAAAGGTCGGAGGGCGTGGGGTCTGACTTCACGAGGCCGGACGTCGCGAGGTCGGAAGGCGCGCAGTCAGAGGGCGAGCGGACGGTGGACGCGAGTCCAGGTGCCGCGGGTCCGGCGTCGGCGAGACCCGGGGCCGCGCCGCCCGGTCCGCCGTGACCCGAGCCTGCGTGGCCTGGTTCCGGCCGGTCGGACCGTGCGTGACGCAACGACCGGCCGTGTGTCGGAGGGCTGGACGCCCGTGTCCGCGAGATCCGGGGCCGCGCCGCCCGGTCCGTCGCGCCCGGAACTCGCGCAACCTGGCTCCGCCCGGTCCGTCGCGACCCGAACTCGCGCGCCCCGGCCCCGCCCGGTCGGACGGCGAGTGACGGATCCGCCGGCTCCACGCCGGACGGCGCGACCCCGGTGGCTGCGAGATCCGGGGCCGTGCTGCTTGATCCGTCGGGCCCGGAATGCTCGTGCCCCGAACTCCGGCGGTCGGGACTCGCGCCCCGATCTCTCAAGCCCCCGCCCCGCGCAGCCGGACTGCACATGACGGATCCGCCCGATCTTCGATTCGTACCCGACTTGAACTTGGGTCTACTCTCGGACGACCGGACGGTGATCGGTACCGGCCGTGGAGGAGAGGGAGAGGCGATGGCAAGGGCGCGGATCGTGGATCCGGAGGAGGGGCCCAGGTCGAAGCGCAGCGCGATTCTCGTGGCTGCCGTGGAGCGGTTCGGGGAGGACGGCTACGAGAACACCAAGTGGTCCGAGGTGGCCGACCGGGTCGGCATCGGGCAGACGGCCCTGTACCACTACTTCGAGTCCAAGGCCCACTGCCTGCTCACCATCATGCGGCTGGAACTCCAGCGCTCCCACGACCAGTTCGTCGAGGCCACGACGGACGAGACGGATCCGGTGGAGGAGCTGCGCGCGGCGGTCCGGACGGCGTTCGCGGTCACCGAGCAGGAGATCCGCCAGATGCGCATCCTGCAGGCCAACATGTCCCTCCTCGCCACCCCGCGGAAGTCCAAGCGCGAGGAGACCGAGCGCGTCGCGGCCCGCCAACTGGTCCAGATGGTCGAGCGGGACTGGACGAACCTGCTGATGCGCGGCATGTCGAAGGGCGCGTTTCCGGTCCGGGACGCGCACACCCTCGGCCTCGCCGTCCTCGGCATGATCGTCAGTGTCTGGCGGTGGTATCGCCCGACCGGTGCGATTCCGCTGGCGGAGATCAGCGAGATGATCGAGGGATGCGTGGTGCGGATGGTCGCGGAATAGCCTCCGCCCCGCCCCTTGCCGGGGGCGGGGCGGCCGTCCTACAGTCAAACTGAACTGAACTCAGGTTGCTTCATATGGGCCTGATGACGCTGAGGGAGAGCGATCGGCAATGGTGCTTCGCGAATACATGGCCAGAATGGACGGCCAGGACCCGGAAAAGGCCCTCGAACTCCTGGAACCAGGCTTCCGGTTCCTCATCGCCCTCCCCGGCGGACAGCGGACCGGCACGTCCCGCGAGGACTTCGCCGGCTACATCGGCGGGCGGAACGCGGTGGACCGCAGGCACGAGATCGTGCGGTACTCGGTCGACGGCGACGTCGAGACGGTGTACGGCTTCGTCGTCGACGGGGGCGTGACGACCGGGGCCTTCCTGTCCGCGGCACAGGTCTCACCCGCCGGGCTGATGGCTCGCTACCAGTCCTTCTTCACCCCCGACTTCGACCTCGTGGACCGGCCGTGAGCGCGCCGTCCACGTCCGCCGCCCCGTTTCTGACCACCTGGTTCGGGATCCTGGACAGCGACGACGCCGACCGGATCCTCGACCTGATCAGCGACGACTTCTCCTTCTCCATCCTGTTCTCCACCGGGGGCGACGCCGGCACCGACTTCCACGGCGGCCGGGCCGAGATGGAGGGCTACCTCGCCCAGCGCGAGGTCGGCGTGCGCACCCATCACCTGCTCACCGCGTCCGCCGTCGGCCGGGACGAGCTGTACCTCGGTGAGGTGCGCAGGTCGGGCGTACCGGAGGCGACGTTCGTGGCCTCGGCCCGGCTGGACGACGAGGGCAGGGTACGGCGCCTGTTGATCGGGCGCTCGCCCGCAGTCCTGTTCACCTGAGGAGGCGCGATGTACAACCTTGTCCTGCTGGCCGCCCGGCCGCCCGAGTGGACCCACGAACGGTTCATCGACTGGTGGCGCGGCGAACACGCCGAACTCACCCGGCAGTTGCCCGGCCTCAGGGCCTGGCGGCACACCGATATCGACACGGCGCTCGAACCGCGCTCGGAGGGCTGGGACGGCGTCTCCGTCCTGAGCTTCGACACCGCCGACGACTTGCACAAGGCACTGCGGAGCCCGGAGTGGGCGGCGGCCGTCGCCCAGGTGGGCGACATGCGCGGTCGCCGGATCGCCGTCATGGGCGGCGAGATGGAGATGTACGGCGGCTGAGCCCGCCGGGGCACGGAACCGGGTCGACTCGGCCCACCCCTTCGCGAAGTGGGCCCTTCGCAACGAGGCGAGGAAGCGGATGCGACAGACAGTACGGGAGTTCTACGACCGGTCCGAACAGGCCGACTTCACAGCCGTCGTCGACGACCACGGACGCCACGGTGCGCGCGAGCTCCTGCGGCGTGCGACCGAGCTGGCCGACGTGATGACCTCGGACGGCACACCGGGCGGCACCGTGCTACTCCAGGCCGACAACTCGTGGCGCACTGTCGCGGCGACCCTTGCCGTGGGGCTGACCGGAGGGGTGCTGGCCCTGGTCAACCGGCACACGACGCCTGCCGAGTTCACCGCTGCCGTGGAGGACATCCGGCCGGACGTACTGATCGCCGAACCGTCCGCGATCGAGGAGTGGGGCGGCGGCCAGGCCCTGCCGGACACGCGCACCGCCGAGGCCCTCGACGGCTGGACGGTCCGTGCCGGCCGCGGCCCGCGCGATGTCTCCCGCTGGGCCGGCGGCACGGTCATCGGTCTCACCTCCGGTTCCACCGGTCGGCCCAAGGGCGTCGTCCAGTCCGAGAGCGCCTTGCGGTACGCGTGCTCCTGCACGATCGACGTCAACGGCCTGCGCGACGGGGATGCGGTGGCCGCCGTCGTCCCGCTCTCCTCGACCGCCGCCTACTGCTTCGGGGTCTGTCTCTCGCTCATGCTGGGCGGACCACTCGTCCTGTCCGGTCGCTGGGACCCTGAGGCGGTGCCGGCGCGGATGGTCGCCCATGACGTCCGGTGGACCATGTGCGTGCCGACCATGGCTCTGCAGATGGGCTCGGCCGCGGCCGGCTCGCAGGTCCTCGACGGGGTCCGCTCGATCACTGTCGGCGGCGGCCCCATGGACCGCGGGGCCCTCGCCCGCGCCGAACGCTCGCTGGGGACGACGATCCTGCGCGTCTTCGGCATGTCCGAGTGCCTCGGACACACCTCGCCCCGGCCCGACGACCCCGAGGAGATCCGCCTCGGCCGTGACGGACGGCCCTTCCCCGGCACCGATCTGAGAGCCGTCGCCGCCGACGGGACGATCCTCGGGCCCGGGGCGAGCGGCCGCGCCCAGGTGCGCGGCCCGTCCCTCTTCCTCGGTTACGCCCGCGACGGCAAGGTCGAGCCGCCGGCCCTCACCCCGGACGGCTACTTCCCCACCGGCGACCTGCTGGTGACCGGCGAGGACGGCACGGTCACCGTCATGGGCCGGGAGAAAGACGTCATCATCCGCGGCGGACGCAACCTCGACATCACCGAGATCGAGCGCGCCGTCGCCGCCCATCCGGCCGTGGCCCGCGCCTGCGTGGCCCCCGTACCGGACCCGCTCCTCGGCGAACGCGCCGCCGTGCTGCTCGTGGTCGAGGACGGCAGCGGCGAACTCGGTCTCGACGAGATCACCGCACACCTCGCCCGCACCGGCCTGTCCAAGGCCAAGTGGCCCGAATTCGCCTTCACCGTCGGCGAGTTGCCGCAGACCACCGTCGGCAAGCTCGACCGGTCGGGAGCCCGCAGGCTCGCCCACGACCTGCATGCGGGGCTCGCCGAACACCCCGAAGAGCACGGGCAGCACCCCGAACAGCACCGGCAAGGAGACGCATGACCGCCCCCACGACCCGCACCACCCGTTTCGACCGCGGCCGATGGGCGCAGGGCGGACCCGAGACCGTACGACCCGGGGTCCACCGCATTCCGCTTCCGCTGCCGGAGGACGGACTGAGGGCCGTCAACGTCTACGCCCTGGAGAGGCTGACGGAGGGCCTGGTCCTGATCGACGGGGGCTGGTCGATCCCCGAGTCCCGCAAGGCACTTGAGGACGCATTGGCCGAACTCGGCCACGATCTGGGCGAGATCAGCCACATTCTGGTCACCCACATCCACCGCGACCACTACACCCAGGCCGTCGAACTGCGCAGACTGATGGGCTCCCGGGTCTACCTCGGCGCGGGCGAGCGGCGCGGTCTGGAGCTGCTCGGCGAGCTGCGCACCGACGAGCCGGTCGGCTCGCTCGAGACCCTGCGCCGGGCCGGGGCCCACGAACTCGCCGAGCGTGTCGCCGCGATGTACGACGGCGGCTTCGACGCCACCGTCTGGGAGGCACCGGACCGCTGGCTGCAGGCGGAGGAACTCCGCTTCGGCGACGCGCGGTTGACGGTCGTCCCGACCCCCGGCCACACACAGGGGCACGTCGTCTACCTCGACCAGGCGCGGGGCCTGCTGTTCTCCGGGGACCACGTCCTGCCGCACATCACCCCGTCCATCGGCTTCGAACTCGGCGGCCCCGCCCTGCCGTTGGGCGACTACCTCGACTCGCTGCACCTGATGACCACGCTCGCCGACGCACGCCTGCTGCCCGCGCACGGCCCGGTCGGCGACAGCGTGCACGCACGGGTCGGAGAGCTCCTTGCCCACCACGACGACCGGCTCGCCGAGACGCTGGCCGCCCTCGGCGACCGTACGCGCACCGCGCACGATGTGGCGGGAGAGTTGGGGTGGACCCGGCGCAAGGTGCCCTTCGCGGACCTCGGCCCCTTCGATCAGATGCTGGCCGTCAACGAGACGGCGGCGCACCTGGACGTGCTGGCGGCCCGCGGACGGGCCCGGCGCGCACTAACCGACGGAGTCAACCGGTATACGGCCGCAGCGAGTTAGAGCCCGGGTCCCCCCGCCGGACTCAGCGCGCCGTCCAGCCTCCGTCGACGTAGAGCTCGGACCCGGTCATGAAGCTCGCGTCGTCGGAGGCGAGGAAGGCCACGGCGGCCGCCACCTCCTCGGGCGTGCCGAGCCGGCCGAGCGGCGTCCCTTCCACCATCGCGGTCAACCGGGGCGTGTCGCGCCACAGTTCGCGCGAGCGGGGCGTCTCGATGAAACCGGGGTGCAGGGAGTTCACCCGGACACCGCGCTGCGCCCAGTGCAGCGCGGCGTTCTTGGTCATGAGGCGTACGGCACCTTTGGCCGCGTGGTACGAGAACTGGGCGCCGAATCCGCCGACCGTGCCGAAGATCGACGCGACGTTGACGATCGAGCCGCCGCCGGAGCGTTCGATGGACGCGCCGGCGTACTTCATGCCGAGCCACACGCCCGTCTGCGTCACGCCGAGGACCTGCTCCCAGGAGTCCATGGTCTCGGTCTCCACCGTGTGCATCGTGGCGATGCCGGCGTTGTTGACCAGCACGGACAGCTCACCCAGCGCCGCGGTTGCCGTGGCGACGACCTCGTCCCAGGCCGACTCGTCCGAGACGTCCAGGGCCAGCCCCAGTGCGCCGCCTCCGACCTCCTCGGCGAGTTTCTCGCAGCGATCGGCGTCGAGGTCGGTCACCACGACCGCCGCACCCTCGGCCGCGAGCCGTCGCACGACGGCGTCGCCGATGCCTCCCGTGGCACCGGTCACCAGCGCCGTCTTCCCGGACAGCCTCGATTGCATCGGATCCCCTTACTTCTCGATGGTCGGCAGTGCTTCTCGGCGGGTCTCAGTCCCGTACGCCGAGCCAGGCGAGGGCGCCGCCGTCGATCACGTACGACGATCCCGTGATGAACGCGGCGTCGTCGGAGGCCAGGAAGCACGCCAGCCTGGCGACCTCCTCCGGGCGGCCGAGCCGCTCCACCAACTGCGGTGCGGTCAAATCGTGTTCCATGGCGTCACGGTCCGCTGCGGCGGCAAAGAAGTTCTGGGCGAGCGGTGTGTCGATGACACCGGGACAGAAGCAGTTGCAGCGCACCGGGGCCAGATCGACGGCCGTGACCTTGGTCAGATGGATGACGCCGGCCTTGGTGACCCCGTAGGCGGGGGCGTTGGGGAAGCCGGTGAGGCCGGAGACGGAGGCGGTGTTGACGATGGCGGGCCCGCGCGGCGAGCGGCGCAGATACGGTGCGGCGAACTTGGTCGTCAGCCACACCGCCTTCAGGTTGACCTCGTAGACCGCGTCCCAGACCTCCTCCGGGAGCGAGTCGACGCCGCGGGCCGGTTCGGACGTGAACGCGGTCTCGATCACCCCGGCGTTGTTGACCAGGACGTCGAGCCCGTCGAAGCGTTCCGCGGCACGCGTGACCATCTCGGCGATGCTGTCACGATCGCGCAGATCGCAGACGATCGCCTCGGCCTCGGCCCCGGCGGCGCGCACCAGTTCGGCGGTCTCGGCGGCGGTGCCCTTGTTCCGGTCGGCGACGGCCACCGCGGAAGCGCCCTGCCGGGCCATCTCCACGGCGATCGCCCTCCCGATCCCCTGCCCCGCACCGGTGACGAGCCCGATCTTGCCGTCCAAGGAACCCATCATGAGTCTGCTCCCGAGCGCTCCATCGCGTGACCTGAACTGAACTTACTTCATTTAGGTCGAGTCTAAGGATGCCGGGCAGAGGCGACAAGGCTCGGGACAGACCCACCTCCGGCCCGCTCCGCCTCTGCGGAGTGGTTGAGCTCGGGTGATGGAGACTGAACTTGGTTCCACATGCGGGCGAGGCGCTGAGCGTCCACCGCCGCGGCGCCCTGTCGCGGGATCTTCGCCAGGGCGCCGCGGCGTGTCTTCAGTCCTGCTTGGGGGCGGCCTGCTGAACCACCTCGAACGTCCACAGCGTGGCGTCCGTCGCGGCGGGCTTCGGCCGGTCGCCCGCCGCGGCCCCGCCGCCGTGCGCGGACTGTCCACGGCCGGACATCCAGTTCTGGAAGTCCTCCTCGGTCCGCCAGCGCGTGTAGACGAGGTAGGTGTCGGTGCCCTCCACCGGGCGAAGCAGCTCGAACCACTCGAAGCCGTCCGAGCCCTCCACTGCGCCCGCGCGGGCCGCGAACCGCTTCTCCAGCGTTTCGCGCTGCTCCTCGGGAACCGTGAGTACGTTGATCTTGACGATGCTCATGGCGTCCATTGTGACCAAGTCCTGCTCGGATCCGGGCGCCCACCCCGGTGTCGCCCTCCTCACCGCCCGCACCCTCACGGGCGCGACAGCCCTGGTACGCCCGGCCCGCGCCTCCGCAGCCGCCACCGTCGCAGGCCAGGAGCTGGCCGCGATCGCCGCCAACCCGTCCTTCGTCTTCGCCACCGACCTCGCCGGAACGGCCGGCGCCGGCGAGGCCTCGCCCATCGACACCGCCTACTGGCTCGGCGTCCACGAGGTCACCAACGCCCAGTACCTCGACTTCGTCACCGGCACCGGCCAGGACACCCCCGCCTACTGGGACGACGAGTCCGGCACCACGTACAAGGCTCCCGTCCTGACCAGCAACTACAACTACAACGCGGTGTGCGCCGCCTACGAACTGGCCTACCACGGCTCCGAGTCGGCCACATACACCGCCACCGGCGGCTACACCACCCCAGTCACCGCCTACCCCGGCGGGGCCAGCACCGACGGCGTCCTGGACCTGTGCGGCAACTGCTGGGAGTGGACCACACAGCAGGTCAACGCCGTCCGCGGCGGTTCCTGGTACGCCAACCTCAACAGCTGCTGCACCGCCGTCTACCGAGGCGAGGGCCGCGACCCGTCCGGCCGCTGCTCGACCGTCGGCTTCCGCGTCGCCGCCACCGGTCAGACGTCCGGCTGACGTCGGTCAGAGGAGGATGACCGTCTTGCCGCGGGCCGGTCCGGTGCGGGCGCGGGTCACCGTGGCCGGAGCGTCGGCCAGCGGGACCTCGGTGTTGATCGTGACGCGGAGCTTTCCGGCGGCGGTGAGGTCGGCGAGGGCTTCCAGTTCCGCCCGAGTGGGGTTGTTGGAGAGGTTCACCCCGCGGATCTCCCGGGCGGCCAGGGCCTCGGGGTCGGCGGCGTGGTTGGTGCTGACGAAGATGCCGCCCGGCTTCAGCAGGCCTGCCAGGGCGCCGATGTCGTCGCCGGGGTGGGTGACCAGGTCGAGGACGGCGTCGATGCCCTCGGGGTGTGCGGCCAGGACCTGTTCTGCGGTGGGAGCCGTGGTGAAGTCGACGGTCTCGTGCGCGCCCAGTTCGCGGAGGTGGCCGGCGATGTCGGCGGTCGCGGTGGCCAGCACCCGGGCCCCCTGCAGAGCGGCGAACTGGACGGCGGACTGCCCCACGCCCCCCGAGGCCCCGTTGATGAGGATGACGTGCCCGGTGTCGAGCCGGGCCGCCTCGATGGCCTGGTAGGCGGTCGCACCGGCGGTGGGCAGGGCCGCGGCGACGGCGAACGGCAGGCTGTCGGGCATGCGGGCGATCTTGCCGTCCTCGGTGGCCAGGACGTACTCGGCGTAGGAGCCTCGCCCGTGCTGGACGCTCATGAACTGCCCGTAGACGGTGTCGCCGGGCCTGAAACGATTGACACCGTCGCCGATGCTCTCGACCACACCGGCGCCGTCCGAGCCCATGACAAGGGGGAAGGAGTGCTCGGCGACGTCCTTCAGGGCGCCGTCGGCGACTTTCCAGTCGAAGGGATTGAGCGCGGCCGCGTGCAGCCGCACCAGCACCTCACCCGGACCCGGCTGCGGTACGGGCAACTCGGTGAGCTGCGGCTCGGCTCCGAATCCGGTGATGACGACAGCCTTCATGGCGTTACCTCTCTTCACGTGCAACAGCTCGCTACGTGTCCGGATCTCGGGGTCAGTCGGCGGACGGCTCGTCCCAGGTGACGGTCAGCTCGTTGCGGCGGCCGAAGCGTTCGAGATGACTGCCGATGACGTCCTGGATGGCGGTGAGGGCGGACGCGTCGGGTGCCGTGACCCGGATCAGGAGGTGGTCGTCCGCGGGCTGCAGTACGACATCGGTCGCCTGGAAGGTGAGGCGGTGGCCGCCGTCCGGCGTCTCCCCGACGGGGATCTTCCGGCCGAAGTGCGAGGCGACCTGCTTGGCGTAGCGCGGGGCGGCGTCGGTGGCGGCGCGGCCGAGGGAGGTGGGCATGGAAGGACTCCGATGAAAGTGGGCGGGCGGGGTGCGACCGGGCGGGTCAGCCCGCGAGCGCGGTGAGAGCGGCGGTTGCGGGCAGCTCGATCGTGTGGTGGGTGTGCTCGGCCTTGGCGTGCAGATAGCGGACGTTGCTGTCGGTGGCGAACACGCCGGTGGGACGGACGAAGCGCACCGCGACCCCCAGGTCCCTCAACTGCCGTGCCTTGTCAGGGTTGTTGGTGAGCAGGTCCAGCTCGGTGACGCCGAGGGCGGTGAGCATCTGGGCGGCGGCGGTGTAGTCGCGGCCGTCCTCGGGCAGGCCGAGGGCGGTGTTGGCTTCGTAGGTGTCCAGGCCCGCGTCCTGCAGGGCGTAGGCGTCCAGCTTGTTGTAGAGGCCGATGCCGCGGCCCTCCTGACGGAGGTAGAGCAGGACGCCGCCGGTCTCGGCGATGCGCTGCACGGCCTCGCGCAGCTGCGGACCGCAGTCGCAGCGCGCCGAGCCGAACACGTCGCCGGTCAGGCACTCGGAGTGCAGTCGCACCAGCGGTGCCGGGGATGCGCTCGGGTCGCCCAGGACGAGTGCCACATGTTCCCCGCCGTCGGCCAGACCGCGGAAGGTGACGGCCTCGGCGGTGACCTCGTAGCCGTCGGCGAAGCGCAGCGGGATGGTCACGCGAGTGCGTACCGAAGCGCCGTCGAGAGGGGTGTGGCCTGCGGAAAGGGTGGTGGTATCCATGGCTGCTCCTGGAGGACGGGGCAAGTGTCGTGGCAGGGTTCAAATTTGAACCGGACCGGATGCTTGGACGATACCCTGTGCTTCAAATTTGGAACAAGCGGATGCATGGAAGTGTGCGGTGATGCCGGTCACATCTCAGGCAGAAGCGGCAGCAGTACGAAGGTGCTGTTCCGTCTCTCCGGGGAAGACGATGCCGCACTGCCGCCGGATCTCGTCCATCACCCGAAGCGTGGTCACCGACTCCTCCAGCGGACGGAGCGGGGACTGGAGCCGGCCGGCGACGATGCACCGGGCCACCTCCGCGGCCTCGTAGTGCAGGGCGTCGTGTGCGATGTGCGGTTCGGTGTACGTCAGTTGCGTGCTGCTGCCCGCCAACGTGAGGACGATGTCGCCGGGCTGGTAGAACGGGCCCGGCAGGCTCAGCGTGGCGTGGGTGCCGGCGATCGTGGCCGTGGTGGGAGTGTCGCTGAAGAGCGTGGTGTGGACGACGCCCTGATTGCCGTCGGCGTAACGGAGGAGGGCGGCGGCCTGGCCGTTGACGCCCGCGGGGTGTGGCTGGGCGGAGGCCAGCACCTCGACCGGGGCGCCGAGGATCCACGTGGCCAGGGACAGGGGATAGGTGCCGAGGTCGAGGAGGGGGCCACCGGCCAGGTCGGGCCGGAGGATGCGGTGGCCGGCGCTGAAGTGCTCGCCGAATTCCGCCAGTACGGTGCGGATGTCGCCGAGGACGCCGGAGTCGAGGATCTGCCGGACGACGTCGAACCTGGGAAGGAAGAAGGTCCACAGGGCCTCCGCGCAGAACAGGCCGCGGTCCGCAGCGAGTTGGGCGATCTGCGCGGCCTGGACGGCGTTCAGGGCGAGCGGCTTCTCCACCAGCGTGTGCTTGCCCGCCTCGAGCGCCGTCCGGGCACAGTCGAAGTGGGCGGTGTGCTCGGTGGCGACGTAGACGACGTCCACGTCTGCCGCTGAAGCCAACTCCTCATAAGAACCATAGGAGTTCGGGATGCTGTGACGGTCCGCGAAGTGCTTGGCGCGAGCGGCGTCGCGGGAGGCCACGGCCGTGAAACGCTGCCGGGTGTGGCGCTGCACGGAGCGTACGAAGCGTTCGGCGATCCAGCCGGTGCCGAGAACGCCCCAGCGCAGTGCGGGAGCGTCCATCGGGTCCGGGGTGCGCGGGGCGGGCAGGGAGGCGGGGAATGCGGACATGCTCAGACCTCCGGGACCTGGACCGCGACGGTACGGCCGCCGTTCTTCATGGACGAGATGACGGCCTCGGCCACCGCGCCCGCCACCAGGCCGTCGTGTGCCGTGGCCAGGGGCGACGGACTCCCGGTGGCCAACGCGTCGATCCACGCCTGGAGTTCGAGGCGATAGGCGTCGGCGAAGCGGGGGCGCCAGTCGGCCGGGTAACCGACGGAGCGGGCACGCGCCGAATCGGTGACCAGGCGGGCGGGGTTGGCGAGGGCCAGCGTGCCACGCTCGCCTGCGACCTCGCAGCGGACGTCGTAGCCGTAGCCCGCGTTGAGGAACACCTCGAGAGTGGTCAGCGCGCCGTCGGCGGTGCGCAGCAGCATGAGCTGCGGATCCTGCAGACCCGTCGCCGCGGTCGTGGCGCGGGGCGCATGCCAACTGACCTCGGTGATCGGTGAGTTGAGCAACCAGGGCACGGTGTCGAACTCGTGGATGGCCGACCCGGTGATGCTGAACTCGTCGGTGGCCCCGGGCGCGGAGGAGACCCCTCGGCTGACACAGTGCAACAGCAGCGACGCACCACAGACACCGGCGGCCAGGGCTTCCTTCAGCTCCACGTACGCCGGGTCGAAGCGCCGCATGAAGCCGAGCGAGATCAGTCCTCCGCCGGCCCGCTGTTCCTCCCGTACGACGCGGACGCATTCGTCGAGCGTGGGGGCGAGGGGCTTCTCGCAGAGCACGGGCTTTCCGGCCTGTACGGCTGCGAGGGAGAGATCGGCGTGGGTGGTGTCGTGGGAGGCGATGACGACGGCGTCGACGTCCGGGGCGGTGATCAGGGCGTACGGATCGCTGGTGGCGCGCGTGTCGGGCAGGGCGCCGACGACCGCGGAGGCGCGCTCGTGGTCGATGTCGGCGACTACGGTGACCACGGCGCCGGAGACATGGCGGTGCATGGTGTTCACGTGGTCGGCGCCCATGTTTCCGGCGCCGATCACTCCTACGCGAATGGTGCTCATGCCGAGCTCACCCATGCTCTCTCCTCCGCGGACCGACTTCTATCGGGGGGTGTTGGGGCGTCGGGTGCCCGTCAGGCCGTGTTCTGCGAGGTGTTGGCGGGTGCTGATGGCGATGGGCAGGGGGACTTCGGGGGCGCAGGGGTAGAGGTCTTGTTCGACGATGACGAACAGCTCGGCGTCGAGGGTGGTGAGTGCGGTGACGATGTCGGCGGGGTTGGGGACGCCGGCGGGCGGGGAGACGCAGACGCCGCGTTTGACGGCCTCGCCGAAGGAGAGGTTTTCGGCGGTGACCTGGGCCAGGACGGTGGGGTCCATCTGTTTGATGTGGACGTAGCCGACGCGTTCGCCGAAGCGGCGGATGAGGTCGAGGTTGTCGCCGCCGCCGTAGGCGACGTGGCCGGTGTCCAGGCAGAGGTTGGTGTAGCGGGGGTCGGACTCGTTGAGGAGGCGTTCGATCTCGGGCTGGGTCTGGATGTGGCTGTCGGCGTGCGGGTGGAGGACCAGGCGGATGTCGTAGTCGTCGAGGAGGAGGCGGCCGAGGCGGTCGGCGGCGCGGCCGAAGCCGGCCCATTGGGTGGCGGTCAGTTCCGGTGGCTCGGTGTGGGTGCCGGTCTTCTCGTCGCGGTACATGGGCGGGATGAGGACGAGGTGGTGGGCGCCGGTGGCGGCGGTGAGGGTGGCGACCTGGCGGACGTGGGCGAGCATGTCGTCCCAGGCCTCGGGGCGGTGCAGGGCGCCGAACGCGGTGCCGCCGGAGACCTGCAGGCCGCGGGCGTCGAGTTCGTCCTTGAGGCGTTGCGGGTCGGTGGGGAGGTAGCCGTAGGGGCCGAGCTCCAGCCACTGGTAGCCGGCCTGGGCGAGTTCGTCGAGGAAGCGGGTGTAGGACACCTGCTGCTCGTCCTCGGGGAACCAGACGCCCCAGGAGTCGGGGGCGGAGCCGAGGCAGAGGTTGCCGGCGGTGGTCCGGAGGGGGGATGGCGCCATTGCCATGGTGAGTCCTTGCGGGGAGGGACGGGGAGCCGTCAGCTGGAGGTGGGGAAGTTGAAGCCGGCGGTGATGTGGTGGGTCTGGTGCGGCCAGCGGGTGGTGACGACCTTGGGGCGGGTGTAGAAGCGGATGCCTTCGGGGCCGTGGATGGGGGAGTCGCCGATGAGGGAGTCCTTCCAGCCGCCGAAGGAGTAGTAGGACATGGGGACCGGGACGGGGACGTTGATGCCGATCATGCCGATGTTGATGTGGCGCTGGAAGCGGCGGGCGGCTTCGCCGGAGGCGGTGAACAGGGCGGTGCCGTTGCCGTAGGGGTTGGCGTTGATCAGCGCTATCGCGGCGTCCAGGGATTCGGCGCGGACGACGGCCAGGACGGGGCCGAAGAGTTCTTCCTGGTAGGCGTCCATGGCGGTGGTGACGTGGTCCAGGAGGGAGGGGCCGGTGAAGAAGCCGTCCTCGTGACCGTCGACCTTGAGGCCGCGGCCGTCGACGACGACGGTGGCACCCTGCATGGCGGCGGTACCGACGGCGTTCTCGACGCGTTCCTGGGCGGTCTTGGTGACCAGGGGACCCATGTCGGTGCCGGGCTGGTCACCGGGGCCGACCTTCACCTCGCGGGCCTTGCGCTCCAGGACCTCGACGAGTCCGTCGGCCGCGTCGCCGACGGCGACCGCTACCGATACCGCCATGCAGCGCTCGCCGGCGGAGCCGTAGGCGCCGGCGGTGATGTGGTTGGCGGCGAATTCGAGGTCGGCGTCCGGGAGGACGACGGCGTGGTTCTTGGCGCCGCCGAGGGCCTGGACGCGCTTGCCGTGCGCGGTGGCCTGCTCGTGCACGTACTTGGCGATCGGAGTCGACCCGACGAAGGAGACCGCCTGGATGCCGGGGTGGGTGAGGATCGCGTCGACCGCGTCCTTGCCGCCGTGGACGACGTTGAAGACGCCGTCGGGCAGGCCTGCGCGCTGGTACAGCTCGGCGACGAAGTTCGCGGCCGACGGGTCGCGCTCACTCGGCTTCAGGATGAAGGTGTTGCCGGTGGCGATGGCGATGGGGTGCATCCACAGCGGCACCATCGCGGGGAAGTTGAACGGGGTGATGCCCGCGACAACTCCCAGGGGCTGGCGGAAGTTGTGCACGTCGATGCCGCGGGAGACCTGGTCGGAGAAGCTGCCCTTGAGGATGTCGCCGAGGCCGCAGGCGTATTCGACGACCTCGCGGCCCCGGGTGATCTCGCCGCGGGCGTCGTCGACGGTCTTGCCGTGCTCGGCGGAGATGATCCGGCCCAGCTCCTCCTCGTGCTCGAGGAGGAGTTGGCGGAGGTTGAACATGACCTGGGTGCGCTGGGTCAGGGAGGACTCCGACCAGGTCGCGAAGGCGGCGGTGGCGGCGGTGACGGCGGTGTCGATGTCGGGGGCGCCACCGAGGACGACCTGGGCCTGTGCGGCGCCGGTGGCCGGGTTGAACACCGGCTGGGTGGCGGTGGCGGTGCCCTGGGTGGGGGAGCCGTTGATCCAGTGCTGGATGGTGGTCACGGTGCGGGTTTCCTTTGCGGGGACGGGAGTTACAGGTAGTGCCGTTGGGCGCGCTTGTTCGCGGCGTAGGTCTCGTGGGCGGTGCGGGTGGTCTCCAGGGCGGAGACTTCGCTGACCGGGACGTCCCACCAGCCGTGGCCGGGCGGGTTGGGCCCGTAGAGATCGGTTTCGACGTGGACGACGGTGGTGCGGGTGGCGGCCTTGGCCTTCTCCATCGCCGCCCGGAACTCCTCCACGGACGTGGCGTGCAGGACGTCCGCGCCCAGCGAGGAGGCGTTGGCGGCGAGGTCGACCGGGAGGACGTCGCCGTCGAGCCGGCCCGAGGTGTCGTCGCGGTAGCGGTACTTGGTGCCGAAGCGCTGCGAGCCGAGCGCTTCCGACAGCGAACCGATGGAGGCGAAGCCGTGGTTCTGGACCAGGACGATGATGACCTTGAGGCCTTCGGAGACCATGGTCACGATCTCCTGGGCCATCATCAGATACGAGCCGTCACCGACGAGGACGACGACCTCCCGCGTGGGGTCGGCCATCTTGGCGCCGAGGCCGGCGGCGACCTCGTAGCCCATGCAGGAGTAGGCGTACTCCACGTGGTAGGCCTTCGCATCCCTGGCCCGCCACAGCTGCTGCAGGTCACCCGGCATCGACCCCGCGGCGTTGATGACCACGGCGCGGTCATCGAGGCTCTCGTTGAGGGCGCCGAGGATCTGCGTCTGGGCGGGCAGATCACCGGTGTTGCGGTCGGGGGCGAAGCACTCCTCCTCGATCTCCCGGGTCCGGGCGATGAGCTGACGCGTACGGTCCCGGTACTCCGGCTCCACTTCCCAGTCCGTGAGGGCTCCGGCGAGGGCCTGGATGCCGAGGCGGGCGTCGGCGACCAGGGGTTCGGCGGAGTGCTTGACGGCGTCCAGGCGGGCCACGTTGAGGTTGACGAACGTGACGTCGGGGTTGCCGAAGACGGTGTGACTGGCGGTGGTGAAGTCCGAGTACCGCGTGCCGATACCCACGACGACGTCAGCCTCACGCGCCAGTTCGTTCGCCGCGTACGACCCCGTCGATCCGATGCCGCCAGCGGCGTAGGGGTGGTCCCAGGGGACGGCGCCCTTGCCGGCGTGGGTGTCGGCGACCGGGATGCCGGTGGCTTCGGCGAACGCGCGCAGCACGGTCTCGGCACCGGAGTAGACGGCGCCGCCGCCGGCCACGATCAGCGGCTTCTTCGCGGTGCGCAGTAGGCGGGCGGCGCGTTCGACGGCGGCCGGCTCGGGGATGGGGCGGCCGACGTGCCAGACCCGGCGGCGGAAGAAGTCCAGCGGCCAGTCGTGGGCCTCGGCCTGCACGTCCTGGGGGAGTGCCAGGGTCACCGCGCCGGTCTCGACCGGGTCGGTGAGCACCCGCATCGCGGCCAGCGCGGCGGGGATGAGCTGTTCGGGCCGCGAGATGCGGTCGAAGTATTTGGATACGGCGCGGAAGGCGTCGTTGACGGTGACGTCGCCGCCGCGGGTGTCCTCCAGTTGTTGCAGGACGGGGTCGGCGGCGCGGGTGGCGAACATGTCGGAGGGCAGCAGCAGGACCGGGATCCGGTTGGTGGTGGCCAGGGCGGCGCCGGTGATCATGTTGGTGGAGCCGGGGCCGGTGGAGGCGGTGCAGGCGAAGGCGGCCAGCCGGTCGCGCATCTTGGCGTAGGCGACGGAGGCGTGGACCATGCCCTGTTCGTTGCGGGCGAGGTAGTAGGGCAGGTCGGCCTCGCGGGTCACCGCCGCCTGGAGGAGGGCCTGGCCGATGCCGGCCACGTTGCCGTGGCCGAAGATGCCCCACACGCCGGGGATGAGGCGCTGCTCCTGGCCGTCGCGCTCGCTGTACTGGTTGGCCAGGAAACGCACCAGGGCCTGGGCGGTGGTCAGTCGGACGGTGTTCATCGCTCGTTGAGTCCTTCGAAGGGAAGCCGGTCGTCGACGTCCTGGGCGTCCCAGGTCGAACGCACCCAGCCGTGGGCGGGCTCGTCGCAGATCAGCCAGGCACGGTCCTGGCCCGGGCCGGCCATGACGTTGAGGTAGTACAGGTCGTAGCCGGGCGCGGCGATGGACGGGCCGTGCCAGCCGTGCGGGATCAGCACCGTGTCCCCGGAACGCACCTCGGCCAGCACATCGATCGGCCGCTCTTCGGTGCCGTAGACCCGCTGGTAGCCGAAGCCGTTCTCGCCGCCGGAGACCTCGAAGTAGTAGATCTCCTCCAGCTCCGACTCGACCGGATTGCCGTCGTCGTCCGTGCGGGCCTGGTCGTGCTTGTGCGGGGGATACGACGACCAGTTGCCGCCGGGTGTGAGGACCTCGCAGACCAGCAGCTGCTCGGCCTCGAAGGTGCCCGGCAGGCAGTAGTTGTTGACCTGCCGTGAGCAGGCCCCGGCACCGCGCAGCTCGACGGGCACGTCCTCCTTGGACCCGTACCGGGCGGAGAGTGAGCTCCGCCCGGTACGGGCGCTGGGCAGTGCGAACCGGCCGCCGGCCGCGCTGCTGATCAGGGCCTCCGACTCGCGGGGGAGGTAGGCGAAGTCGGTGACCGAGGCGAACACGCCTGTCCGGCCGGTGAGTTCGAAGACGCTGCCGTCCGTGGTGACGGTGCAGGAGCCCGTCAGCGGCAGGACCAGGAACTCGGAGTCTTCGGTGGACAGGGCGTGTGCCTCGCCCGGCTTGAGGGTCAGGATCCTCAGGCCGGAGTATCCCCAGCCCGCCGATTCCGGCGTGACCAGGAGGTCATAGGGGCCGTCGGCGGAAGTCCCCGCGGGCAGGTGGTACTTGCTCACAGCAGGCTCACCGCCCGGTCCACCGCACCGGCGACGTCGCCGCTGGAGGGGTAGAGCAGCGAACGCCCGACCACCAGGCCCTGCGCGGTGGGCTGCTTGAGCGCCTTGCCCCAGGATGCGAAAGCCTTGTCCGGGTCCTTGACCTCGCCGCCCAGCAGCAGCGCGGGCAGGGTGGAGGAGGCCAGCACCCGCTCCATGTCGTCGACGACGGGCAGCTTCAGCCAGGTGTAGGCGGTGCGCCGGCCCAGTCCGGAGGCGATGGTGATGGACTTGATCACCGCGTCGGTGGACAGGTCGTTGCGGATCTTCCCGTCCTGCCAGGTGGACAGGAACGGTTCGACCATTGCGACGAGTTGACGGTCGTTCAGCTCGTCGATGGCGCGGGCGGTGTTCTCCAGGACGGCCGGGGTGGCGGGGTCGTCGAGGGCGATGCGGGTGAGCATCTTGCCGCCGTCGAAGCCCATCGCGGCGATCGTGTGGGCGTCGTAGCCGGTGAACCGGTCGTCGATCTCGAACACCGACCCGGCCAGGCCGGCCCGGTTCATGGAGCCGAAGACGCTCTTGCCGTCCAGGACGCCGAGCAGCAGCAGGTCCTCGAGGATGTCGGCGGTGGCCAGCACGCCGGTGACGCCGGGCCGGTCCAGGGCGGTGCACAGGCGGTCGAGGAGGCGGGCGCGGTCGGCCATGGCGGTGGGGTCGGTGCCGATGCCGTTGGCGCCGCGGGCGGGATGGTCGGCGGCGATGATCATGGCTTTGCCGTGCTCGCCGAGCAGCGAGGTCGCCTTCACCCGGCGGGTGGCGGCGGCCGCGATGGCGCCGGGGTCGGTCACCCGGGCGTTCACGATCCGGCTCAGGTTGTCGGACAGCACGGCGTCACGCCTTTCCGTCAGTGGTGGGTGCGAGAGCGGCTTGGCGCAGCTTGGCTTCGACCTCGGTCTGGGTGGGCATGGCGTCGGAGCAGGCCAGCCGTCCGGCGACGATGGCGCCGGCGGCGTTGGCGAAGGCCACGGTGCGGCGGGTGTCCCAGCCGGCCAGCAGGCCGTGGCACAGTGCCCCGCCGAACGCGTCCCCCGCACCCAGCCCGTTGACCACGTCCACCGGCACCGGCGGCACCTCGGCGACCGCACCGTCGCGGTCCATGGCCAGCACCCCGCGGGGGCCCTGCTTGACCACGGCCAGCTGCACCCCGGCGGCCAGCAGCGCCTTGGCGGCCGCGTACGGCTCGCGCTCGCCGGTGGCGACCTCGCACTCGTCGAGATTGCCGACCGCCACCGTCGTATGGCGCAGGGCCTCGGCGTAGTACGACCGGGCCCGGTCCGGGCCGTCGGCCCAGAACATCGGCCGCCAGTCCAGGTCGAAGACCGTCGTGCCCGCCTCGGCTCGGTGCGCCAGCGCCGCCAGGGTGGCCGAGCGGCTCGGCTCCTCGCTCAGCCCGGTGCCCGTGAACCAGAAGATCGCCGCGTCCCGCACCGCGTCCAGGTCCAGCTCGCCCGCGCTGATGTCCAGGTCGGGTGCCTTGGGCAGGCGGTAGAAGTACAGCGGGAAGTCGTCCGGCGGGAAGATCTCGCAGAACGTCACCGGTGTCGGCGCGACATCCGAGACGCCCACGAACCGGGCATCGACCTTGTAGCCCGCCAGCGCGGTGCGGACGAAGTCGCCGAACGGGTCCCGCCCGGTCTTGGTGATCACGGCCGCGGAATGCCCGTAGCGGGCGGCGGCCACCGCCACGTTCGTCGGGCTGCCGCCCAGGTACTTGCCGAACGAGGTGACCTCCGCCAGCCCCACACCCGTCTGGAGCGGATACACGTCCACCCCCACACGGCCGATGGTCAGCACTTCGAACGGCATAACGCTGGTTTCCCTTCGTTCCAGAGACCTGTTGAGAGACCTGGAGATTCCTGGATGGAATGCTGGATTCGATGTCTTGGGACGGTGGGCGCGCCTGCGTCCCGGCGGGGGGTGCGCAGGCTGCGCCGTCCGCCACCGTCGTCAGGAGGCCGCTTCGCCGCTGGTCGCCACGGGTGCGGTGAGGTCGGCCTCTTCGGGGAGTTCTTCGACGTCGACGCCGCGGACCTGGGACAACTCGTGCTTGAGGGCGGCGAGTTCGGTGCCGCCGGCCATGTGGTTGGTCAGCTCCTCGAGGCTGACCTGGTCACGCGAGGCGGAGAGTTCCATGGTGCCCAGGCGCAGCACGCTGAAGTGGTCGCCGACCATGTAGGCGTGGTGCGGGTTGTGGGTGATGAAGATGACGCCCAGGCCCCGGTCACGGGCGGCGGCGATGTACTTCAGCACCACACCCGACTGCTTCACACCCAGCGCCGCGGTCGGCTCGTCCAGGATCAGCACCCGGGCGCCGAAGTAGACCGCGCGGGCGATCGCCACGCACTGGCGCTGACCGCCCGACAGGGTGCCGATGGGCTGCTCGAGGTCGTCGAGGACGATGCCCATCTCGCGCAGCTCGTGGTCGGCGGTCTTCTTCATCCGCTCGATGTCGAGGCGGCGGATCGGCCAGGGGCCCTTGGTCATCTCGGAGCCGAGGAAGAAGTTGCGCCACACCGGCATCAGCGGGACCGTCGCCAGGTCCTGGTAGACGGTGGCGATACCGCGGTCCAGGGCCTCGCGTGGCGTGGAGAAGCGTACGGGGGCGTTGTCGACGAGGAACTCGCCCTCGGTGTGCTGGTGCAGCCCCGAAATAATCTTGATCAGCGTCGACTTGCCGGCGCCGTTGTCGCCCAGCACACAGGTGACTTGGCTGGGGCGGACCTGGAGGCTCACGCCGTGCAGGGCGCGGATGTTGCCGTACGCCTTGCCCGCGTTGCGCAGTTCGACGATCGGGGCGTCGTCCGTCTCGGGGGTGGTGTCCGCGAGGATCTCGCCGTGGGTGCCGATTCCGTTGGTGGATGTCATGGGGTCACCTCCGGGTCGCCGACTGGCGGACCCACAGATTGATGAGCACGGCGCCGAGCAGCATCACGCCGAGGAAGGCCTTGAACCAGTCCGGGTTCCAGCCGGCGAAGACGATGCCCTGGTTGACCATGCCGAACATGAAGGCGCCGAAGACCGGGCCGATCGCGGAGCCGTAGCCACCGGTGAGGAGACAGCCGCCGATGACGGCCGCGGCGATGTAGATCAGCTCCTGGCCGACGCCCTCGCCCGACTGCACGGTGTTGAAGGTGAAGAGCTGGTGCATGCCGACGAACCAGGCGCCGACGCCGACCAGCATGAACAGCGAGATCTTGGTGAACGTGACGGGCACACCGACGGCGCGGGCGCTGTCCTTGTTGCCGCCGACGGAGAAGATCCAGTTGCCGTACTTGGTGCGCAACAGCACCCACGTCGCCAGTGCCGCGAAGGCCAGCCAGTAGAAGACGGTGATCTTCACCTGGACGCCGCCGATGTCGAAGCTGGAGGCGAAGACCTTTCTGGCCTGGTCGAAGCCGTCCATGTCACTGATGTCGTCCGTCGCGACGTTCCCGGTGACCAGCTTGGTCACGGCCAGGTTGGCGCCCTGGAGGATCAGGAAGGTGCCCAACGTGACCAGGAAGCTGGGCAGTCCGGTCTTGACCACCATCCAGCCGTTGAAGAAGCCGACTGCCAGCGACACCAGGAGCGCGAAGAGCACGCCGACCCAGACGTTCACGCTCAGCTGGTAGGCGAGCATGCTCGCGGTGAGGGCCGAGGTGATGACGGCGACGCCGGACGAGAGGTCGAACTCGCCGCCGATCATCAGCAGGGCGACCGGCAGCGCCATGATGCCGATGGTCGACGACTGGTACAGGACGGTGGCCATCGAGCTGCCGTCGCGCACCGGCGGGGCGGCGATCAGGAAGAACACGTATACGGCGGCGGCACCGAGGAAGACGCCCACTTCGGGCCTGGCCAACAGCCGCAACGCCAGGGGGCGTTGGGCGGTCCGACCGTCACTTTCCTTGGGGCCGGGGGCCGGCGGTGCGGACACCGCCGGTTCGGCATGCTGGGTCATGCTCATCACCGGGTTCCCTTGGCGGCGAACTTGGCGACCTGGTCGACGTTGTCCTTGGTGATGAAGGCGGGGCCGGTCAGGACGGGGGCGGTGGAGCCGCCGCTGAAGTTGCCGTTGGTCTTGTACAGCCACAGGGCGTCGACGGCGAGGTAGCCCTGGAGGTAGGGCTGCTGGTCGACGGCGAACTCGACGCTGCCGTTCTGGACGGCCTTGACCAGGTCCTTGTTGAGGTCGAAGGTGGCGACCTTGGCCTTGGAGCCGGCGTCGGCGAGGGACTGCACGGCGGTCAGGGCGATGGGGGCGCCGAGGGTGGCGACCTGGTCGATGGAGGAGTCCTGCTTGAGTTTGGCGGTGATGGTGGACTTCACGCTGGGCATGTCGGTGCCGTTGACGTAGAGGATGTCGGTCTTGCCGGTGAAGCCCTTCTTGAGGCCGGCGCAGCGGGATTCGAGGGCGACCTGGCCCTGTTCCTGGATGACGCACAGGGCGTGCTTGGCGCCGAGCTGGTTGAGGCGTTGGCCGAAGGCCTGGCCGGCGATGTTCTCGTCCTGGCCGAAGTATTCGAGCATGCCGAGTTTCTGCCAGTCGCCGACGCCGGAGTTGAAGCCGACGACGGGGATGCCGGCGGTCTTGGCCTTGGCGATGACGTCCTTCATGGCGGTGGGTTTGGCGGCGGTCAGGGCGATGCCGTCGACCTTCTGGTCGATGGCGTTTTGGACCAGGTTGGCCTGGTTGCCGGCGTTGGGGTCGGAGGAGTAGACGAGTTTGATGTTGTCCTTGGCGGCGGCGGCCGTCGCGCCCTTGCGGATGAGGTCCCAGAAGGTGTCGCCGGGGGAGGCGTGGGTGACCATGGCGACGGTCATGCGGGGGGTGGTGGCCTTGCCGGCGGAGGCGGCGGCGTCCCCTTCCTCGGACTTCTTGCCGCCGGAGCTGCTGGAGCAGGCGGTGGCGAGCAGGGCGCCGGTCAGGGCGACGGCGGTGAACGCGGCGGCTCGGTGGTGTCTGTGCATAGTCCCTTGCACCTCGCTGTGCGGTCGGGCGGAAACGGAGTTCTCGGCCTTGGTTCAGAGGCCTCGTCCGGCCTGGCGGAACCGGGCGAGCAGTTTGGGAACGCCGTGTGTGGCGGAGGGTGTTGTCTGCGGCAGCCAGGGGTGTGGGCCGTTCGGGAGGTTGCTAGAGCGCGTTACTAGCGCGCTCTAGGTGCTCGTACTATGAAACGGCCCAGTGGTGATGTCAATAGGTTTGTCAGGACGTATCGACAAGGTTTCCTGCCGCTTGCGCTCCGGCGTGGGATCGCCGCTGTGACCCTCGCCGTTGATCATCCGCATCGTCTCGGAACAGGCCGACCTGACCGGCGCCTGAGGCTGTGGCCGGACGCCGGGGTGAGCCTGCTCAAGCCAGTCGGGGATCCACGTGGATCTTCGGTCCGGGCCCGGCGTCCGTCGGTCGCTCGCCCGCGAGCACGGGGCCGACCTCGTCCAGGCTCACCGTGGCGGCGACCAGTGGGCGGGGGTCGACCGAGCCGGCGGCGTACGCGCGGATGGTGGCGTCGAGGCCCGGGGAGGCGGACAGGACGCCCACTGCCGTGACGTCCTTCAGAGCGAGTGTGCGGGTGTCGATCCTGCTGGGCTCGCCCGCCAGTCCGATGCACACGATGCGGCTGCCCGGCTCGACCAACTCCAGTGCTCTGCCTGGCAGGTGGGAGGCGTTCGAGGCGTCGACGACCGCGTCGAACGGGAGGTCCGGTACGGCGTCCTCCGCCCAGACATGGTCGAAGCCCAGACCGCGGGCGAAGGCGAGGGAGCTCTCGGTGCAGCCCATCAGGTGGACCTCCGCACCGGCTGCACGCAGGAACATCGCGACCAGCAGCCCGATCGTCCCCGGACCCAGGACCAGAGTGCGGTCGCCCGGCTGCAGCGCGGCGGCCCGTGCGGCGCGCAGGGCGTTGCCGCCCGGCTCCACGAGCGCGCCGAGCACGGCGTCGACCGAGTCGGGCAGCGCGTGCAACGAGGAGGCGGGCACCGCGAGTTGTTCCGCCAGCGCACCGGCGCGGGCACCGCGGATGCCGACCTCCTGTCGCTTCTCGCACACGTGCTGGTGACCCCGCAGGCAGCGGCGGCAGCTGCCGCAGCCGAGCATCGTGTCGCCCATGACCCGGCGGCCGAGCCAGCCGGCATCGACACCCTCGCCGACCGCGGCCACACGGCCCGCCCACTCGTGGCCCGGCCGCATCGGGTAGGCGGAGTGTCCCTGGTGGAGATAGGCCATCTCGCCGGTGAAGAACTCCACGTCGGTGCCGCACACACCGACCCGTTCGACGTCGACGACCACCTCACCGGGGCCGGCCACCGGCGCCGGGAGCTCCTGGACCTCGTACGCGCCGGGGGCGGTCAGTACGAATGCGCGCATGGAAGGCTGCTTTCTCCGGACGGGGCGGCGGGACGGGCGGTCGGAGCGGCGGTTCAGTAGTAGGGCCGGCGGCGGTTCAATGGTGCGGCTCGCCGAGAGGGCCGAGCAGGGCGCGGAACTCGTCGAGCGCGTCGATCAGGGTCGGCAGGGGCGTCCGGTAGGCCAGCGCGCTGACGCTCACGGCTCCGGAAGGGGACGACGGAGAGGTCAAGTACACGGGCAGGGCAAGGCAGTTGACGCCGGTCTCATTCTCCTGGTCGTCGGCCCCGAAGCCCCGTTCGCGGGTGACCTCCAGTGCATGCTGCAGGTCGGCGGGCGTGCACAAGGTCCTGGGCGTACGACGTTCCAGCGGTGCGGTGCCGATCCATGCCTCGGTCTCCTCCAGAGTGCCCAACTCCCGTGCGAGCAGCAGCTTTCCCACGGCCGTGCTGTGCGCGGGGTTGCGGCCGCCGATCGCCGACGTCAGCCGGACGGCGCCGGTCGGCGGATCGACCTTGGCGCGGTAGACGACCTCGTGGCCGTCGAGGACCGCGTAGTGCGCGGTCTCGCCGAACCGGTGCGCCAGCGCCTCCAGGACGGGACGGACCCGGACGTGGTCGGGCCGCGCCTCGTGGTGCGCGAAGGCCATGCGCAGGAACTCGTCCCCGAGGACATAGCGGCCGCGGGTGTCCTGGTCGGCCAGACCGGCCCGGCGCAGCGCACCGAGGGCCCGGTGCACGGTCGTCTTGGGGCTGCCGATCACACGGGTCAGCTCCTCCAGCCCCACGCCGCCGGGGTACCGCGCGAGCTCCTTGAGGACCGCGAGCACCCGGTCCGAGCCCACAAGCCGGCTGCCCCGGGCGCCGGTTGGGCCGTCCTCGCCGGGGTCTGTCGGTCCGCCGTACGTCTCCGTATGCTGCATGGGATTCCAGAATCTAGACCGCCGTACCGATTGTCGGAAGGGGCTCGAAGATGACGCTCCGCAGCGCTCACTGGTACGCGGGTCAGGACCGCAATGCCTACATCCACCGGGCGTGGATGCGACGGGGCGTGCCCGGCGATGCCTTCGCGGGGCGGCCGCAGATCGCCATCGCGAACACCGCGTCCGACCTGACCCCCTGCAACGCACATCTGGACGAGGTCGCGACCTCGGTGCGCAACGGCGTGTACGAGGCGGGCGGCATCCCGCTGGACCTGCCCGTGGTGTCGCTCGGCGAGACGAACGTGCGGCCCACCGCCATGCTCTGGCGCAACATGGCGGCGATGGCCACGGAGGAGATGCTGCGGGCCAACCCCGTCGACGGCGTCGTCCTGCTCGGCGGCTGCGACAAGACGATCCCGTCGCTGCTCATGGCCGCCGCCTCGGTGGACCTGCCCGCGGTCGTCGTGCCCGGCGGTCCGATGCTCACCGGGACCTTCCGTGGCACACCGCTGGGCTGCGGCACCGATGTGTGGCGGCTGTCGGAGGAGGTCCGGGCCGGCACGCTCTCCCAGGAGCAGTTCACCCGCTCCGAGTCGGCGATGATCCGCAGCCGCGGGCACTGCAACACCATGGGGACCGCCTCGACGATGGCCCTCGTGGCCGAGGCGCTGGGCACGGTCGTCCCCGGTACGGCCGGGACGCCGGCCCCCGACAGCCGGCTGCTGGAGGCCGCGCAGCACACCGGCCGGCTGGTGGTGGACATGGTGGGCGCCGACCGACGGCCGGCGACCTTTCTCACCAAGGCCTCCTTCCACAACGCGATCGTGGCGCTGGCGGCGATCGGCGGCTCGACCAACGCGGTCGTCCATCTCCTCGCGATCGCGGGCCGGTTGGGCATCGATCTGACGCTGGACGACTTCGACCGCATCGGCTCGCGCGTGCCGGTCCTGGTGGACCTCCAGCCCGCCGGCCGCTTCCTGATGGAGGACCTCCATCGCGCCGGAGGCCTGCTCGCGGTGCTGCGCGAGGTCCGCGACCTGCTCGATCCCGACGCGCTGACGGTCACCGGCCGGCCTCTGGCCGACCACCTCGACGACGCCCTGATCTGGGACGGCGAGGTCATCCGCACACGGGACAAGCCGCTGGTCGCCGAGGGCGGCATCGCCGTCCTGCGCGGCAATCTCGCCCCCGACGGCGCCCTGATCAAACCTGCGGCCGCCTCCCCGCACCTCCTCAAGCACCGCGGCCGGGCCGTGGTCTTCGATTCCATCGAGGACTTCCACGCCCGTATCGACGACCCCCAACTCGACGTCGACGCCGACTCGGTGCTCGTCCTGCGCGGCTGCGGTCCCAAGGGCTACCCGGGCATGCCCGAGGTCTCCAACATGCCGCTGCCGAAGAAGCTGCTCGAACAGGGCGTCCGCGACATGGTCCGCGTCTGCGACGGCCGGATGAGCGGCACTGCCTACGGCACGGTGGTCCTGCATGTGGCCCCGGAGGCCGCGGCCGGTGGCCCCCTCGCCCTCGTCCGCACCGGCGACGTCGTCAGCCTCGACGTCGAGGCCCGCCGCATCGACGTCGACGTACCCGCCGACGAACTCGCCCGCAGAACCCCCGGCGAGGCAACCGTCACCGGCTTCGCCAACCCCCGCCGCGGCTGGGAACGCCTCTATGTCGACCACGTCCTGCAGGCCGACACCGGCGCAGACCTGGACTTCCTCGTCGGCTCCAGCGGGTCGGAGGTGACTCGCGAGTCGCACTGACCATCGACACCGGGACCGGATCAGGCACCCGCCGCGACAGCCACACCCAACAGCAGCAGTACGACTCCGGTGACCACGCTCAGCTTCTGCTGTACGGCCGGCCTGGAGACCAGGGCCCGCCCCCGGTCGACGAGCCAGGTGAACAGCAGGTACCAGCAGGCGTTCACCAGCGCCCACACCGCACCCAGGGCCGTGCTGGACAGGAACACGGGGCCGGAAGCTGTGACGAACTGCGGCAGCACCGACACGGCGAAGACGCCCGCCTTGGGATTGCCGAGAGACGTGGCGAGCCCCATGACGTACCCGCCCCGGAAGCCGGTGCGCTCCTTGCCGCCCCTCTCTCCGGCGGGTGAGGACCCGCTCGAACGCGCGGCGCGCAGCGTGCTGAGACCGAGGACCACCAGGACGATCCCGCCCACGATCCGCAGGGCCGCGTACGCACGAGGACTCGCCACCAGAACCGCCGACAGCCCGGCCGCCGCGGCGAGGGACCAGACCAGCAGCCCGCTCGCAGTGCCGAGGATGGTCCCCCGGGCCGTGCGCAGACCGCCGGTCAGGACCTGTCGGATCATGAGGGCTTGACCGGGCCCGGGCAGCATGGTCAGCAGCCATGTGGTGATCAGGAACGCGGCGAGGTGCGTGGGCAAGGGAACGGCCTTCCGGAGTCTGGGGCGGTGCACGACCCAGCCTGTCCCGGAAGGGGATTTAAAGGAATTTAAGGTCTACGCATGCAGCATTAAGATGAGTTCATGCTCGTGGATCCCGGACAACTGCGGCTTCTCGCCCTGATCGAGGAGTTCGGGTCGCTCACCGCGGCCGCCGAGGTGCTGCGGCTCACCCCCGCGGCGGTGACACAGCAGGTGGCCCGGGCCGAGCGCCAGTGGCAGGTGCCCCTCGTCGTGCGCGGACCGCGCGGAGCGCGGCTCACCGAGGCCGGCGCCCTGCTCGCCGCCCACGGACGGGTTGTCGACGAGACGGTGACGAAGGCGGCGGCGGACATGGCCGCGCTGCTCGGGCACCTGTCGCTGCGGCTGCGGGTCGGCGCATTCCAGGCGGCTGCCCTGCACCTGGTGCCGCCCGCGCTCGTGGCACTGCGCCACCGTCATCCGGGAGCCGACGTCTCCGTCGTCGACCTGGTGTCCGAGCACGGCCCGGAGGAGATCGTCGCGGGACGGCTCGACCTGGCGGTCGCCGCGGCGTGGAGCGACCCGCCCGCGTTCTCCCCGCAGGTCGCCGCGCACGCGTTGCTGCGCGATCCGCTGGTCGTGGTCCTCCCCGCCGACCATCCGCTGGCCGACACGTCAACTGCCGCCGACGGGCTTCGACTTGAGCAGCTGCGGGACGAGTCGTGGGTGACGATCGTGGCCGGCCACGGCGCCCGGGAACAGTTCGACAGGGCCGCGAGGGAAGAGGGCTTCACCCCCAGGGTGCGCTTCGAGACGGAGTCCTACGACGTCGCCCAGGCCCTGGTCGGCGCGGGCAGCGGCGTGGCGCTGGTCTCCCGCCTGGCCCTCACCCGCGTCCCCGGAACCACCCACCGCCGGCTGACACGACCGCATCTGCACCGACGGATCCATGTGCTGACCCAGCCCGACACGAGCGCGACCCCGCTGGTGAAGGTGTTCCTCGGGCTGCTGAGCGACGTGGCGCGGGAACGAACCGAGGCCTGGCGGGAGGCCGGTCAAGGGGCCTCGCCCGACGACTGACGCATCGCGGCGTCTGCGGGGCTCATCGCCTCCGGATCAGCGGTGCCTCCGTGCGGTCGGCGATGTCCTCGGCGGTCACACCCGGTGCGCACTCCACGAGAACGAGGCCCTCCGGGGTGACGTCGAGGACGCCGAGATCCGTGATGATCCGGTCGACGCACCGCTCACCGGTGAGCGGAAGCGTGCACTCCTTGACGATCTTCGGGCAGCCGTCCTTCGCCGTGTGTTCCATCAGCACGACGACCCGGCGTGCGCCGTGGACCAGGTCCATCGCACCGCCCATGCCCTTGACCATCTTGCCGGGGATCATCCAGTTGGCCAGGTCGCCGGCGGCGGACACCTGCATGGCGCCGAGCACCGCGGTGTCGATGTGACCGCCGCGGATCATGCCGAAGGACAGCGCCGAGTCGAAGAAGGACGCGCCCGGCAGGACGGTCACCGTCTCCTTGCCCGCGTTGATCAGGTCCGGGTCGACCTCGGCCTCGGTCGGATACGGGCCGGTGCCGAGGATGCCGTTCTCGGAGTGCAGGACCACCTGCACGCCGGGCGGGAGATGGCCGGGGATCAGGGTGGGCAGGCCGATGCCGAGGTTGACGTAGGAGCCGTCGGTGAGTTCGGCGGCGGCGCGGGCGGCCATCTGGTCGCGGGTCCAACTCATGCTCGTACGGTCCTCTTCTCTATGTGCTTGTCGGCGGCCTGAGTTGGCGTGAGGCGCACCATCCGCTGGACGAAGATGCCCGGCAGATGGATCTCGTCGGGGCTCAACTCGCCGGGCTCCACGAGTTCTTCGACTTCGGCCACCGTCACGCGACCGGCCATCGCGGCCAACGGGTTGAAGTTGGCGGCGGATCTCCGGAAGACCAGGTTCCCGTGGCGGTCGCCGCGCCAGGCCCGTACGAGGGCGAAGTCGGTGGTGATGCCGTGCTCCAGGACGTGGCGGCGGCCCTGGAAGGTGCGGATCTCCTTCGGCGGAGAGGCGAGGGCGACCGATCCGTCGGGGGCGTGGCGCCACGGCAGGCCGCCGTCGGCCACCTGGGTGCCCACTCCCGCCGGGGTGTAGAAGGCGGGGATACCGGCGCCGCCCGCGCGCAGCCGTTCGGCGAGAGTGCCCTGCGGCACCAGTTCCACCTCCAGTTCGCCGGAGAGGTACTGGCGGGCGAACTCCTTGTTCTCGCCCACGTACGAGCCCGTGACCCGGGCGATCCGGCCATCGGCCAGCAGGACGCCCAACCCCCGTCCGTCCACACCGCAGTTGTTCGACACGACCTCCAGGCCGGTCGCGCCCTGGGCGTGCAGGGCCTGGATGAGCACCTCGGGGATGCCGCTGAGACCGAAGCCGCCGACGGCCAGCGACGCGCCGTCGGGGATGTCGGCGACCGACTCGGCGGCGCTCGCGCGGACCTTGTCCATGGGGGCCTTTCTGCTGGTGCTAGGGGCGTACGGCGTCCGAGATCGACTTGACGCCGCCGTGCGCGGTGAGGCCGCCGTCGACCGGGATCTCCGCGCCGGTGATGAAGGACGCCTCGTCGGACAGGAGGAAGACGACGAGAGGCGTGATCTCGTCGACGGTTCCGGTGCGGCCCAGCGGGGTCTCGCGGATGTTCGCCTCACGGAAGGCGGGGGCGGCCGAGGCGGTCATGTCCGTCTCGATGAACCCCGGGTGGATCGTGTTGACCCGGATGCCGCGCGGGCCGAGCTCCAGGGCGGCCGTCTTCGACACGCCCCGCAGCGCCCACTTGCTCGCCGTGTACGCGACCGGGTAGTGGCCGGTGAGCGCGGCGGTGGAGCCGACGTTGACGATGGAGGAGCCGGGCGGCATCAGCGGGGTGAGGTGCTGGATGCCGAGGAGTGGACCGGTGACATTGACCTCGTGGACGCGGGCGAAGTCCTCGGGGCGTACGTCGTCGAGGCGGGCGCGCCAGGTGATGCCCGCGTTGTTGACCAGGCCGTGGACCTGCCCGTACGCCTCGCGCAGTTCGGCGGCGAGCTCCGCCCACTCCTTCTCGCTGGTGACGTCGAGACGGCGGCAACCCGGCGCCCGCGTCACGTCGGTGGCGATGACGCGGGCGCCCTCGCGGGTCAGTGCCTCGGCCTCGGCGGCGCCCTGGCCGCCTGCCGCGCCGGTGACCACCACGACCTTGCCGAGGAGCCGCTTGGGGTCCAGGCTGGTCACGGCCGCTCCCGGGTGCGGCGCCGGGCGGACGGTATCGGCACCGGATCGGCGCCTGCCACCACGGTGTTGGAGACCGTGCCGATGCCCTCCACGGTCAGGGTGACCGTGTCGCCGGGCCGCAGGGGTCGAGGCGACTGCTCCCCTCGTACGCCCCAGAGCTCCGCCAGACAACCGCCGTTGCCGCAGGTCCCGGAACCCAGTACGTCGCCGGGGCGGACGACGGTGCCGCGGGAGGCGTAGGCGACCATCTCCTCGAAGGTCCAGCTCATGTTGGACAGCAGGTCCTTGCCGACGACCTCGCCGTTCACCGCGGCGGTGAGCCCGAGCCGCAGGAAGCCGTCCGCGTCGCGGTACTTCTCCAGCTCGTCCGCCGTGACCAGACAGGGGCCCAAGGTGGTGGCGGTGTCCTTGCCCTTGCACGGGCCGAGGCCCACCCTCATCTCGGCGGACTGCAGATCGCGCGCGGACCAGTCGTTGAAGACGGTGTAGCCGACGATGTGCTCGCGGGCCTGCTCCGGGGTGAGGTCGCGACCCTCCTTGCCGATCACGGCGGCGACTTCGAGCTCGAAGTCGAGCACGCTCGAGCCGGGCGGCACGGGAATGTCGTCGTGCGGGCCGTACACGGCGTAGGGGTTGGTGAAGTAGAACGTCGGGGCCGCGTACCACTGCTCGGGCACACCGGCCGCCCCGTCCACGGACCGTCGTACGCCCTCGACGTGCTCCTCGAAGGTGACGAAGTCCCGCACGGTGGGCGGCTGCAGCGGTGGCAGCAGCCGTACGTCCGAGATGTGCGGGCCGGCCGGGACGTCGAGCATCCCGGAGCCCGCGTCGAGCAGTTCGGGCAGGCCGCCTCCCTCGGCGAGCAGGCCGGTCAGCGAGGTGACGCCGGGCAGGGGGTAGAGCGTGCCGTCTTTTTCGACGACGGCCACCTGGCGTCGGTTGCGGTACTCGTACGTGGCGAAACGCATGGGAGGGGTCCTGTCGGCGGGCGGACGGGTGGAACGGGACCGGGGACGCGGCGGGGAGTCAGGGCATGACAGGGCTGCCGCGCCCCCGGAATTCGGGGGATCAGACCGGTGGCGCGACGAAGCAGCCGTGGTCGGGGTCGTTGAAGGACTCCTTGGTGACCAGTTCGTTCATGGGGTTGGCGGTGCCCCACTGGTCGGTGACCTCCGGCTTGGAGAAGTCGTAGACGTGCGGGTGCCAGGTGTCCTCGTCGAGGAGCTCCAACTCCGTTGTGTACTCGACGGTGTTGCCGTGCGGGTCGAGGAAGTAGGTGAAGGTGTTGTCGCCCGCCATGTGCCGGCCCGGCCCCCAGATCTTCCTGAAGCCGGCCCGCATCACCCGGCCGGAGCCGCGCATGTACTCGTCGATGCCGCGCATCTCGAAGGAGATGTGGTGCAGGGCGGTGTGCGGGCCCTTGGCGATGGCCATGGAGTGGTGCTGGTTGCTGATCCGCATGAAGTGCATGACGTCGCCGATGTGCGGATGGCCGAGCGTGTCGGAGAGGCGGAAGCCGAGGTGGCGCTCGTACCACTCGCGCGTCTTGTCGAGGTCCGGCGAGTTGAGGACGACGTGCGACAGCTTGACCGGGATCGACTCCTTCTCCTCGATCCTGCGGTGCTGCCGGACCTCGACGTCCGCCGAGACCTCGATGGTGCGCCCGTCGACGTCGAAGAAGCGGAAGCCGTAGCCGCCGCCGGGGGTGTCGACCTTGCCCGGCTGCGAGATCAACTGCACGCCACCGGCGAGCAGTTGCTCGGCGAGCGCGTCCACGTCGGACGCCGAAGCCGCACCGTAGGAGACCAGGTCGAGGCGCTTCTCGTCGGCCTTGCGCAGACGTACGACGTACTGCTCGGGGCTGCCCTCGGCGGCGAGGAAGGAGATGCCGGAGTCCTCGGCGACCTTGGTCAGGCCCCACACGCCGGAGTAGAAGTCGAGCTGCTTGTCGTAGTCGGGCACGGCGAGGTCGACGTGCCGAAGGTGTGTGAGCAGGCGGTTGCTCATGGGGGGTTTCCTCCTCAGGCGAGGTTGAGCAGGGCGGCCGCGTTGCCGCCCCGCACCGCGTGGAAGTCGTCGTCGGGCAGGTTCGCGGCGCGCAGTGCGTCCAGCGGGTCGTCCGTGCCCATGTCGAAGGGGAAGTCGGAGCCGAGCAGGACCCGGTCCGGGCCCGCGGCCCGCAGCAACTCCCGCAGTACGTACGGGTCGTGGACCAGGGAGTCGAAGTACAGCTGCTTCAGATAGCTGCTCGGCTCCCGTGCGCAGACCCGCGCGTCGGGGCGGACCCGCCAGGCGTGGTCGGAGCGGCCGAGGTGGGTGGGCAGATAGCCGCCGCCGTGCGCCGCGATCAACTTCAGGCCCGGATGGCGGTCCAGCACTCCGGAGAAGATCAGGTGGGAGAGGGCGATCGCGTTCTCGCTGGGCTGGCCGACGGTGTTGGACAGGTACCACCGGTCCAGGCGCTCGTCGAGCGTGCAGCCGAACGGGTGCAGGAAGACCAGCGCGCCCGTCTCCTCCGCGCGGGACCAGAAGGGCTCGTACGCGGGATCCGACAGCTCGCGGCCGGGTGCGTGCGAGGAGATCTCCACGCCCTTCAGGCCCTGTTCCAGCGCGTGGTCGAGCAACTCCACGGCCAGGTCGGGGTATTGGAGGGGGATCAGGCCCAGGCCGTGCAGCCGGTCGGGGGCCTTCGCGCAGTGCGCGGCGGTGCCCTCGTTGGCCAACCGGCAGACCTGCTGGGCCAGTCGGAGCCCGGCCCAGTAGTGGTAGTGCGACGGGGACGGGCTGATCAGTTGGATGTCCACGCCCTGCGCGTCCATCGCCGCGAGGCGTACTGCGGCCTCCGTCAGCTTCGGCACGCGCGCGCCGACCATCGGACCGTTCACAGTCAGGGCCGCCGGGCCGTTGCGCCGCGCGTCGAGTTCGCGGGCCTCGGCGAGGCCGGGGTGACCGGCGACGGCCTCCTCGACCTCCGGCAGCAGGAGATGGGCGTGGACGTCGATCGTCGGCGCGGAGGATGCGGTGGCGGTCACGGGCGCTCCTTGAGGAGGTTCATGGTGCGGCCGACCAGCCCGGCCATGTCGGCGTCGCGCACACCGTCCAGCTGCCACTGACCGATCTGCACGGACGCCTCGACGACGGTGCGCACCCGGGGAATGCGGCGGTCGTGGTAGGCCTGGAGCAGGTCGTCGTCCCAGTCCCGTCCGCCGGTGAGCAGCTCGGCCAGGACCAGGGCGTCCTCCAGGGACATCGCGGCGCCCTGGGCCATGGTGGGCGGGCAGCAGTGGGCGGCGTCGCCGATGAGCACGACCCGGCCACGGTGCCAGGAGCCCTCGACCAGCAGGCGGTCGAACCAGGTGTAGTTGACCTTCTTCGGGTCGGTGATGTGCTCGGTGATCTCCGGCCAGACGCCGCCGTAGCCCTGCGCCAGGCGGCGCATCTCGTCGGCATAGGTGGCCGGGTCGATGGAGGCGCGGTCGCGACACGCCTCGACGACGTAGGCGTAGATGGTGTTATCGCTGGTGGGGCAGTAGCCGGCGATGTAGGCGGGGCCGCCGTAGGCGAGGTCGGTGCGCGTCACGCTCTCGGGCCGTGGGGCGGCGATGCGCCAGATGGCCATGCCGGTGGGCTCGGGTTTGTCGGGGATGCCGACCGCGGCGCGGGTGGTGGAGTTGAGACCGTCGGCGCCGATCACCAGGTCGTAGCGGCCCTCGCTGCCGTCGCTGAAGCGCACCGAGACGCCGTCGGCGTCCTGCTCCAGTGCCTCGGCGGTGGTGCCGAGGCGAACGCGGGCGCCGGAGGCGCGGACCGCGTCGATGAGGATCTGCTGCAGCCGGGGGCGCTGCATGCCGAGGGTGGCGGGCAGCTCCGGGCCGCCCGTCTGGATGTCCTCGGCGACGAACAGGACAGTGCCGTCGGGGGTGGTCACTCCCAGCGAGCCGAAGGCGTATCCGGAGGCTTCCACCTGTTCCCACACACCCAGTTCGCGCAGGACCCGCAGGGCGTTGCCCTGGAGGGTGATGCCGGAGCCGGTGGTGGCGTTCCAGTCGGGTTTGGCCTCGATCAGGTCGACGGCGATGCCGGCGCGGCGCAGCAGAAGGCTGACGGCGTTGCCGGAGGCGCCCCCGCCTATGACCAGGACGGAACGTGCGAGGTTGTCAGCCATGCGGGGATACCTCCCGGGGTTGGGCCGCGCGACTTCGGGCGGCTGGGGTGCGGCTCGCCCGCTGGGAGCGCGGGCCAGGAGTGGGGACGGGGGTGCGGGCCGGATGCGCCGCTGCTGTCCGGGGAGGGGCGCATCCGGCGGCTGAGCGGACCGGCTCAGCGGGTCGGCCGGGCCGGTTACTTGATGGCGATGGGGTTCACCGGGGAGCCCACGGCTCCCGTGATGGGCAGTGGCGCGGCGGTCAGCCAGAACTCGTACACGCCGTCGGTCGCGCAGTCCGCGGCGAGCGCGTCGAGGTCCCACATCTCGCCGATCAGCAGGCCCACATTGGGGATGACGACCTGGTGCAGCGGCTGGAAGGCGTTCTCGAACTCGTTCGGCCGCACCTCGAACCCCCAGGTGTCGGTGGCGACCGCGGCGATCTCGGTGCCGTGCAGCCAGCCGGCGGTGGTGAACGACAGCCCCGGCGCGGGCCCGCCGGCGTAGTCGCCCCAGCCCTCGCGCTTGGCGCGGGCGAGGTGACCGGTCCGCACGAGGACGATGTCGCCGCGGCCGACGCCCACCCCGTGGGCCGCGGCGGTCGCGGTCAGATGCTCCTCGGTGATGGCGAAGCCGTCGGGCAACTCACCGTCCTCTCCGACCACTTGGCCGACGTCGAGGAGCACCCCGCGGCCGGCGACGTACGGCGCCATGTGCTCGATGCCGGTGACGAGGTCGCCGTCGGAGGTGACCACCTTGTCGGCGCGCCGTCCGTTCCAGGCGAAACCGTGGTCGAAGATGTGCCCGAGCCCGTCCCACTGCGTGGAGCACTGCAACGGCATCGCGATCACGTCGTCGGCGCCGCCGATGCCGTGCGGGAAGCCCTGGTTGCCGAGGGCCGCGTCGGTCCCGGTGTCGAGCATCGTGTGCACGGGGTTGGTCCGCCGGCGCCAGCCCTTCTGCGGCCCGTTCATGTCGAACCGCTGCGAGAGCGAGAAGCTCACGCCCCGCCGCACCAGCGCGGCGCCCTCGCGCCGCTTGGCCTCGTCGAGGAAGTTCAGCGTGCCGAGCACGTCGTCCTCGCCCCAACGGCTCCAGTTGGAGCAGGCCTTGGCGGCCTCGGCGATCGCACCCTCCGGGTTGTGGCGGTCCAGGCTCATGCCGACGCCTCCGCCACACAGCGGGTACGCTGCGCCCCCAGACCGGTGATGGACCCCTCCATGACGTCGCCGTCGCGCAGCAGCCGTCCCCAGTGGATGCCGTTGCCGGCCGGGCTGCCGGTCAACACCAGGTCTCCGGGCAGCAGTTGGGCGGTCTGGGAGATGTACGACACCAGGCGCGCGACCCCGAACAGCATGTCCTTGGTGGACTCGTCCTGCATGGTCTCGCCGTTGAGCTTGAGCGTGACCCGCAGGTCGCCGGGGTCGGCGATCGACTCGGCCGGGACGAGCCACGGGCCCAGCGGGGTGAACCCGGGGGCGTTCTTGCAGCGCAGCCAGTCGGTGCCGATGGCCTTCATGTCCCGGCGGAAGACGGTGGCACGGTCGGTGAGGTCGTTGGCGATCGTGTACCCGGCGACGTACTCCAGGGCCTCCTCGACGGACACCCGGTGGGCCGGCCTGGCGATGACGGCTGCCAACTCCAGCTCCCAGTCAGGCTGTTCGGCCCACGCGGGCAGTACGACGTCGTCGTACGGTCCGGCGACGGTGCTGGGCAGACCGATGAACACGTACGGCAGGTCCTCGGCGGCCCGGCGGTCCATGACCGCGGCGATCTCAGCTCGCGCCTCCTCGACGGTGCGCGGGTCGTCGGGGGAGCGGTGGGCGACCTCCAGGTCGATCACGTGCTGCCGGTAGTTGGCGCCGGACTGGAAGATCTGGCGCGGCTCCAGTGGGGCGTGCACCCGCAGCTCCTCCACCGGCCGCCAGTCCAGGGCGTCCTCCTCCGCCAGGACGTGCAGGACGGGCAGGGCCTCCTCCCACCGCTCCACCACGGCGCGCAGACCGCACGGTGCCCAGGCCAGGGCTCTGGTCAGGTCGAGAACCCGGCCCTTCGCCAGGAGACCGGGGAACGGCTCCGCGTCCGGGAGCGAGAACGTGCCGAGCGCGAACGGGCCGGCAGGTTGCGCGAGTGTTGCCATGAGATGTCCTCCTGCTGGGATGCGGTCTACTCTGACCCTGATCGGCCAATCACGGAAATCAATCCTGTGGATGCGCACGATCCATGGTGTGGATATCCGTTGGTGTGCATTGGTGGTGCCCGGTGAACCTGTCCCGACTCGACCTGAACCTGGTCCTCGCGCTGCGTGCGCTGCTGGAGGAACGCAACGTCACCCGGGCCGGCGAGCGCGTCGGGCTGAGCCAGCCCGCGATGAGCGCGGCGCTGTCCCGGCTGCGCCGCCATTTCGACGACGAATTGCTCGCCCGCACGGGCAACAGCTACGAACTGACCCCGCTCGGGGTCGCCCTGCGGGACCGCAGCGCGACCGCGTGCGATCTGCTGGAGCGCGTCTTCGCCAGCCAGCCCGACTTCGACCCGGCCGCGGAGACACGGGAGTTCACCCTGCTCTGCTCCGACTACGGCGCGGCCGTCTTCGGCTCCGCGCTCGCCCGCGCCCTGCACCGGGAGGCGCCCGGCATCCGGCTCACCTTCCAGCATTCGACGCCCGCGGTGGTGGAGAACACCGCCACAGCGCTGAGCACCGTCGACGGCCTGCTGCTGCCGCGCGGCATCATCGACGGCTTCCCCTCCGTCGACGTCCACCAGGACCGCTGGCTGTGCATGGTCGCCGACGACAACCCCGAGGTCGGCGACGAACTCTCCCTCGACCAGCTGTCGCAGCTGCCCTGGGCGGTCTACCAGCGCCCGTACGACGCCCCGGCCGCACGCCAGCTCAGCATGATCGGCATCAGCCCACGGGTGGAGATCTCCGTGCAGACCTTCCAACTGCTGCCCCACATGGTCGAGGGCACCCGGCGGATCGCGATGATCCAGGAACGCCTGGCGCGCAGAGCGGTGCGCTCCGCGGCCGTACGGGTCCTGCCCTGCCCCTTCGAGGCGGTACCGGTGCAGGAGGCGATGTGGTGGCACCCGGTGCACACCCAGGACGCGTCGCACATCTGGCTACGGCAGAAGGCGGCGGAGGTCGGGGCGACGCTCAGCGCAACGCCCTGAGGGGGCGGGGCGGTATCGACATACGGCTCCGCCGCGCGGGCGCGACAAGCCACGATGGAGCCGCAGCCGAACGACGGCCCATCGTGGCACTCACAGGGGAACGTCGGCTCAGACCAACTGCTCGGGCAACGGCCGAGTGTCAACAGCCCCGACCCGACGCCGGGCAGCAGCCCAAAGCCCACCCGCAACCACAGCCGCCGCCAACCCGAGCAACCCCACCGCCCCGGCGAGACTGCCCACCGCGGACTCCCCGGCAAGCAGCACCAGCGGACAGACGAACTCCCCACCGAAGAACGCCGCCATCCACAGCCCCGTCCCACGCCCCCGGTCCTCGAACGCCAGCCGGGACATGGCGCTGGTGAGAAGCGCCGGCAGCAACATCCCCGTACCCACACAGTTGACCACCGCCCCCACGACCAGCAGCGGAGCGCTCCCCGCCAGGAACATCGCCCCGAAACCGACCGCGCACACCCCGAAGACAGCGGGCAGCATCGGTTCGGGAGAGCGCTTCAGCCGTGCGAAGGTGATCGCCCCGCCCACGGTCGCCGCACTGGCGATCGCGGTGGCCAGACCGATGACACCGGAGTTCTCCACCCCGAGGTCGTCGAGCAGGTACGACATCTCGACCGGCACCGTGTAGAAGACCATCGCCCCGAAGAAGGTAAGGGCACAGATACCCCCCAGCTGCCGCCAGGGGAACAGACGTCGCACCTCGACAGCAGGCGCCTCGTCCACCGCCGCGCCGACCGCCGGGTTCGGCAGCGAGGCGACCATCATCGGCGCCAGCAGCAGGCTCACGGCGTACACGAAGAACGGCACACGCCAGCCTGCGGATCCGGCGGCGCCTCCGAGCACGAAGAACACCGTGGCCGACGCGGACGCACACATGGTCTGCAGGGCGAGGTACTTCACCCGCCGCCGGCCGCTGTAGTAGTCCCCGATCAGCGTGGTGCAGCACGTCATGATCGCGGCCTCGGTGACCCCGACCAGGGCTCGGCTGGCGATGATGGCGCCCAGCGAGTCCAGCCACAGCGGGGCGGTGCCGAACACGGCGTACAGCAGGGTCGCCCCGATCAGCAGTCGCTTGCGGCCCAGCCGGTCCACGATCACGCCGGCGAACGGCGCAAGGAGCGCCAGCGCCAGCGCCGGAACGGTCAGCGCGAGCGGCACCAGCGCCTTGGCACCCGGGACGGAGGCGAAGTGGTCCTGCATCTTCGGCAGCACCGGGGCGATGAGCACCGCCCCAAGAATCGGCAGACAGCTTCCTGCCATCAGCAGGGTCACCCGCAGCAGATGGGCGGGACCCGTGACGGCCAGGGGTGACGGAGCGGCGTCGTCGTCGACCGCGGCGGGGGACGGCGGCGGAACGGAACCGGGCATGGCGACTCCAGGGGACGGTGTTCGGGAGCGGGCATGCCGTTCACGGGCGCCTGGGGCGCACAGCATGCTGAGGACACGGCCGCACGTCGGCGGCTGGTCCGGACAGCGACGTGCGGGTAGGGACGACTATGGGTCGTCGGGCGCCCGGCCGCCATCCTCTGCGCGATCCGAATCCCGTATCCGGCTCATCCACGCCGTGGATGAGCTGCCCCCGCGCCCAAGGGCACGCGGAGGTCGGGGAGTTGGCGCTCAGGCCCGCCCGTGTGCCTCCTGCGAGCGCCGTGACAGCGCGTCGATGAGCACCGCCGCGAAGAGGACGCCGCCGGTGATGACGAACTGGATGGCGGTGGGGGTGTCCGTGATGGCCATGCCCGAGGCGATGGACTGGATGACCAGCATGCCGAGCACTGCGGACCAGGTCGTACCGCGTCCGCCGAACAGGCTGGTACCGCCGATGACGGCCGCCGCGATGGCGTTGAGGAGCAGGACACCCGAGCCCGAACTCTGGCTGACGGAGCTGATCCGCGAGGCCAGGAACAGGCCGCCGACCGCGGCCATGGTGCCGGAGACGGCGAGCACCGCGGTCTGGATCCCGGTCACGTTGAGGCTGGCGCGCCGGGCCGCCTCGACGCCGCCGCCGAGGGCGTAGACCTGCCGTCCGTAATGCGTACGGCGGAGCAGGATGTCGAGGCCGGCCACCACCACGAGGAAGATCAGCAGGGCGAGCGGCAGTCCCTGGAAGCGGTTGAGCAGGTAGGCCGTCGCGAACGCGACCACCGCGAGCGCCCCGGTGCGCACCCCGATCTCGCGGAGCGAGCGGTGCGGCATGCCGGCTGCCGTGCGGCGGCGCAGGTCCAGGTACGACACGAGGAAGACCGAGCCGCAGGCGAGCGCCGCCAGTCCGTAGGCCACGGCGTCGGCGGTGAAGTAGTAGCTGGTCAGGTCGGCGACGAAGCCGTTCTCGTCGAGGTTGATCGTGCCGCTGGTGCCGAGGATGTAGAGCATCAGGCCGTTCCAGGTGAGCAGCCCCGCGAGCGTGACGACGAACGCCGGCACCCGGGTCTTGGCGCAGGAGAAGCCCTGGACGGCACCCGTCACGGTGCCCGTGAGCACCGCGACGATGAGGGCGAGCCATTCCGGCACGCCGTTGTTCACGTTCAGCACGGCGAAGACGGCCGCCGCGAGACCGCTGATCGAGCCGACCGACAGGTCGAGTTCACCGATCAGCAGCACGAAGACGATGCCGACGGCGATCAGACCGGTGCCCACGATGTCCACGCTGAGGTTGGACAGGTTCCGGGGCGAGAGGAAGTTCTCGTTGAGGGACTGGAAGATGATCCACACCGTGGCGAGGACGAGGACCACGGGCAGCGATCCCAGTTCGCCGGCGCGCAGTCTGCGTCGGAAGGAGGCGACTCGCCCCTTCAGCACGTGCGCGAGGACATGCCCGAGGGACGGCCGGCGGGTCTCGGCGAGGGGTGGGTCGGGTTCGGTTCGCCTGTTGTCCTCCATGCGACGCATCCCTTCACCACCCCGCCTCGTGGGCGGCCGTCCGGCGGGGCACGTTCTCCGTGGCGCCGGTGATGGAGGAGATGATCTGTTCCTGGGAGGCGGTGTTCACGTTGAAGAAGCCGTTGTTGCGGCCGAGCCGCAGCACGGCGGCGCGGTCCGCGAGCGCCTTCACGTCTCCCATGTTGTGGCTGATGAGCAGCACTCCCATGCCGCGGTCGCGCAGCGCGTCGACGAGGTCGAGAACCTCGGTGGTCTGCTCGAAACCCAGCGCCGCGGTCGGTTCGTCCAGGAGGAGCACCCGGGGCTCGCCGAGGAGCGAGCGGGCGATGGCCACCGCCTGTCGCTGGCCGCTGGACAGTGAGACGACCGGGGCGCGCAGGTCGGGGATGGTCCTGGTCAGGCGTTTCAGCAGGTCGATGGTGCGGCTCTCCATCTCCATCTCGTCGAGGAAGCCGAACCTGCGGATCTCCCGGCCGAGGAAGAGATTGCCGACGACGTCGAGGTTCCCGCACAGCGCGAGGTCCTGGTAGACGGTGGCGATGCCGAGGTCCCGGGCGTCGTGCGGGCGTCTGATGTGGACCGGGCGGCCCTCCCACTCGATGACGCCCTTGTCCGCGGGGGCGACGCCGGAGATCACTTTGACGAGAGTGGACTTGCCGGCCCCGTTGTCGCCGAGAAGGGCGACGACCTGGCCGGCGTGGATCTCCAGATCTACGTCCCGCAGCACCTCGACGACACCGAAGCGCCTGCACACGCCGCGCAGCGCCAGCAACGGGGGTGCCGACACGACATCATCTCCTTCCCGGGGTGCGGAGCCGGCCGGAACCGGTCACGGGAGGCCGGGTCAGGTCAGCCCGGCCTTGCTGCAGGCGGTCTCGAGCCGGGGCACGCAGATCTGCTCGACCGTGTAGATGCCGTCCTTGACCAGCGTGCCCTTGATGTTGCCGGCGGTCACGGCCACCGGGGTGAGCATCACGGCCGGAACCTGCTTGCCGCCGATGGGCCGCACGGTGTCCTTGCCGACCTGGTCGAGGGCCTCGCCGCGGGCCGCGGCCACGGCCATGGCGGCACCCGCGGAGGCCTCGGGTCCGAAGGGCTTGTACACGGTCATGTACTGGTCGCCGCCGACAATGCGCTGTACGGCTCCGAGTTCGGCGTCCTGCCCGGTCACCGGGGGCAGCGGTTGGACCTTGTTCGCCTTCAAGGCCGAGATGCTGCCCGAGGCCAGGCCGTCGTTGGCGGCGTAGACCCCGTGGATGTTGCCGACGCCGAGGGCGGCGAGCGCGCCGGACATGTTCATGTTCGCGGTCTCCGGCCGCCACTGCAGGGTGTCGTACGCCTTGCCGATCTTCACCCTTCCCGTCAGCACGGACAGGGCGCCCTTCTTGAACTGCGCCGCATTGGGGTCGCTGGGATCGCCGTTCATCATGACGATCTGGCGGCTGCCCGCGCTGTCGTCGCCCATCGCCCTCAGCAGCGCCCTGCCCTGGAGCCTGCCGACCTCCTGGCCGTCGAAGGAGACGTAACCCGCGATCGGGCCCTGGGCGAGGCGGTCGTAGGCGATGACCGGGATGTTCGCCTCGGCCGCGTCCCTGACCTCGGTGGCGAGCGATCTGGCGTCCACGGCCACGAGCACGATGGCGTCGACCCCCTTGGTGATCATCGAGTCCATCTGCTCCTGCTGGATCGCCACATCACCCTTGGCGTTGGCGTGCTCGATCGAGCAGTCGCCGCACAGTTCCTTGATCTCCTTCTCCAGCAGGGGTCGGTCCTGCGCCTCCCAGCGGGCCGTGGTGGCGTCCGGCAGCAGCAGACCGATCGTCGGCGAACTCCCGCCGTCGGGGTCGCCACCGCCGCCCGAGCCGCAGGCCGCCAGGGCTACGGCCGTCGAGAGCGCGGTCATCGCCAGCGCCGTGTGCCGCATGCAGGTCTTCATCCGAGCGACCTCCCTCGGCGGCGTCGGGCGCGCAGGGCAAAGGGGCGCGGCGTCACGGATGCGTGCGTGGTTCGGGCGGGCCGCACGGACCACGACCGACAACCTGCGACGGTACGAGCCCGCATGGGCCGGACGGCCACGACGGCATGGACACCCGTCCCGGCGAGGTGGGGCCTGCGCCCGACCGGCCCGGCACCGGCGGCTACATCGTCGAGCATGGCGATACCCGGCCTCCTCACATTCCACGGGTACGGCCGGGCAGCGGAGGGGCGCCCGCAACACGGGCTCGATGCCGAAGCTAGCGATCCGCCCGGGAAGTGCCGCGTGGACGTGGCAAGACGACCATGTCGCCAGTGTGGCACCGGGCGGAGCGAACTGCGACTCTGTGGGGTTTGCCCGCATATGCAATTCTGGTGTGGGGGTGCCCGATCTCAGTCGCTTCTGCGGCACGGACGGGAAGTAGGTTGCGGACATGCCTCATGACGGCCGTGCCCGGGCCGGAGTGTCTCAGCCGGCGGCATCCGGAGCCGACACCCAGGACACCGGTGTCACCGGTGTCACCGGTGCACTGTCCTCGGTATGGGCGGCGGGCGATCGTGCCCTGTCCTTCGCCGGAGTTGCCCTGGCCGCGGTCTATGTGATCGATGCCGAGCAGCAGGAACTCCGGCTGGCGGAGACGGCCCGGTGCGCCGCTTCCGAGTACCGGCTGCCCGAGCATCTGCCCCTGCCCGGAGGCTCACCCGCGGAGCACGCCTTCCGCACCGACCGGCCGCTGTGGCTGACCCCCGCGGCCCTGGCCTCCTACCCCGAGGGCGGCCCGACGCCGCGAGGAGAGGCGTCGCTCGGTGCGCTGCCGCTCCGGAAGGAGGGCAACAGGCTCGGCTGCCTCCTCGTCGTGGGCGCCGGCGCGGACGGCTTCGCCGCCGAGCAACGGCACTTCCTCGAGCGGTACGCCGACGAGGTCGCCCGTCTGCTGCCGCCCGGCACCGGCGGTTCCGTGCCCTCGCCGCTGCTGGCTCCCGCCCTGCGCAGTCTGCGCGTCGGCTCCTTCGTGCTGCTGCCGGACACCGGCCGGGTCGAGGCGGACGAGACCCTCCTCGAACTCGTCGGCATCACCCCGGACGAATTCGACGGCAAGGCGGACACCCTCCTCGCACACGCCCTGCCGGAGGACATGCACGCCCTGGTGTCGGTGCTGGAGCCGGCCCCGCAGGCGTTCGGCCGGCGCGAGCTGGAGTTCCGGGTCCGCGGCCCCACCGGTGAGATGCGCTGGCTGAGCCTGAGCTGCCGGGTGGTGGAAGGCACCGCAGACCGGCCGGAGCAGGTGCTGGGCGTGGTCACGGCGACCTCGGTCCTGCGCCGCGCCGCCGACGAGGTGTCCAGGATCCAGTGGCTGACCGCCGCTCTGGACGAAACCGAGACGGTCCGTGACGTCAGCCGCGTCGTGGTCACCGCGCTGCGTGAGCCGCTGGGCGCCGACCGGGTGGCGCTCGCCGAGCTGCAGGGCGAGCGGCTCATGGTCACCGTGCTCGACCCGCCGCAACCCGCCGCCTGGCCCAAGACCTGGCGCGACGAGTGGCGCACCGAGTGGCCGGACGCACCCGTCGGCGCCCTGCCCACCCTTCAACTCGCCCTGCAGGACGGGCGGACGGACCTGTGGCCCGCCGGCACCGCCTTCGAACCCGGGCTCGAAGGCATCGGCACCGGCGGCCTGGCGGTGCTGCCGCTCCCGGCCAGGGGACAGGTCGCCGGCGTGTGCCTGGTCGGCTGGGACAAGCCGCACGAGTTCGTGCCCGACGAGCGCTCCCTGCTCACCGCCACCGCGGCACTGGTCGGACAGGCCCTCAAGCGCGCCCACGAGCACGACGCCGAGCAGCAGCTCGCGACCATGCTGCAACGCAGCCTGCTGCCCCGCCGTCTGCCCGAACTCCCCGGCGGAACGGCCGTGGCCCGCTATCTGCCCGCCCGGCGGGGCCTGCAGGTGGGCGGCGACTGGTACGACGTCATCGCCCTGTCCGAGGACCGGGTGGCGCTGGTCATCGGGGACGTCCAGGGCCACAGCGCCGGTGCCGCCACGATCATGGGCCAGATGCGTACGGCGGTCAGGGCGTACGCGGTCGAGGGGCACCCGCCCGACGTGGTCGTCTCGCACGCCAACCGCCTCCTCGTCGGCATGGAGACCGACCTCTTCGCCACCTGCTGCTATGCCGAACTGGACCTGGAGGAGGGCAACACCCTGTTCGTCCGGGCCGGGCACCTCGCCCCGCTGCTGCGCCTTCCCGACGGCAGCACCGAGGAGATCGAGGTCGAGGGCGGCCTCCCGCTCGGCATCCTCCAGGAGGCCGAGTTCCCCATGACGGCCGTCGCGCTGAGCCCCGGCACGGTGCTCGCCCTGGTCACCGACGGCCTGGTCGAGGCCGTCGGCCTGCCCGTGGACGAGGGCATGGACCTGACGCGCGCCGCGCTCGCCGCGGCCGACCCGGCGGACCTGGGCCGGATGGCCGACGAACTGCTCGGCGACGTCGGCCGCCGCGAGGACGACGTGGCGCTGTTGCTGCTGCGCTACGACGGCATGGGCATCCGCCCGACCCGGGCCGGCTGGGTGGTGTGGCGACTGCCCGACGCCGTCATGCACGCCCGCCGCTTCACGGCACGCACACTGCGCCACTGGAAGGCCGAGGACGTGGCCGACGCCGTACTGCTCGTCGTGTCCGAACTGGTCACCAACGCCCTGGTGTACACCCAGGGCCCGGTCCGCCTCGACCTGATGCTGCGCGGGGACCGGCTGCGGGTCGGCGTGAGCGACGCCTCGCCGCGCGCGCCCGCCAAGCCGGTGATCGTGGACTGGGAGTCGACCGGCGGCCGGGGCCTGCTGCTGGTGGAGGCGATGTCGGAGTCCTTCGGCTCGACCCCGGTGGCGGGCGGCAAGCAGGTGTGGAGCGAGATCGCCGTACCGCCGCGGGAGCCGGCTCCCGCGGCCTCCGAGCCCGGGACGGTACGAGGAGGCCCGCCGTGATGCTGCGTGGGCGGCACGTCCTTGCGGTCCTCGCCGCGGGGCTGCTGACGCTGTCCCAGGCGGCTTGCGGCGGCGACGGCGAGGCCGACACCAGCAGCTTCACGGTCGGCCTGCTGCTTCCGAGCCGGTCGCTGCCACGCTGGGAGCAATCCGACAAACCGCTGATCGAGAAGCGGCTGAAAGAGCTCTGCCCCCGCTGCAGGATGGAGTACGCCAACGCCGAGAACGACGCGACCAGACAGCGGCAGCAGCTGGACTCCATGATCACCAAGCGGGTCAAGGTCCTGATCCTCGACGCCGCCGACACCAAGGCCCTGCGCTCCTCGATCCGAGCGGCCCACGAGGCGGGCGTACCCGTCGTCGCCTACGACCGGCTCGCGGAGGGCCCGATCTCGGGCTATGTCAGCTTCGACGGCGGCGAGGTCGGCAGACTCCAGGGCCAGGCGCTGCTGAAGGCCATGGGCGACACGGCGCAGAGCAAGCAGATCGTCATGCTCAACGGCGACCCCACCAGCCCCAACGCGGCCTGGTACCGCAAGGGCGCACTCTCCGTCCTCGCCGGCAAGGTGAAGATCGGCAGGTCCTACGAGACCCAGGGCTGGAGCACCGACAACGCCCACGCCCACATGTCCGCCGCCATCGCGGCCCTCGGCCCGAACCGCATCGGCGGTGTCCTCGCGGCCAACGACGCGATGGCCGCGGGCGCCATCGCCGCGCTCAGGAGCGCCGGGGTCAGGGACCTGCCTCCGGTCACCGGTCAGGACGCGGACCTCGACGCCGTACGCCGCATCGTCAAGGGCGAGCAGTACATGACGGTCTACAAATCCTTCCGCACGGAAGCGGCCGCGGCCGCCGACATGGCCGTAACCCTGGGCCGCGGCCACGACCCCCGCACCGTCGCCCCGACCACGACCGACAGCCCCACCACCAAACGCATCCCCGCCGTCCTGCTCGAGCCGAGCGCCGTGACGAAGGACGACATCGAGCAGACCCTCGTCGAGGACGGCGTGTACACCGTCGACGAGATCTGCGGGCAAGGCCTCCGGGCGGCCTGCGAGAAGGCCGGGCTCACCGAGTAGCCGGCTCCCGCACCGTCGTATTCTCCTGACGCGCCCCGCACCGAGAGGTATGTACGACCATGACCACCGCAACACTGCTCGACGGCAAGGCCGCCGCAGCCGAGATCAAGAGTGAACTCGCCGCCCGTGTCGAGGAGTTGAAGAGCACAGGCATCGCGCCCGGCCTCGGCACCATCCTCGTCGGCGACGACCCCGCGAGCCGCTCCTACGTCGGCGGCAAGCACCGCGACTGCGCCCAGGTCGGCATCGCGTCGATCCGGGTGGAGCTGCCCGCCACGGCCACCCAGGCCGACGTCGAGGCCGCCGTGCTCAGGCTCAACGCCGACCCGGCCTGCACCGGCTTCATCGTCCAGCTGCCGCTGCCCGCCCACATCGACACCCACGCCGTACTGGAGCTCATCGACCCCGCCAAGGACGCCGACGGGCTGCACCCGACGAGCCTGGGGCGACTCGTGCTCGGCATCCCGGGGCCGCTGCCCTGCACGCCCCGCGGCATCATCGACCTGCTGCGCCGCAACCAAGTGCCCATCACCGGACGGCAGTTCTGCGTCATCGGCTGCGGGATCACGGTGGGCCGTCCGCTCGGCCTGATGCTGACCCGCAGCACCGAGCACGCCACCGTCACCCTGTGCCACGAGGCGACCCAGGACGTCGCGGCCCACACGCGCGTCGCCGACGTGGTGGTGGCCGCGGCCGGTGTGGCCCACCTCGTCAGGCCCGACTGGGTCAAGCCGGGCGCCACGGTCCTGTCCGTGGGCATCACCCGCACCGTGGAGGGCATCCTCGGCGACGTCCACCCGGACGTGGACCAGGTCGCCGGCACGCTCGCCCCGCCGGTGGGTGGCGTGGGCCCGATGACCCGGGCCATGCTGCTGACCAACATCGTCGAGGCCGCCGAGCGCGGCTGACGGCTCAGCCGGCGAGAGGAGAACAGGTGCCCCCGAGGAAGTACCCCTCCGCTCCACTGGAGCCCCGTGACGGGGTCCCGCGCGGGCACGCCCTCGTCCCGCCCGGTGACGGCCCCCGTCCGGGACCCGCCCTCATGGAATGGGAGTTGCGAGGCGAGTCCTGGACGGACGAGCATCCCCACGACGAGTTCAACTACGTCCTGGAAGGCCACCTGTTCGTCGCGTGCGACGGGGAGACGGTCGAGGCCCGGGCGGGAGACGTCGTCCAGGTCCCCGCCGGCGCCGTCGGCCGCTACTGCGCGCCCGAGTACGCCCGCATGCTGGCGGTCTACGGCCCCAACCCGGAAGGCCTGCCGAGCCGCACGCACGGTTTCACGCGGCTTCAGTAACGGCCGCGCGCGCCCGACGAGCGGCGTCAGTGTCCGTCCCGGGCGGCTCTCACGAGCGCGTCGAACAGGCCCTGCTGGGCGGCGTCCTCGTGGGCGGTGTCCTCCGGGTGCCACTGGACGGCCGTGAACCACCCATGGCCGCCGGGGAGTTCGAGCCCCTCGACGGTTCCGTCGGCGGCCCGCGCCGTGATGGCGAGCCCTGCCGCGATGCCGCTCACCCGCTGGTGGTGGTAGCAGGACGCCTCCACCTTCTGCACGCCGGTGGCCCGCTCCAGCAGCGTGCCGCGCCGGATCGCCACCGGGTGCACGACGTGTCTGTGCTCGCTGTCCGGGCCGCCCATGTCCTGCTCCAGGGTGCCGCCGAGGGCGACGTTGACGACCTGCAGGCCGCGGCAGACAGCCAGCAGCGGCAGGCCCGACTCCAAGGCGGTACGGGCGACTTCGAGGTCGAAGGCGTCCTGCACCTCGTCCACGTCGTAGACGCTGGCATGTGTGTCGATGGCGTCGTAGCGATGCGGTGCGAGGTCGCCGCCGCCGGGGAGCAGGACACCGTCGAAACGGGCGAGGCGGGCCGCCACGTCGTGCTCGGCCGGGTGGATGCTCGCCGGTTCGCCGCCGGCCCGCCACACCGCCTCGATCAGGGTGCGGGCGTTGACCTCGGCGGCGTACCGCAGTGCGGAGGTCGTGGCGGAGAAGCGGGCCGGGACGGCGATGAGGGGCCGCGTCACAGCTGGATCCAGGTGGTCTTGAGCTCGGTGTACTTCTCGATGGCGTGGACGGACTTGTCGCGGCCGTTGCCCGACTGCTTCATACCGCCGAAGGGGACCGTCAGGTCGCCCTCCTCGTAGCAGTTCACCCAGACCGTCCCGGCCCTGAGCGCGCGCGAGACCTTGTGGGCCGTCGACAGATCGGAGGTCCACAGGCCGGCGGCGAGGCCGTACTCGGTGGCGTTGGCCAGCCGTACCGCCTCCTCCAGGTCGTCGAAGGTGAGCACGGACAGGACGGGGCCGAAGATCTCCTCGCGGGACAGGCGCATGCCCGGGTCCACCTGGTCGAAGACCGTGGGGCGCAGATAGCTGCCGCCGGTGTCGGCCAGCATGCGCCCGCCGCCTGCCCGCAGTCGTGCGCCTTCCTCGACGCCCGTGCCGATGTGGCCGAGGACGCGTTCCAGGTGGCTCTCGCCCACCATCGCGCCCATCTCGGTCGCCGGGTCCAGCGGATCACCGACCCGCAGTTCCCCGGCCCGGGTGACGATCGCCTCGGTGACGCGTTCGGCGACGGAGGAGTGCACCAGCAGCCGGGAGGGGGCGGTGCACATCTCGCCCTGGTTGAAGAAGATGCCCCAGGCGGCGGTGGCGGCCGCCTGCTCCAGGTCGGGGGCGTCCGGCAGGATGATGTTGGGCGACTTGCCGCCCAACTCCAGCCAGACGCGCTTGAGATTGGAGTCGGCGGCGTAGCGCAGGAAGTGGCGGCCGACCGCCGTCGAGCCGGTGAACGCCAGCACATCGACGTCGGGGTGCAGGCCCAACGCCCGCCCCGCCACCGGACCGTCACCGGTCACGACGTTGAGCACGCCCGGCGGCAGTCCGGCCTCGCTCGCGATCCGGCCCAGCAGCAGAGCCGACAGCGGGGAGTTCTCCGACGGTTTGAGTACGACCGTGCAGCCCGCCGCCAGCGCCGGTGCGACCTTCCAACTCGCCAGCGTCAGAGGGAAGTTCCACGGAACGACCGCGCCCACGACGCCAGCCGGCTCGCGGGTGATCAGCGCGAGGGCGTCCGGGGCGGTGTGGGGCGACTCGTCGGTGAGCTTGTCCGCCAACTGGCCGTACCAGCGGAAGGTGTTGATCGCAGCGCGCAGTTCGATCCCGTACGCGTCGCTGATCGGCTTGCCCATCTCCAGGCTGATGGTCAGCGCGAGCAACTCCCGCTGTTCTTCCAGAAGTTCGGCGATCCGCAGCAGGATGCGACCGCGGTCGGCGGGTGCGAGGCGCGGCCAGGGTCCGGAGTCGAAGGCCCGGCGCGCGGCCGCCACCGCCAGGTCGACCTCGGCGGGCCGGGCGTCGGCCACCTCGCGGAGGACCTGCCCGTCGCGGGGCGAGACGACCGCGAACGCGGTTCCCCCGCCCGGCTCGTCCGCCCCGTCGATGTGGTGCCCGCCGGGCAGCTCCAGATCCTTGGCGCGACGCAGCAGGCCGTCGTGGGTGAGGGCCGACATCAACTCTCCTCTTTTCTAAGGGTCGTGGCGGTTCGTAGGCACTTGTATGGATGACTGGGCCGACGGCGGCACCCGGCGAGTGGTGCCGCCGTCAGCCGTGTGCGGTACGTCGGATGTCGCGCGGCGGGGTCAGTCCGTGGCGGTGTGCCGGGTGCGGGTCAGCCGTGCCACCGCGAGCCCCAGGACCAGCACCGCGGGGACGGTGAGCTGGAGCCAGACGGCGGTGGTCCGGTCGCCGCCGATGAGCGTCGTGAAGTTGTCGATGATCAGCCAGATCGCTCCGGCGATGCCGAGCGCGCCCAGAACCGGCGCGACCAGCGTGTTCCACGGCCGGGTGTCGGCGCGCGAGCGGCGGAAGAAGAACACCACCGAGACGGAGGTCAGGAAGTACAGGAGCATGATCGCCAGTACGGCGACTCCGCTGAACCAGGAGAAGAGCGTCAGCACCGGGTCCTTGCCCAGGATCGCGAACGGCATGACCAGGGCCACCGCGATCACCGTCTGGACGATGCCGGCCAGCCAGGGGGAGTGGCGGCGGTTGAGCGTGGTCAGCCCGTGCGGCAGCAGACCCTCGCGACCCAGGGAGAACAGGTAGCGGTTGGCCGAGTTGTGGAAGGCGAGGATGCCGGCGAACAGCGAGGTGGCCAGCAGGATCGGCAGCACGTCGCCCGCCCAGCCGCCGAACTGCGCGGTGATGGGGGCGAAGACGAAGGACGTGGCGTCGCCCGACTCCAGCGCCTTGCCCGCCTCCGCGGTCGCCTTGGAGGCGCCGTGCGCGGAGACCAGCATCCATGAGGTGAAGGCGAAGAACCCGGTGATCACGGCGACCGACAGGTAGGTGGCGCGCGGGACCGTCTTCTTGGGCTCCCGGGCCTCCTCGCCGTAGATGGCGGTGGCCTCGAAGCCGAACATCGACGCCACCGCGAACATCAGCGCCACGCCGGGGGCGCCCTGGAGCGCGGCGTGCGGCGAGAAGCTGTCGCCGAAGCCGAGCCCCTCGGGACCGCCGCCCTTGGCGAAGGTCACCAGGGCGAAGGCGATCAGGATGCTGAACTCCGCCAGGACGAAGACGGCCAGCACCTTGGCGCCCATCTCGATCCCGGCCGCGCCGAGGATCTGGACGATCACCATGGTGACCAGCGTCCACACCCACCAGGCGATGTGTACGCCGGCGTAGTGCTCGACCAGGCCGCTCACCGTCGCGCCGTAGAGCCCGTACATGGCGGCCTGGACCGCGCAGTAGGCGAAGAGCGCGACGCCGGCGCTGCCGGAGCCGGTCGAGCGGCCCAGCCCCTTGCCGATGTACGTGTAGAAGGCGCCCGCGTCCACGACGTGGCGGCCCATGGCGACGAAGCCGATGGAGAACAACAGGACCACGACGCCGGCCGCGAGATACGCGGCGGGGGTGCCGGCGCCGTTGCCTATGGCGACGGCGATGGGGACGGCTCCGGCGATGCCGGTCAGCGGGGCCTGGGCGGAGAGGACGAAGAAGAGGATGCCCAGGACGCCGAGGGAATCGGGCTTGAGCCGGCCTGTCGTGGATGAATCTTGCGCGGTGTGCGGGGTGACCGCCGTCTGACTGTCCATTCGGATCACCTGTCGGGACGGGGAGGGAGGGTTTCGTTTAGGGTCAAACGAGTTGCCTTATCGTGGGATGGAACTATCCGTTTGGCAAGGGGCTGCGTGAAGATTTTCCGGCGCTTGGTGGTTTCTTACAGGGCCGTAACCGGGCGCCCATGTGCGCAACAGCGAAAGGCCCCGGGCGAGGAACGCCCGAGGCCTTGAAATACGCAGCTCAGAGGGTCACGTGCGAGACTCGCCGCTGCCGTCGCCATCGGCGTCGAGCAGGCGCAGCAGGGCCCGCAGCTCCTCCAAGGCGGCGTCCGTGACCTCGGGCTCGCCGAGAACGAGCTGGTGCAGGACGAGTCCGTCGAGCGCGGCGAAGACCAGCCGGGTCAGCGCCTTGTCGGCGCCGGCCGGCAGCATACGGCTCAGCTCGCGCTGCGTGGCGTCGAAGTACTCGTCGTACAGCTCGCGGAGATGCGGCAGCAGCTCCGGCCGGCGGCGCGACTCCAGCAGCAGCTCGTACTGGAATGCCTGCGTGTCCGGATCCGCCGTGACCATCTCGGACAGCCCTGCCGAGAAGTCCGCGACCTTGCCGGTGCCGGGTTCGAGGGAGCTGGTGCTCAGCGACGTGCGGATCGTGTGGGTGAGGGCCTCCTCGATCAGCGCGTCGCGCGAGCCGAAGTGGTGCACGACGAGGCCGTGGGTGACCCCGGCCTCCTCCGCGACGGCCCGGTAGGTGAGCTTGCGCAGCCCGCCGCGCGCCACGACACGTACGGCGGCGTTGAGCAGCGCCTCGCGCCCCTCGCCGTAGTGCAGGCGCTTGCGGGGCCGGCGTCGGCTCTCGGGGGCGTCGGCGGAGTCGGTCATGCCGGTGACCCTACCTGCCCCATGCGTCCGGGATGTCAGCGCTTGGGTGGGCGGATGCCGCGGAACTCCCAGTCGCCGCCGAGTGCGGTGGACAGCACCTCCTCGGACTCGGTGGGCTGGGCGCCGACGTCGGTGCGGATCGCGGTGGGGCCGGTCACGATGTGGTTGGTGAGCCTGCCGAGGCCCTCCACCTCGACCTCGACGACGTCGCCGGGCTGCACGGGGCGGGAGTTGGCCGGGGTGCCGGACAGCAGCACGTCGCCCGGGTGGAGGGTGATGGTGCGGGCGATGTCGGCGACGAGGTAGTGCATGTCCCACTTCATCTCGTCGGTCGAACCGTCCTGCACCACCTGGCCGTTGACGTACGTCTTCAGGCTCTTGCCGCGGAAGTCCCAGTCGGTGACCAGGCCGGGGCCGAGCGGGCAGAGGGTGTCGGAACCCTTCACGCGGAGCATCGAACCGGCGTCGGTGTCGCGGAAGTCGTGCAGGCCGTAGTCGTTGGCGATCGTGTAGCCCGTGATGAACTTGCCCGCCTCGGCAGGGGAGATGTTCCGCGCCGTCTTCCCGATGACGATGGCGACCTCGCCCTCGTAGTTGAGCCACTTGCAGCCCTCGGGGCGGACGATCGCTCCCTTGTGGGAGTTGAGGGCGGAGGTCGGCTTGTGGAAGTACGTGGGTGTGTCCGGGAGTTGGATCCGGAACTCGTCCACGCGGCTCTGGTGGTTGAGGTGGACGGCGATCACCTTCGACGGCACGACCGGCGGCAGGTGCTGCGCCTCCTCGATCTTGACTCGGCGGCCGTCCCCGGCGACGAGTTCGTCCCCGTCGACGGTGACCTGGACGGCGGCGCCGTCGAGGAGGATGCGGCGGTATTCGGGCATGGCGGGCCTTCCTAGGGGAGTCGGTGAGGGGTGCCGGTCCAGCCGGCGGCCGGGCGGTCGAACCACAGGTGCACCTGGCCGGTGCCGACGGAGTTCTCGTACTCGCCGTACTGGCGGGCCTTGGCGACGCAGGCCCGTTCGCCCAGCGCGCCGGCCATCATCAGGTAGTGGAAGAACTTCGCCTCGGGCTTGTGCTTCCAGAACTCGTCCATGGTGTCGAGGACTTGGTCGTGCCGGCCCTCCCTGAACCAGGCGATGCGTTCGTAGTCCGCCTCGCGGGCCTCGGGCGTGCGGATGTGCACCGGGTCGCTCGCCTCGTGGTCACGCAGCTCGCGCAACGGCCAGAACGTGTGCGACAGCGCGCCGGAGGCGATGAGCAGCACGCGCCGCCCGGGAGTTGCGGCGATCCCGTCGGCCAGCGCACGCCCCAGCCGCAGATGGTCCTCCATGTCGCCGGTCTGGCAGACACCGATGGTCACCCACCGCTTGTCCGGCAGCCCCTCGCCGAGGAACTTCCACAGGTTGATGGTGGCGTAGTAGATCGGCAGGTACTCGTCGTCGATCGCGGTGATCCAGGTGCCGTGCTTGTCCGCGAACTTCTCGACGTTACGGGCGAGTTCGGGATCGCCGGGGAAGTCGTACGGCATCCGGCACATGCCGCGCGGCAGCTCCTCGGAGGTGAAGAGCCCGGCGCGCCGCTGCTGGGCGGTGACGACGAACTCGACCGTCGTGGCCCAGTGGGAGTCGAGGACGACGACGGTGTCGTAGTCGTCCCGCTCGAAGACGTCCCTACGCAGTTGCTGCAGCCCGGTGACGAGGGTGATCTCCTTGCCCTCGTTGAGCTCCAGCCGCTCGGTCTCCGGCAGGACGATGGTGGGGACGTGGGCGAGCAGCCCGGCCCCGACGATCTCACCCATGGTTCCGGCTCCATCCGTTCGGGGCGGTCACGGTGTTCTTCAGGTCGCAGTAGAAGTCGAAGCTCCAGGTGCCGCCCTCGCGGCCCACACCGGAGAGGCGGGAGCCACCGAAGGGCGCCTGAAGGTCGCGTACGAAGAAGCAGTTGACCCAGACCGTGCCCGCGACCAGCTGCGCGGTGACTCGTTCGGCGCGCTCCCGGTCGCCGGTGGCGAGCGTGGCGGCCAGGCCGAAGCGGGTGTCGTTGGCGAGACGGACGGCCTCGTCCTCGCTGCTGAAGGTCTGCAGGGTCAGGACCGGCCCGAAGACCTCCTCCTGCACGATCTCCGAGTCCTGGGCGACATCGGTGAGCAGGGTCGGCGCGTAGTACTGGCCGTCCTTGCGATGCCCGCCGATGACGGCGCGCGCCCCGGCCGCGACCGCCCGCTGCACGAAGCCGTCGATCTTCTCCAGCTGGCGGGGGTGAATGTTGGGCCCGATGTCGGTGCCCTCGTCCCGTGGGTCTCCCTGCTTCAAACTGGTCGCCTTGTCGACAAAGCGCCGAGTGAATTCATCCATGACCGACTCCTCGACGAGGAAGCGCGTCGCGGCCAGGCAGACCTGCCCGGCGTTGTCGTACTGCTCCACCGCGAGGTCGACGGCGAGGTCCAGGTCGGCGTCGGCGAACACCAACAGCGGTGACTTGCCGCCTAGTTCGAGGCTGAGCGGGGTGAGGTTGGCGGCGGCCGACTCGGCGATCCGCCTGGCCGTCGGCACCGAACCGGTGAAGCTGATCCGCCGCACGTCCGGGTGCGAGGTGAGGGCGTCGCCGATCTCGGCGCCGTAACCCTGGACGACGTTCAGCACTCCGGCGGGCAGCCCCGCCTCGGCGGCGATGTCCGCGAGGAGAGAGGCGGTCAACGGCGACCACTCGGCGGGCTTCAGCACCACGGGGTTGCCGGCGGCGAGCGCCGGGGCGACCTTCCAAGTGGCCAGCATCAGTGGGGCGTTCCACGGAGTGATCAGCACAGAGGGCCCCGCCGGGTCCCACGAGACGTGATTCGTGTGCCCGCGCGTCTCGAAGTCCTCGTGCTCCAACTGCAGCAACCAGTCGGCGAAGAACCGGAAGTTGTGCGCCACCCGCGGCATCACACCCCGCCGGTGCGAACGCAACAGAGCGCCGTTGTCGGTGGTCTCGACGATCGCCAGCTCTTCGATCCGCTTCTCCACACCGTCGGCGATGGCATGCAGGATGCGGGCGCGCTCGGCGCGAGAGGTGGCGGCCCAGGCGGGGAAGGCGGCCTTGGCGGCGGCAACGGCGGCAGCGGCCTCCTTCGGCGTGCCGCGGGCGATGTCGCCGAGGGCACTGCCGTCAATGGGCGAGTGGTCGGCAAAGGTTTCGGCGGAGGCGACGCGCGAGCCACCGATCCAGTGCCGGGTGTCGACGGAAACACCGCCGACGATGATCTTGTCAGGCATGAGAAGGGCTCCTATCGGACGAAGGGGATGGGCGACCTACTTAGGGGGCGCGGGGAACTGCGCGATCAACCACAACGAACCCGCAGCCGCTCACCGGGCTCACTCGGCAGACGCTCCGGACGTCCCCGACTCCAACAACCGCCCGCCGTCCCAGACCACGCCGACCTGCCGGTAATACGCGGCTATCGGCTCCCGAATCTCCAACCGGGCCAACTCCTCCGTAGGCGCCTCAAAGAGCTCCAACTCGGCGTCCCCGACCCACGGTTGACCGCCCTCGAAGGAAGCGGCCCCTGACTCGATCAGCTCATCGAGAGCAAGCCCCTTCCCCTTCTCGATCGACGGCAGCCACCGGTGATGGACCATCGGATGCCCGTTCACGAACCCGTTCGTCTCCGACGGCTCCCGCAGGGTGACGACGGCCTGGGCGAGCCGCCGGTCGGCGGCGGCCAGGGTGGCACCGAACCGCGCACCGGCCTCGATGCGGGGTGCGGGACCGTACGGGTGCGGCCGCGTCTGGTGGATCGACCCGAGCTTCTTCGGATACCCCTGGTGCAGCCCGCGCGCGATGGCGAAGTCCTTGTCGACCCAGATGTACACGCACCGCGAGTACGTCTGCCCCCGGTACTTGCAGCGCACGACCGCGAAGGCCTCCTTGTACTGGGAGAGCACCGGGTCGAGCAGCTCGTCGCCGGAGGCCGAGCAGGACTGCCAGTCGGCCCAGATCAGTGCGACCGCGCCGGGGTCCTCGTCGGCCAACTCCAGGGGCCCGGGCAGCAGTTCACGCACCCGCGCCGGATCGGTCCGGTACTCGACGGTGAGCAGGTCGCCCGAGTAGCGCCATGGCGGCGACGGAATCAGCGACGAGGCACCGCTCGCCGTCTTGGGATGGAAGTAACCACGGAGACTGGACATGGCGGGCGTTCCTTACGCGGTGAGGGCGGGCTGCTCGAGCAGTTCGGCGCGATGGCGGGCGGCGGCGGACACGGCGGCGGGACCGCCCAGCGCCACGACGCCGACGAGCCGGCCGCCGTGGTGGTAGCCGACGAGGACGTCCGTGGACGGGTCGCCGTGCAGGATCCGTACGTCGTCCTTGCCCAGCACGGGCGCGCCGAAGGACTGGAGCCGGAAGTCGTGCTGGTCGCTCCAGAAGGTGGGCAACGGCGAAAAGGGCACCAACTCGGCCCCGGCGCCGGTGAGATGGGCGACCAGCACCTTCGCCGCGTGCTTGGCGGTGTCGGTCGGGATGCACCAGTGTTCGACCCGGCGCGGTACGCCGTCGTAGCGGGCGTTGGGGAAGCGGGCCACATCGCCCACCGCGACCACCTCCGGCCTTCCGCCGACCCTGAGCTGTTCGTCGGTGAGCACGCCGTCGGACAGATCGAGCCCGTTCCCGTCCAGCCACTCGGTGTTGGCGAGCGAGCCGACCGATTCCACCACGACGTCGGCGGGCAGCACGGTCCCGTCGTCGAGCACCACACCCGTGACACGGTCCTCGCCCTCGAACCCGGCGACTCCCGTGCCGAGCGCAAAACGCACCCCGCGCTGTTCGTGCCGCTCGAGCAGCGTGCGTCCGAGCAGCTCGCCGAGCGGGCCGACCATGGGCAGCGGCAGCGGATCGACGACGGTCACCTCCGCGACGCCGAGTCCTACGGCGGTGGCGGCCACCTCGCAGCCGATGAACCCGGCGCCGACCACGACCACCCGGGCACCGGGCCGGGTCAGCTCGTCCCGCAGGCCCTGCGCGTCGGCGAGGGTGCGGACCGTGTGGCGGCCGGTGAGCGGGCCGGGGCAGCTCAGCCGCCGCGGGCGCATACCGGTGGCGACGACGAGACCGTCGTAGGAGAGCGACTCGCCGTCGTCGAGCTCGACGACCCGTTCGGCGAGGCGGGAGGCGACGACCTTGGTGCCGAGGCGCCACTCCACGTCGGCCACGCTCGCGCGGGGGCGGAAGGCCAGCGACTCGAAGGGCGCCTTTCCGGCGAGCACCTCCTTGGAGAGCGGGGGCCGGTTGTAGGGCATGTGCGGTTCGTCGCCGACGAGCGTGATGGCCCCTGTCCAGCCGGCCGCGCGCAGCTGCTCGGCGGCGCGCAGGCCGGCCATGGAGGCGCCCGCGACGACGATGCGTGCGGTCATGGGGGTCAGTCCTCGATCCGGATGGCCTGGAGCGGGCACACGTCGGCGGCTTCCTCGACCTCGTCGCGCAGCGCGTCGTCCGGGTCGGAGACGTAGGCCAGGTGCCCGTCGTCGTCCAGCGAGAAGACGTCCGGGGCCGCGAAAACGCACTGGCCGTGGTCCTGGCACTTGTTCATGTCGACGACGACCTTCATGGCCGGTCCTCCTGGGAGTGAGGGCGTCGGGGGCGGGGGTGGAGAAGGAGCTCGAGCTATCTCGTTTGGCTTCAAACAACATAGGAAGCCGCGTGCCCCTGGTCAATAGCTGTCCAGGTGGATAATTTTTTGACCCCACCCCCTTGCGGGTGGACGGAGCCCTTCTTATCGTTTGGCTTCAAACAATCCGTCGGCCACCGAGGAGATCACGGTGAGCGCACCAGAAACACCGGACGTCCGTCAGTACCAGGAGCGGCTCGCCGCCGAGGGCATCGACGTGGTCCGCGTGACCTATCCCGATCTCATCGGCACCGACCGCGCCCGTGACGTCCTGGTCGAGCAGCTACAGGCGGCGAGCGAGCACGGGCTGGCCTTCTGCCGGGCGGTCTACCACACCTCGCCCCAGGGCGACGTCGTCCCCGTGACCGGCGGCCTGGACGCCGGCCTGCCCGACATCCATGTACGCCCGGACCTGGACACCCTGGTCGCGCTGCCCTGGGAGCCCGGGGTCGCCGCCTGTCTCGGCGAGACCACCGACCCGGCGACCGGGTCGCCCGCGCCCGAGTCGCCCCGCGACCTGCTGCGCTCGGTCCTCGCCCGATGTGCCGAGCAGGGGCTGCGCCCGATCGCCGGCCCCGAGCTCGAGTACTTCCTGTGCGACCAGGACCCGGCCTCGCCGAGCGGCTGGCGGCGCTACTCGGAAGCCGCCGGTGTCGTCTACACGGCCGGCCTGCGCGCCGACCCCGACAACCACCTGCTGCGCACCCTGCGCGGGCTGCGCGACCTGCGCATCGGCGTCACCAACGGCAACCACGAATTCGACGGCGGGCAGTTCGAGATCAACCTGACCCACTCCGAGGCGCTGTCGGCCGCCGACCGCTCCTTCCGGTTCAAGGCCGCCGTCAAGGAACTCGCGCGCAAGGAGGGCCGGCTCGCCACCTTCATGGCCAAGCCGTTCAACGACGCCGGCGGCTCCGGCTTCCACCTCCATCTGTCCTGCGACGACGAGCAGGGCCGCAACTCCTTCGACGACCCGACGGGTGCGTACGGCCTCTCGGCCACCGCGCGCCACGCGATCGCCGGCATCCTCGCGCACGCCCCGGCCCTCGCCGCCCTGGCCAACCCGACGGTCAACTCGTACAAGCGCTTCGGTCCGGACACCCTCGCGCCCTGGCTGATCGACTGGGGCCTGGACAACCGCAGCGCCATGGTCCGCATCCCGCCCGAGCGGGGTTCCGGCGCCCGTCTGGAGCTGCGGCTCGGCGACGCGAGCGCCAACCCGTACCTGCTGATCGCGGGCACCATCGCCGCCGCCCTGCTCGGTGTCCTGGCGGAGGAGGAGCCGCCCGCCCCGCTGGAGGGCTACGGCTACGACACCGCACGCGCGGCCGTACTCCCGATGAGCCTGCCCGCGGCCCTCGACGCGCTGGAGGCGGACACCGCCCTGACCGAGGTGCTCGGCAAGGACTTCACCACCTCTTACCTCAGCTACAAGCGCAACGAGGTCGAACGCTTCCAACGGCACGTCACCGACTGGGAGTTCACCGAGTACGCCTACCACCTGTGACGTTTGGGAGCCACCGATGACCGAGATCCTGACCCCGGCCGTGAACGAACCGATGCCGCTCGCCGACGTCGACCTCGCGAACCTCGACAACTTCACCGACGGCATCACGCCCTGGCGGATGTTCCACACCCTGCGCCACGAGGACCCGGTGCACTGGCAGCCGGAGGAGGCGCCCAACTCCGGTTTCTGGGCGGTGACCCGGCATGCCGACATCGCCCGCGTCGACCGGGACGCGGAGACCTTCACCTCGACGAAGTTCGTCAACCTCGAAGAGGTCGACGAGGACCAGATCAAGAAGCGGGCCTCCATCCTGGAGATGGACGGGGTCCGCCACCGTGCCCTGCGCAGCGTGATCCAGCGGCAGTTCGGCGCCGGCGTCATCAACAGCTACGGCGACTTCCTGCGCGGCCTGACCGCGAAGACCCTCGACTCGGCGCTCGCCAAGGGCACCTTCGACTTCGTCGCCGACGTCTCCGCGGACTTCCCGATCAACGTCCTCGCCCGCCTCCTCGACGTGCCGCCGGAGGACAACCAGCAGCTCATCGACTGGGGCAACCGCATCATCGGCAACACCGACCCCGACTACGCGGACGTCCTGCTGCACAGCGCGGAGAGCGAGAAGTACCGCGACCTGCCCTTCCGTTCCCCGGCCTCGATCGAAGTCTTCGAGTACGGACGGGAGTTGGCCCGCCAGCGGCGCGGCGGCGACGGAACCGACCTGGTCTCCAAGCTGGTCAACACCACGCCGCGGGACGGAGTGCCGCTGTCCGCGCAGGACTTCGACAACTACTTCCTGCTCCTGGTCGTCGCCGGCAACGAGACCACCCGGCACACCATCACCCACTCCATGCTGGCCCTGCTGCAGCACCCGGAGCAGCTCGCCCGCCTCCAGCAGGACCCGTCCCTGATCCCGGGAGCGGTCGAGGAGTTCCTGCGCTGGGCCTCGCCCGTCTACCACTTCCGCCGCACCGCGACCCGGGACGTGGAACTCGGCGGCAAGCAGGTCAAGGAGGGCGACAAGGTCGTCATGTGGTTCGCCTCCGGCAACCGCGACGAGGAGGTCTTCGGCAACCCGTACGACTTCGACGTCACCCGCACCGACAACGACCACGTCACCTTCGGCAAGGGCAGCCCCCATCTCTGCCTGGGCAACCTGCTGGCCCGCACCGAGATCCGCATCATGTTCGAGGAGCTGATCCCGCGGCTGGCCGACATCCGCCTGGTCGGTGACGTCCCGCGGGTGCGGTCCAACTTCGTCAACGGGATCAAGAAGCTGCCGGTCGAGGTGACCCTGGCCTGAGACTTGCCACTTGTCCGTGGCTGACCTGCGTCTTGTCTGTACGACGCCTCGATGGAACGCTCCTGTCCGGGCGACCGGACGGGGGAGCGGACCGATGGAGCTGGAGCTTCGGCATCTGCGCGTGCTGTGCGCGATCGCCGATGCCGGGAGCGTCAGCCGGGCCGCCTCGGACCTGGGTTACTCCCAGCCCGCCATGAGCACCCAACTCCGGCGCATCGAGCGGTACTTCGGCCAGGCGCTGTTCGACCGCGGGGCGACGGGAGTGAGGCTGACACAGTACGGCCTCGAAGTCGTCGCCCAGGCGCGCGACGTCCTGGCCGGTGCCGCCGCGATCGGCTGCCGTCCGGCCGCCGGGGCCACGGGATGCCGTAGGACCCTGCGGGTGGCGGCGACCAACTCCCCGGTGCTGTCCGGGCTGGTCTCCCGGGTCCGTGCCCGGCTGCCGGACGTCTCGCTCGCGGTCAGCAGTGTGTACTCCTCCGCGCGGATCGTCGAGCTCCTGGAGCAGGGCGCGCTGGACGCGGCCGTCGCCGCGGACTACCCCGGCATGGAGCTGAAGCACGCGGACACGGTGACACATCGCGGGATCGTCACCGAGCCCACGTTCGTGGCCCTCTCCTCCCGCCATCGCCTCGGACAGCAGGCCCAGGTCTCGCTCGCCGACCTGGCCGGGGAGGCGTGGTTCCTGACACCGGACGACGGAGCCGGCTGGCCGGGTGTCTTCTACACCGCCTGTGCGGCGGCCGGTTTCTCGCCGGTCGCCGTGCACGAATTCCTCGGCGACCAGGCGCAGTTGCAGAGCATGATCGCCGACGGTCTCGGGGTGTCCGTCGTCCAGGCGACGCTGCGGCCGATCCCCGACGTGGTGATCAGACCGCTGGTCGGTACGCCGCTGTGGTGCCGTTATGTGCTGGCCTGGCGGCCCGACGCGGTGGCCGGGGACGTGGCGGAGACACTGTTCCAGTCCGCCGCCTCCGCGTACCGCGAACTCGCCGGGCGGTCACCGCACTTGAGGGCTTGGGCGGCGCGGACCTGGAGCGCCGGTGGGGCGTAGGCGGTAAGGCAGAGAACCCTCCGGATCCCGATGTTATGGCTCGTCGGGGCACAGTGCTATGTCACACACCATTGTTGGCGCGGGCCCGCGTTGAGAAGGTGCCTCACACGCCTCACCACCCCAACCGAGGCGCATCCATCCGTGGAGGAGTCCAGATGCGCTACCGCTCCGCGCTGCCCAGACGCGTGCCCGGCGCCCTCACCATCTGCATCGTCCTCGCCGGCCTGCTGTCCACGCCGGCCCTTGCGGCACCCCAGGTCCAGCACACCACCGCTTCCGTGACCGGCGCCCGGAAGGCGCCGCCGCCGACCGGCTCCATCGCAGCTGCCACCGACCGTCCCGCCGTACAGCAACGACCCCTCACCGCAGCCCAGTTGCCCCCGTTGGCGCCGCCACCCACCACACACCACGCAACGGCGGCCGCACCGAAGCCGGCCGCGTGCAGCGCCGCCGACTTCGGCCGCAGGACCGGCTCCGCGCTCGTCGCGTTCGTGCAGGCCTCGACCACGGGCTGCGTCAACACCCTGTTCGCCGTGACCGGCACCGACGCCCGTGACGTCTTCCGCCAGTCCCAGATGGTCACCGTGGCGAACGCGTTCACGCGCGAGGCGCAGCGCTACCGGGGCGACAACGCGTCCGGGGTGCGGCAGCTCGTGCTCTTCCTGCGCGCCGGCTACTACGTGCAGTTCAACCACCCCGCCGACACCGGCCCCTACGGCGCATCGCTGACCCGATCCACCACCCGCGGGCTGGACGCCTTCTTCGCCAACCGCCGTTCCGGGGACGTCACTTCGGCCAACGGCGACGTGCTGGGAGAGGTGGTCATCCTCACCGACAGCGCAGACCAGCAGGCCCGTTACCTGAAGGTCTACCAGCGCCTGCTCAACGCCTACGACAGCTCCTACGACACCGTCGCCAGCATGCTCGCGGCCGTCAACGACGTCTACACCCCGCTGTGGCGCGGCAATTGGAACACGGACTACGTCAGCGCGGTCGCCGCCGACCCGGGCGTCATCCGCACCCTGCGCGCATTCGCCCTCGCGCACCGGGACCTGCTCGGCACCGACCGCGCCTACCTGGACTCCAACGCCGGGATGAACCTTGCCCGTTACGTCGAGCACCCCGCCCTGCAGTCCACGGTCCGACCGCTGATCAGGGAACTGCTGGCCGCCTCCCGCATCACCGGCCCGACCGCCGCCCTGTGGGTCACCGTGGCCTCGCAGACCGACTACTACGACCGTGCCCAGTGCTCGTACTACGACATCTGCGACCTGACCGCCCGGCTGACGAACGCGGCGCTGCCGATCACCCACACCTGCGACGCACAACACACCATCCGAGCCCAGGCGTTGACCGCCGCCGACCTCGCCGCCGCCTGCGCCAGCGTGCTCGGCCAGGACCCGTACTTCCACGCTCTCGTCAAGGACGACGGGCCGATCCCCGGCCAGTACGCGTCGACCATCCACCTCGTCGTCTTCTCCAGCCGTGCCGACTACCAGACGTACGCCGGAGCGATCTACGGCGTGAACACGGACAACGGCGGCATCACCATGGGCGGAGACCCCGGCGACCCCGCCAACCAGCCAATGTCGATCATGTACCAGAAGAGCGTCGACAACGGCTTCCCGGCCCGGATCTGGAACCTCAACCACGAGTACACCCACTTCATGGACGCCCGCGACGACATGAAGGGCGACTTCGCCACGCAGACGTCCGTGCCGGACGTGTGGTGGATCGAAGGCATTGCCGAGTACGTCTCCTACGGCTACCGCGGCATCGCCGACACCCAGGCGGTCGCCGAAGCCGCCAAGCACACCTACAAGTTGAGCACGCTGTTCCAGAACACCTACGCCAACAGCGATGTGACCCGCACTTATCCCTGGGGCTATCTCGCGGTCCGCTACATGTTCGAGAAGCACCCGGCGGACATCCAGCGCATGCTCGCCCGCTTCCGGGTCGGCGACTACCCGGGCGGCCACGCCGTCTACAACTCCGGCATCGGCACCCGCTACGACGCCGACTTCGACCAGTGGCTCACGGCGTGCGCCTCCGGCGCATGCGCCACACCGTGAACCGATCCGCTGCGATCACCGAACGTGTTGGCCGGGGAACTCGTTGAGGACGTGGCGGCAGGTGCGCCAGTGTTGCGGCCATGGACCGCGACCGGATCACCCCCCACCGTCCGACCCGCCGTCAACTCCTCGCCTTCGCAGGCGCCTTGCCCCTGGTGGGCGCGGCCCCTGCGGCGGCTGCACCGTCCCGCAGCGGCACCCCCACCCTGTCGTTCACCCGGGCCACCAACGGCTCGGCGACCCTCGCACCCTCCGGCGGCCACCTGGTCGCCGAGGTGCAGGGCACCCTGTGGTCCCTGCCGCGCACCGGCGGCCCGGCCCGCCCCCTGACCCCGGCGGACCTCGAACCCAACCGGCCCACCCACTCCCCGGACGGCGAACTGGTCGCCTTCTGCGCCTACCGCGATGGTGGATTCCACCTCTGGACCGTCCGTCCCGACGGCTCCGACCTGCGCAGGCGCACCGACGGCCCCTGGGACGACCGCGGCCCGGCCTGGTCACCCGACGGCACCCGGCTCGCCTTCGCCTCCGAACGCGGCGGTGACCCGGTCGCCGGCAGCCCGTACCGCATCCACGTCCTGGACCTGCGAACCGGCCGCACCACCCGCGTGACCGGCCTGCCCGGCCAGGACGGCCCCTTGCAGGACGGCCCTTGGGAGGACTTCGACCCCACCTGGTCTCCGGACGGCACCCGCATCCTGTTCGTCCGCGCGAAGACGGTCACCACCGCCCTGGGACCGACCGTCGAGGCCCGCACCATCGCAGCCGTCCCCACCGACGGCACCGGCCCGGTCGTGGTACGGCACACCGAGACCGAGGCCGCGCAGGTCATGACCCCCGCCGTCGCCCCCGACGACCGCCTGGCACACCTGCGCACCACCGCCTCCCCGAACGGCTCCTGCACGCTCGTCGTCGACGGCCACCCCGTCCCGCTCACCGGCGACATCGCCCCGGTTCCCCCGCGCTGGACGCCGACGGGCGAACTGCTCCTGACCCTCGACGGAGCCTTCACTCTCGTACGACCGGAAAGCCCCGAGCAGCCGGAGACCATCCCTTTCGAGGGCGTGCTGCCAGTGCAGCGGCCGCGGTACCGGACCAAGGAGTACGACCTGGGGGAGGCGGGCCGGGCCCGACCGGTGCGCGGCATCCATCTGCCCGCGCTCTCGCCCGACGGCCGGCAGATCGCCTTCGCGGTCCTCAACTCGCTGTGGCTCGCGGGGAGTTCGGGCGGGCATCCGCCGCGGCGACTGCGCAAGGCGTCCGCCACCAGTTATCTGCTCGCGCCCGCGTGGGCGTCCGACGGGCGGTCTCTCGTCTACGCCGACGACCGCGACGGGCTCCTCGGCGTGTACCGGCACGATCTCGCCACCGGCGAGGAGACCGCCCTCGCGACCGGCGGCCGGGTCCATCCCTCGCTCTCGCCCGACGGGCGGCGGCTCGCCTGCCTCGACCTGACCGGCAAGCTCCTCGTCCGCGACCTGGCCTCCGGCGCGGAGCGCGTCCTGGCCGCACCGCTCGGCGGGGGCGGGCTGCCCGGCCGCCCCAGCTGGTCGCCGGACGGCCGCCACCTCGCCCTGTGCGACCGAAACCGTCTCAACTCCCGCTTCCGGGAGGGCTACAACCTCGTCCGCATCGTCGACACGACGAGCGGCACCGACCGCCTCCACCTGGTGGCACCCCACACGTCGATCGCCGACCGGTACGACTCCGGGCCCGTCTGGTCGCCCGACGGCCGCTGGATGGCGGTGATCGTCGAGTCGGCGCTGTGCCTGCTGCCGGTCGACCCCGATGGCACCCCGAACGGCGACCTGCGCACCCTCACCACCGAACCGGCCGACCACCCTTCCTGGTCCGGCGACTCCACCACACTGCTGTATCTGTCCGCCGGGCGGTTGCGGCTCGTCGGCGTCGACGGCGGCGACGCCCGCACCGTCCGCGTCCCCCTCGACGCCCCCAGACCCACACCCGCGGATGTGGTGGTGCACGCCGGACGGCTGTGGGACGGCACGGGCGAGACCACCCGCGACGACGTGGACGTCGTCGTAAGTGGCGGACGAATCACGGCAGTTGAGCCCCACCGATCCGCGCGGCGATCCGCTCTCCGCCGTGTCGACGCCTCGGACCGCACCGTGATCCCGGGCCTGTGGGACACCCACACCCACCCCTGGCAGAGCACCTACGGCGGCCGCCAGACCGCCGGCCAGCTCACCTACGGCATCACCACGGCCGTCTCCCTGGGCGGCTTCGCCTACGAACAGGCCCGTATCCGCGAGGCGGTGGCCGCCGGGCAGCTCGCCGGGCCCCGGCTGCTGACCACCGGCGAACTCCTCGACGGGGCCCGCGTCGCCTACAGCATGGGCCGTGCCCACCGGACCCGGCAGGGGCTGCGCCGCTCGCTCGAGCGGGGCGCGGCGCTGGACTGGGACTTCGTCAAGACGTATGTCCGGGCGCCAGGTTGGGTCATGGAGGAGGCCGCTCGTTTCGCGCACGACCGGCTGGGCGTACGCACCGGAGGGCATCTGCTCTCGCCCGGCGTGCAGCTCGGCCAGGATCTGACGACCCATCTGCAGGCCACGCAGCGCGCCGAGTTCGGGCACGCCATCACGGCCAGGGGCCGTGCGTACCAGGACGTGGTGGAGATCTACACCGCGCGCGGCGTGAACTTCTCGCTGATCGCGACCCCGTTCACGGCCGCACCGCTCCTCGGCGCGGATCCCGCCCTCGCCGACGATCCCCGGGTCACGGTGGTGATGCCTCCGTGGGACACGGCCGCGGTCCGGCAGGCGGCCGGTGTTCCGCCCACCGCCGACCAGCTCGCGACCGTGCGCACGGAGACCGACATCTACCGGCGGATCCTGGCCGCCGGCGGCCTCGTCGCCCTCGGTACCGACCAGCCGCTCGTGCCCGTCGGCCTCGCCCTGCACCTGGGCCTGCGCGCCCTGCACCGGGGCGGTCTGTCCCCGGCCCAGGCCCTGCGCACCGCGACCGTCCTGCCCGCCCGGCTCTTCGGCCTCGACCGCGATCTCGGGACGGTGGAGGAGGGCAGGCTCGCCGACCTGACGGTCGTCGACGGCGATCCGTTCACGGACTTCGCCACCCTTGTCCGTACCGTCGCCGTCCTCAGGGGCGGTATGGCATACAGCACCGAGCAGTTGGTCGCCGCCTTCGAGCCCTCGGCCCGCCGCACGACCGCCGCCGGCGACTGGCTCGAGACGGGACGCCTGATGCGAAGGGACGGCTGCTGTGACGCCCACGGAATCCAGGAGGCTTCTGTTCCCTTGATCTGACTTGTCCGATTCCGGTGCGGCGCGCACGCTGGGTCTGTGAGGACCCTCACCGCGCGAATAGAGCAAGAATGGCCACTTTTGTTCAGGGAAACGGTCACTCCGGGTGGTCAGGTGGCGTCGCGACAGTAACCGTCGGCCTGGACGGCATCGTCACGGGATGGAGCGAGGGCGCTCGGCGGCTGCTGGGCCATCCGGCGCCGGAGGTCGTGGGGCGCGCCGCGGCCGACCTGGTCCTCGACCGGGAGGCGCCCGAGGCCGCCGGGCTCTCCCTTGCCGGATCCCGGGAATGGAGCGGTACGGCGGCTCTGCGGCACCGCGACGGCCATCGAGTCGACGTGACCCTCCATGCCCATCCGTCCCTGGGTGGCGACGGCTCGCCCCAGGGCTTCGTCGTGACCGTCACCACCGGTACCGCCGACTCGGAGCACGACCGGAGGATGGTGGAGTGGGCGTTCGCGCAGGCCTCGATCCCGCTCTCCACATACAGCACCACGTCCGGCTCCTGGCATCCGAACGCGGCCGCCGAGGGCGACGAGCGGGCCGTCGAGATCGCGGGTCCCGACGAAGACCTCCTGAGCTGCGTGCACCGGGTCGCCGAGGAGGGCACCCCGATGCGCTACGAGCGGATCGCCCCGGAGCCGTCCGCCGTCTTCACCCCGGCCTCCGCACGGCACCGCGCCTGGATCGTCGAGCTCTGGCCCGTCCGGGATCCCGCCACCGGTGAGGTCGTCGGCGTGGGCACCGCCGCCTTCGACAGCACCGACCACCACGCGGCCCGTCAGCGGCTGGCCCTGCTGCAGGAGGCGGGCAGCCGCATCGGCACCACCCTGAACGTGACCCGCACCGCGAAGGAACTCGCCGATCTGGTCGTCCCGCGGCTCGCCGACTTCGTCAGCGTGGACCTGCTCGAGTCCGTGCTGCGCGGCGAGGAGCCGACGGCGGGTCCGGTCGACGCGGCCGTGGTGCTGCGCAGGGTCGCGCACCAGTCCACCGCCGAGGGGGACAGCGTGCCGGAGGCGGCCATCGAACTCGGCGGGATCGACACCTACCCGCCGTTCTCGCCGCCCGCCCGCAGTCTCACCGGCGGGCGACCCGTGCTGAGCGGTGCGGACGATCCCGACTTCGCCCGCTGGATCGCCGGGGACAAGACCCGCACCGCGCGCGTCGAGGAGTACGGGTTCCACTCCGTCATGGCCACCCCGCTGCGGGCTCGCGGCATCACCCTCGGCGTCGCGGTCTTCGCCCGCGCCGACGGCTCCCCACCCTTCGAGCAGGACGACCTGATCCTCGCCGAGGAGCTCGCAGGGCGGGCCGCCGTAGGCGTGGACAACGCCCGCCGCTACACCCGCGAACGCAACAACGCCCTCACCCTCCAACGCAGTCTGCTCCCGCGTGACCTGCCCAAACAGGCGGCCGTCGAGGTGGCGTCGCGCTATCTGCCGGCCGGCCGGGGCGCCGGAGTGGGCGGCGACTGGTTCGACGTCGTGCCCCTGTCCGGCACCCGTGTCGCCCTGGTCGTCGGCGACGTCGTCGGGCACGGCATCCACGCCTCCGCCACCATGGGCCGGCTGCGCACCGCCGTACGCACCCTCGCGGATGTGGACCTGCCCCCGGACGAACTCCTCACCCACCTCGACGACCTGGTCATCCATCTCGCCACGGACAGGGACGAGGTCGCACCGAACGAGCCGTACGTCGTCAGCGGTGAGATCGGCGCGACCTGTCTGTACGCCGTCTACGACCCGGTCTCCCGCATCTGCACCTTCGCCAGCGCCGGCCACGTCCCGCCCGCCGTGCTGCTGCCCGACGGCACGGTCAGCGTGGTCCGCCTCACCCCCGGTCCGCTGCTCGGCGTCGGCGGGCTGCCCTTCGAGTCCACCGAGCTGGAACTCCCCGAGGGCAGCCTGCTGGCCTTCTGCACCGACGGCCTGATCGAGGCCCGCGACCGTGACATCGGGCTCGGCCTCGACCGGCTCTGCGAGGCGCTGGCCAGCCCCGTTCCCTCCCTCGAGGTCACCTGCGACACCATCCTCAAGGCCCTCCTGCCCGAGAGCCCCGCCGATGACGTGGCCCTGCTCCTTGCCCGCACCCGCGCCCTGCACGCCGACCAGGTCGCCGCCTGGTCCCTGCCCTCCGACCCGTCGATCGTGGCCGACGCCCGCGCCCAGGCCTCCCGCCAGCTCGCCGCCTGGGGGCTCGAGGACGCCTCGTTCGTCACCGAGCTGGTGGTGAGCGAGCTGGTCACCAACGCCATCCGCTACGGCGCCGTACCCATCGGACTCCGGCTGATTCGGGACCGCACCCTGATCTGCGAGGTGTCCGACGCCAGCAACACCGCCCCGCACCTGCGCCGGGCCCGCACCTACGACGAGGGCGGGCGCGGGCTGCACATGGTCGCCCAGCTCACCCAGGGCTGGGGCACCCGGCAGACCCCCGTCGGCAAGACCATCTGGGCCGAACAACCCCTTCCGGTCGGCTGACCATGGCAGCACGGACCAGGGACCCGACGACTGCGCGCACCGCGGGCACCGGCGGCGCGACGCACACGCTCGGACTGCTCTACCCGCCCGCCGGCCGGCTGCAGGACTACACCACGATGCAGCTCGCCTTCGTCGGCGGCATCGCCGAGGCCGCCGCCACCCACGGCTACGACCTGCTGTTCTCGCCCTGCGCCCGCCACGACGAACCCTCGCTGCGGCGGATGGTGGACGAGCCCCGCGTCGACGGCATCATCGTCATGGAGATCCGCCGGGAGGACGACCGCGTCGAGTATCTGGCCGAGGCGGGCTTCCCCTTCGTGGCCATCGGTCACAACCACCGCACCGACGCGGCCGGCTGGGTCGACCTGGACTTCGCCGGCCTCGCCGGCAGGTGCGTCCAGCACCTCGCCGACCTCGGCCACACCCGGATCGCCTTCGTCAATCGGTCGGAACAGCTCTTCAACAGCGGATACGGCTTCGCCCGCCTCGGCGACGAGGGCTACACCGAAGCGATGAAGAAACTGCTGCTCACCCCGCGCCCGTACCTCTGCGGCGACGACGTCGCCTCCGGCGAGCAGGTCGTCGAACGGATCCTGCTGGACGATCCGGCGACCACCTCCCTGGTCACCCAGAACGAGGCCGCCCTGGAGGGCATCTACCGGGGGCTGAACCGGCACGGCCGCGCCGTCCCGCGCGACTTCTCCGTCGTCGGCGTGGCGGCCAGCCCCTGGGCCGAGCAGGTGACCCCGCCGCTGACGGCCGCGGAGATACCCGCCAAGGAGATGAGCCGGGCCGCCGTGGACCTGATGATGCGGCGCCTGCGCTCACCCGACACGCCTCCCCGCCACGTCCTGCTGAAACCCCTGATCACCCTGCGCGCCAGCACGGGGCGCTGCCGACCGATACCCGGTTCGGAACCCGAGCCGGAATTCCCGGATTTCGACCTTGATTTCTGATACGTCGGTTTCGGCAATCCCGATCACCGGCCCCGATCTCCAACCCCTTGGGAGCAGCTCATGTCGTCGACCCTCGACCGCCGCGGCTTCCTGCGTACGTCCGGAGCGGCAACGGCCGCTGCTACCGTCGGCCTCGGCCTCGGCGGAGCCCTCACCTCGTGCAGCTCGTCGGAGCCGGGCCCGGTCACCCTCAAGTGGTGGGACTACTTCACCCTGGACAACTTCCAGCCCGGAATGAACCGCCTGATCAAGGACATCGAGTCCGGCGTCCCGGACGTGAAGATCGAGCGGCGGACCTTCCCCTTCGCCGAGCTCGACCGGCAGATCGCCCTGGCCGCGATCTCCGGCGACCTGCCGGACATCGCCATCGTCGACAACGTCGCCATGAACACCCTCGGCGGCAACAACCTGCTCGCCGACCTCACCGACAAGGTCGAGAAATGGGGCCAGGCCGACCAGTACTACAAGGGCCCATGGGACGGCTGCCAGGTCGGCGGAAAGACGCTCGGCATCCCCAACAACAGCAACTGCCTCGCCCTCTACTGCAACACCGCGCTGCTCAAGTCCGCCGGCCTGAGACCCCCCACCACCTGGGACGAACTCGCCTCCACCGCAAACCGGCTGACCAGCGGCGACCGCTACGGCCTCGCCCTGAGCGCGATCAAGACGGAGGAGGGCGTCTTCCAGTTCCTGCCGTTCCTGTGGCAGGCGGGCGGCGACCTCGACACCTTCAGCACGTACGGCGCGACGGCGCTCGCCTTCCTCGACGACCTGATCGCCAAGGGCTCCCTGTCCGAGCAGTGCGTGGGCTGGACCCAGCAGGACGCCAACACCCGGTTCCTCAACCAGCGCGCCGCCATGCAGATCAACGGCCCCTGGCAGATCCCCACCCTGAAAAAGGCGAACTTCGACTGGAACGTCGTCGCCCTGCCCCGCGACAAAGAGGCCGCCACCTGTCTGGGCGGCGAGAACTGGGTGCTGATGAGGAGCAGCAAGCACGTGGACAAGGGTTGGGAGGTCCTGGAGTACACACAGCGTCCGTCGGTGCTTGTGCCGTATCTGGTGTCCTTCGGTGAACTCCCTGCCCGCAAGGACCTCGCCGACAAGGGCACCTGGGCGTCCGACCCGGCCCTGCGGCTCTTCCTCAGCCAGCTGCCGCTCGCCCGCCCGCGCCAGTACGGCGCCCACTACGCCGAGGCCTCGCAGACGGTCGCGGAGGCGGAACAGGCCGTACTCGCCGGGTCCGCGTCCCCCTCGGCGGTGGCCAAGACCGCGGCCGTCAAGATCGACAAAGCTCTGGGCAAGCAGTGAAAAGCTCCGGGCAAGCGAAGAGGCGACGTCCCTTCCGGAGGAGAAGCCCGCTCCCGCCGTCCGCACGCCGTCGACGCGAGGGCTACCTGTTCTGCCTGCCGGGCCTGACCTTCCTCGCCCTCTTCCTGGCCTACCCGCTCCTCTACAACGTGTGGACTTCCGTCCACGACGTCGACCTGGGCCAACTCCTCGGCGGCGCCGAGCGGTTCAACGGCCTGGACAACTACCGGGCCGTGGTCGACGACCCGGCCTTCTGGCACTCCGTACGCCTCTCGCTGGTCTTCACCGTGGGCTCGCTGCTGCTCCAGTTCACCCTCGGCTTCGCCCTGGCGCTGCTCTTCGCCCGCCCGTTCCCCTTCAACGGCCTGCTGCGTTCGCTGCTGCTGGTCGCCTGGCTGCTCCCGCCGGTCGTCAGCGGCACCCTCTTCCGCTGGCTGCTGGATGCGGAGTCCGGCGCCTACAACGCCCTGTTGGAGGCGGTCGGCCTGGGCACCCTCTCCCACGACTGGCTCACCGACCCGTCCACCTCGCTGGCGGGGGTGGTCTTCGCCAACGTCTGGGTCGGCGTGCCCTTCAACATGCTGCTGCTCCTGGTCGGACTGCACACCATCGACCCGGAACTCCACGAGGCCGCCGCCATCGACGGCGCGGGCGCCTGGCAGCGCTTCCGCCACATCACGCTCCCGCTGATGCGGCCGGTGTCGGTGACGGTCCTCCTGCTCGGCCTCGTCTACACGTTCAAGGTCTTCGACATCGTCTTCGTGATGACGGGCGGCGGCCCCGTCGACGCCACCCGCGTCCTCTCCCTCTACGTCTACGAGGTCTTCTTCACGTTCTTCCGCTTCGGCCAGGGTGCCGCCGCCGGCCTGCTGCTGCTCGTCGTACCGCTGCTGGCGGGAGTGTTCTACGTACGACGGCTGCGGCGGGAGGAAGAGGCGTCGCCGGGAGGTGCCGTATGAAACCGAGAGTCCACCCCTGGCTGCTCACCGCGGCCGCCACCGTCGTCACCGCGGTCTTCCTGCTGCCGGTGTACTGGATGGCGAAGACCAGCGTCACGCCGCCGGACCGCATCGAGGCCCCGACTCCGCAATGGGTGCCCACCCCGGTCACCGGCGAGAACTACTCGACGGCGCTGGGCTATTCGGGACTGCCCAGGGCCCTGCTCAACAGCCTGGTCATCTCCTGCGGGGTGGTGGCGCTCACCCTGCTGCTCGGCGTCCCGCTCGCCTACGCGCTGGCCCGGATCCGGATGCGGGGTTCGGGCACGATGGTGCTCGCGCTCCTGGTCGCCCAACTCCCGCCCGCCATCGTGCTGGCGGCACCGCTGTTCATCCTCGAACGCCGGGCCGGGCTCGCCGACAGCTACCTGGGTCTCGTCCTCGCCGACACCACGATCACCCTGCCCTTCACGGTGATCGTGCTGCGTCCCGTACTGCGCAGTGTGCCGCCCGAGTTGGAGGAGGCCGCCCAGATCGACGGCTGCGGACTGCCGGGCGTGCTGCTGCGCGTCGTGCTCCCGCTGATGGTGCCCGGCGTGGTCGCGGCGGCCGGGCTGTCCTTCCTGATCGCCTGGGGCGAGTTCCTGTTCGGCCTCACGCTCACCCAGGGGCCGGACGTCCAGCCCGTCACCGTCCTGCTCAACTCCTTCGTCGGCCGGCACGGGACGTCATGGGGCGCCCTGATGGCCACCGCCACCCTCATCAGCATCCCGGTGGTCTGCGTCTTCGCCGCCTTCCAGCGCTTCATCGTCGGCGGGCTCACCGCGGGCAGCGTCAGGGGCTGACGACCGCCATGTCCTCACTGCACCCCCGGGACCACACACCCTTCGTGGCACCGCCCCCGCACCTGACCCCCGTCGGGCCCACCGCACTCGACCCGGTGGTCAGCGCCTCCGTCACCCACGCCGACAAGGACGGTGCGACCCTCGACGTACGCACCGCGGCAGGACGCACCGGCACGCTCCGCCTGCGCCCCGCGACGGCCGGCACCGTCCGCATCACGCTACGGATGGCCGACACACCGACGGCCCCCCGAGTCCCGCTCGTCACCCCACCCACGGACACCGGCTGCACGGCCGAGCGGTCGCCGGACACGCTCACACTGTATTTCGACGCCCTCCGCGCGGACATTCAACTCTCGCCATTCGTCATGGAATTGACGGATGCCCAGGGCGCGGCTCTGCGCCAGGCGACCGACGTGAGCGACCCCAGCGACCGTACGACCGTGCTGCCACTCGGCGTCACCGAACTCACCGACGGCCGCCTCGTCCACCACGACAGCTGGATCACCGAACCCGACGAGCACCTCTACGGCCTGGGCGAGCGCTTCACCGGCCTCGATCTGCGCGGGCAACGCGTCGACTGCTGGGTGGCGGACGCCCAGGGCTCGACCGGCACCCGCTCCTACAAGGCGGTCCCGTTCCTGCTCTCCAGCCGGGGCTACGCCGTACTCGTGGACACCACGACCGCGGCGTCCTTCGACCTCGCACACAGCAACACCGGCGCCTGGTCGCTGACCGTCCCCGACGAGGTTCTCGACTACTACGTCATCACCGGGACGCCGGCCGAGTGCCTGACCGCCTACCGCGATCTGACCGGCCCCGCCCTCCTGCCGCCCAAGTGGGCCTTCGGCCCATGGATCTCCGGTGGCTTCCGCCCGGACAGCGCGGCCGAGGTGCGCGAGCGCGCCCGCATCATCCGCGAACGCGGCTTCCCCTGCGACGTGTTGCACATCGACACGTACTGGCAGCGGCACGGCTGCTGGTCCGACATGAGCTGGGACACCGAGGCGTTCCCGGACCCCCGCGGGCTGATGGCCGACCTGGCCGGACAGGGTTTCCACGTCTCGCTCTGGATGAACCCGTATGTGAGCGTCGACAGCCCGTACTTCACCGAGGCGGACGCCAACGGCTGGTTCCTGCACACGACTTCCGGCGACACGCACGTCGCCCAGGTCTGGGGCGGCGCGCACCCGGACTCGGCGGTACTGGACCTGACCCACCCCGGGGCCGCCGACTGGTTCCGCTCCCGCATCCGCCAGGCCGTTGAAAGCGGCGCGTCGGTCCTGAAGACCGACTTCGGCGAGGCGGTTCCGGCCGACGCGGTCGCCCACAACGGCATGACCGGCGACCGCCTGCACAACCTCTACCCGCTCCTCTTCAACGACCTGGTCGCCGAGGTCACCCGGGAGGTGGGTGCGGGCCACGGCCTGACCTGGGGCCGCTCGACCTGGACCGGCGGCCAGCGACACGGCGCCAAATGGACCGGCGACCCCAACGCGAGCTGGCCCGACCTCGCCGGCACCCTCCGCGCGGGCCTGTCGCTCTCCCTCTCCGGCCACCCCTTCTGGAGCCACGACATCGGCGGCTTCCACGGCACACCGGAACCCGAACTCTTCGTCCGCTGGGCCCAGTTCGGCCTGCTGTCACCCCTGGCCCGCTTCCACGGCATGACGTCCCGCCTGCCCTGGGACTTCGGCGAGGAGGCCTACGAGGCCGTCCTGCACGCGGCCCGCCTCCGCACGACCCTGCTGCCCTACGTCCACTCGGCCGCGGCCGACGCGGTCCGCACCGGAGAGCCACTGGCCCGCCCCATGCCCCTGGACCACCCCGACCGCCCGGACGCCCACGCCGCCGACCTCCAATACCTGCTGGGCCCGGACCTGTTGGTCGCCCCGCTGTACGCGCCGGGAGGCCGGAGGCAGGTCTGGTGCCCGCCGGGGGAGTGGCTGCCGTACACGGGAGCCGGAGCCCCGATCACGGGCCCGGCCTGGCATCGCGTCGACATCCCGCTCGCCACCGCCCCGCTCTGGGTACGAGCCGGTGCCGATGTCCAGGAACTGTCGGTTGCCGCCGAGCTGGCGTAGCGCCCGGCCGATCGGACGGTCCCCCGTGCCGCCCGACCGGCCGTCGGCTGTACAGACCGGACGGCGGCTGTACCAGCGGGACGCTATCGGCCGGTGGTCGACCGGGTCTTGGACGAATCTGCACTCGGCGAGAGGGCCACCGCCCCTTCCACCCGGCGCGCGGCCACCATCTGTCCGGGTGTGGTGCCGGCGATGGCACGGAAGTCTCGGTTGAGGTGCGCCTGGTCGTAGAAGCCGCAGATCGTCGAGATCTCGGTCAGGCTCGCGGTCCCGTGGTTGAGGAGTGCCACGGCACGGCGGAAGCGGAGGACGCGGGCGGACGCCTTGGGTGCCAGGCCGACCTGCTGGGTGAAGCGCCGGGTCAAGTAGCCCTGGCTCCAGCCCACTTCGGCGGCGATGCGGGCGATCGGGAGCGCCCCCGCGCTGCCGGAGAGCAGATGCCAGGCGTGGGTGACCTCGGGTGTGGGTTCCGGGCCGAAGTCGAGGCGGGCGAGCAGCGCCGCGTCCAGCAGGTCGAACCGGGCCGCCCACTCCCGGGTGGACGCCAGCCGCTCCACCAGGAATCCGGCGTCGGGCCCCAGCACGTCCTGGATCTCGATGGCCAGGTTAGTCAACTCGCTCATCGGCAGGCCGAACAGCCGATAGGCGCCCAGCGGTGTGAACTCGACCCGGATCGCTTCCTGGCCGCCGGGATGCACACAGATCGCGGGCCGGTCCTCCACCCCCACCACCAGCGACCCGATCCTGCCGCTGTCCCCGCCCGGCACGCCCAATCGCCGGACCTGGGAGAACGGCTCCGCGAGGTTGATCAGGAGGGTCGCGTGCCCGGTCGGCACCAAGCGTGCCCGATACGGCGAGGCCACCGCCTCCCAGTAGCCGACGTAGCTGCGCAGGAACGGCCGTAACCCCGGATGCCAGGGGCGCGTGACCCGCCACAGACCACCGAGCCGCGCGACCTCGACCGCACCCGTCATACCGCCGAGTGCACCATGAACCACCAAGAGGCTCCCCTCAGCTGCCTCCCCGTGCTTCTCAGTATCCCTGCCGTCGCACTCAACTCGCGACTACTGACGGACGAGTTCGCCGTCGGTGCGCGAAGCAGTGTTCGCCGGGTCGTCTTCGCCGCTGTGGGGGCGTACGTGGCCCGGGCGGGCGGCGAGGAGTCCTGCGAGCGCCTCCGGTACGACCAGAGCGATCAGTACAGCGAGGGGCACGCGCCAGCCGGCGGTGGTGTTGTGGAGGACCCCCATGGCCAGGGGGCCGAGGCCGGCCAGCAGGTAGCCGATGGTCTGCGCCATCCCCGACAGGTCGGCTGCGGTCCGCGGGCCGTCCGTGCGCAGCCCGAGCAGTGTGATCGCCAGGGGGAAGGCGCTGCCGGTCGCCGCACCGAGCAGGCACACCCACACCCAGCCGAAAGCGGGGGCCAGCATCAGACCGGCGAGGGAGACCAGCTTCGCCACGATCACGGCAACGACGAGGAGTTGCTGGCTGCGCATTCGGGCGGCGACGAGGGGTACGACGAACCCCAGTGGGATGCCGACGGTCAGCATCACGGACGTCATCAGTCCGGCCTGGGCGGGTGTGTAGCCGTACGCCTGCATGATCTGCGGCAGCCACGCCACCAGGACGTAGAACATCAGCGACACCAGCCCGAGGAACGCCGACACCCACCAGGCGAGCGCGCACCGCAACAGTGATCCGCCCGCCATCCTCGGCGTCGGCGGTGGTGTCCTGCGATGCCGTCCGTCGGCTCCTGGGGCAGCCAGCAGCCCCCAGACCGCCGCGGCCGGCACCGCGGGCACCGCCCACACCGCCAGGGCGAACTGCCACCCGGCAGCGGTGCACAGCGGTACCGCGGCTCCGGCGGCGAGCGCGCCGGAGAGGGCCATGAGGGTCATGGTGAGGCCGGTCAACAGGCCGATGCGGTGGGCGAAGTGGTCCTTGATGAGCGCGGGCAGCAGTACGTTCCCGACCGCAATGCCCGCTCCGGACAGCACCGTTCCGGCGAACAGGGCCGCCGGCCACGGAAGTGCCCGTACGGCGGCGCCGAGCGCCAGCACCCCGACGGCGGCGCACACGGCGGCCTGCGCTCCGAACCGGCGGGCCAGCCGGGGCGCGAGCCAGGCGAAGGCGCCCAGGCACAGCACCGGCAGCGTCGCCAGCACGCTGACCTGGGTGCCGGACAGGGCCAGTACGCGCTGCAACTGCCCGATGAGCGGCGGCATCCCGGTGATCGCCGCGCGGAGATTGATGGTCAGCAGAATCAGGCCGGCGAGGAGCCACAGCCTGGTTTTCACGTTTCCCCCCAAGGACGTGACGGCGGCCCCCTCCTCGGTCCCAGGAGAGGGCCGCCGGGCTTGCAAGGTGTGGTCCGGTCAGATGCTCACGCCGTGGTCGACCGGACACTTCGCCTTGCCCGCGCTGCGGAACGCCGCACCGGAGACGGGCGTGCCGAGCTCCTTGAGGATCTCGTCCGACAGCAGGTCCTCCTTGCCCTTCAGGGCGTCGGCGACCTTGGTGTCGGAGACGAACACCAGCTCAGCGGCGATGTTGTCCTGGACGATCCGCGCCAGGTTGTCCAGCGCCACCCCGATCGGGTCCGACGGCAGCTGCGCCGTGGGGATGTCGATCAGGTGGGTGTCCACCTTCTTCTGGTTCATCATCGGCCTGATGATGATCTCCGCCTGGTTCAGCACCGACGTCGTCCATATCGACAGCACCACCGTGTACAGATCGGCCCAGGCGGCCTCGCCGATCTGTGCCCGCCACTTCTTGCACAGGCCCTGTACGCCGGAGATCTGCGCCGCGGCGGCGTGCTGCATGTTGATCCGGATCGACGGATAGACGCGCCGCGCGAAGTCCTGGAAGGAGGAGATGTCGAAGGCGCGGGCGCGGATGGAGTCGGCGATGAACGTCAGCGCCTCGTCGAGGATCTTCGCGCACGAGTTCTGCAGTTCCTGCGGCAGGTTCGCCGCGGCGAGGTTGTTCCTCGCGGTGGTCAGCTTGTCCGCGAACGCCTGCAGCGGCGTTGTCCAGGCGTCGGTGCCGGGGCCCTTCATCGCCACCATGTCGAGGTCGTGGGCGTCGATCCGGTCGGCGTTGGAGACGTTGGGGACCTTGCCCGACAGGTACTCCGCGATGGTGGAGTAGACGCCCAGCGGGACGTGGGCGATGGACTTCGCCAACTCGAAATCCTCCGCCACCGGGTGCTCGACGTACTGCTTGCCCTTGTGGACGAGGGTGAAGGTGCCGCCCTTCGCGTCGTTCTGCACGATGATGACGGGCCCGAGATTCTTGACCAGGTCGGCCTTGAGTGCCGCGTAGTTGGTGCGCATGGCCGCGTTCACCGCGCGGATGGAGTCCCGGGCGGTCTGGGTGTCCACCGCCGCCGCGACGGGAGCGGATGCCGCACTCGACTCGGCAGCCGTGTAGCCGAGGATCGTCGCGGCGCCGATACCGCCCGCACCACCAATGAATTTCCGGCGTGTCGCCATTGCTTGCTCTCCGTGTCGGATTGATCGTCGGGTGTTCCCGCCGTGGGGGAAGCGGTGGTGTGGGGGGAACAGACCCGCCGGGAGCCGCGAGGGCCGGGACGCGGGAGCAAGATGGGGGAGGTTCCCTCTCCGGCAGCACAGCGGCCATGGGGTCGCCGGAGAGGGAGAACCGCCGGGCGTTCTACGCCAGCGCGGTGCGGGAGGGGACGACGACGCCGTACAGGTCGGCGATCGTGGCCAGCGCGCTCTGGTGGATCTGCTCGGCGGACAGCCCGCCGCCGACCGATGGCAGCGGCCGGGTGGCGCAGGCGTCCGCGACCACGGTGGGCTTGTTCCCGCGCAGGAACGCACCCTCGGCGGTGAACGTCACGCACATGTGCGTCATGAACCCGGCGATGACCAGGTTGCCGTGCCCCGCCCGGTCGACGAGCCTGCCGAGATCGGTGTTCACGAAGGCGTTGGGGGCCCTCTTCACCACGGTCGGCTCGCCCTGCGCGGGCCTGACCCGGTCGTGGATCCGGCCGATCTCCGCGCGGATGTCGTACGGGGTGTCCTTCCCGCCGTCGTTGACGACGTGGATGACCTTCGCGCCCGCCTCGCGGGCCGCGCCCAGCAGTTCGGCAGCGGCGTCCAAAGCGGCCTGCCAGCCGGTCAGTTCCATCACACCGCGGGTGTAGGTGTTCTGGTAGTCGACCATGATCAGAGTGGCGGAGGCGAGTGAAGCCGGCCTGTCGGCAAGGCCGCCCAGCCTGCGCAGCGTCGTCGTGCCCGACGCGTCCGCGGCCGCCGCCTGCGCCGGAGTGTCGCCCAGGCGGGTCGCGCCGAACACCGCCGCGCCGCCGACGACGGCCGCACCGCCGGCCTTCAGGAACCCGCGGCGGGATCTCCCGCCCGGCTCCTGCTGGTCCTGCTCCGTCATTGTCAGGCCAGCTCTTTGCCGGAGGCGACGACGACGCCGTACGCATCGGCGATGGCAGCCAGCGCACTGCGGTGCAGCTCGTCGGCGGACACGTCCACGATCGACCGGGTGGCGCACGTGTCCGCGGGGACTGTGGGCTTGTTGCCGCGCAGGGCCGCGGACGCCGACGTGTAGGCGATGCACATGTGGGTCATGAACCCGGCGACGATCACGGACTCGTTCCCGGCCTCGTCCACCAGCTTGCCGAGGTCGGTCCCGTGGAAGGCGTCCGGGGCCTGCTTGACGACCACGGGCTCACCCTCGACCGGGGCCACGCTGGGGTGGATCTCGCCGATCTCCGCGCGGATGTCGTAGGGCGAACCCTCGCCGCCGTCGTGCTGGACGTGGATGACCGCGGCCCCGGCCCTGCGGGCACGGGAGAGCAGGTCCGACGCCGCTTCCAGGGCGGACTGCCAGCCGTCGAGCTCCATCGCACCGCGGGTGTAGGTGTTCTGGTAGTCGACGAGGATCAGCGTCGAGGACGCGAGGGCCGCGGGGGTGTGGTCGGCGCCGCCGAGTTCGCGCAGCGTCTTGCTAGCCACAGATCTTCTCCAAAATTCCGGGAACTTGAACAGGTCGTTCAACACTCTGTTGAACTGAATGCGACGCTATGGCCCGGACCGGGGCGTCGGCAATGTCGCACTACTTGCAGAAACCGACACCCGGGTGTGCGGGCGAAACAGGGGGATACAGGGTGGGGACCGTGAACCGGTTGATCGTGATCGTGCTGTTCGAAGGCGTCGACCTCCTCGACGTCACCGGACCACCGGAGGTGTTCTCCCTCGTCCCGCGCGAAACCACGCAGCGGGTCGGCTACGAGGTCGTACTGGCCGCCGAGACGACGGAGCCGGTGACCACGGCGGCCGGCGTGCGGATCCTGCCCGATGCCACATTCGACGAAGTCGGCGCCCGGGCGATCGACACCCTGCTGGTGCCCGGCTCCGTCGAGGTCGACGGCGAGGACCGTGTCCACCCCGTCGTCGAGCCCGGCACGGTGACCCGGGTGAAGGCGCTGGCCGGCCGCGCCCGGCGGGTGGCCTCGGTGTGCGTCGGCGCGCACATCCTCGCCGCGGCGGGGCTCCTCGACGGCAAGCGCGCCACCACGCACTGGTCCACCGCGCAGCGCCTGGCCGCCGACCATCCGGCGGTGCGGGTCGACCCGGACCCGATCTTCATCCGCGAGGCGGGCGAGGTGTGGACCGGCGCGGGCATCAGCGCCTGCCTGGACCTGTCCCTCGCACTGGTCGCGCAGGACTTCGGGGAGCCGGTCGCGCTGCGCGTCGCCCGCCAGCTCGTGATGTACCTGAAGCGGCCCGGGGGACAGTCCCAGTTCAGCGTGCCGCTGGAGCGGGTGTCCACGACACGGCGCATCGAAGACCTCCGGCACCACATCCTGAACAACCTCGGCCGGCGCCTGACCGTCCCGGACCTGGCCGCGTACGCGCATGTCAGCGACCGGCAGCTCACCCGAATCTTCAAGACCGAACTCGGCACGACACCGCACGCCTACATCGAGTCGGCCCGGGTCGAGATGGCCGGCAACCTGCTGGAGACCACCGACGACACCCTCGAACGGATCGCCTCCGCATGCGGGTTCGGCACCGTCGACACGCTCATCCGGGCGTTCCATCGCCGCCATGCCACGACGCCGAGCGAATACCGGGCGAGATTCCGCGCCACCCCCGTCTAGAGGACGTCTGTCAGGGACACCGGCCCTGCGGTAATCCGCTTGAACCACGGGCCGGTTGACGTGCAGGCTTGCGCGGTGATTGTCGAGCGGTCCCCCCGCTATCTGACCTGGGATGATGTGGACCCCGCACGTCACCCCTTCGACAGTGGGTCGGCGCCACGGGTGGTGCGCTCACTCGGGCCCGCCCGGGGGGTGCCCAGCCGGCCCGACATCCCCTTCGCCGACCAGGCGATGAGCGCCTGGAGTTGGGACACGGCCGAGCCCTGGGCCGACGCCATGTCGTACGCCCTCGCCGAGCACTACGGCCGCTGGACCGCTGGCTGGCGCTGGGCGCACGACGAAGGGGACTTCGACGGAGGACCGGTCGGCAACTGGTGCTGCCCTCGGGACTCGATCACCATCCCGGAGGAGACGCTCGACCGCGTCGTCGCGGCACTCTGCGAGTGGCGCGAGTGGGTGGAAAGCCTCTCCGGGTGGTTCGAGGCGTACCCGCTGGACCTGGCCGGCGTCGAGGACCAGCGGATCCTGTGGGAGCGCGCCGCCCGCAACCTGATCCTTCAAGTGACCGACCGTACCGGCTGCGGCAGCGGCTGGTACGGGCACTGTCACCAGGTGCTCACCTGGTTCCTCAGCCGCTGGAACGTCGCACCCGACGTCGCGGAGAAACTCGTCGACGAGGCGATCGGCGGGCGGTTCGGGAGCTGGACCGGCCCCGACCCGGTGCTGGTCGAGGACGTCGCCGAGCGGCTCTCGCTCTCGCTGCGGCCGGACGACGCCGTACGGGCGGCCGGGCCCGCGCAGGACCACCTCGCGCGCTGGCTCGCGGTGCGCGAGACCGTGCCCTGGCACGAGGCCCCGGACGGTGGCGGCGACGAACCGGTGACCCCCTCGCGCGACGGCGCGGTCGAGGACATCCGCGCCTTCGACGGCGCCATCGACCCTGCCCGCGCCGAGGGGCTGCTCGCCGCCGTGGCGCTGCTGCGGGCCGACGCGGCGCGCGGCGCCTCCCTCGACTTCGAGCTGCTCCGGCGCTGGCAGCAACACGTCCTGGGCACGGCGCAGTTGCCGCCGTTCCGCGAGCTGCCGGCCTTCGCCAAGGGAGGCCGGGAACGCTACGGCATCGGCCCGGACACCCGGTCCCGCCTCGACGCCTGCCTGGCCGAGAGCGTGCGGGACGCCGAGCAGCCCCTTCCGCTCACCGCCCGGGCGGCACGTGCCTGTCTCGACGTCTGCTTCTTCCATCCTTTCGACGACGGCAACGCCCGGTCCGCCCTCCTCGCCCTCGTCTTCGTCCTCGCCCGCGAAGGCGTCGCGCTCGACGGGGTCAGCCTGCTGCGCCGCATCACCTTCCAGGCGGACAAGCCCCAGGACGCGATGGCGCTGGCCCGGTACGTCGACGTCCACCTGGCGGAGACCCGACGGGGCGCCGGTCTGCTCGGCTCCTAGGGGAGAGAGCGCCAGGCTGGGGGCCAGGCGTCCAAGCCGCTGCCGTCACACCTCCCGATGCTCGATGCCCAACAGACTCGCCGCGGCCCGGAAGTCGGCCGTGTGGTGGCCGACGGCGAGGGACCAGTGGTGGCCGACGCCCGTGGCGCTCCACGCGTCGACCCATTCGCCGGGGTCGCGGCCGAAGTCGACACGGCTGGTGGTGTTGCCGATCTCCAGGAGCGGGCCGGGGACGACGGTTCCCTCGGAGGAGATGAACGACAGGCTGCCGTCCGCGTCCTGGCCGAGCCCGAGGAGAGTCACCGGCCCGTGCTGGACGTCGAACTCCACGCTGACGCCCCAGCCGCGCTTGCCGTGATAGACACCCAGCCCGCGCAGCAGCGGGTCACGTGCGCTGACGGCGAGATGGGCAGGACCGTCGTGCCCCATCTCCACCACGTCGTCCTCGAAGTTGAGGGCCTGGATCTCGGTGAAGGAACCTCCCGCGCCGATGCTCTGCGAGGCCAACTGCGCGACGCTGGTGCGCAGTTCGTACTCCCCGGCCGCGGGCACACCCTGCGCCGTGAGCAGAGAGGCGCCCAGGATCATGCCGGCGCCGAGCCGCTCGTGGAGTTCTCCGCCGAGACCGCGGTGGTAGTACGCGAGGGAGTCGAGACCGAAGTCCTCGACGAGCCGGTCCAGGGCCACCGACACGGTCGCGCCCCACGCGAAGTCCTCGTCCACCACGCTGTCGTCGAGCGTGAACACCCGGCGGGCGAGCGTCATGCGGTCGCGGGTCTCCGCCTCGGTCACCTGCTCCACGCGGTGCCGCAGATCGTCCAACTCCAGCACCTCGACGTGCGAGCCGAACGTCGCAGGCAGCAGGGTCAGATCGGTGGACACGTCGAGCATGCCTGGATACAGGTGCCCCATCAGCCCGTGCCGGGCGTGCCGGAGCGCCGCTCGTACGTGCGCGGCGCGGATCCACTGCTCGATGCGCCGCCAGGCGGACTCCTGTCGCAGCCAGCCCGACACCGACCGGAAGGGGATGCCGGCCCGTCGGAAGACGTTGCCGACCTCGGGCACCGAGCACTGGGCGCAGTACGCCAGCCAGGCACCCGTGTCGAAGGTGGCGTGGTCCATCCGCTCCGACGGCTGCAGATCGATGACCAGCACGGGGGTGTGCGAGCGCTGGGCGATCGGCAGCACCATCGACGAGGTCAGATACGTCGTCAGGAACAGCACGATCAGATCGCAGTCCGTACGGCGCAGCTGCTCGGCCGCCGCCGCGCCCTCCTGCGCGTCGGAGATGAAGCCGACGTCGGTCACCTCGGCGTCCATCCGCTGCAGGCGCTCGGTGACGTAAGCGGCCGACTCCTTCAACTGCGGCAGGAGACCGGGGAATTGGGGCCAGTACGTGCCGAGCCCGCCGGCGACCAGGCCGATTCGGGTGCGGCGGCGGATCACCGGGGGCAGCAACTCCCGTAGGGACATGGAGTGTTCGGCAGTGGTCATGACGCTGGAGGCTCCTTCGGAGATCCGCTTCGGTTCACGCTCGGGCCACTCCCAGATCCGCGGGAGCGGAAGCGGCGTGAGGGGAACGGCGGATGAGGACTCGGACGATGTACACGCCTGCGACCGCCGAGGCCGCCATGCAGGCGGTGATCGACCAGAGCAGGGCGGAGGCGCTGTACTCCATCAGCGCGGGCGTGACGAACGCGACGCCGGCGAAGACCCCGCGCGAGAGGGCGTAGGTGAGGCCCTGGGTGGTGCCGCGGGTGTCCGGGGGCAGTGTGAGCTGCGACCACACCTTGTAACTGGCCTCTCCCGCAAAGGGGTTGGAGATCTGGTAGAGCACGAAGAAGACCAGCATGCCGACCAGGGCGCCGGCCGTGAGGGAGGCGATGCAGAAGGCGAGGATCTGGACGACCGTGAACACGTAGAACAGCCGGTCGCGCAACGGGGTGTCGGCGATCCGCACGAAGACGAAGGTCAGCACCAGCGCGATCGGCAGGAAGGCCAGGTTGATCCCGGTGGCCAGGCTCTGCGAGGCGCCGCTGACCGTGACCAGCAGATACGTGCCGAACTGGCCGAAGGTGTTGGCGCCGATGCCCCAGGTGACGTAGTAGGCGAAGGTCGCGGCCATCGGCAGCAGCGCGGCACGGTTCAGCACGTTCTTCAGCTCGATGCCGCGCGGGGCGGCCAGCGCGGCCGCCTCCTGGGCCACCTCCCTGTCCGACGGCTCGTCGGCCAGATTGAGCCGGGAGCGGAGCTGCCAGGTGACCAGCGCGGCGACGGCCAGATGGCCGGTGATGAGGCGCGCCCCGGTCATGCCGGTGTCCGACAGGAGGTAGCCGAGGAAGATGACCACGACGATGCCCGCCACCCACATGACCTGCGTGAAGGACACGAGACGTGCCCGGCCCTCGGCGGGTGCGGCGTCCGAGACCACGGCCAGCGAGGTCGGCAGATCGGCACCGGCCGCCAGGCCCGCCACGAGCACGCCGGCGAAGAGCACGATGTCGTTCGGGGCGAGCGTGATGACGACCGCGCCCAGCGCGAAGCAGAAGATGTCCCAGTTGTAGACACGGCGGCGCCCGAACATGTCGGCAAGGCGTCCGCCGACGAGGGAGCCGACGGCGATGCAGCCGGTGACGATCGCGCTGATCGCGCCCGCCATCCACACGCCCATGTCGTAACTGTCCCGGTAGATGGCCAGGTTGACGGCGATGCTGACGATGAGAGCGGCGTCGAGGTAGGAGGCCATGCCCGACAGGGCCGCCACCTTCCACAAGCGCCAGGGGATGGGTTGTTCCGAGCGTTCGGGGACAGTGGGGGTTCGGACCATGATGCGACTCCGTCGTCGTCTGGGGATGGGCCGAGGGGATGGGTCGAGCGGAGGGGGGACGTCGCGGCTCTGAGGCCGATTTGCAGTGAATATAGGGTCGGAAAAACGTTCCAACAACCCCTCATGCGCCCATTTGCAGGAAGCCGCGACAGCCTCCTTCCCGCCCCTCGGATCCGGTGCCAACATTGCAGGTTGTCGACGACTTGGTCCGTGTAAAACGTTTTGATCCGTGAGGGTGCCCCGGCCGTACTCGGAAGGACCGTATTCGTGATCTCCTCCGCGCTGCAGCAGCTGTTCGACGACCCGCCCCGGGACTTCGGCCCCACCCCGCTGTGGTGGTGGTCGGGTGCGAGGGTCACCCGCGAGCGCCTCGCCTGGCAGATGCGCAGGTTCGCCGACGGAGGCGTCCACAACCTCGTGGTGATCAACCTGGCGCCGGCCGGCCCGGGCTTCGGCGCCCGGGCCGATGAACCGGCATGGTTCGGCGAGGAGTGGTGGGCCCGCTTCACCGACGCCTGCGAGATCGCCCGGGACCTGGACATGCGCCTGTGGTTCTACGACCAGATCGGGTTCTCCGGCGCCAACGTCCAGGGCGCCGTGACCCGCCTGCACCCCGAGGCGGCCGGCCTCGCGCTGCGCTCGCGCACAGCCACCGTCTCCGACGGTGCCGTCGAACTGCTCGACTCCGAGACCCTGGTGGGCGCCTACTCGGTGGAGGGCAGTCGCCTGCTCGTCACCGCCACCGCGCGGATCGCGGCCCCCGAAGGCAGCGAGGTGCACCTCGTCACCGCGGCCCCCACGGCGTTCGACTACCTGGACCCGCACGCCGTCGGCCTGTTGATGGACACCGTCCACCACGAGTACGACCGCCGAGTCCCCGAGTACCTGGGCAACGTCGTCGCGGGCAGCTTCCAGGACGAACTGCCCGGCACCAACGCGTGGAGCCACCGCTTCCCCAAGGAGTTCCTCGCCCGCCGCGGCTACGACCTGCTCGACCATCTGCCGGCCCTGTTCCGTGATCTTCCGCAGGCGGCGAAGGTCCGCGCCGACTACTACGCGGTCCGCGCCGAACTCACCGAAGAGGCCCTGTTCAAACCCCTCGCCGCCTGGCACGACGAGCGCGGCATGCTCCTGGGCTGCGACCAGAGCCACCCCGCCCGCTCCGGCTACCCGGCCCAGTCCACCCAGATCTACTCGGACTACTTCCGCACCCACCGCTGGTACAGCGCCGCCGGCAGCGACCACCACGGCGACTCCAAGGTCCACTCCTCCATGGCCCACCTCTACGGACACGAGCGCGTGTGGATCGAGGCGTTCCACTCCTCCGGCTGGGGCGGCACCCTAGAGGACACCTACGACTGGCTCCTGCCGTTCCTGCGCAGCGGCGCCAACCTGTACAACCCGCACGCCAGTTACTTCGGCACCGCGGGCGGCTGGTTCGAGTGGGCACCGCCGTCCACGGACTGGCGCCAGCCCTACTGGCCGCAGTACCCGGCCTTCTCCCGGGCGGTGGCCCGCATCTGCTCGATCATGTCCTGGGGCACCTACAGCGCCGACGTCGCGGTCCTGCACCCCACCGCCACCATGCAGGCCCTCATCCCGCTGGACGCCCCCGTCAAGCACTTCGGCGACGGCCGCCTCGGCGACGGCCACGCCGACGTCGACGAGACCCAGCGCCACTACCTGGACCTGTGCGGCACGAACAACTGGCTCGGTCCCAGGGTCGGTTCCCTGGACCGGCACCGCATCTCCTACGACGTCGTCGACGACGCCTCGGTACAGCGGGCCACCGCCGCCGACGGCGCCCTGCGGATCGCGGACCTGGCGTACACCGCGGTCCTGCTGCCCTCGGCGAGCATCCTGGAGGAGGGCACGGCGCGACGGCTGACCCAACTCCTCGACGCCGGCGGCCGGGTGGTCGCCGTGGGCCGCCCGCCCACGGCTGCCGCCGGACTGGCCGGTGACGACTCCGTCGTAGCGGAGCTGACTGCACATCCGCGGCTGGAGCGAGCCAGTGACGCGGAGGCGGGCGCGGCGGCCGTGGCCGATGGCGCCGGGTACGCGACGGGTGAAGTGCCGCTGCTGGTAAGGAGAAAGGGCGAGGAAGCGGTCGCCCTGGTGACCGGCGCCTTCCCTGATGCCCGCAGGCATCCGCCCCGGGGCAACCACGACGTCGACCCCGCACGCTACGCCCGCACCACGACCGTCACCGTCCGCGCCCCGGTCGCCCGGGCCGAGGCCTGGAACCCGGCGACCGGCACCCGATTCCCCGCGCCGGTCACCGTCTCCGACGGCGTCTCCACCATCGAGGTACCGCTGCAAGGCGCCCCCGCCGCCCTTGTCGTATGGCGCGAAGGCACGCCGGAGGCCGCGAAATCCGCACCACCGCCCGACGATCCGGCCCGGACGACCGACATCTCGACCGGGTGGGAGGGCCGCCTGGTTCCCACCATGGACAACACCTGGGGCGACCTCGCGCTGCCCGAGGGGGCAGCGGTCGACGAGCCACAGATCTGGACCATGAAATGGACCGAGACCGACGCTCCCTGGCAGCGGACACGCGCGACCTACGGCAACCGGGTGCGCATCCTGCCTCCCGCGCCCGCCGCGAAGGCCCCCGCCCCGCTGGACCGCGCCTCCGTCGTACAGGTGCTGGCCGGAGAGCTGCCATTCGTCCCACCGGACGAGGACTGGGCCGTCTCGCTGTACTCGTCGAGCCGCGGGATCCCCGATCCGGACGGGTTGCTCGGCAACAAGGGCTTGGTGACCGAGGAGTTCGTACGCGTCCCGGTTCCCGGCAGCGGAACCGTCGCCCGCGTCCGGGCCGTCGTCGAGACCGACCACCGCGGACCCGCCGACCTGCATGTCGGTGCGGCTGCGGTCAAACGCGTGTGGTGGAACGGCGAACGGCTGGACACCGGCAGCGGATATCTGGCGTCGGCCCGTGTGGCGGTGGAACAGCCCCGCAACGTCCTGGAGTACGAACTGGCCGACGCCCAGGACCGGCCGTCGCAGATCTCCGCCAAAGCCCATGCCCCGCTGGGGAGTTACTTCTGCCTCTCTCGTCCGGACGGGTTCGGACCGCGTCCACAGTTCATGTGCCTGCCCGACGATGTACGACCGGACGGCGGCGTGACCTACCGGGGCCGGCTTCGTCTTGCGCACGACGAGGCGCGGGCAGTGCTGGTCGTGGGGGCCGCGGCGGGCGTCACCGTGCTGCTCGACGGCGTCGTCGTGGCGCGGCAGGAGAAGGTCGAGTACTACGAGTCCGACTGGGGCGCGGTCCCGATGTTCTTCCGCCACGAACTGGCCCTCGGGGCGGGCGATCACGTGCTCGAGGTCGTCGCCGACAGCGTCCGTACACGGGAAGCGGTGTTCGTCGATCTCGTGGCGGGCGTGGTCGCGTTGGTCAGCGGTGCGGGCTGGGCGGCCGAGACGGGGGAGTGGCGCGGACATACGGTCGAACACACAGGCAGGTGGGGGGAGTTGCAGCACTGCCATGCCGCCGTACGACCGCACCCGCTGCCGGAGGCCGAGTGGCTCGCAGGCACACCGATGCTGGGTGCGGCCGTCCTGCCGCTGCGATCCACGGACGACGTCAACGAGCGCGCCCAGCGCTTCCGCTTCACCGTGCCGGCGGGCACCGTGTCGCTCGATCTCCCGCTGGAGCTCCCCGCACGGGTGAGGGTCGCCAATGGCGCCGAACATCCCCTGGACGGCCGGGTACTGACGCTGCATCAACCCCTACCGGAGCCCACCGAGATCGAGATCGTCACCGCTCCTACGGCTGTCCTGCGCGGCGGCTCCGCCTGGCGCGGTCCGGTGCGCGTCCGCACTGTGCCGGCGCCGCTGCCGCTCGGGGACTGGGGGTCGCTGGGGCTGGGCAGTTGGAGCGGAGGCGTGACGTACTCGCGGGACCTGGAGGTGCCGGCCGGGCCCGATCCGGTGCTGGACCTGGGCCGGGTGCGCGGCAGCGTCGCGCTGTTCGTCGACGGGGAACGGATCGGTGAGGCCTTCTGCGCGCCGTACCGCTTCGAGCTGCGCGGTGTCGCGGGCCGCACCGTGCGGATCGAGGTGACGGTCCACAACACCCTCGCCCCGTACCTCGCCGAAGCCACGCCGACCGCCTGGGCGTTCGCCTCCCAGCTCTCGTCGGGGCTGCTGGGGCCGGTGACCCTGCGGGTTCCGGACTCAGGCGACGGCAAGTGACCGGGTGGAGTCCCGCAGCACGAGTCCGGGCGCGAACACCCTTGCCTCGTGGGCGTGTTCGGCGCGGGCCTCCACCTCGTCGAGGAGCATCTCCACGGCCGCCCGGCCCAGGTCCTCGACAGGCTGCCGAACCGTCGTCAGGGTCGTCCCCACGAAGCTCGCGATGTCGAGGTCGCCGTAGCCGACGACCTGTACGTCCTCGGGTACCTTCACGCCGCGCTCGGCCAGTCCGCGGCACAGCCCGGCGGCGAGGAAGTCGTTGGTGCAGAAGGCCCCGTCGGGCAGTTCGTCGAGGCGACGGGCGATCTCCATGCCGTACGCCACCGTCATCTCCTCGGCGACGACCTGGCCCAGCCGTGCCTCACGCCGGGTGCGCACGGCCTGCCGGGCGCCCTGGTAGCGGTCGGCGCACTGCCGTATCGACCGGTCGCCGTTCACCACGAGGATGTCGCGCGCCCCGCAGTCCAGGAGGTGCTGCACGGCGATACGGCCGCCGGCGATGTCGTCGACGGACACGGAGCAGCCGTCCTGGGCCGGCATCGCACGGTCCGCCAGGACCAAGGGGATGCCGCGCTCGCGCAGCCGCGTGAGCCGGGTGGGGTCGGCGCTGAGCGGGACGACCACGGCCCCGACGGCGCGCTGTTCGACGAGCATCGTGAAGTAGCCCTGCTCGCGCTCCGGGGCGTCCCCGCTGTGGCACAGCACGAGGGAGTAGCCGTGGTCGTACGCGGCGTCGGCGGCGCCCCGAGCGATGCGCGCGTAGAAGGAGTTGGTCACGTCGGGCAGCACCAGGCCGATCGAGGACGAGTGGCCCGTGCGCAGCCCGGCGGCTCCCGGGTGGGGGACGTAGTCGAGCGCCGCGACCGCGTCGCGGACCCGCTCGGCGGTGCGGGCGTTGACGCGCTCGGGGCGGTTGAGCACGTTCGAGACCGTCGACACCGAGACGCCGGCGGCGGCTGCGACGTCCTGAATGCGGGCGGGGCGAACCGGAATGGCGTCCACCCCCTCGTTATGACAGCCGTGCGACCAGGCACGACCAGGTCCTGACAGGCGACGCAAGTCTAACGCGAGAGGTCTTAAATCGTTTTCCGGTATGTGGGAATCCTGATGGCCGCTTGAAGTTTCAAGCTCGCTGCGCCATCTTTGTGTTTGATGTTTCAAACTACTGCTGGGTCCCCTGCAGTTCCTTCCGCTCTGGAGTCGCCATGTCCGCAGTTGCCGAGAACACCTCCGTCCGCCGTGGCCCCCTCGTCGTGGCCGGCGGCGTAGTCGCCGCCATCGTGCTGTCCTCCCTGGTGAACGCGGTGATCGCCGTCCTGGCCCAGGCCGCGGGCGCGCCTGACGATTTCCGGCCGCTGAAGCCCGGGTCGTACATATTCCTGACCGCGGTGGGCGTGGCGGCGGGCGCCGCCGGATGGGCCGCCGTCCGCAAGCTCTCCGGGAAGCCCGAGGGCCTGATCCGGTGGCTCGTCCCCGTCGTCGTGATCGTCTCCTTCGTCCCCGACTTCTTCCTCTACGGCGACGGCGGCGCCACCGGCGTCGTGGCGCTGCTCGTGATGCATGTCGCCGTCGCGGCGATCGCGGTGACCGCGTACCGCAAGGTCATGCCGCTGACCTGAGCCGGCCGCACCGAAGCGCGCTCGGGCGCTCGGCGTCATGATGATGGGGAGCCGATCCGACTCCGACAGGGGAGCCCAGATGATCTTCATCACCGCGAAGTTCCGGATCCAGCCCCAGCACGCCGACCGGTGGCCCGAGATCGCCGCCGAGTTCACGCAGGCGACGCGCAGTGAGCCGGGCTGCCTGTGGTTCGACTGGTCCCGCAGCGTCGAGAACCCGGCCGAGTACGTCCTGGTGGAGGCCTTCCGGGACGACGAGGCCGGTGCCGCGCACGTCAACTCCGCCCACTTCAAGGCCGCACAGCAGACGCTGCCGCCGTACCTCGCCGAGACCCCGAGGATCGTCAACGCGAGCATTCCGCAGGAGGACTGGTCCCTGCTCGGGGAGATGGCCGTGGAGTAGGCGCCAACTCCCCGACAGACAGGCTGTGTTACGCCTGTGACGGGTGTTGCACACTGTCCCCATGACACGCATGAGGAAGATCGCAGCGTCGCTGCTGGCCACCTCGGCCGCGTTGCTCGCGATATCCCCCACCGCCTCCGCATCCCCCTCTGCCACCACCGCCCCGGCCCCGCACGGGACCCTTTTCAAGGACAACTTCGACCGCCTGCCCCTGGGGCCGGTCACCGCGGGCCGGGGCTGGACCACCGACACCTCCGACGGTTCACTGACCGTCGAACCCAGCAGCACCGGGCGCGGCCGCGAACTCCGGCTCCATACGGAGGGCAACGGCCGCGCCTTCCTCGTTCTCTCCGACCTCGCACCTCCCGGCAACAGCTTCTGGGCCCGGCTGCGGCTGCGCGTGGACCGGTTCCCCACTGCTCCCGACTGGGCGCACTGGACCATCGCGGAGGCCTCGGGCTCCGATGTCCCCACGCTGGTACGGCCGTTGGGCGGACAGTACGTCCCGACCTCCCAAGCCAACTTCTGGGGGGTCGGCTCCGACCTCGGTCCCACCGGGGACTGGACGGCCTGGAAGACCTCCGCTCCCGCCACGGCCGCGACCTGGCAGTGCGTGGAGTTCCACCTCGACGCGACCGACAACCGCGTCACCGTCTATCTGGACGGCAGGGAGCAGAGCGAGCTGACCGTCTCCACGAAGCAACACGGCGGTACGGCCGACGACTTCGCCTTCCCGCACTTCGACAAGCTCAAGCTGGGCTGGCAGTTGTACCAGGCCGACCCCACGCCGTCGTCGTACGACCTGCGTCTGGACGACGTGGCGCTGAGCACCCGTCGCGTGGGTGGGTGCGACTCATGACGAGAGATCTGACCAGGGCGCTGTCGCGGCGGGCGCTGCTGGGCGGGATGGCCGGCGGGCTCGTCCTCGCCTCAGCGTCGGGCGGTGTGGCCGTCGGGGCCGGGCGCAGCCACGTGGCCGGATGGGAGCCGTACGTTCCATTGGGCGTCGGCAGTGGCGGCGGTCCCGTCGGGACGGACCGTGTGCATGTGCTCAAGGTCGGCCCCGATACCGCACGCACGGTACTGGTGCTGGTTCCGGGCATGTTCGGGGCTGCGGGCGACTTCCGCCTGCTCGGCCGGGACCTCGTCGAGGCCGTGCCCGGGGTGCAGGTCTGGGCGTTCGACCGGCGCGAGGAGAACCTGGCCGACCGGTCCGGGTTCGCCGCACCGGACGCCGTCGGGTACTACCTGGACGGCCACTACCGCTCGCAGGACCCGGCCGCCTCCGCCTTCGCCGCACGGTGGGGTCTGGCCCGCACCCTGGAGGATCTGCGCACGGTCGTACGGGCCGCCGGTCAGGGAGGCCGGCGGGTCGTGCTCGGCGGTCACTCCTGGGGTGCCACCACGGCGATGACCTACGCCGCCTGGGACTTCGACGGCCGTCCCGGGTACCGGGATCTCGCCGGGCTCGTGGTGATCGACGGCGGGGTGCGCGGCGCGTTCGACGGGACGGGGGAGCCGGTGCAGGACTCGCCGGAGGAGGTGCGCGAGCGGCTCGCGGACATCGACGGCGGGGCGGTCTTCGACATGACCCTGAGCGCCGTCGGGCTGGGCAGCCGGGCGGAGAGCACCCAGATCTGGTACCAGCTCGCCGGCAGGTTCGCACACCGTGACCCGGACGGCGGCTCGGTCCTGCAGCCCCGGATGCCCGATGCCCTGCGGCCGCCCCAACCCGTCACCAACGCCGGGCTGTTGGGCACCTTGGTGGACGCCGGCTTCGGCTGGCCGAACGACATCAGCGTCCACTCGGGGCACCTCGCCGACAGCGGGGACCTGCGCGGTTGGGTCGACACCGGCATCACGCCCATCGCCCGGGTCGCGGCGGCGTACGCGGGCGGCCCGCAGCCGGCCGTGTGGGAGTGGTACTGGCCCGCCCGTCTCTCGGTGGACCTCGACGTCGCCGACGCCTACGCGGAAACCGACCTGACCCGCACGCTCGGACTGCGGCTGCGCCACGCCGCGGACCTGGACACCCCGCTCTACGCCTTCCAGACGAGCTACGCCAAGGGGACGATCGTGTCGGCCGCCCGCGAGGTCGCGCACAACTCGCGTATTCCGTACGCGACCTACCAGACCGACAACGGCATGAACCACCTCGACCCGCTGTTCGCGGCTCCCGCGCACAACACCCTCACGCGCACCCTTGCACCCTTCCTCGCGGGACTGCACTGACGCGTGACGACGGCTTCGGCGGGGCATCGGTGCGGTGTCCCGCCGAGGCCGGACAGCGCTTCTGTCGGAAATCCCTCGCAATCCCCCTCCCCCTGTCGGATTTCCCGGATCCGGAGGCTGTGGCTGGCCTCGAAGAAGGAGGTGGCCGGAAGCTGTCGGCGCTGTAAGCCGCGTGCGGTTCTGCCGCGCCACAAGGGGAGAAATTCGTGAACGTCGCGCCAACGGTGAACGCGCCCCGAGAACGGCAGGTGGCCACCCTGGTCATGGCCTGTCTCGGCATGTTCGTCGCCTACCTGCCAGTGACCACCGTCTCGGTGAGCCTGCCCGCCATCCAGAGCGCCCTGCACGCCTCGACCTCCCAGCTGACCTGGGTGCCGTCCGCGTTCCAGCTCCCCATGGCCGCCTTCATCCTGACCGCCGGCGTCTTCGGCGACGTACACGGCCGTAAGAAGGTGTATCTGGCGGGGCTGGCGCTGGCCGCCGTGGGTGCCGCCGTCGCGCTGTCGGCGCAGTCGGTCGAGGTCCTGTGGGTCGGCCAGGCGTGCGCCGGTCTGGGCGCGGCCGCGCTGCTGCCCTCGACGCTGGCGCTGATCAGCCATGCCGTGCCCGACCCGCGCAAGCGGGCCACGTTCGTCGGACTGTGGGCGGCGTCCCTGATGGCCGCGCTGGCCGTCGGCCCCATGGTCGCCGGCGTCATCCTGGAGCACACCACCTGGCGCTGGATCTACCTGCCGGCCATACCGGTGGCGGTCCTCACCCTCGCGGTCGCGGCACCGCTGGTGACCGACTCCCGCGCCCCAGGGCAGCGGCGGCTGGACTGGCCCGGTCAGATCACCGCGGCGGTGACGATCACCGCGCTCGTCTACGGTGTCATCGAGGGCGGCGGCGGCTCCTTCACCGAGGGCCGGGTGATCGCCGCGCTGTCGCTGGCGGCGGTCGGTGTCGTCGCCTTCGTCCTGGCCGAGCGGCGCAGCGCCGGCCCGATGCTGGACCTGTCGCTGTTCCGCAGTCCGGCCTTCAGTGCGACGACCCTGATCGCCATGATCACGTTCCTCGGGCTGATCGGCTTCTTCTTCGTCCTGAGCCTCTACTTCGGCCTGGTGCAGCGCCTCGACACCCTGCACGCCGGCTACCGGCTGCTGGTCGTGTGTCTGGTCTCCCTGGTCGTGGGCGCGCTGGCGGGGCGCCTGATGCACCGGGTCTCCCCCCGCGTCATGATCACCAGCGGCCTGCTGGCCGCCACGGGTGCGCTGCTCTCCCTGACCGCGATCGACGCCGGGACGGGCTTCGGTCCGCTGGCCTGGCGGCTGGGCGTGCTCGGCCTCGGGCTCGGCCTGGTGATCACTCCCATGACCGCGACCGCCGTCGCGTCGGTGCCGCACCACCTGGCCGGTATGGCGTCAGCGGGCAACAACGCCTTCCGACAGGTCGGCGGCGTCCTCGGCCCGGCCGTCCTGGGCACGCTGCTGACGACCAAGAGCGTCGACGCCCTGCCAGGCCACCTGCGCGACGCCGGCGTCACCGGACCGGCGGCCCAGCGGATCACCGACGCCGTGAACGCCCACGGCCTGGGCGCGGCGGCCCGGATGAACCTCGGCCAGGACACCGGCCGGGCCATGGGCGCGCTGGGCGAGGCCTTCCTCGACGGCCTCCACCTGTGCCTGATCGTCGCCGCGGGCCTGACCCTCCTCGCCGCACTCGTCGGCGCCGTACTCCTGCGGACGCCGCAGCGCACCACGGCACCGGCCGCCGGCTCCGCCGATCTGCCGGCACCCCAAGACGCCGAGCCGACCGTCGAGTTCGAGCCGGTGCCGGTGCTGGTCGGCGCCCACGCCGCGGGGCGGTCGGGACACCGGACGGGCGCGGTCGGCGCCACAACCGGCGGCGACACATTCACCTCTGACGGCGGCTCAGGTCCCGTACTGTACGGCCGTATTCGCGACGCGGCGGGAGAGGCCGTCGAGGGGGCCACGCTGACGCTGATCTCTCTCGCCGGGCGGCAGCTGGGCCGGGCGGTGGCGCATACCGAAGGCCGCTACCGGCTGAGTGCGCCGCATGCGGGGTCGTACGTGCTGATCGCTGCGGCGGAGGGCCACCAACCGCAGGCGTCCACCGTGGTGGTCGGCGAGGAGCCGCTGACCCACGACGTCCTGCTGTCCGTGATCAGCGGACTGGTCGGCACGGTCGTCTCGGCCGGCGACGGCACGCCCGTACGGGGCGCGACGGTGGCGGTGACGGATGTGCGCGGCGAGGCGCTGGCCGCCGAAACGACCGACGCGGACGGCGAGTTCGCGTTCGGTGAGCTGCCGGAAGGCGATGTCACCGTGGTGGTGAACGCCGCCGGATTCCGGCCCGTCGCACGGCCGGTACGGGTGTCCGGGCCCCGACTCGCCCGGCTGGACGTGGAGTTGTGGCCGGGCGCGGTGGTCCGTGGCACCGTGCGGGCGGGCGCCGACGGCCTGCCGCTCGCCGACGCGCGGGTCACCCTGGTGGACAAGGCGGGCAACGTGATCGGCACGGCGACCACCGGACCTGACGGTGCCTATGCCTTCGCCGACCTGGACGAGGGCGACTACTCACTGATCGCGAGCGGCTATCCGCCGGTGGCCGCACCGGTGGCCGTGGACGGGGCGGGAGCCGAGTTCGACGTGGAGCTGGCTCATTCGGAGAGCTGAGGCGTCGGAACTGCCGGACCGGGCTGCCCGGGGCTGAGTGGCCCGGTCCGGTAGGGGGCGCGTCCGTGGGGACGGGAGCGCGCCCGCGCGTGGTCCGGGACCCACATCCCCCGGGGTCCCGGACCACGATGTGCCGCGGTCAGCGGCTCGGTTCGTAGGTGAGCTGCTTGACCTGGCGCAGGATGAGGCAGGTCTCGACCGCCTGGATGCCGTCCAGGGCGCCGATCTTCTCGCTCAGGTAGGTGTACAGCTCGTCGGTGCTGCGGAAGCGGGCGGACAGGACGACGTTGGCCTGGCCGGTGGTGGCGGAGGCGAAGTGCACCTCCGGATGCCCGGCCAGGCTGCGGCCGACGTCCGCGAGCGCGCGGGGCAGCACGGTCAGCCAGAGCATGGCGCTGACGTCGAGGCCGAGCGGCTCATGGTCGTACTGCACGTCGAAGTACAGCACGCCACTGGAGATCAGGGCCTCGAGCCGCCGTTTGACCGCGGACTCCGTCTGGCCCGTGGCCTTCTGCAGCTCGGTGAGGGTGGCCCGGCCGTCCTGGCGGAGCACCGCGAGGAGCGCCTCGTCCTCCGCGTCCAGGATGACGGGGCCGTCGAACGGCTCCGGAGCCGGCGGACGCAGCGCGGACTGCTGGTCGGCAGTGAGTGCGTTGGACTTGTGGAGCCAGCCCAGCGAGCCGCCGTAGAAGGGGTGCAGCAGACAGTGGGCGGTCACCGAGACGATCTGCCGGGTGCGCTGGAGCCGGTCGAAGAGCAGCTCGTCCCGCTCTTTCCGGCTGCGGGGCTTCATGCCGCAGATGACCTCCGTACCGCCGGAGATCAGTGTCACGTAGAGGGTGTCGGGGCGTTTGGCGAGTGCGTCCGCGAGTTGCTCCGCCACGTCCGGGATGCAGCGCAGCCGTACGATCCAGGTCTGCCGGCCGAGCCGGTTCTCGTCCGTCATGCCGAGCACGCGCACATGGGCGCTGCTGTGCAGCCGGCGGTACCGCCGGGCCACCGTCTGGTCGGAGACCCCGAGGACATCGGCGATACGGCTGAACGGTGCGCGCCCGTCGACCTGCAGTGCCTGGAGCACCTGCAGGTCGAGGGGGTCGAGCGAGGGGAGTGTCGGAAAGTCCACCGGTTCTCCTGGGACGGGGGAGTGCGCCGGACCCGGCGGTCCGTCACGCCTCCCTGACCACGTCGGCCACCTGGTCGAGCAGCGCCGTCAGCTCTGCGGCCTTCTCGGGCCCCAGCTGCTCGGCGATCCGCTGCTCGATCTCCACGATCACGCCGTCGGCCCGGCCCAGCACCTCACGGCCGGCGTCGGTGAGATGGAGCTCCTGCACATGGCGGTGGCGCGGATGCGCCCGGCGTTCCAGGAGCCCTCGCTCCTCCAGGCGGGCCACCTGGGAGGCCACTGCCTGCGGAGTGACGTTCAGGCGGCGGGCCAGCTCCGCGCCCGTCAGCCCGGGATCGCTGTGGACGGAGATCAGCAGGGAGTACTGAGCGGCCGCCATGCCCAGCGGCCGCAGCCGCTGCTCCTTCCGCGCCTGCACGGCCCACTCCGCCCGCCGCAGCGCCCAGGTCACCCGCGACAGGGCATCGGCGGCGACCGGTCCGTCGTCGTCTTCGTGTCTCACGCGCCGAGAATACGACACCTGGATGAGTGCCAAGCTATGTGATAGGTATCAAGAAGCTTGACACTCACCAATGGGCCGAACAACGATGAGCCCATGTCTCGCTCTCCTGCTCTCATCACCGGTGCCTCGTCCGGCATCGGGGCCGCCTACGCCCGTCTCCTCGCGGACGACCACGACCTCGTGCTGGTGGCCCGGCGGGTCGACCGTCTCTCCGGCCTCGCGGACGAACTCCGTACAGTCGGCGCAGCAGTTGAGGTGCTGCCCGCGGATCTCGGGACGCCCGAAGGGCTCGCCGCGGTGACCGACCGTCTGGCCGCCGACGACGTCCGGCTGCTCGTCAGCAACGCCGGAGTCGGCGGCTATGCCCCGCTCGCCGACGTCGCCCCGGACGAGGTCACCCGGCTGCTCGCCCTCAACGCCGTCGCCCCCGTGCAACTCGCCCGCGCCGCTCTCCCCGGCATGCTGGCCGCCGGAAACGGCACGATCGTCACGGTCGCCTCACTGCTCGCCTTCAGCGCGGGACAGGCCAACCCGCACATACCGTCCCGCACCCTGTACGCGGCGGCGAAGGCAGCCACCGTGGCCTTCACCCGGACCCTCGCCCACGAGCTCACCGGCACCGGTATCCGTGTCCAGGTGGTCTGCCCGGGGCTGGTGGCGACGGAGTTCAACGGCGGTGCCGCACGCAACGTCCCCGTCGCCATGACCCCGGAGGACGTGGCGCAGGCCGGGCTGGCCGGCCTGCGCCTGGGCGAGACGGTGTGCGTCCCCGGCCTCGAGGAACGCACCGCCGCTCTCGAAGCCCTGCTGGCCGCCGAGACGGCGCTCATGGCGGGCGGCAACCGGCCGACTCCCGCTGCCCGTTACGGGCGGGCGCAGGTCCACTGAGGGGCACGTCGTCACCGGCCCCACAGTGGGCCGCTCGATCAGGCCTTGCCCTGGAGCCGCCAGATCTGGTTCTTCTTCGTGCTGAGAACGCTCGCCGCGTCGCAGGTCCACTGGTGGACCAGGGCGCCTGCCGCGGTCGAGACGTTGCTGACGTCGACGCACTTGCCGCTGTGGACGGCGACCAGTTGGTAGTCGTGGCTGTTGCCGAGTGCGGTGACGGGGCTGAGGGTGAACTGCTGGTTGGTGCCCCCGCTGCAGGTGTACTGGATGACGGCGGCGCCGTCGGCGGTGGAGGCCCCGGAAACATCAAGGCACTTGCCGCTGAGCTCGTTGACGACCGTGTAGGTGTTGGTCTTGCCGCTGACCGGCTTGAGGTCGAGCATCTGCTGGTAGCCGCCCTCGCAGTAGTACTGCTGGTACTGCGTGCCGTTGGCGGTGCTGAGGTTGGTGTCGTCCAGGCAGTGGCCGCTGTTCTGGCTCACGGCGACCGTGGAGACGGTGGTGTTGGACGGCGGCAGCAGGGTGACGGTGTAGCCGTCCTTGGCGCTGGACCAGGGTATGGACAGCGAGGCGGCGTTGTTGCCGACCGTCAGGGTGGTGTCGGAGATGGTCTCCGGGCCGGTCACCGCGGCCCCGTTGTTGTACGGGACGCGCTGGACGACCGCGCGGACCTTGCCGCTCTCCACCACCGAGGTCGTGTTCAGCCCCGTGAGGTTGACGGTGACCGTGCCCGTGTTGCCGCTGCTGCCGAGCAGGATCTTGGCGTTCTTCGCGGTGTTGTCCTTGGTGGCCAGGCCGTCCGTGCCGGTGCCCGGGACCAGGTTGACGATGTTGCCGGTCTGCGAGCCGTAGTAGCGGTACATGAACCACTCGCCGAGCGGCAGGTACTGCCCGGCGCTGTTCTTGGTGAGCAGGTTCGCCTCGTAGTCGTGCAGGTTCGTGCCCGAGGCCCAGTTGCCGCGCAGCCCGTCCGCACCCGCCCGCTCGAGCCGGCCGATGAACCAGGCGCCGCCGCCCGGGGACTGCATGGACAGCGTGGCGTACTCGTTGATCTGGTACGGGCGGGTGTTCGTCAACCCCGCTGCGGCGAGGGTGGAGTTGGCGCGGCCGACGTCGGTGACCGGGTCGCCCGGCTCGTCGTGCCAACTCCAGATGTCCGGCGCGACGTTGTTGGCCTTGACGTAGGAAAGGAACGTCGTCCACCAGGAGTTGGCGGAGTTCGGCTGGCCCGCGATGCTGGGCCCGACGATCAGCTGGCCCGGGAACGCGGCCCGGACCCTGGCGTAGAACCGCGACCACATCTGCAGGTACTGGCTCTGCGAGGCGCCCCAGAAGCCGCTGCCGTTGGGCTCGTTCCACAGGTCCCACTGGACCGTCATGTTGTTGGCCTTGACGTCACCGATGAGCTGGGTGACGAAGGCGTCGAACTGCGTCCAGTCGCCGTTGTCACCGGGCCAGCCCTGGCTGGTGGTGCCGTCGGCGCCCCACAGGTCGTGCGGCAGCAGCACGAACGTGCCGCCCAGGGCCGCGGTCCGCTTGTACTGGGCCAGCGTGGAGTTCCAGCGCGTCTGGTAGTCGGCGAGGCTCGTGGCATAGCCGCCACTGTTGAGCTGGGCGCCGCCGGCCCGCATGAAATGCCACTTGATGTCCTTGAAGAAGTGGTCCTGCGGCAGCGAACCGTCCGGGGTCATCCCGTAGATCATCCCGGAGGCGTGGTAGCTCGGGGCGCCCCCGGCGGTGGCGAAGTCCACCGTGACGCTGGTGTCGGCGGCGTGCGAGGCGGTGGCGGGCAGCAGACTCGCCGCCAGAGCGGCCAACAGGACGGCGGTTGTCGAAACTGGGCGTGCTGAACTCAGGCGCATGTGCGGCTCTTTCGTGTGTGGAGGGGGAGGGGCGCCGACTACTTCTCGGCGAGCGGGGTGACGGCGATCCGGTCGACGACCGGCGCGTACGGCGACCGCTGGTCGTACTCGTTGTAGGTGTCGCCGTTGAAATCGGGCAGTTCCTCGGCGGTGAAGATGAGCCGGTTCGTGCCCCTCTTCAAGCTGAGGGGGACGGTCGGTTCCCAGTAGTTGTCGAAGTGGAAGGTCGGCGGAACGGCACCCTGCGGGCCGGTCCGCCGTTGACCCGGAGGTCGGCGTGCCGGCCGATCGGGTCAGGGTTGTAGTGCGTGGCGGGCGCCTGTGCGGCGTTGGAGTAGCGGATGGTCACCGCGTGCCGGCCTGCGTGCCGCGCGGCGACTTCGACGCTGAGGCCGTCGGCCTTTCCGCCGCCGATGTCCGTGACCGCGTTGCCGCCGAGGCGAAGGTGTAGGCGTCGGTCACCTTGGCGGCGCCGGTCAGGGTGCCGTCCTCCGCCTGATACACCTCGGTCTGCAGGGTGCCGCCGGCGGGCGCCACCCGCAGCCGGTGCAGGGCCGGTCGGCCTGAGGCGCCGGTGGCGGTGATCTTGTTGATGCCGCCGGAGAGGAACATCCGGACCCGCTCGGTGCCCTTCTTGGCACCCCCGACAGCGGTCACCTTCTCGCCGTTGACGGACAGGCTCGGCCGGCCGCCGCCCAACCGGTCGACGGACACGGCCGATTCACCGTCGGTGCGGGAGTGGGCCCAGAAGGTCGAGGAGTCGCCCTTGGCCGGCCGTACGGCGCCGGGGCCATCGACGGTGAGCTTTTCGGGGTCCGCCGCGCGGGCCGTGCCGGTGGCGGCGGGGACGGTGAGCCGGGCGGCGGGGACCGTGGTGGCGGTGACGCCGGCTCTGGTTCTGCTGCGGATGCGTGGCAATGAGGTCTCCGTGGGTCTCCGTGCGGGATGGAACACGTGACTCGAACCGGTTCGATGAAATCGTCGGCGGACGCTAGCAGTGCCGAAAGAGCGCCAGCAATACCCTGGACGTCGATTGGATGGGGATTTCCCGGAAGTGGGCGCAAGGCATTGACACCCGCTTCGGTGGGCTCCTACCTTCCCCTCACGCGAACCGGTTCGACGATCGGGCTCGCGCTCGAACCGGTTCGACCCTTTCAATGCATGTCGACGAAGACCGAGGAAGACGAGGGAGCCCCGTGAACATCGGTGAGATCGCCCGGCGGGCCGGTGTCTCCCGGAGCACCGTCTCGTATGCGCTCAGCGGCAAGCGCCCGGTGTCGGACGACACCCGGCAGAAGATCCAGCGGGTCATCGACGAACTGGGCTACCGCCCGAACGCGAGCGCCCGCGCCCTGGCCAACGGCCGGACCAGCACCCTCGGCCTGGTCTTCCCGCCGGCCGGGAGCCACTACACCGGGATGCAGCTGGACTTCATAGGCAGCGTGGTGGAGGCGGCCGCGGCCTACGACTACGACGTGCTGCTCTCCCCGAGCGGCGTGGACAGCGACCGTTCCTTCCAGCGGCTGCTGGCCGAGCGGCGGGTCGACGGCGCGATCCTGATGGAGATCAGGCTCGAGGACGACCGGTTCGATCACCTGGTCGCCGAGAACTTCCCCGCCGTCTGCATCGGCCGCACCGCACAGCCGGACGGCGACTGGTGGGTGGGCCTGGACCACACCGCGCTGGCCGCCGCCTGCGTGCACCACCTCGCCGACCTGGGCCACCGCAGGATCGCCCTCGTCAACCGCCCCGAGCGGATGCTCCGCGCCGGCTACGAGTCGGCGCACCGGGGCCTGGACGGCTTCACCAAGGCCGCCGCCGAGCGCGGGCTCACCGTACGGACGTACTGCTGCGGCGACGACGCGCCCTCCGGTGAGGCCTGCCTGGAGCGGATCCTGCACGACGACCCGGCCACCACGGCGCTGGTCACGCTCAACGAGGCGGCGCTGGGCGGCATTTACCGCGGCCTGTCGGTCGCGGGCCGCCATGTGCCGCGCGACTTCTCCGTCACCGGAGTCGTGGCCGGCCGGTGGGCGGAGACGGTGACCCCGCAGCTCACCGCGGCGGACGTACCGGCGGAGCAGATGGGACGTCTCGCCGTCGAACTCCTCGTCGAGCGGCTCGACCACCCCGACGCGGCACCGCGCCACCACCTGCTCGCCCCGCCCATCTCGCTGCGCGCGAGCACCGGCCCCGCCCACATCCACCCGAACCCGGCGCCCGGCCCGAACGCCTGACGCCCACTCACTCCACCTCTCCGCAGCACCACTTCACCTTCACCGGCCGCAGCCCGGCCGGTTCGCCTCCCGACCCGCGACCCGCATCGTCGGCATGCCTTTCTTCGGCATGCCCTGCCGAAAAACACGAAGGAACGCGCCATGAACGCATCTACCGGACGGCGACTCACCGCCGCGGCCCTGACCGTCGTCGCCCTCGCCACGGGCACCACCGCATGCTCGTCCGGCGGCAGTTCGTCCGCGAAGGGGGAGGGCGACGGGACGTACACGATCTGGGACCCCTACCCGCAGTTCGCCAAGGACTCGGCCTGGGCGAAGCTGCTCGACGGCTGCGGCACCAAGGCCGGCGTGAAGATCAAGCGGACCGCGTTCGACACCAGCGACCTGGCCAACAAGACGCTGCTGGCGGCCCAGCAGGACAACTCCCCGGACGTGCTCATCGTCGACAACCCCGTGGTGTCGACGCTGGCGGAGGCGGGAGTGCTCACGACCACGGCCGACAACAAGGTGGACACCTCGAAGGTCGACCCCAACCTGCTCGCGGCCGGCCAGTCCGGCGGGAAGACGTACGGAACTCCCGTCGGCGCCAACACCCTTGCCCTCTACTACAACAAGAAGGTCCTCAAGGTCGCGGGCGTCGACATCGCCTCGGTCAAGGACTGGAAGTCGCTGACGGCGGCCCTGGAGAAGGTCAAGAAGGCCGGCAAGAAGGGCATCACCTTCTCCGCGATCGGCACGGAGGAGGGCAGCTTCCAGTTCTTGCCGTGGCTGTGGGGCTCGGGCGCGAAACTGACCCAACTCGACTCCGCCCAGGGCGAGTCGGCGCTGTCGCTGTGGTCCGACTGGCTGAAGCAGGGCTACGCCCCCAACTCGGTCATCAACAACACGCAGACCACCAGCTGGCAGGAGTTCGCCACCGGCGACTACGCCTTCGCGGAGAACGGCACCTGGCAGCTCGGCAACGCCGAGAAGGCCAAGCTCGACTACGGCGTGCTCCCGATACCCGGCGTCGACGGCGGCAACGCCTCCGCCCCCACCGGCGGCGAGTTCGTCACCGTCCCCGTCCAGGGCGACACCGGCCGCTACGCCACCGCACGCAAGATCGTCTCCTGCCTGACCAGCGACACGAACCTCTACGACACCGACACCACCCTGTCCTACGTCGCCCCCACCAGCGCCGTGCAGGCCAAGCAGGTCGCCGCCAACGCCGAGTTGAAGCCGTGGGTCGAGGCGGTGAAGGCGGCCAAGGGGCGCACCAGCGACGACCTCGGCACCAAGTACCCCAAGATCTCCGAGCAGTTGTGGAAGGCGGTCCAGTCCGCTCTCAGCGGCTCCAAGTCCCCCAAGGACGCGCTCACTTCGGCGCAGGCAGCGGTCAAGTGACGTGGGTCCGATGAAGCAGACGACCTACCCACCCGATCGACCGCCGGTGCTCGAACAGAACAAGGGGACGACGACCGGGGCCCCTCGGCCCCGGCGCCGCCCCCGCTCCCCGCAGTGGGCGGCCTGGGCCTTCCTCACCCCGGTCACCCTCTACCTCGGCCTCTTCTACGCCTATCCGCTCTACCGCAACCTCGACCTGAGCCTGCGCCACTACACCGTCCGCTCCTTCGTCCAGGGCGACGCGCCCTTCACCGGCCTCGCCAACTACCGCACCGTCTTCGACGACCCGACCTTCGGCCCGGCACTGACCCACACCGTGGTGTTCACCGCCGTGTGCCTGTTCTTGCAGTACGCCATCGGCCTGGTCCTCGCGGTCTTCTTCAACCAGAGCTTCCGGCTCTCCGCGACCCTGCGCGCGCTGTTCCTCGTACCGTGGCTGCTGCCGCTGATCGTGTCGGCGTCCACCTGGTCGTGGATGCTCAACAGCGACTCCGGCATCGTCAACGCCGCCCTGCACGTCATCGGCATCGACCCGGTGAACTGGCTGACGTCACCGTCCTGGTCGCTCACTTCGGTGATCATCGCCAACGTCTGGATCGGCATCCCGTTCAACCTGGTCGTGCTCTACAGCGGACTGCAGTCGATCCCCGCGAGCCTCTACGAGGCCGCCGCGCTCGACGGCGCGAACGCCTGGCGGCGCTTCTGGCACATCACCTTCCCGTTGCTGCGCCCGGTCTCCGCCGTCACGCTGCTGCTCGGCCTGGTCTACACGCTCAAGGTCTTCGACATCATCTGGATCATGACCAAGGGTGGCCCGGCCGACTCCTCCACCACCTTCGCCACCTGGTCCTACCGGCTCGGCTTCGGCAACCTGCTGCCCGCCTTCGGCCCCGGAGCGGCCGTCGGCAACCTGCTCGTCGTCGCCGCCCTGGTCTTCGGCCTGGTGTATCTCCGGGTCCAGCGAAAGCAGGCACTGGCATGAACTCCCCGACCCGGAGAGGCCGTTCGGGATGGAGGACGCCCGTCGGCCTCGCGCTCACCGCCGTCATGCTCTTCCCGGTCTACTGGATGCTCAACGCCTCCTTCACCCGCGACCAGGACCTGCGCAAGAGCCCGCCCGACCTGTTCCCCGTGCACGGCACCCTGGAGGGCTACCGGGCCGTCCTGGACGACCAGTTGCCCTACCTCGGCACCAGCCTCGTCATCGGCCTCGGCACGGTCGTACTGACGGTCGCGCTCGCCGCACCCGCCGGCTACGCGCTCGCCAAACTCCGCCCGCGCGGCGGCGGTGTGCTCGGCTTCCTCTTCCTGGTCGCCCAGATGATCCCCGGCATCATCATGGCGATGGGCTTCTACGCCATCTACCTCAGCCTCGGCCTGCTCCAGTCCGTGCCCGGCCTGATCGTCGCGGACTCCACGCTGGCCGTCCCCTTCGCCGTGCTGATCTTCACGGCGTTCATGTCCGGGATCCCCGGCGAGTTGCTCCAGGCCGCGCAGATGGACGGGGCCGGACCCGCGCGCACCTTCCGGTCGATCGTGCTGCCCATGAGCCGCAACGCCGTCGTCACGGTGTCCCTGTTCGCGTTCCTGTGGTCCTGGTCCGACTTCGTCTTCGCCAGCACCCTCGACGGCGGCGGCGCCCATGAGCCGATCACCCTCGGCATCTACCACTACATCGGCAACAACAACCAGGAGTGGAACGCCATCATGGCCACCGCCGTCGTCGCCTCGCTGCCCGCCACGGTGATCCTGGTCCTCGCCCAGCGCTATGTCGCCGCCGGCGTGAGCGCCGGAGCGGTGAAGGACTGACCTCTCCGTCGAACGCCGTCGCCCCCGTCGAAGAAACGAGTACCGCTTGATGACCGCCGACCGACCCGGCCCGGCCTTCTCCCTCCACGACATCCCGTTCAGCACGCACGGCTCCTGGTTCGGCATCTCGCCCGTACTGGGGGAGCACCGGCGCGCCGACGACCTCCACCTCGTGTCGCACCAGAACGGCATGCACGCCGTCCTGCGCCTCGTCCCGCTGGACGCGCAGACGGGCGAGCGCGTCGACAGCCGCGTCGAGGCGACGCCGAGCCTGCTCCGCTGGGTCCACGACCGCGGGAGCATCGACTGCGCCTACGAGACGCCGGACACGGTCCGGATATGCGGCACAGGACTGGGCCTGCGGATCGCGGCGGCCGCGGAGGTCCTGACGCCCTTCACCGGTACGTACTTCTACCGCGACCCGGTGGCCGGGGCGTACGTCTTCACCTCGTACGAGACCGGCCGCCGCTACCGGGTGACCGTACTGTCCGGCGTGGTGGACGAGGTCTCCGGCGGCCAGGCCCTGGGTGCCGCCGACCGCGGTCTCACGATCACCGCCGAGGACGGCGGAACCTGGGAGGCCGCCGTCGAGGAGCTCGACACGGCACGCCGCCCCTACGCGGGGACGGAGGGGTTCGGCCAGGTCGTCACCGCGGCGGAACGAGCCTTCGCCGCCTTCGCCGACGCGGTCGCACCCTGGCGCTCCTCGCGCACCCCGGCCGCCGAACTCGCCGCCTACGTCCTGTGGTCGGCGACCGTCGACCCGGCGGGCCTGGTCACCCGGCCCGCCGTGCTGATGTCCAAGCACTGGATGGACAAGGTGTGGAGCTGGGACCACTGCTTCAACGCCCTCGCCCTGGCACCCGGAGCACCCGCGCTGGCCTGGGACCAGTTCTCACTGCCGTTCGACCACCAGGACGAGAGCGGGGCCCTGCCCGACTCGGTGACCCACTCCGAGGTCCTCCACAACTTCGTCAAACCCCCCATCCACGGCTGGACCCTGGGCCTGCTTCGCCGTCGCCTCGCCACACCCCTCACTCACGCCGAACTCACCGAGACCTACGCCCGATTGAGCCGCTGGACCGACTTCTGGCTCACCGCGCGCCGCGCACCGGGCGACGCCCTGCCCCACTACCAGCACGGCAACGACAGTGGCTGGGACAACGCGACCACCTTCGACCCCGAACGCGTGGTGGTCAGCGCCGACCTGGCCGCGTTCCTGACCCTCCAGCTGCACGAACTCGCGGGCGTGGCAGGCGAGTTGGGACTGTCCGACGAGGCGAGCCGATGGAGTCGTACGGCAGAGGCGACGCAAGCCGCGATGCTCGACGAACTCTGGACCGGGGAGCGGTTCGTGGCCCGTGGCGTCGACAGCGCGCAGACATGGAGCACCTCCAGCCTCCTGGACCTGCTGCCGATCACGCTGGGCGAGCACCTGCCCGAGAGTGTCGCCAAGGCCCTCGCCGTCCGGATCGAGGCACACCTGACCCCGTACGGCCTGGCCACCGAACTGCCCGACTCCCCGCACTACCGCCCCGACGGCTACTGGCGCGGCCCGATCTGGGCCCCCGCCACCGTCCTGGTCGAGGACGGTCTGCGCCGCGCCGGCCACCACCGCCTCGCGGACGAGATCAGCGCCCGCTTCCGGGCCCTGTGCGAGACCCACGGCTTCGCGGAGAACTTCGACGCCCTCACCGGCACGGGCCTGCGCGACCGCGCCTACACCTGGACGGCCGCCGCCTATCTCCTCCTCGCCGAGGCCTACGAACGCGGAGATGCCGCACCGGGGTCATCACCCTCCGCCGTATAGGTGTGCACGATCTGTAAGTGGGAAGTCGGTGCGCAGGCCTTACAGCTGCGCACTGACTGTCCGAGATCGGCCGGAGGTGCGACGCTGGGACGAGAGGTGACCGCCGAGGGGAACTCGGGAGGGCCCGATGGGACGTGATGTGCCGGCTCTGGTGTTCACGCGAGAGGACCGCCGGCGGTACCGGGAAAAGATGCACACCTGCCTCGACGTGCTCGCGCAGATGCTGCGCGAGTCCGGCTTCGAGAGCGAGCGCCCACAGGTGGGGCTGGAGATCGAGCTCAACCTGGTGGACGGCGACGGACTCCCGGTCATGCGGAACACCGAGGTGCTGCAGGCCATCGCCGACCCCTCCTGGGCGAGCGAGCTGGGCCGCTTCAACCTGGAGATCAACATCCCGCCCCGCCGGCTCACGGCCGGCGGCCCCGGCTCCTGGGAGCAGGAGATCCGCGACGCCCTCAACCACGCCGAGGAACGCGCCGCGGCGGTGGGCGCGCACCTGATCATGGTCGGCATTCTGCCGACGCTGGGGGAGTCGGACGTGGGCGAGGCCGCCCTGTCGGGCGATCCGCGCTACAAGCTCCTCAACGAGCAGATCTTCGCGGCACGGGGCGAGGACCTGCGCATCCGGGTGGACGGCGTGGAGCGCCTGTCGATGTACGCCGACGCCATCACCCCGGAGGCCGCCTGCACCAGCACCCAGTTCCATCTCCAGGTCGCGCCGAAGGAGTTCGCGGACTACTGGAACGCGGCCCAGGCCGTCGCGGGCGTGCAGATCGCCCTCGCCGCCAACTCGCCCTTCCTCTTCGGGAAGGAACTGTGGCGCGAGACCCGCATCCCCCTCTTCGAGCAGGCCACCGACACCCGCCCCCAGGAGATCAAGGCCCAGGGAGTCCGCCCCCGGGTGTGGTTCGGAGAGCGCTGGATCACCAGCGTCTTCGACCTGTTCGAGGAGAACGTGCGTTACTTCCCGGCGCTCCTGCCGCTGTGCGACGACGAGGACCCGCAGGAGGCACTCGACAGCGGCGGCGTTCCGGAACTGGGCGAACTGACCCTGCACAACGGCACGATCTACCGCTGGAACCGCCCCGTCTACGCCGTCACCGACAGCGGACCGCACCTGCGCATCGAGAACCGCGTCCTGCCCGCCGGCCCCACCGTCGCCGACATCATCGCCAACGGCGCCTTCTACTACGGCCTCACCCGCGCCCTCGTCGACGAGGACCGTCCGGTGTGGACACGGATGTCCTTCTCGGTCGCCGAGGAGAACCTGCACACCGCGGCCCAGGACGGCATCGACGCCCGCCTCTACTGGCCCGGCGTGGGCGAAGTCCCGGTCACGGAACTGGTGTTGCGGCGCCTGCTGCCCCTTGCCCACCGGGGCCTCGAACTGGCCGGCATGGACGCGGCCTGGCGCGAGCCCCTGCTCGGCGTCATCGAGCAGCGCTGCGTCACCGCGCGCAACGGCGCGCTGTGGCAGGCGGAGATGGTCCACCACCTGGAGAAGACCGGTGTATCCGACCGCCAGGAGGCACTGCGGCGGATGACGAAGACGTACATGGACTACATGCACATGAACGCGCCGGCGCATACGTGGCCGGTGGACTGAGACAGCACCTCAGGTCACCGGTCGGGATGCTTGAACTCCGACTCGGGTAGGCCGACGTCCGAGAAGATGTCCCATGCCTGCTGTCGCATTACGTCGGCGGTGGCGCGGTCGGTTCTGCGGTGGGCGCGGGCGAGTGCCACGAGGGTGCGGGCCTCGCCGAGGCGGTGGCCGGTGTCGCGGTGGAGGGCCAGGGCGTCCTGACCGAGGGAGACGGCGGTGTCGCACGCCGACTCGGCCTCCGCCAAGCTGCACAGGACGGTGAGGGCTTGGCCCTCTACCACCCGGAATGAGTGCTCGCGGGCCAGGTGCAGTGCCTGTTCGGCATGGGTGCGGGCTTCGTCGTAGCGGCCCAGTTGCATGTGGGTCAGGGAGACGCTCACCAGGCCGTCCGCCTCGGCGCGCTTGAACCTCGCCTCGCGGGCCAGGGCGAGAGCCTGTTCGTCAGCCCGAAGAGCTTGTTGCGGATGTGACAGTCTGCGGTGGGCGGCGGCGACCGTGTTGAGGATGCCGGACTGAATCCACAGGCGTCCTGTGTGTTTGACGGTGGCGAATGCATGCTCGGCCAGCATCAGTGCGTCGTCGTGGCGGCCGAGCTCGATATTGATCTTCGCGATGGCGTCGAGCATCATCGCGCGGCCGGGGCGATAACGGGCTCGCTTGCCGGAGGCCACCGCGGGGCCGAGGATGTCGAGGCCGTCGGCGAGCCGGCCGAGTTCCCAGTAGACCGAGCCGAGAATCTGCAGGGCCCCGCTCTCGTTCGACCAGGCGAGCTCTTCCCCGGGGTCGATGGCGCGTTGGAGGTGATCCGCGGCCTCGTGCAGCCGGCCCAGATCCCGGCAGGTCATGGCGAGGCCGACCACCCCGAACCCGTCGAAGTAGCGGTTGCCCGCATCCCGGAAACCGCGCAGACCGGCGGTGAAATGCTCGTGCGCACTGTCGAGGCGCGCCATGCTCCAGTCGATGAAGCCTCTGATGCCGAAGCCCGCTGCCTCGCCGGTTGCCCAACCGAGGTGCCGACTGATGTCCAGTAAGCGTGCGCCGTGATCCATCGCCTGCCGGGCACGCCCCCGGTCCCACGTGATCACTCCAACGCTGAGGTGCATGGCGGCCTGGCCGAACAGGTCGCCTTCGGCCGTTGCAGCGTCCAGCGCCGTCTGTGCCGTGGTCTGCCATGTCGCCCGCGGCAGGTGGAGCCAGAAGTGGCCGAACAGCGAGTTGGCCAGGTGCCAGGCGATCGGGCGTGGCCCGTGGCGACCGGCGTGGTTGATGACAGCGACAAGGTTCGCCATCTCCGCCTCCAGCCATTGGTTGGCTCCGGGGACGGATGGCATGCCTGCGCGCCCGCTCGGGTGAAGGTCGGGGGGCAGCTCCGGGAAGAGCCAGCTGCCGGAGACGGTGCGGGTGGCGTTCAGGTACCAGATCAGGAGCCGTTCCAGGGCGGAGTCACGATCCACCGCCGTCTCCTCCACCAGCGCACACTCCTGCGCGTACTCACGCAGAAGATCGTGGAACCGGTAACGCCCCACCGCCACCGGCTCGACGAGATGCGCGGCGGCCAGCGCGCCGAGCAGCCGCCGGGCGTGCGGCAGCGGCGCGTCCAGGAGGGCCGCCGCGACCTCGGCGGTGAACTCCGGCCCGGGAAACAGGCCGAGCAGCCGGAACAGCCGGCGCGCCGCGGGTGCCAGCACCCCGTAGGACACGGAAAACGCCGCTCGCAAAGGGGAGTTGGGCTCCCCCTCCGGCTCCAGCGCAGCCAGCCGGTTGCCCTCGGACATCTCGGCGACCAGGTCGGCCAGACGGAGACCCGGATCGCCCGCCAGCCTTGCGGCGGCCACACGCAGGGCGAGCGGAAGGCTCCCGCACAGCCGGATCAACTCGTCGGCCGCGTGCGGTTCGGCGGCCAGCCGCTCCGCGTCGAGGGCCTCGCTCAGCAGGGCGTGGGCCTCGGCGGGCAGCAGCAGGTCCAGCGGCAGCGCATGCGCTCCGTCGCGGGCGACGAGGTCGCCGAGCCGGTTGCGGCTGGTGACGACGACGCAGCAGGACGGGCTGCCCGGGAGCAGCGGGCGGACCTGCTCCGCCGAAGCCGCGTTGTCCAGCAGGACGAGCAGACGTCGGTCCGCCAGCAGCGTCCGGTAAAGGCGTGCCTGCGCCTCGTCGTTGGAGGGGATGTCCGAAGCCTCCAGGCCCAGGCTGCGCAGCAGCAACTCGAGCGCCTCGCCGGGTGCGAGGGGCTGCCGGTCGTGGTCGAAGCCGTGCAGGTTGACGTAGAGCTGGCCGTCCGGGAAGCGGTCGCGCACCTGGTGCGCCCAGTGCACGGCCAGCGCGGTCTTGCCGATACCGGCGGCGCCGCCGATGGCGGAGATGACGACGGCGTTCGTCGGTCCCCGGTCCTGCTCGGGCGGAAGCAGGGCGTGAAGCCGGGCGAGTTCACCGGTACGGCCGGCGAATCCTGCGGTGTCATGGGGCAGTTCGGCCGGGGCGGCTGTTGCCGGACCATGGGGGAGACTGGGCCTGGAGACCGTTTGCACGGACGGAGCCGGCGGCCGCAGTAGATGCTCGTCGTCCTGCCGCAACACCGCTTCGTACACCCGGCGCAGCTCCTCACCGGGATCGACTCCGAGCTCGTCGCGCAGCCGTACACGCATGTCCTCGTACGCGTTCAGCGCCTCCGCCTGACGTTCGCAGCCGTAGAGGGCCCGCATGCGCAAGGCCACGAGCGACTCGTCGTAGCGGTCGGACGCGGACAGCCCGGCGAGGTCGTCGAGGGCATCGCCGAACCGGCGCAGCAGTACAAGGCACTTGAGCCGTTCCAGCCGCAGCGTCCGCCGCCGCTCCTCCAACCGCTGCCGCTCGTCCTGAGCGAAGGGTCCCGGCAGGTTGGCCAGGGGTTCACCTCGGAACAGCTCGATGGCCGCGGACAACTGACCGGCCGCAGCGGCCAGATCGCCCGACGCGACGGTGCGCATCGCGGCGTCGGCCTGCTCACCAAGATCCGCCGTGTCGAGCCGAACTCCTTCGACGACGAAGCCGTACCAGCCCTTGCCGCTGCTGATCACCGACTCCGCGGGCGGGGTGCCCGCCGGATCGAGCGCCCTGCGCAGCGAGTTGACGTGCGTCGGCAGCACCTTGCGACCGCCCGCGGGTGGCTCCGTCCCCCACACCGAGTCGAGCAGTTGCCCATGACTCACCACAGCGCCTTGGCGCAGCAACAGCGCGGCAAGCACGGCCTGCCGCTTGAGCGGCCCAAGATCCAGGGGCGTTGGGCCCCGCCAGGCCCGTAACGGCCCGAGCACCTCGATCCGAAGCGGCTGAGGAGTTCCCCCGTTCACCGTGCAACCTCCGCTGCCGTACGTCATCGGAATTTCATCAGCATTGCAGCACCTCGGGCCACGGTGATGAACACGACATCGCACAACCCGCACAACCGAAGGGGGTCCGAGTGACCGAAGTGGAGCTGCTGGCCACGGCGTTGGCCACGGGGGCGGCTACGGGGCTCACCGATACGTCGACTTCACGTGGGGTCGTCCACGACCTGTACGCGGCGCTGAGAGAAGCGGTCCGCCGCCGTTTGGCCGATGCCGGTGGCGACGGCGGCGTCCGGGGCGGCTATGGCGTACGGGTGCTGGACGCGTACGAGACGGACCCCGACGTGTGGCGGACCCGACTGCTCCAGGTCCTGACGGCCTCCGCGGCGGACACGGACGAGGAACTCCGCGCAGCGGCCCGCGCCGTGCTCCGCGCGGACCGCCGGGGAACGGGGCACATCGGCGTGTACGCCGGCACACGGCACAACGCGGTCGCCTCATGACGCAGTTGACCAACACCACACGAGAAGTCCCCGCTCAGGTGGTGGGCAGTCAGGGGCAGTCGGAGCGGTAGGCGAAGGGCCTGTCGGGGCAGTTGGTGCATTCGAACAGGTAGATGCCGCCCATGTCGCCGAGCATGAGGCCCGGCGGGCATTGGATCCGGGTCCGTTCCTCATAGGGAAGGTCCCAGATCGTGCCTTCGGCCGGGGTGTCCTCGGTGGGCAGCCATGTACGCCAGGTTGCGCCGTCGAACTCGGAGCTGTTGATCGTCAGAAGATGCTCCATGCGCAGCGAGCACGTCGGACATGTGGGCCAGTTCGGCTCCTGGGTCCACGTCGGGTAGCCGCCGACCTTGATGCCGTCCGACACAGACAGGTGCGACCAGTACGACCAGCCGGTTGCCTCCTCCACCTGCTCGAACCTGGCTTCGAGCGCGTCGGCGACGTCGTCCGGCAGATCCCAGTTCGGGTAGTCGGTGACGCGTTCCGGGTGAAGGACGCACGCGTCCGGAAGGTAGTCGCTGTCGGCGCCGGTCGGGCGGGGCGGACCGGACGGTCGGAGGTCGCTCTGGGAGCTGTCCCGCCAGAAGATCTCCGGGCGGGGCACGTATCCGTCCTCGTGGTCGAAGGGGCACCACAACACTTGCAGCAGATCGGTGCCGGTGGGGAAGTCGAGGTCAGGCACGTCGGCGGCGAAGAGCTGGAGGACTGGAACGAGCGGGATCGGGCCCCCGGTGGGCGGGGAGAACGCGGTGCGTGGATGGTCGTCCTCGCAGTGCGGCCAGGGCTGCGAAAGCGGCCACAGCACGGGCCCGCCGAGCGAACTGTCTTCCGCGCTCGGGTCGCCGCCGCGCGGATGCAGACGAACGGCCGTCCTCCGGTAGGCGGCCACCTCGGGAAACAGCGTCTCGACATCGAGGGGACGCGGCGGGGTGGTGCGAGCCATCGGATGCGCTCCTCGCGGGCCGGTTCGTTGTTCGCGCCACAGCCGGAGCCGCAGCCGGCCTGAAGAGTAGCGTCACCTCATCCGGCTGCGCCGACTGTCCGGTGATCAGTCGGTCCGGGGCTGAGTGTCATGGCCTTCTGAAGCCGCGCAGCTCCGCGCAGAGCGCGGGCGGTGTAACCCGGATCACACCCACCAAGTGCAGCGTCACAACCGCCCCACCGCCTTTCTCTAGGTGTCGGGAGCTGGGCGGACGGGGACGGTGCGGATGGAGCAGGGTCGAGCCGAAGGGTTCGACGGGTTTGTGGCGGCGCGCTGGTCGGCGTTGTTCCATCTCGCCCGTCTGCTCGTGGGAGGCGATCGGCACCGGGCCGAGGACCTGCTCCAGGAAGCCCTGGTCAAGCTCTGGTTCGTCTGGCCCAAGGTCGCGGACGAGGCCCCCGAGGCGTACGTACGCAAGGTGTTGGTGCGGGCGGCGGCACGGTCTGCACGGCGGCGGTGGTGGGGTGAGCGGCCGGTCGAGAAGCTGCCGGATCTGGCGGATACCGGTGACGTGTCGGCCGTCGTGGCCGAGCGGTCGCGGTTGGAAGCCGCCTTGGCCCAACTGCCGCCGCGGCAGCGGGCCGCCGTGGTGCTGCGCTACTACCAGGACCTGCCCGACAGACAGGTCGCGGAGATGCTCGGGTGCCCGGTGGGCACCGCTCGGTCCCATGCCTCGCGTGGTGTGGCGCGGTTGCGCCGGATCCTGTCCGACGTCATCGAGCCGGTGGGGTGAAGGGGAGTTGATGGATCACTTCGAGCGGGAGTTGGCGCGGATGATGCGCGACGCCCAGGAGCACACCCCCTTCGAGGGCGAGCACCAGGCGCGTCTGAGGAATGGGGTGCGTGCCCGGCGTCGTGTTCGCGTGGTGCAGAAGGCCCTCGGCTCGGGCCTCGTCGTCGCCGGATTCGGCATCGGGTTCCTCCTGCTGCCCCACGGCCCCGCTGAGAACCGGCCGCAGGCTCCCCTTCCACGGCCTGCCATGAGCCCGGCGTCCCCGAGTCCGACATCGAGTCCGACATGGACTCCGACTTCGAGTCCGACGGGGGGGCCGGACGGCAGCCCCACCGGAACCACCGAGTCGGCCTCCCCTCCGCCCACCGCGACCGGGAGTTCGATCACCGGGTCCTCGGACCCGACCCCGACCAGGACCGAGACGGCACCACCCTCCGACACCGGGACGCCGACCGCCCCGACGACACCGTCAAGCACGCCTTCGACGGAGGAAACGGCGACCGGCCATCCGTAAGCCCTGATCGCAGCATTGCCACGAGTGACTTCGGCATGCCCTGCCACGGAACCCAGACATGGATAGAACGTGACAAAGTTGATGGACCCGCTGAAGGACCGACTGCCACTCCGTACGCCGCTGTCGGCGCACCACCACCACGATCCCGTCCTCGACGTGGTCGTCCCGGTCTTCGACGAGGAGCGGGATCTGGAGCCGAGCGTGCGGCGGCTGCACGCGCACCTGCGTGAGACCTTCCCGTACCCGTTCCGGATCACGGTCGCGGACAACGCCAGTGCCGACGCGACCCCGCTGATCGCCGCCCGACTGGCCGCCGAACTGCCCGAGGTGGAATGGCTGCGGCTGGACGAGAAAGGGCGGGGCCGGGCGCTGCACGCGGCCTGGTCGGGTTCTACGGCGCCGGTGCTCGCGTATCTGGACGTGGATCTGTCGACCGATCTGGCCGCGCTGCTGCCGCTGGTCGCCCCGTTGATCTCCGGGCACTCCGACATCGCCATCGGCACCCGGCTGGCCCGCGGCTCGCGGGTGGTGCGCGGCCCCCGGCGGGAGGTCATCTCCCGTTGCTACAACGCCCTGTTGCGCTCCACCCTCGCCGTGGGCTTCTCCGATGCTCAGTGCGGATTCAAGGCGGTGCGGCGCGATGTCGCCGAGCGGCTGCTGCCCCTGGTGCAGGACTCCGCGTGGTTCTTCGACACCGAGCTGCTCGTCATCGCCGAGCGGGCCGGGCTGCGCATCCACGAGGTACCGGTCGACTGGGTCGACGACCCCGACAGCCGCGTCGACGTCCTCGCCACGGCCCTGGCCGACCTGCGCGGCATCGCCAGGATCGGCCGGCACCTGGCCCGCGGCACACTCCCGACGGCCGGACTGCGCCGCAGCGACGACAAGCCGCCGAGCGACCTGACCGGCCAACTGCTGCGCTTCGGTGCCGTGGGAGCCGTCAGCACCATCGGATACGTACTGCTGTACGCGCTGTTGCGCCCCGCAGCCGGACCCCAGCCCGCCAACGCACTCGCGCTGCTGACCTGCGCCCTCGCCAACACGGCCGCCAACCGACGGCTCACCTTCGGGCTCCGCGGCCGTGGCGGGGCGCTCCGCCACCAGGCCAAGGGCCTGCTCGTCTTCGTCGTCGGACTGGCCCTCACCAGCGGGTCGCTCGCAGCGCTGCACCACCTCGCGCCCGGGGCTGCACGTTCCACGGAGGTCGGGGTGCTCGTCGCCGCCAACCTGGCCGCGACTCTCGTCCGCTTCCTGCTGCTACGGGCCTGGGTGTTCCCCAACCGCCGCCGCGGGACGGGATCCACGGCCGCATGAACCACACGATGACCCCGATCGACCGCACCGGCACCACAGTTGACCGCCCTGACGCGGGCTCCCTCCTCCACGCCGACCGCTGGATGAAGCTGCGCAGTGCGGCCAGGCACCACCTCCCCGTACTGGCCATGTACGGCGTACTGAAGCTCATCGGCTTCTCCGTCTTCATGTACCTCCTGGACGCCGCCGGGGACTTCCGCAAAAAAGAGCCGCGCTTCGGCGGCGGCGCCCACGCCTGGGACGTGCTGGCCAGCTGGGACGGCTGGTGGTACCAGCAGATCGCCGCGCACGGGTACGACCCCGCGCTCGTCCGGATCCCCGGAGCCACCGGACTGATCACGCTGGAAGGCAACTCGGCGGCGTTCTTCCCGCTGTATCCGGCGACGATACGGCTCGTCTCCGAGTGCACGGGCCTCGGGCTCCACGGCGCCGGCATGCTGGTCTCGGTCGTCGCCTCCTTCGTCGCCGCCCTCGGCATCCATGCGGTCACCGCCCGGTTCGGCGGCCGACGTGCCGGGCTGGCCGCGGCCGGACTGTGGGCCGTCTGGCCCGGCTCCGGCACGGAGTGGTCCGGGTACTCGGAGTCCCTCTACGTGGCCCTCGCCGTCTGGGCCTGCCACGCCGTCATGAGCGACCGCTGGCTCACCGCGGGCATCCTGACCTTCACCGCCGGTCTCGGCCGTCCCACCGCCGTTGCGCTGATCGCCGCCCTCACCGTCGCCGCGCTGCGGACGCTGCACCATCGCCAGGAGGACGTCGCGCGCCCGATGACCGCGATCCTGATCGCGCCGCTCGGACTCTTCGGCTATCTGCTCTGGGTCGGCAACCAAATGGGCGACCTCGGCGGCTACTTCGCACTGCAGAAGGGCGCCTGGGCGCACACCTTCGACTACGGCAGGCAGACGCTCGACGTCTTCTCCTCCCTCGCCGTGGGCCGCTCCGACTATCTCTTCGCCTGCCCCGTCGAGGACTTGATCGGTGCGATGACCGTCCTGCTGGGGCTGCTCCTGATCCCTCTGCTGATCCGGCTGCGCCCGCCCGCCGTGCTGACCGTCTACACGGTCCTCACCTTCGTCCTGGTCCTGGGCAGCCAGCAGATATTCGGCAACGTCTCCCGCTATCTACTCCCGGCCTTCCCCCTGTTCATCCCGCTCGCCGTCCGCCTGCGCACCCTGGGCCTGCCCTTGCTGTGCGCGCTTCTCGGCATCACGGCGGTGGCTTCGGGCTCGTACGCGGGGTACGTGCTCTTTGAACTGGGGGTTCCTTAAGGAGCGTCGACCGCCCACGCGGCCGCCACGGGCAGGAACCTGTTCTCGGCCGCGTGCGCCGCCATGCGGGCGTTCCGGGCCCGCGCCTCGGGTCCGTCCGGCAGATGGAACTCTTCGCCCGCCTGTGAGGAACGTGCCTGCATGCCCGTGGCGGCCGTCAGCCGTCGGCGGACGTACCGGTCGAGCGCGTCGGGTACGTCGGCCGATGCCGCATCCGCCAGGCAGGCGCCGAGTACGGCCGCGTCCAGGATCGCCTGTGCCGCACCCTGGGCCTGGAACGGCACCATCGCGTGGGCGCTGTCGCCCAGCAGCGTCACTCGCCCGATGTTCCACCGGTCCAGCGGGGTGCGGGTGTAGATGCCCCAGCGGAACACCTGCCCCGTGCGTTCCAGGACGCTGAGCACCCGTGGGTCCCAGCCCTCGAACGCGCGCAGTTGCTCTCCGGGCTCCGCCTGCGCGGTCCACGACTCCTGTGCCGTCTCCGTCCCGAACACGGCGACGACGTTGAGGAGTTGCCTGCGACGCACCCAGTAGTGGACGAAGTGCCGTCCCGGCCCGAGCCAGATACCGGTGTCCGGCAGGTCCAGGTCGGCCACCTCCTCGGCCGGGAGCAGGGCCCGGTAGGCGGCGGTCTTCGAGAAGACCGCCGCGTCGGCACCGAAGAGCCGCTGGCGGGCCGCGGAGCGTATCCCGTCCGCGGCCACGACCAGGTCCGCGGTCAGCCGCTCACCGCTCGCCGTCGTCACATACGCGGACTTGTCGTCCTGGTCTATTCCCACGACCACGGTGTTCAGGCGTACGGACTCGGGCGGCACCGCAGCGGCCAGGGCCTGTTGCAGATCGGCCCGGTGGACCTGCAGATACGGCGCCCCGAACTCGTCCTCGACCTCGCGTCCCAGGGCGTAGCTGCAGATCTCGGCCCCGTCGGACCAGGTGCGGAAGCTCAGGTCGGCCGGGCGGGCGGCCTGGGCGTCGACCGCGTCGAGCCGGTCCAGCCTGCGCAGGACCCGCGTGGCGTTGGGCGCGAGCTGGATCCCGGCGCCGAGCTCGGTGAACCGCGGTGTCTGCTCGACGAGCGTGACCTCATGGCCGGCGCGACGCAGACTCAGTGTCGCGGCGAGTCCGCCGATGCCGGCTCCCACGACGATCGCTCTCATGGCACGACCTCACTTCGACAGACGCGCGCCCACGCTCGACGGTCGGCCCGGACAGGGTACGGAGACAACTCGGCCGCTGTACAAGGTGTTTCCGGTCAGTTGAGGGACGCTGGTCGTCAGCCGCGATAGCCCCGCAGCTTCCGGTACAGCGTGGCGCGGGCAATGCCCAGGGCCGCCGCCGTGCGGGCCTTGTTGCCGCCGTGCAGTCGGAGGGCCTCCAGGATGGCGGCGCGCTCGGCATGCTCCATCGGGCTGAGCGGCCGGGGCGCGGGGCCCTCGCGCACCGGGTCGGGCAGTTCGGCGCGCTGGACGGGGCCGGTCGCGCGACGCTGCTCGGCCAACGCCCGTACCAGATGGGCGAGTTCGGTGACATTGCCGGGCCACGGATGCTGCTCCAGCGCACGCAGTGCGTCCAGCGTCCAGGTGAGCGGGGGCCGTCCCGGTGCCGGCTTGGGGATCAGGGCCGTGGCCAACTCCCTGACGTCTTCGGGCCGTTCGCGCAGGGCGGGGAGGGTGACCGAGCGTGCGGCCAGGGTGTCCAGGAGCCGTTGGAGACACGGGCCGGGCGGCGCTCCGGGGGTGTACGTCACCAGCAGAGGTACACCGGGATGCGATTCCAGCAGCGAGTTGAGGGTCGCCGTGTCGGGCTGTGCGAGACGCTCGACATGACGGATGAGGAGCGGACGGCCGTTCACCAATTCGTCGGCCTGGATGCGAAGTTCGCCCTCCGCCGCGTCCAGGGTCAAGGGGTTCGCGGCCAGTTCCCGCGCGAGCGAGGTCTTCCCGGTGCCGCGCTCGCCGACGAGCAGTAGCGGCTCGGCCGATCCGGCCAACTCCACCGCCCGGGCGACCGCATGCCGCCACGGCACGGATCGCCCGGCGAGTCCCACGACGGTCCGCGCGGCCGAGGTCACGGCCGCATGCCCCGCCTGCTCCAGCACGGCGACCACCCCGACGACCGAGCCCAGGTGGGGCACGGGGGTGAGCACCGCCGTACGGCCCGTGCCGTCCGGAAGCCGAATGCGGTACGACGCCGAGGGTGCAGGGGCGGCAACCAGTCCTGGCCTGGCCGAGCTGCTCGCGGAAACCGCGACTGGTCCCGAGCCGACTGGTCCCGAGCCGACCGGTCCCGAGCTCGCCGGTCCCATCGATCCCGAGCCCATCGATCCCGAGGCAGCCCAGCCCGACGCACCCGAACCCAAGGCCCCCGAACCCAAGGCCCCCGAACCCAAGGCCCCCGAACCCAAGGCCCCCTCGAACGCCGCCTCCACCTCCACCTCCGCCCCCGCCAACGTCTCGGCTTCAGCCCCGCGCCCCCACCCCCGAAGCACTCCCACCGCCGCCCGCTCCAGCGCCTCCACCCCCTCCGGCGAAAGCAGCCGCCCCGCGGCTTCACTGACGAGCCGGTTCCGCCCGTCGACGGCGGCGACCGCACGCCCCCGCTCACCCGCCGCCCGCAAGTACGCATCCAGCAGCACCCGCTCGGCCGCCCGTGACCGCGAAAGAAGCTCCGCCTCGACGGCGGTCGCCGTGGCCTCCGCGAGCGGGGCCTGCGGATGCGGCCCGCACTCGGCGCACAGTCCGCAGGTCACCGTCACCGTGCCCAGCAACTGCCCGGTCTCCGGCGCCCGCACCGGCACGCTGACCGCGGAGACGTCCTGCCACAGGTCGAGGAAGTGCTCGGGGCCGTGCACCTCGGCGCGACGCCGGGTGTGCAGCGCGAGGGCCGCGCTGTTGTGGCCGACGACCTGCTCGGAGAGGTCGTGGTGGGGGTGGCCCGGCGGGAATCCCGCGGTCCACAGCACTCGCAGCCGCTCGTCGGTGAGCACGAGCGACGTCTGCCCGGTGCCGAGCGTGGGGGCGAGCCGCTCGAGGACCGGACGGGCCGCGGCCAGCAGAGGGGACTCGAGGAGTCGTAGGGGAGGTGCCGGAACCCCCGGCGCCGGGTCTGTCACGTCGTGCCGTACGCCGAAGAAGCGGGCGCGCTTCCAGGCGGCGAGGACGTCTTCCGGCACCCCGTCGGGCAGCTGCTGCCCCAGCAGGAACAACTCGCGGGCCCTGCGCAGCGAAGCGAGGGTGGGGCGGACGGAAGGGCGCTCTGCGGTGGTCACGGCATCGCTCACCCTACCGGGAACGGTTGAACACACAACAACCTCCGCTCCGTGCGTTACCGGCGCCGGTGCCGCTGCCTGGTGGCAGAGTGCGGAATCCATGCGGAGCAATGAGGAGCAACGAGGAGTGACGATGGAACCCACCGGCATCACAGCCAACCTGCTCGTCCCGGACATCGCGGCCGCCCGCGACTTCTACACCGGCTATCTCGGCCTGAGCGTCGAGGGCTTCAACATGGGCTGGGTCGCCCAATTCCGTTCGCCCGACGGCCGCGCGCAGATCCAGCTGCTCACGCACGACGCCACCGCGCCGGCGAACCCCGTCGTCTCGGTCAGGGTCGGCGCGGCCGTCGACGAGGCCTACGCCGAGGCGCTGCGGCGCGGATACGAGATCCCGCATCCGCTCACCGAGGAACCGTGGGGCCTGCGCCGGTTCTTCGTCCGCGCCCCCGACGGCAACGTCCTGAACATCGTCAGCCACCGGGACGACTGAACTGTCTCGTAGGACTGTCTCGAATTGAGACACCCACGCTCCGGCTCCCGCCTACATGATCTTGAACAGTAGGTGCCTGTTCGCATTCCCCGGAGCCCTGGAGCGTTCCCCGTGCAGACCGTCGAGCCCGATGTCGTGACCGACGTACTCATCGTCGGCAGCGGTCCCGCGGGCGCCTCCGCCGCGCTCGCCCTGAGCACCTACGGCGTACCCAACATCGTCGTCACCCGCTACGCGAGCCTCGCCGACACGCCCCGGGCGCACATCACCAACCAGCGCACCATGGAGGTGCTGCGCGACCTCGGCGTCGAGGACGAGGTGATCGCCAAGGCGACCCCGCAGCACCTCATGGGCAACACGACGTTCTGCACCAGCCTCGCCGGCGAGGAGCTCGGCCGGGTCCGCTCCTGGGGCAACGACCCGCTCGTCCAGGCCGCGCACGACCTCGCCAGCCCCACCCGCATGTGCGACATGCCCCAGCACCTGATGGAGCCCGTGCTCATCGACGCGGCCGTCGCCCGCGGCACGCAGCTGCGCTTCAGCACCGTCTACAAGTCCTTCGTCCAGGACGCCTTCGGCGTGACGGTGACGGTCGAGGACCGGCTGCGCGGCGACGAGTACACCATCCGCGCCAAGTACCTGATCGGCGCCGACGGCGGCCGCAGCCAGGTGGCCGAGGACGCCCAGCTGCCGATGGGCGGCCAGATGGGCGTGGCCGGCAGCATCAACATCGTCTTCGACGCGGATCTCAGCAAGTACACCGCTCATCGGCCGTCCACCCTCTACTGGGTGCTGGCTCCCGGCGCCACCGTCGGCGGCATCGGCGCGGGGCTCGTGCGCTGCGTGCGGCCCTGGAACGAGTGGCTGATCGTGTGGGGCTACGACGTCACGGCCGGCGCCCCCGACCTGACCACCGAGTACGCCGAGTCCGTCGTACGGCAGCTGATCGGCGACGACGAGATCCTGGTGACCGTCAAGTCGTCCTCGGCATGGACCGTCAACGAGATGTACGCGGAGACGTACTCCAACGGCCGGGTCTTCTGCGCCGGAGACGCCACGCACCGTCATCCGCCGTCCAACGGGCTCGGCTCCAACACCTCCATCCAGGACTCCTACAACCTGGCCTGGAAGCTCAAGCTCGTCCTCGACGGCACCGCGTCCCCGAAGCTGCTGGACACCTACACCGCCGAACGCGCCCCGATCGGCCGGCAGATCGTCACCCGCGCCAACAAGTCCATCGGCGAGACCGCCCCCATCTTCGAGGCGCTCGACGGACTGTCGCCGCAGACCCCCGAGCAGCTGTGGGCCAACATCGCCGCCCGCAAGGAGGATTCGGAGGCGGCCGAGAAGCAGCGGGCGAAGTTGCGGGAGGCGATCGCGTTCAAGGTGTACGAGTTCAACGCGCACGGCGTCGACCTCAACCAGCGCTACGCCTCCGCCGCGATCGTCCCCGACGGCACCGACGACCCCGGCTTCGACCGCGACCCCGAGCTGTACCACCAGCCCACCTCCCGCCCCGGCGCCAAGCTCCCGCACGCCTGGATCACCTCGGGCACCCGCACCCTGTCCACGCTCGACGTCGTCGGCCAGGGGCGCTTCACCCTGATCACCGGTGTCGGCGGGGCGAGTTGGGTGCGGGCCGCTGCGGCCCACGACCTGGAGATCGCCACCGTCGTCATCGGACCCGGCCAGGAGTACGAGGACCCTTACGGCGACTGGGCGCGGCTGAGCGAGGTGGCCGACGCGGGGGCGCTGCTCGTACGGCCGGACGGGTACGTCGCGTTCCGGCACGCGACGGCGGCCGCCTCCGGCGAGGACGCCGAGCAACTGCTGGCCGAGGCCGTGCGGCGGATCCTCGGGCACGCCTGACGGCGATCATTCAGAACTGAAAGGTGAACCACATGCCCCTCGGACTGCTCCGGCGGCGACTGAAGAATGCCTCCGGAAGCCCCGCGGGCCTCACGCTTCCCGTCCCGGCAGGCGCGGGCGTCGTCGTCCGCGAGGTCCTGGACCCGGTGAACCAGCCCCTGGGCGCCGCCGATGTCACGGTGACGGAACTGCGCAGCCACCAGGTCGCCGCGCGCGGCACCACGGACCCGTACGGACTGTTCATGGCCGTGCTGCCGCCGGGCAGTTACAGCCTGATGGTCATGGCCGAGGGGCTGGAGCCGCACCGCGAGACCGTCGACGTCGTCGCCGACGCAGGCTTGGCCTCGCAGCGCATCTGGCTCCAGCCGGGCCGGCAGGCCGACCTCCCGGTGCCCGGCACCTGGCTCTTCGACCCGCCGCACACGGCGATCCGTTTCATCGCCAAGCACGTCGGCATGGCGAACGTGCACGGCCGCTTCGAACGCTTCGAGGGCGGCATCCAGGTCACCCAGGACGTGGCCGACTCCCGCGTCCATGTGCGCATCGACGCGTCGAGCATCACCACCGGCAACAACACCCGGGACACCCACCTGCGTTCGGCCGACTTCCTCGACGTCGAGCACTTCCCGTACATCGACTTCAGAAGCACCCGCTTCGCCTACCGCGGCGGCAGCAAGTGGACCCTGCTGGGCACCCTGACCATGCACGGCGTCAGCCGGTCCATATCCCTGGACACCACCTACCTGGGCATGGTCAACGGCGGCTACGGCGAGGAACTGCGCTGCGCCGCCCTGGCCAAGACGGAACTGCACCGCGAGGACTACACGTTGAACTGGCGCTCCATGCTGGCCCGCGGCATCGCGGTGGTCGGCCCGACGGTCCAGCTGGAACTGGACGTCCAGGCGATGTACCGCACGCACGACACGCCCACGCCGCCGGAGTAGGAGCGGCCTGGTCCGGGGGGAGTTCAGTCGCCCCTGCGCACCGCGGCGTCGAGCAGAGGGCCGAGTTCCCCGGCCACGGTCGTCAGGGCGCGCACGTCCTGTTCGGCCCGGGCCATCAGGATCGCCCCCTCCAGCGTGCTGATCATGAGCGTGGCCAGCGCACCGGCCCGCTCCTCGGGCACCCCCATGTCCACCAGGGCCCGGGCCACGGGTCCGGTCCAGGTGGCGAAGGCGGCGGCTGCCGCTTCCCGCGTGGAGGGGACGGCCTCCGCGCAGTCCACCGTGGCGGCGGCCACCGGACAGCCGCCCGCGAAGCCGGCGCTCTCGTACTCGTCGGTCCACTGGCGCACCATCTCGGCGAACAGCCCGCTGGGCGTGGGTTCGGGCAGCGCGGCCAGGAAGCGGGCGACGCGGTTGCCGGCGTACCGGCCCGCCCAGCCCACGGCCTCGTTGACCAGCTGTTCCTTGCCACCGGGGAAGTAGTGCTGGAGCGAGCCGCGCGGCGCTTCGGCATGGGCGGCGACCTCGCGCATGCCGGTGGAGGCCACCCCGTCGCGCCGGATGAGCTGGGCCGCGCTGAAGACCATCCGCTCGCGCGGCACTCGTTCGGACATCCTCGGTCTCCCCATTCATCGAGCTTTCCGAGCTCCATCTTATGACCACTGTCATAGGGCTCGGCTACTATGACCGCTGTCATAGTCCGTGGCCCGTGGCCCGTGGCCGGTCGTAAGTGGTGGTGTGTCGTGTACGTCGGTTTCGTCGGCCTCGGTGTCATGGGGCAGCCCATGGCCCTCAACCTCGCCCGTGCCGGGACGCCCCTGGTCGTCTGGAACCGCACGCCGGACCGGTGCGATCCCCTGCGCGCCGCCGGAGCCGCGGTCGCGGCGAGCCCCGCCGAGGTCTTCGAGCGGGCGGAGACCGTGATTCTCATGCTGGCCGACGAGGCCGCCATGGACGCGGTGCTGGGGCGCGGTACCGCGGACTTCGCCGCGCGCGTGGCCGGCCGCACCGTCGTCCACATGGGCACGACCTCGCCCGAGTACTCGGCCGGTCTGGAGGACGCCGTCCGAGGCGCGGGCGGTAGATACGTCGAGGCCCCGGTCTCCGGCTCCCGAGTCCCTGCGGAACAGGGGAAGTTGGTGGGGATGCTGGCGGGGGAGGAGGACGCCGTGGAGGTCGTACGGCCGCTGCTCGCACCCCTGTGCCGGGAGACGTTCGGCTGCGGTGCGGTGCCGGGCGCGCTGCTGATGAAGTTCTCGGTGAACCTGTTCCTGATCACGCTCGTCACCGGGCTGACGGAAGCGTTCCACTTCGCCGACCGGTACGGGCTCGACCAGCGGCTGCTTCGGGACGTCCTCGACGCGGGGCCGATGGCCAGCGCCGTCTCCCGGGTGAAGGGACCCAAGCTGCTGGCCCGCGACTTCAGCGTGCAGGCGGGCGCCGCGGACGTCCTGAAGAACAACCGGCTGATCGCGGAGGCCGCCCGCAAGGCCGACCTGGCCTCCCCGCTCCTCGACATCTGCCACGCCCTCTACGCCGAGACCGTGGCGCGGGGGCATGGTGGCGAGGACATGGTGGCCGTACTGCATGCGCTGGAGGCGCGGACCGACGGCGATCCCGTCCCCGTACGACTGGAGGAACGAGCATGAGCTGGACGATCGAGCGGCGCGGCCGGGTCGCCGTCGTGACGATGACGACCAACCCCGTCAACGCGCAGAACCGCGCCTTCTTCGCCGACCTGCACGACGCCTTCGACCGGCTCGAACGCGACCACGCCGACTCCCCGGTCGTCCTGACCGGCACCGGCTCCCGCTTCTCCGCCGGGCTCGATCTCGGCGAGCACTTCCCGCTCTTCGCCGGTGACACGGCGGCGGTCGCGTCATGGTTCCAGGAGTACCGGGCGACGAACATGCGCCTGTTCACCTACCCGCGGCCGACGGTCGCCGCCGTCAACGGGCATGCGTTCGCGGGCGGGTTGATCACTGCCGCCGTGTGCGACCACCGGGTGGCCGTCGACGACGAGTCGGCGCGCTTCGGGCTCAACGAGGTGCCGATCGGTATCCCGATGCCCGCCGTGTACGTCCGCATGCTCGCCTACGCCTGGGGCGAGCCGGTGGCCGCGCGTACGTGCCTGCGCGGGGAGATCTTCACGCCGCGGCAGGCTCACGAGCTGGGCATGGTCCAGGAGTTGGCGTCGGCCGAGGAGCTGCTGGAGCGGGCCGTCGCCGTCGCCGGGGAGACGCCCGAGGACTCCATCGAGCCGTACGCGTTCACCAAGCGGGCTTGTCAGGCCGCCGCCCTGCGCGACATCGCCGAACTCTCGGACCCGTTGGACAAGGAGCTTGCCGCCGTGATGTCGAGCGAGGGGGCCCGGCACGCCCATCGGCGCTACTGGCAGCAGCTGAAGGGCCGTCCTGCGGATTGGTGAACTGCCCAACCACCGTGCGGGCAAGGGGGGGGGTGGTGATGGTGGCTGGTGACTACGAGCGACCGGGGGGCGGCATCCGAACCGGTGCGACGGACAGCCCCTCAAGGGGCGCCACCAGACTGGTGAGCCCGCCCCAACCGCCCACGCCGACAAGGAGGTTGTCGATGACCGCCGGTGACGACGAGCGGCCGCCGCCCTGGGTGACGTGGCGGCGCAGACCGTTTCCCGACGCCAACCTGCTTCTGCTGCACGGCCGTCAACCGGCCCTCGTCGACAGTGGGTTCGTCGGCCATGCGGAGGAGACGGCCACCTGGGCCCACGCCCGCGCCGGGAGGCAGGTCGCGCTCGTCGTCAACACCCACTGGCACTCCGACCACGTCGGCGGCAACGCGCTCCTGCAGGCGTCGGGTGCCCGCATCGCGGCCGGCACCCCGGAGGCCCGGGCTGTCGCGCTCCGCGATCCCGGCTGTTGCCAGGCTGAATACCTGGACCAACCAGTCGCCCCCTACACCGTCGACGAACCCCTCGAAGACGGCCGGATCCTCCAACTCGGCGACACCGACTGGCAGATCGTGCGCACCCCCGGGCACACCCCCGGCCACCTGGCCCTGTGGCAGCCGGAGCAGCGACTGCTGGCGGTCGGGGACGCGCTGTCCGACTACGACGTCGGCTGGGTCAACCTCGCCCTCGACGGCCCAGAGGCGGCCACCACGGCCCTGGCCTCCCTGCACCGCCTGGCCGACCTCGCCCCGCGCGTCCTGCTGCCCGGGCACGGTCCGATGCCCGCCGACCC